>NZ_PNBY01000050.1 GCF_005886875.1 Pseudoalteromonas aurantia | reverse complement strand
CAACCTGATGCAGACGGGTATGTGGTAACACGCGCAGACACACCCAGCTATGAAGACGGCCAAGATTACCTCGATGGCATAAAGAATACCTATGCAGGCAAAAACGCGGTGAAGATCACCACGGTAGGTAAACCAAGCAAGGTGATCTTTACCGAGCTACCTAATGCAGGAAGTTTACGGCTTGAAGGGCGAGTGATTTTAGATGTTAATCAGGACAAAGTATTTGGTGAAGGCGATAAAGGCCTAGCAAATATTACATTCGAGCTATCAGGGAAAGATGAATTTGGCTTTGATATTAAGTTAAGTACAACGTCAAATAATAATGGTGAGTTTGTATTTACAGGGTTACGCCAGCCCTCGCCTGATGGTTATTGGCTGTCGCAAGGAAAGGTCGATGTTTATCTAGATGGGCGAGATTACTTATCTGGTTCTGTGGTTAAAGAGCAAGATGGGATTAAATTACATCAGGTGGCATTAGCGAAAGGCGCGGTTTTATTTACTGAAAAGCATCCTAATAATGAGGCGAAGATCAGTGGCCGAGTTTACCTTGATGTTGCGCAAGATGGGACTGAGCAGTCCCAAGATAGACATATTTCTGGCGTTGAACTGATCCTTTCAGGGCAAGATGTTCTAGGTCGTGAGGTGAATTTAAAAACCACGACCGATCAGCTGGGGAATTATGCATTTGATAACTTATTTGCCTCGAATAGCCAAGGCTATACTGTAAAACAGGTTCATCCTGCCTTGTACAATGATGGTATCGACTACTTAGCAGCTAAGGCGATTAGCAATAGTCAAAAAAGTGATATGGTCGATAATATAGCATTGGTGAACTCAGCACATATACGGTTAGATTTTACTGAGCAGTTACCAGCCAATGATGCCAAAATCACAGGCACTATTTTTGTTGATGTTGCGCAAGATGGTCAATTCAGTACGAATGATAAAACGCTTTCTGGCTATGTAATTAAATTGGTTGGCAAAGATTTATTTGATAATGAAATATCATTGAATACGATATCAGACAGTCAGGGTCACTTTGAATTTATAAAGCTGTATGCTGCAAATAGTGAGGGGTATCGCCTTACTCATACACAGTCTGATGTATATGTTGATGGCGCAGACTACCTTAATAATACCAAACAAACCAACCCTGACGATGTCGTTACAGTCAGCGTTGCCACTTCAAGTACGACACATGTTGATTTAACCGAACAATTACCTGCTAACGACAGTGCTATTAATGTCATTGTATTTGCAGATAAAAATCAAAATGGGCAGTTGGATACGACAGATTCCGCTTTGGCGAATACAGAAGTATCTTTATCGGGTAAGAATATACTGGGTGAAAATGTAAATCTCAGTGCGCTAACAGATAGTCAAGGTAGAACGTCATTTACACAACTTTATGCGTCTGATGCACAGGGTTATTCGCTTACCCAAGTACAACCTGCATATCACTTTGATGGTAAAGATTATGTGCAAGACAGCTTAATAAGCAACAGTGACAATACCGATATTATTGCTCAGTTGCGTGTAACGGGCAGCAATGTATTAACGGCAGAGTTTACGGAGTTAGCACCTGTGAATGATGCGGTAATAACTGGGCGCGTATTTGTTGACCAACAACAAAATGGTCAATTCGAGGCAACAGACAGTGGATTAGCGAATGTAACTGTGATTTTGCAAGGGGCAGATATATTTGATCGTTCTGTCCAAGCAACGGTCGTTACCAACAGCGAGGGGGATTTTAAGTTTGAGCAGTTATACGCATCGAACTCTGCAGGTTATAGCTTGCTTCAATCTCAACCAGCGGATTATTTAGATGGCCTTGATTACAAGCAAGGTGTAATAAGCATAGAGAGCGACCGTATTGTAAATATTGTTGTCGCACAAAGTGCTCAGCAAGATGGCTATTTGTTTACCGAGTTGGAACAGGCGAATTCAAGCATTAGTGGTGTGGTGATAAGTGATTTGAATCATGACGGTTTGGTGCAAAATGGTGAACTTGGTATCGCCAATGTTGAGATTAAACTGACAGGTACATCACGCTACGGGCAGGTTGTGAGCCGCAATTTGACCAGCGATGAAAATGGCGAGTTTATCTTTGAACGCTTGCCAGCCAGCGATGCGGGTGGTTATCACGTTAAGCAAGTACAGCCTAGTGATTGGTATGACGGGCTTGAGTCTTTTGCAGGTCAAATTCAAACCGGTGAAAATGACGTGTTTACTGTTGCACTCGACGCATCACAAGATATTGATAGTTTAATATTTGCTGAATTAGCCCTGTCAAACCTGAGTGGCTCTGTGTTTGTTGATGTAGACGATAATTCACTGCTTAGTGCAGCCGAGCGCAGTATTGCGAACGTCACAGTAACGTTAAGCGGCTTCACGATTAATAATGAGCTTATTGAATCATCTGTGCAAACTGATGAAGGCGGTTATTACCAATTTAATGCATTGCCGCCAAGTGATGAACAAGGTTATCAATTGAGTCAGCTTCAGCCTAATAATTATGCTGATAGCTTTGACGCAGTCAATGGGGTGCGTATTGCCCAAAGTGACCAAACGGACGTGATTTTACTTGGCCAGGTATGGCCTGGTAGTGATTTAATCAACAATAACTTTACTGAGCGTTATGCAATTGAAGTGCAAGGGAGAGTATTCGTTGATATGGATGATGATGCCAAACTACCAGCCCCATTAAGTAAAAATGAATATCAAGCGCTTGCCATTAGTGATGTTTTGATCACTTTATCAGGGAGTGATTATCGCGGTGAAGCCGTTGAGCATGAAACACGAACCAATGAATTGGGTGAATACCAATTTACAGATTTAGCCCCGAGCTCAGCACAAGGGTATGTAATTGAACAGCTACAACCTGAGCAGTACGTGGATGGTCAAGAAATGGCGATGGCACAATTGGTCGCCAACTCTAAAGGCCAAGACGTTATCACTACACCTCAGTTGTTAGGTACAAACAACTATGCGTATTTCGATTTTGCGGAATTACCAAAAGCGTCAATTGGCGGTACTGTTTGGGTAGACAGTGATGAAAATGGTTTGCTTGATGACAATGAAACCATCGGTATTAGTGGCGTTACTCTGACACTGTCCGGAGTAACAACGGATAATGAAGCGGTAGAAATAGTCACGACCAGTAATGAACAAGGGGTCTTTTTGTTCGACTATTTACGCCCGGGTGTTTATCAGGTAATTCAAACACATCCAACAGCTTGGCTCGATGGACAGGAGCAATTGGGGTCTCTTGGTGGTGAAGTGATCAATGATGGCTTTTTAGAGATTGCCTTAGCGCTTGGAGAGCAGGGCATTGGGTACAACTTTGCTGAGCGTGGTAGTCATATTGCAGGTACGGTGTATGTTGATTTAAACGATGATGGCGAGCAACAGCGTTCAGAAATTGGTTTAAGTGATGTTGCGATTCATATTTCAGGTGTAGATTTAAACAATCAGAGTGTGTCACGTACCGCAACCACAGATCGTTATGGTCGTTATCAGATCCGTAACTTACCCTTGTCAGATCAAAATGGCTTTGTATTGACAGAGACACAACCAGAAAATACCCAAGATGGAAAAGAAGCCGCCGGCAGTATTGGGGGAGTAGTTGCCCCGAGAATTGGCGACGACCAAATCAGTGAAATCATCATAGAGCGCCATATTACTGATGCGACGGAGTATAACTTTGGCGAACAGTTAATGGATCCGGCTGCTATCAGCGGTGCAGTTTGGCAAGACAATAACCATAACCGTGCTGATGATGATGGTAACGGTCAAGCAGGGTGGTTAGTTGAGTTACTACCCGATCAATTAAATGGTGAAGCTAACGAATTAGATTCTGAGCCGCTAGCGGTTGTTGAATCTGATCAAAGTGGTAAATATCGATTTGAAGGCTTACCTGTTGGTGTATACGAAGTACGTTTCCGTCATCCTCAGGGAGGCGTGATTTACGGTATTCCTATATCGGGTGATCCTGATACCAATACAGACAAAGGCACTATTTTAAACATTGTACTCAGCGCCGGAGAGCATGTGCCAGAACAGTCTCTGCCAGTTGACCCATCAGGGGTGATTTACGATGTAAATTCACGCAAGCCAATACAAGGAGCAAAAATTGAGATCACAGGTCCAGTCGGGTTTGATCCTGATTTACATTTGGTTGGGGGGCAGCCGAATGTGGATCAAACCACTGGGGATGATGGCTTCTATCAATTTTTATTATTTGCACAAGCGCCAGCTGGAGAATACCGTTTAGAAGTGACTTCACCGAGTGGTTATTACAGTGGCCTGTCACAGCAGTTACCGGTATGTGATGTGCAATTGAAAGTCGGTGCCCATGAATTACCTGTGACGGTACATAAAGTAAATACCGCGCCGACATTATCGGCGGTAAAACATGATCCTTTGGCATGTCCTAGCGATTCACAAGGCATCACTGCCTCAATGGACTCTACGCAGTACTATACCCGTTTTTTCATCCAGCCAAAACTGCCATCAGGTAATGTGGTAAACAACCATATTCCATTAGATCCTTATGATGACAGTATGGTGCAAGTGAGTAAAACAGCACTGAAACAAGATGTGGTGATTGGTGAGCTGATCCCGTATCAAATTGCCATTCATAATCGTGCAGACATAAGCATTAACCCCGTTGACTTCATTGATCAGCTTCCCGCCGGGTTTAAGTATGTCGCAGGAAGTGCTCGCATTGACGGGCAATTCATAGAGCCACAACAAATGGGGCGTCAGTTGCGTTGGAATGGACGCACCTTGTCACCTCAGCAAAGTGTGTTGATTGATTTACTGGTTGTCGTTGGTGCAGGTGTGAGTGAAGGCAAGTTTATAAACCAAGCATGGGCTGAGTTTAGTGGTGGTCGATTTAGTGGTTTAAATACTAAGCGCATTTCAAATATAGCCAATGCAACCGTGCGTGTGATCCCAGACTCAATCATGGACTGTAGTGATTTAACTGGGCAAGTATTTGACGATATGAACCGTAATGGCATTCATGATCCCCAAGAACCCGGCTTACCAGCAGTTAAACTGGCCACCGCACAAGGGCTTTGGATCACCACAGATCAATATGGTCGTTACCACCTTGCGTGTGCTGATGTGCCACATCAAAGTCGTGGTAGCAACTTCATTATTAAAGTTGATACGCGCAGTTTACCGTCAGGGTATCGGGTGACGACAGAAAACCCTCGAGTGGTACGTCTTACACGAGGTAAAAATGTGGAAGCTAACTTTGCTGCCAGCATTCATCGTGTGGCACGTATTCAATTAAGTGATGAAGCATTTGAAAATGGACAGGTTAAAGCAAACTATCGAGTGCAGTTAAATCAACTACTGAATGCCGTTGCATCAACCGATGTGGTGATAAGACTGGCATACCGTGATGCTAAAAATGAAGGTTATGAGGTAGCGCAACAGCGTGTTACGCATCTAAAAGAATGGCTTGTTGAGCAATGGCAAAACAGCAATAAGGATCACACCTTGACTGTGGAAGAAGAAATTGTCGAATCGGTATTTTCGCAGCCCCAGAGCGCGAAGCAAGGGGTTACCCATGATTAAATTAAGTGCTTTAAACCCTGTATCGGTTTCAGTAATCACTGTACTGAGTTGCAACATGAGCAGTTTCGCTTTGGCCGCGAGCTTAGAACATAACATGGTGCGAAGTAGTGGTATCAGCAGCAATACTGAACAGCAATTAGTACAAAAACACTTTGTGCTACACGCGCTAGCGCGGGTCAGTGACAAAGAGGTAGAGCAAACACAGACAGAGCAAGTCGCCAAAGAAGCCAATTTCGTGAAAGATTCTGCGATTCGTTTTGTGTCAGGTAAGCATTTTCTGACTGGTTCAACAAAACAAGAAATGGACTTTATTATTGGTCAGCTTCGCGGTAAAAAACAATTAAAGCTCCATTTTATTGGCCATGCCGATAGTCAACGACTTAGCCCGAGTGCGAAGAAGATTTATAAAACCAATCAGGGCTTGTCAGAACATCGAGCAGATATTGTGGCGGCCTACTTTCGCCAGCAATTAGGGCTAAAAAGTGATGCGACTACTGCTGTTGGGCGTTCAAATCGAGAACCGGTTGCCAGTAATGCTACTTTAGCGGGCATGGCGCGAAATCGCCGCGTTGAAGTGATAGCGGTGTATGTTGAAGAAAAAACCACAACCAAAACAGTGATACAAGCTGGACCACAACGACAGCTGATATGTGACAATCCCGTGTTACCACAGCCCGCAATGGCCATTACGCTGGATGGGCAACCGTTTGCGTCTGGTGATAGCGCCAATAATGCTGATCAACAGCGCTGTGCAGATGTGGCGCTAAAAAAAATGCAGCTGCAATTGAAATACGATCCACTTGAGGCACTGCCTAAGCTCAGTATTCAACATGCATTAACCCAATCGGGTAATACCTTGATGATGCATTTGAAGGGTTACAGTAACTACAGCAGCTTTATAAAATATGCAGAAGTCTTGGTTATGGCCCCGGATGATCAGCAGGTACTCAGTAAGGTGTCACTTAATGATAATTTAGAAGGGAAGTGGCGTTTACCCGGTAACTTATTAGGGATGAGCTTAGCGTACCGGTTGAGAGTATATGACAACAGCGGCCGCTTCGACGAAACAGTGCTCAATAGTGCAGACTTTCGGCCGAAATTTGCGGTGGAGCCAGAAAAAGTAACAGGCTACTTATTGACAAGCTACGGTAAGTCTCAATTAGAAAAGCAAAATATCAAAGTAGCAGGAGGCACGCTGACGTTATATGGCGAGCAAGTGCCGGAGCAACACCATGTGTTCTTTTTAGGCCGCGTGGTGGCTATCACCCGCGAGCGTAAATTTGTCCATCAGCAAATTGTTCGTTCCGGCTTTCATCGTGCTGAAGTGGCTGTTTTGGATGATGATGGTAATGGCACTTTGATCCATCGTGATTTAGCACTACCAAAAAGTGATTGGTTTTATGTAGCGATGGCTGACTTAACGGTTGGACAAAATAGCCATAATGGACCGGTTGATTTACTGAATAAAACTCAACATAAAGATGGTGAGTTATTTGCTGAGGGCCGTTTGGCTGGTTACATCACAGGAAAGTGGCAAGACGAGTATCAAATCACAGCGCGATTAGATACCCGTGAAGCGCCCCTTAATGCGCTATTGTCGAATATTCATCAAAAAGATCCAAAAAGCTTATTCAGGCGTTTGGAAGAGCAAGCCCATCCGAGTGAATTTGGTGATGACTCAACCACACGAGATGATGCGCCCAGTAATGGTAAGCTGTATTTAAAAATTGCCAAAGATGATAATCAGGTTTTATGGGGTAACTTTAATACGCAAATAAGCGATACAGAGTTAAGCCGAATTGAGCGTGGCTTGTACGGTCTACAGGCAAAGTATGTGAGTGCTGATGTAACACAGTTTGGGGAAAGTACCGCGGGTGCCGAGTTATTTGTCGCTGAAGCTGAAACCCTACCTGCCTATGAAACGCATCGTGCCACCGGAGGCTCGCTTTATTATCTGCAACATCAAGATATTGTCATTGGCTCTGAGCAAATAGCCGTTGAAGTACGCGATAAAATCTCAGGGTTAGTGTTAGTACGTCGAGCATTAGTGGCTGGGCAAGACTATGATATTGATGCCTTGCAAGGGCGTATATTGCTCACCAAACCTTTGTCGTCATTTGAATTTGATGATTTATTGGTTCGTGCTGCAAGCTTAGATAATAACCCCACCTATTTAATCGCCAATTATGAATACAGCGCAGGATTTTCGCAGCTGAATAATTTGACCTATGGTGGCCGTATTAGCCAATGGTTAAACGACAAAGTGCAAATCGGCGCAACAGTACGTCAGCAAAAGCTCGATGAATATGATGATAACTTATATGGCTTGGATGCGATATATCGTCACAGTGAACACAGTTATGTGAAAGTTGAAGCGGCTGAAACACAAGGTATCGCGAGTGCGTTAAGCACTTTTAATGGAGGCTTTAGTTTTGATAATACGCAGTCTGCTGACACACCAACGAATGCACAAGGAATGCGTGTTGAAGCGGCCTCTACATGGCACGAATTAGGGTTAAATAACGATGGCAAGGTCAATGTGTATTGGCAAAAGCTACAACAAGGCTTTGCGGGACTTGGTCAAGTCAATGCAGATGAAGCACAAACTGCAGGAGTGTTATTAACTTGGCAAGCAACAGAAGATACGCAGGTTAAACTTAAAGCTGACGAGAATAAGGTGAAAGCACGTTATCATCGCCAAGCGTCTGAGCTAGACATTGCACATGAATTGACTGAGCAATGGCAAGTGAGCGCAGGGATCCGTATGGATAAGCGTGAGCAGTTACATGCTATATCATCTGCAAATGCACTTCCGGTAGGGCAAGCAGATGAAGGTCAGCGCACTGATGTGGCTTTACAACTGCAATATAATCCTAAAACAGACTGGTTAGCGTATGGGTTTGTGCAAGGTACACTCGATAAAGAAGTAACGCGTCAGGCCAATGATCGAATTGGCTTTGGGGGAGAGGTTCAGATTTCTGAAGCGATCACACTTAAAGGCGAAACATCTCAAGGCAAGCAAGGCTTTGCCGCTGTTGCTGGGGTTGATTATGCTTACAGTGCGTCAGGCAATGTATATCTCAATTATCAATTAGACCCTGATGGAGATGACTTACTCAATTCTCGTCAACAGCGTCAATGGGTAACGGGCGCTCGGCATCGCTTTAGTGATTCAACCAGTGTGTATGGTGAGCAACAATTCCAAAAAGATGATCGTCAAACGGGCATCACGCACGCTTATGGCGTTGATCATAGCATTAACGAACGTTGGCAAGTGCAGGTTGGCTTTGAAAATGGCGACATAGATTTATTTGAGCAAGGTCAATTGGCGCGAGACAGTGTCACGTTAGGGTTAGGATATTTGCACCAAGGTCTACGCTGGTCAGGTGCGTTAGAGTATCGTCAAGATAGCACCGATGATGAGCAGCGTACAAACTGGCTAATGCGTCATAACTTTACTGCGAAATTGTCGCCCGATTGGCGTGCGCAGCTACGCCTTGACACAGCGATAAGCGAGAGCGATGTTGAGAGCGACAATAGCGGTTTAAACAGCGATTTTACAGAGTTTCAGCTAGGATTTGCTTATCGTCCGATAGAGGTAAGCCCTTGGTCAGGCATGGCAAGTGTGACCTATTTAGAAGACTTAGCACCCGCACAGCAACTCAATGGCATTGGCTTAGATAGCACCCCACAGCAACGCAGCACCGTTTGGTCTGTTGATGTGAATTACCGATTAACTTCGCGCTGGCGAGTGGGGGCTAAGTTTGCTCAGCGTACAGGAGAGGTGCGATTAGAGCGTGATGCGGGACCTTGGTTTGACTCTACCGCTCAGCTACATGTCCTTAGAGCCGATTATCATTTAGCACATAGCTGGGACGCGACGTTAGAATGGCGTAATTTATCAGTAGAACGCGCTCAAGACGAGCGCAGCGGCGCACTCGCAGCCATTCATCGCCACGTGGGAGAGCATATGAAAGTGGGTATTGGTTATAACTTTACTGAATTTTCAGATGATTTAACGGATTTTGATTATGACTCGAAAGGTTGGTTTATCAATTTAACGGGCAAATTTTAACAAATAAACGCACAGGCCCAGTTCGTATGTTAGCAGTGCTACTGGGCTACACAAAACTTTCATTGTCTGCGGCTGTCTCATTGTTCGATTTTGGGTTAAAATAACAACATAACTCCATTAACAAGATAGTGAATGTCAAAACAGGATCCTTACCTTAGCCGAGAGCAAGATAAATACGAAAACCCAGTTCCTAGCCGTGAATTTATTTTAGATCACATTAAAAAAGTGTCAGCAAAAGCGGCCACCTTTAGTCACCTTTGTAGTGATTTGAACGTATTCGAATCAGAGCGGCAAATAGCCTTTAAACGTCGTTTACGCGCAATGGAACGTGACGGTCAATTACATTTCAATAAGTTTAAACGTTATGTGATCCCAACCGATGATGGGTTGGTCAAAGGTCGAGTGATCGGGCATCGTGATGGCTTTGGTTTTTTGGTGGTGGAAGGCGAACCTAAAGACTGGTTTGTTGCAAAACATCAAATGAATATGGTTTTGCACGGCGATATTGTTCTAGCCAAAGCGGCAAGCCGCGGTTCTGGTGGCAAAGTCGAAGCGCGCATTATAAAAGTACTCGCAGGTGAACGAGCACCAATCGTAGGGCGTTATTTTGTTGAACATGGCACTGCGGTTGTGGTGCCAGAAGATCCGCGCATTACGCAAGATATCATTATATTACCAGGCAGCGAAAATGGTGCCCGCCATAACCAAATGGTGCAGGTTGAGATCACACAAAGCCCAAGCAGACAAATGAATGCGGTGGGTAAGGTACTTGAAGTGCTGGGCGACCACATGGCGCCAGGCATGGAAATTGAAGTGGCTTTACGCAATCATGACATTCCGCATGTTTGGCCAGAAGCGGTGTTAGAACAAGTCGCGAAACATGGTGAGTTTGTTGAAGAAGCTGATAAAGCCGGGCGGGTTGATTTGCGCGAGCTACCGTTAGTCACCATTGATGGTGAAGACGCCCGTGACTTTGATGATGCCGTCTATTGCGAACGTAAAAAGTCAGGTGGATGGCGCTTATGGGTCGCCATTGCCGATGTGTCTCATTATGTACCAAAAGGCAGTGCACTGGATAAAGAAGCCATTGAACGCGGTAACTCAGTGTATTTTCCTGAGCAAGTGATCCCGATGCTTCCTAAAGTGCTGTCGAATGGACTGTGTTCACTGAACCCAGAAGTCGACCGCTTATGCATGGTGGCAGAAATGACGGTCTCTGAAGCGGGTAAGTTGTCTGGTTATCGTTTTTGCGAAGCGATCATGAACTCACATGCACGCCTCACTTACACCAAAGTACATGCTATTTTGCAAGGTGATGAAATACTGCGCGAACAATATGCCGCGGTTGTGCCGCATTTGACTGATTTACAGCAAATGTATATGGCACTGAAGTCGGCGCGTCAGACACGAGGTGCCATCGAGTTTGAAACCGTTGAAACACGTTTTGTGTTTAACGCCCATCGTAAAATTGAATCTATTGTGCCCTTGGTACGCAATGATGCGCATAAGCTGATTGAAGAATGTATGATTTTAGCCAATGTATCGGCGGCTAAATTACTAGAAAAGCATGAAGCACCTACACTATATCGTATTCATGATGAGCCGGATCAAGAAAAGCTCAGTCACTTTAGACAATTTTTAAATGACTTAGGCATTGAGAGTTTACTGCCTAACGACCCTGAACCAAAAGAATTAACGGCGGCGCTGGCACAATTGGGTGACCGTCCAGAAAAAGAACTGATCCAGACCATGTTATTACGCTCTATGAAGCAGGCCGTGTATCAGGCTGATAACATTGGACATTATGGATTAGCGTTGTCTGCATATGCGCACTTTACATCGCCTATCCGCCGTTACCCTGATCTAGTGGTTCATCGAGCGATTAAAGGCATATTAGCAAGCCAAGGTCAGCAAACATCGGGTGCCTATGTTTACGAAAATGATGAAGTCGATAGGTTAGGTGAGCAATGCTCGACCACTGAACGACGTGCTGATGATGCGACCCGAGAAGTGGCTGATTGGCTCAAATGTGAATATATGCAAGATCATGTAGGAGATGAATTCTCTGGGGTGGTGTCGTCAGTGACCAACTTTGGGCTATTTGTTCGCTTAGATGACTTACAAATTGATGGCTTAATTCATGTTTCTAACTTGGGGCAAGAGTATTACCAATATGATGGGGCCAAACATACTCTCATTGGTGAGCACTCTCACTCAGTTTACCGGTTGGGTGATAAGCTTACTGTGACCGTTGCGTCTGTGAGCTTAGACGAGCGTCGAGTTAACTTGGTATTGGCGGGAGAGACGGTACCAGATAGATACGCACGTCGACGTGCAAAACCACAGACTAAGTCAAAACAACATGCGCCAAGTAGTGTGCGTTCACAGCTAAAAGCAGGTAAAATCCCCGGCAAAGACCAGCAAAATGAGCAGAGTAAGCCGTCTAAAAAGCCGAGTAAGGGTAAAAAAAACACGCCGAAAGGTAAGCTGAAAAAAGCGAAATCGGCAAGTGCTGAAGTGACTAAAGGCAAAGCAAAACCTAAAGCCAAAAAAGCCAAAGCAAAGCGCCCTGGGAAAAACGCCCGTAAACGTAAAAGCACTGGAGCATAAACGCAGTGAGTAATGAATTAATTTATGGTTTTCATTCTATTGAAGCCATTTTAAACAAAGAGCCTGAGCGCTTTTTAGAGATCTACGCATTAAAAGGGCGTGAAGATAAACGCTTAAATCCAATCATTAATGAAGCACGTAGATTTGGTATTTCGGTGCAGTTTATGCAACGTAAAGCGTTAGATAACAAATCAAAAGGCGAGCAACATCAAGGTATTATTGCCAATGTGAAAGCGGCACGTACTTACAGCGAACGTGATTTAGATGACATCATTGCCAGAGAAGACAATCCCTTCTTTTTAGTATTAGATGGCGTCACTGATCCGCATAACCTAGGTGCTTGTTTACGTAGTGCTGATGCTGCGGGTGTACATGGCGTGATAGTACCAAAAGACAAGTCGGCTAAATTAACCGGTACGGCCCGTAAAGTTGCCTGTGGGGCTGCAGAAACGGTGCCGTTGATCCAAGTTACCAACCTTGCGCGTACTCTGCGTGATATTAAAGAGGCGGGTGTTTGGGTTGCTGGTACGGCGGGCGAAACAGACACACATGTGTTTGATGCCAGCTTAACAGGTCCAATTGCAATCATCATGGGAGCAGAAGGAGACGGTATGCGCCGTTTAACCCGTGAGCATTGTGATATTTTGGTGAAAATCCCTATGGTTGGCACAGTGTCAAGTTTGAACGTGTCTGTGGCAACGGGTGTATGCTTATTTGAAGTGTTGCGTCAACGTAACGCGGTATAACTCACCGACAGTGTTATTCTTGAGGTTAGAGATCACTCTAACCTCATCGTCTTTTTTCTTGTGTTACTTAACTATTCCTCAGCCAGCAAACGGGCTAATTCAGTCAATGAGCGCACACTATAAGTAGGCTTTATGTCAGCTGGGCATGTTTGATTTTGGTGCTGTAACCAACAGCTATCAATACCAAACTGGTTCGCGCCTAAAATGTCGCTACTTGGGGTATCTCCAACCATCAGTACTTTAGATTTATCTGGCTCACCAAAAAGCGATAAAGTGTGTTGGAAAATCTTGGGATCGGGCTTGGCAATGCCAACCAGCTCAGAAATAACCAAGTGCTCAAAGTGTTCAGTAAGACCGGTGTGAGCCAACCTGCGTTGCTGCAATGCGGCAAATCCATTGGTAATGATCCCTAGCTTGGCTTTACCCTGTAACAAATTTAATAATTCGCGCGCACCGGGTAAAGGTTCACAAATTGCAGCCATTGCCATTAAAAACCCTTCGTTGAGTTGCTCCGCAGGCACATTAAGCTTGCTGGCCCACGATGAAAAGCGGGTAACTTGTAATGTTTTGGCATCGATACGGCCTGCCTGATAATCTAGCCACAGTGGTACGTTGACCTGCTGATACTCTGTAAAGTGCTCAGCAGTAAACGTGACCCCATATTGTGCGAACATGACTTGCAACCCCGCACATGCATTAAAGCTAAACAGGGTTTCATCGGCATCAAATAAAATATGTGTGTATTTCATAGTACCCTTTATTGATTGTTGAACAGTTCTGTATGAATGAAAGGTGCCATAGCAAGGGTTAAGGCTTGCGTATAGGTACTTTCTCTGGTTGCTAAGTTGTTAGTAAGCAAACCAATCGCACCGCCTTTTTGCTTTATATTAGTGGTGTTGAAAGTTTTGTCCATTACCGGCCCAAGCTCCTCTCCTGCGATCAGTGCGTCGAAAATAACTTGAGGGAGCGGCAGGTTACTGCTGCGGTTTACACTGGTGTGTTGTGAATTTGCTATTACGACATAAGCAAATGTTGCAGGGCCATAGCTAAACTGGTGTGCGCCGCCCTCCATTGCACAATAATAGTCTGCGTTGTGGTGCTGCATTAAATACTCGACTCTATTTTGTGCGCCAAGTCGTGTTTGTTCTTCCCCTAAGGGTTGCTCTGGCACCAAGGAAGGCGCATGCAGGCCTTCGCAATGGATAGTCTTACCAGGAAAGTAATTGCTAAAAACCTGCTTTGCAGCATTTATTTTTATTGGGTTTTGCGAGCCGACTAAGATGCTTAACTGTGTCATTGAAATCTCGTGCTGTACAAAAGAGCGAACAGTGTAAGCTTGCTGTTATTTGCCCGCAAGTTAAATAACCTCAGGTTTGGATAAGGGCTTTGGAATAGAAAGTGTTTTGAAAACAAACATACGTACAATCCAATGATGATACTTTGCTCAATATCAAGGCGCTTTTATGCAGTAATAGCGGGCTATTACAAATGAAAGCAACGCCGAGCGTGAGAAAAATAGCTTTATTGGGCAAATTCGCTTATCCAGAGCTGAGGTTAAATAGGTAAGTCGACCTGTACCATGCTTTCTAAAGCACGCTTTTTGAGTAATAGATCTTTGATAAGCGGGGTTAATACTAGTTCCATTGCTAAGCCCATTTTCCCACCTGGTACGACAAGGGTATTCATTCTTGACATAAAGCTGCCTTCTATCATTTGCAGGTAGTAAGGGAAATTAACGTCGTCGATACCGCGAAAACGGATCACCACAAAACTTTCATCTAAAGAGGGAATATCTTTGGCGCTAAATGGGTTTGACGTGTCGACTGTCGGTACTCGTTGAAAGTTGATATGGGTACGTGAGAATTGGGGAGTAATGTGGGTAATGTAATCATCCATACTGCGCACAATCGAGCTCATCACAGCTTCGCGTGAATGACCTCTTTCGTTGGTGTCACGGATCATTTTTTGGATCCATTCAAGGTTAATAATTGGCACCATACCGATGAGTAAATCGACGTGTTTAGCAACGTCATGCTCTTGTGTTACTACCCCTCCATGGAGGCCCTCATAAAAAAGCACATCGGTATTTTTATCAAGCTGTTGGTAAGGAGTAAATGTGCCGGGCAGCTGATTATACGGAACGGCATCATCAAAAGTATGCAAATACCGGCGAACACGGCCTTCACCGAGCTGACCATAATTGTCAAAAAGCTCCTCTAGCGCACAAAAGTCATTGGCTTCTTTGCCAAAGTAGCTGATGTGTTTGCCTTCTTGTAATGCTTCACGTTTGAGCTTATCCATTTCTGGGCGGGTATAACGGTGAAAGCTGTCCCCTTCAATTAATGCAGCATTGGCATCAAGACTACGAAAGATATGTTTGATAGCATTGGTGGTGGTCGTTGTTCCTGCACCAGAGCTACCTGTAATGGCTATTATCGGATGTTTTTGCGACATATTCGCCTCATGAACTCAGTAATTAGGAACGTTTGTGAAATTGATGTTACCTGATGCCGTCAAGATAGCAAGCTTTGTGCTTTGTTTAGCAAGTGGTTATCATAGGCAAAAAAGACAGGGAATATTATGAAGGTTCTAGTTTTTATCAGCACGCTGTGGTGTGCATTTACCAGTATTTATGCCATTTCAGCTATGCCAAGTAGTCAATTGTTTGTGGCTGAAAAAACGCCGCAAGGTGTTAAAGTTAAAGCCATTACGTCGGATGATAGTTACCATAATCAGCCCCTTACAACCGATAGCGGCGTATATTTTACCAAAGAGTTAAGTGCTTTGGAGGGCAGTCAAACAGATTTGTTTTTCTATGACTTTACCACGCAGCAAACGCGTAACCTCACAAATTCTCCCGTCTCGGAATATTCACCGACTTTATACCCTCACGATGACGGCCTATCAACCATTGTGGTTGAAAGTACAGGTAAGCAGCGGCTTTGGTTTTATCCATTTGATAGCACTCGCAAAGCAACGCCTTTATTGGCACATATAGATCCTGTGGGTTATCACGTGTGGGGTGAACAGCAAGAGGTGATGTTATTTGTGTTGGGCACGCCACATGAACTGCACTTCACAGATACCCATGGCCATTTACCTAAGCTAGTTGCGAAAGACATTGATAGAAGCTTAGCGTTTAATAAAGCCAAGCAGGTTTATTCATTTACTTATAATAAAAACAATCAGCTATGGCTGGCAACGTATTCACCAAAAACAGAATTGGTGACATCACAGTTTGTATTACCAAAACCGGTGCGAGATTATACCTGGTTAGATGATGACACCGTTGCCTATGCGCTGAATAATCGCATTTACACACGCTCTATCACGTCTCCTAAAGTGGTATCACAGTGGATGAACTTAACCCAGTATTGCAAAACACAGATAACACGATTGAGTCACCGTGCTGGAAAAATGGCATTTGTTTGTAAGAAGCGTTAATTATTGCTGAAAAAAGCAGGCTTGTTGGCTAAAATATGCAGCAAGTATCATGAATGATAAAGATAAGGCAAGGTATGGCTATTTTAGTGACAGGTGGTGCAGGATATATTGGATCACATACTGTTTTAGAACTTTTGAATGAAGGTGAGCAGGTTGTTGTGGTAGATAACTTGTGTAATTCATCTTCAGAGTCGCTCACCCGCGTTAAAGATATTACGGGTAAAGACGTGGTATTTCATCAAGGTGATATTTTAGATAAAGCCTTTCTAGATAACGTTTTTCAACAACATACGATTGATCAGGTTATTCATTTTGCAGGTTTAAAGGCGGTAGGTGAGTCTGTTCGTAAGCCAGTTGAGTATTATCAAACCAACGTACAGGGCACATTAACGTTACTGGATGCGATGCGTGATGCTGGCGTATTTAAGTTGGTGTTTAGTTCGTCGGCGACGGTATATGGCGATCCTGCGAGTTTACCAATTCGTGAAGATTTCCCCGTGGGGGGCACGACTAACCCCTATGGTACGTCTAAATTAATGGTTGAAATGGTTTTACAAGATGTGGCGAAGTCAGACTCGCGCTGGGCCTTTGCTATATTGCGTTATTTTAACCCTGTTGGGGCACATGAGTCTGGCCGCATTGGTGAAGACCCTAACGGGATCCCGAATAATTTGCTGCCGTATATTGCGCAAGTTGCGGTAGGTAAGCTAGAAAGCTTAGGGGTGTTTGGCAACGACTATGACACGGTGGATGGCACGGGCGTTCGCGATTACATTCACGTAGTTGATTTGGCTTTGGGGCATTTAAAAGCGCTGACACACATAAGCCGTCATAGTGGCGTGCATATTTATAATTTAGGCACAGGCAATGGCTATTCCGTGTTACAAATGGTGCTGGCGTTTGAAACCGCGTCTGATAAAGCTGTGCCTTATACGATTTCACCGCGTAGAGCAGGTGATATCGCGGCCTGTTATGCAGCACCTGAAAAAGCGCGTAAAGAACTTAACTGGCAAGCTGAGCGTGGTATTGATGTGATGATGCAAGATACATGGCGTTGGCAAAGTGGTAATCCACAAGGCTATAATGCATAAGCGCATTTTTTCAGGTAGACAGTTCAAACAAAGCCCCATGTTGGGGCTTTTCAATTTAACGTGGTTATGCCATGGCCAGTTCAGACTTGGCACCAAGCCAGCGCCTGACTAAGGGCTCAATCATATCAGGGTGGCTTTTTATCAGCGCAAATGCCAGCGGGCGCACCTGATTCAACAAGGCTTTGTCGCGGTTTAAATCGGCAATTTTAAATTCTGCAAGGCCAGTTTGTTTAGTACCAAGTACTTCTCCTGGGCCGCGAATTTCTAAATCACGCTCAGCAATAACAAACCCGTCATTACTATCACGTAACACCCCTAAGCGCTTTTGTGCCGTGACAGACAAAGGAGCATGATACAAAAGTAGGCAGTGGGATGCGATGGCCCCTCGGCCAACTCGACCACGTAATTGGTGCAACTGTGCTAACCCTAGCCTTTCTGGGTTTTCGATTATAATCAGGCTGGCGTTTGGCACATCTACACCGACCTCTATAACCGTGGTCGCCACTAAAACGTGTGTGTCACCGCGTTTAAAGGCTGCCATGATCTCTTGTTTCTCTTTGGCTTTCATTCTGCCGTGCACTAAGGCAATTTTGAGTTCTGGCAATAACTCAGTGAGCTGTTGTGCGGCATCTTCAGCAGCTTGGCATTGCAATGCTTCTGATTCATCAATGAGTGTGCAGACCCAATAGACTTGACGCTTATCGTCTACACAGGCTTTCTTTACACGCTCGATGACTTGCTCTCGGCGTGTATCAGGCACTGCGACCGTCATGATCGGGGTTCGCCCTGGGGGCAGTTCATCAATGACTGAGGTTTCTAAGTCGGCATACGCGGTCATGGCCAAGGTACGAGGAATCGGCGTCGCAGTCATGACTAGCTGGTGGGGGTAACAGTCATTAAATTTCCCTTTCTCTCGTAATGAGAGTCGTTGATGAACACCAAAACGATGTTGTTCATCAATGATGATCAATGCAAGGTTATAAAATTGCACTTGTTCTTGAAATAATGCATGGGTACCAATGACCATTTGCGCTTTGCCAGAACTAATTTGCTCAAGTACTCTTTCACGCTCTTTACCCTTGGTTTTACCGCCGAGCCAAACCACTTCAATACCAAGTTGAGTAAACCAGGCGGTAAAGTTAATACCATGTTGCTCTGACAGTATTTCGGTGGGGGCCATTAAGGCCACTTGATACCCTTTGGCAATCGCGGAGAGTGCTGCGAGTGCTGCAACCAAGGTTTTACCAGAACCAACATCGCCTTGCACGAGTCGCATCATCGGAAATGGCTGTTGTAAATCTTGTTTAATTTCTGCCACAACACGGCTTTGTGCATTGGTAGGTGAAAAAGGCAACTCAGCTAAAAATAGGGGTTCGAATGTATTCGTTGGTGGTAAAGGCACTGCTTTAACGGCTTGACCTTTTTGCCTTAACTGTAACAAACTGAGGTTTTGTGCCAGCAACTCTTCAAATGCTAGACGCTGTTGGGCAGGATGTTGACCTAGTTCAAGTTCGGTGAGGTTAATGTCTTGCGGTGGCCTATGTAGCAGAAGTACCGCCTCAGTGACACTCAGCTGTGAGGGGCGATATTGACTGGGTAAGTACTCTTCTATTTGATACTTTTCTAATAGGGCCAGAGCTTTGTTAGCGATAGAGCGAATACTGAGTTGTTTCAACCCTTCAGTGGTCGGGTAAACCGCTGTTAAGGTGCTTAGTTCTGGGTCTAATGGTTCACTTTGACACTCTCTAATACTGTATTCAGGGTGTGCCATTTCAAAACCTGTGCGGCCCCTGCGCACTTCACCAAAACACCGAATGATCTTTCCCGTCGCCATAGCATTTTTTTGTGCGGCATTAAAGTTAAAAAACCGCAGCGTTAAACGGCCAGTACCATCATTGACTTGGCAAACCAACATGCGACGTTTGCCAATGGTAATTTGTGCATGTTCTATTTCCGCTTCGATGCTTACATGGCTATGAGCACTCAATTGTGCGATTGAGTATGTTCTGGCGCGGTCTTCGTAGCGTAGCGGCAAATGAAAAAGCATGTCTTGGACACTACGAATACCTAATTTAGCCAGTTTTTCAGCCACTTTAGGGCCGACACCTTTTAACTCAGTGATTGGGTAACTTGATAGAGTAGGGTTCGACATACTTTTCCTTGCTATTTACTTAGGGGTGCTAAACTTAAGCGAATTCCAAAAGATCTCATCTGCCACAATTTCGCCATCGTCATCTAGCTCAGGGTAAGGTAAACCTTTTTCCACACAGCGCTCTGCGATAATTGGGTGACAGCCTTCAAACAATAAGCGATGTTTAATGCTTTCATCAAGCATATCATTACGTTGATAACAGCCTGCGGCTTCTCGTTGTCTTTGTGCTTCATATAAAATGAGTGCAGCAGCCACCGATACATTTAACGATTGCACCATGCCTTCCATCGGGATCACGATATGTTGATCGGCATGTGCCAAAGCATCATCTGATATACCCGTACGCTCTTGACCGACGATAATTGCGGTAGGCTTGGTGTAATCAATTTCTCTGAAATCGACCGCACTGTCGCTGAGGTTAGTAGCCAGTATTTGAATGTCTGGGTTGTGTGCTTTAATAGCGCCGACTGCATTATGAATGTCATCGTGCATATGGGTTTCTACCCAGTTTTTACTGCCACCAGAGGTATTGTTTGTTAAGCGACGTTGCTCTTGTGGCCAAACAGCATGGACATGGTGACACCCGACTGCATCAGCAGTACGCACGATTGCTGATAGGTTATGATGTTTATGTACCTCATCTAAACAGACGGTTAAATCAGTTTGTCGCCTATCTAAGACGCGCTTCACGCGATGGTAGCGTTTATTG
The DNA here is from genome assembly GCF_005886875.1 of Pseudoalteromonas aurantia. Taxonomy (GTDB): domain Bacteria; phylum Pseudomonadota; class Gammaproteobacteria; order Enterobacterales; family Alteromonadaceae; genus Pseudoalteromonas; species Pseudoalteromonas aurantia_A. The sequence continues at coordinate 77,135 of NZ_PNBY01000050.1, read as the reverse complement.
TCCATCGTTATACTGCTCACAGAATCAAAATTTTGCCGATTATACCGAAATTATGGGGTAACTTCACGGGCGATAGGATTTTGCAATGAGATCAATGTTTCGGTTGATTGAATAGCCTCAATTGTTTGAATTTTATTGATCAATACATCTTGTAAGTGCTCGATTGAGCGGGTCATTACTTTGATAAAAATACTGTAGTTCCCCGTGGTGTAGTAGGCTTCAACTACTTCTTCAAATTTTTCTAGCTGTTCAATGGTGTCGGGGTAATCTCGGGCGTGTTTTAAGTTAACCCCAATAAAGCAGCATACATCATAGCCTAATTTTTTCGCATCAATGGTGACACGAGTGCCTTGCATGATCCCAGCTTGTTTCATTTTTTCGACACGTACATGGATAGTTCCTGCACTGACATTGAAGCGTTTGGCCAATTCTGCATAGGGGGCTCTGGCATTTTCCATTAAAGCATTCAAAATGGATTTATCGAGATTATCGATCTGATAATTATTCAATGTGTTTCTCACAGTGTTTTTATTGATTCTATAAAATATACCGGTCTTTTTTAGATAAAAATATATTTTTTAGTTATTTTTGTTGGGTTATATTGATTTATTGTTTGTTTTTGTTGACGATGAGATTAAGCCTTGAAGCGCAAGGCAATAAAATTCAACAGGTTTACATTGGGAACGAGGTCCGATTATGAAAGCAACTTATCAACAGACACAGCAACAAATTAGCAGCGTTAAACGCCTATTTTCAGAACAACTAGAGCAGCGCTTGGGACTTATGGAAGTACAAGCGCCGATTTTGGCAAAAGTGGGCGATGGTATCCAAGACAATCTAAGTGGCACTGAAAAAGCGGTGTCAGTAAAAGTCAAAGCGATTGCAGGCGCTGAGTTTGAAGTGGTTCATTCATTGGCTAAGTGGAAGCGTAAAACACTGGCTGATTATGACTTTGCTGTTGGTGAAGGTTTATACACGCATATGAAGGCATTACGTCCAGATGAAGATAGTCTGTCACCGATCCACTCTATTTATGTTGACCAATGGGATTGGGAAAAAGTAATTTGTACTCAAGCTGAGCGCTCACTAGCGGGTTTAAAGCAAACTGTGAGACAGGTATATCAAGCTATAAAACATACAGAGCAAGGCGTTGCGAGTGAGTTTGGATTGACGCCATTTTTACCTGAATCGATTACGTTTATTCACAGTGAAGAATTACGTCAGATGTACCCCGACTTTACTGCCAAACAGCGAGAAAAAGCCATAGCGCAGGAGTATGGCGCGGTATTTTTAATTGGCATTGGTGGTAAGTTAGGTGATGGAAAGATTCATGATGTTCGTGCGCCAGATTACGATGATTGGTCGACCCCAACCTGTGATCAATATAAGGGCTTAAATGGAGATATTTTGGTATGGAACCCTGTTCTGGAAGATGCTTTCGAGATTTCATCGATGGGTATTCGAGTATGCCCTGAGGCATTGCAGCGGCAATTAAAAATAACCGATGATAGCGCACGTTTAGAGCATGATTGGCATCAGCAATTACTTGTAGGTGACATGCCGCAAACAATAGGTGGCGGTATTGGTCAGTCTCGCTTAGTAATGCTGTTATTACAAAAGCAACACATTGCTCAAGTGCAAGTGGGTGTATGGACTGCAGAGATTACACGTCATGTTGATAGGTTGCTGAGATAATGAATCATAAATGCGCTATGGGTATGAGTTAATAGCGCATTTAACTTGTTTTGAAGTCGATTTCTATTTTTCCATCTTGTAAGCTTGCATGGCAGGGAGGGTAACTGCGTTGAGTTTTATAAACACAATCGAAAATATGAATTTCGACTCCAGAATTTAATGTTTGGTTAGCGGTGAGCTTAGTGCTGTCTAATAAGTCATGTAAGTCTAATTCTAGCTGAGAGAGTTGTTCCCCTAATTCTTTGGCTTGTTGACAGTAATATTGCTGCGTTGCGCCTATTTTTGCCATCAATTGTTTTTTTTTGTCTAAGTCTTTAAGCATATCTGCTTTTTCAATCGCTTGTTGTAATGCCCCTAGTTGGTCGTCAGCCTGGCTTAACGCTTTTAAACAGTTATCTGATTCTTGCGTGATTTTCATGCCGCTACGCGCAAGGTAAATACACATTTTTGCGCCAGAATCACTGCCGATTACCCCTGCAATGACCATTTGTGCGTCAAGTATTTCTCCACCAATAAGCTTGCCTTGGGGTTGCTCATCAATGCCCACTTGAATCAGTTGATTTGCTTTTATATTACAATGGTTACTCTGTCGGTCAATAAAGACGTTGTTTGCTTCAAGGTAAGTGTACTGGCCATGAGCAAGGTGAATATCACCCGCGGCAACTAAACGACAAGTGAGACCTTCATCATTATTTTTATGGTCTAAGTGCCCAATAACGGCTTGCTTGACTTCAATATTTCCCCCGCTAATTAACTCTCCTGATTCGACAGAGCCCATGACGGTTATATCGCCTTTGGCTTTTACTTTCATGCCGGGTGCCACATTGTGCGTTACAATAACACTGCCGTTAAAGTCTACATGGCCACTGCGTACATTAACTTCACCTATGGTAAAGACATCATCTACTCGCATGCCATTTTGAATAGTCGATGGGCATCCTGCGATGGTTGCTACTAATTCTAACGGATTAGCAGGAGATATTTGTGTACCTTCTCCAGCAACGAGCTGGAATGATTCTCCGGGAATAGGAACAAGCGAATCACCTACTACAGTAAAGCCTTCTTTTCCGGGGGTCGCGGGGCGCTGCGTGATAAGCACTGTACCTGGTGAGACACTGGATAAAGCGCCAAAGTCACGCATATCCACAGTGCCATCTTCTCGTAGTTTGGGTTGTTTCAGGCGCTCTTTCACTGTTTGCACATGCTGTAATAGTTTAGCGGGTTGCCCATCTACTGGCGGGCGGCCCTGAGCAACGACGCCGGAGGTTTCCGTTCCAGCTTCAAGCTCAAGCTGCTTTTTTAAGACTTGCTCAAGGTATACCTGCTTGTAGCCACGGCTGACACCTGCTTTTACAATTTCTTTTTTCGCATCTTCAATACTGATTGCCTTACCACCTCTTGCACACGTGAGTTTGCCGATGGCTTGCATTTGATCCTCTGATACTTCAACAGTAAATGTCGCATCATGTTGCTTTGCTACTACAAGCTCTGACTCGGGAAAGTCATTGGTAAAATGTGCTTGAATTGATTCATGGTTTATTTCACAGTCGGCATAAGGCGAGCGCTCTAGTGCTTCCACAATAAAAGCAGCGCTTGGCGGATTAAGCTCCGCAACATTAAGAAGGATATTGCCATTATGTGCCAATTTAAACACGAGTATCTTCCTTTACTATTATTTTTGTGATAATACTTTTAAACTTTGAACAAATCACATGGTATTTACAGAGTGCTTAATTAATAGTATGTAGTCAAGTGCTTAAGGTCAAAGTTCCAACAATAAAAATCCCACCAAAAGGTGGGTTTTCGGTAATCTAACGATTAATTGGTTGAGGGTAATTCCATGATCCCATCAATTTCAATTTGTACGCCTTTTGGCAACTCACGGACACCAATTGCGGCTCTCGCAGGGTAAGGGGTTGCAAAATGTTGACTCATAATGTCGTTTACCGTTGCAAAATTACTTAAATCGGTGAGGAAAATATTTACTTTGACCATATCTTGCAATTGTCCACCTGCAGCTTCACACACAGCTGTGAGGTTTTTAAATACTTGCTGTGCTTGTGCTGCAAAGTCTTCTGAAATGACTTCCATCGTTTCAGGTACAAGTGGTATTTGGCCTGATAAATACACCGCTGTGCCTATTTTAACTGCTTGGTTATATGTACCAATTGCCGCGGGGGCTTGATCGGTTGAGATAATAACTTTATTCATTTTATTAGTGTCCTACTTTTTTCGGTATACACGTTGTACATCAGGCATGACTCGGATCCGGCGCATGATGTTGGCAACATGCACCCTATCTTTTACCGTAACGCCTAAATCTATTATGTATAAATTACTTTCTTTTTCATCAGTCGCAATTTCAACAATATTCGCGTTGGTGGTTGCAACTACGTTGGTGAGTTTCGCGAGCGCCCCTTGGTGATTAATAATTTCGACCCGTAAGGCGGCTATATATTCTTTTTCTGGGTTATCTTCCCATTTTACAATGACATATTTTGAACGTTCATTCTGCCAACCTTTAATGTTTTTGCACTCTTGACGATGAACAGTTAGGCCTTTACCTTGGCTCACATAAGCTGTAATTGCATCGCCTGGCACAGGTCGGCAACATTTTGAGTAATTAACCAACATGCCTTCTGTACCAATTATGGCAGCTTTGGCTTGTTGTGCTATGTTTTCTAACCCTTCATCCGCTTGTAATAGTCGTTTAGCAACGAGTACGCTCATGATATTACCGCTGCCGATCTCGACAAGTAATTCAAGTAATGTCGATAAGTTCTGTTCTTCGAGTACTAAATCGACTTGTTCAGTGGCTATATCATCGAGCTTTTGTTCGCCGAGAGCGGAATCTAGAAGTCGACGACCAAGTAATATGGCTTCTTCTTGATGTTGGCTCTTGAGGTAATTTCGCACGCCTAAACGCGCTTTGCCGGTCACGATGAAGTTTAACCATGTTGCGTTAGGATGTGCGCCAGAGCTGGTAATAACTTCTACTGTTTGGCCGGTATCGAGTGCTTTGCTCAATGGATATGGCTTGCGGTTAACGCGGGCACCGACACAGGTATCACCCACATCGGTATGAACAGCATAGGCAAAGTCGACGGCGGTTGCACCCATTGGGAGTTCAACAATACGGCCGTCAGGCGTGAAGACATAAATCTCTTCAGGAAACAGCTCTGTTTTAACGTTTTCTACAAATTCAAACGAAGACCCAGCGCTTTGTTGAAGCTCAAGCAAGCTTTGCATCCATTGACGAGCTCGTTGTTGTGCTGTGTTGCCTGCACTGTCACCTGATTTTTTATACATCCAATGCGCAGCAACACCCATATCAGCCATTTGATCCATATCGAGAGTACGAATTTGGATCTCTACGGGGATCCCATGTGGTCCGACTAATGAGGTATGCAGCGATTGATAGCCATTCGTCTTAGGCACAGCAATATAGTCTTTGAAGCGTGTTTCAATGGGTTTATAAAGGTTATGAGCGACCCCCAGTACGCGATAGCAGGTATCCATGCTATTTACATTGATCCGAAATGCATAAATATCCATTACTTCTGTGAATAAAAGTTCTTTATTGAGCATTTTTCGATAGATGCTATAGAGGTGCTTCTCGCGCCCGCTGACAGAGGCTTCTATGCCAGACTCTCTTAGACGTGATTCAATTTCTGTTTGTATATTGCTGATCACTTCTTTTCGGTTGCCGCGGGCTTTGGCTACTTCAGACTTTAGCGCACGGTGTCGCATTGGGTAGAGTGCTTGAAAACCTAAATCTTCTAATTCGTTTTTTATATCGTGGATACCTAAACGATTGGCTATCGGTGCGAATATTTCTAATGTTTCACGCGCAATACGTCTGCGCTTGTCAGGACGCAGTGCACCAAGCGTGCGCATATTATGCGTTCTATCGGCCAGCTTGATTAAGATGACGCGAATATCTTGTGTCATCGCCATGATCATTTTGCGATAATTTTCAGCTTGAAACTCTTTTTTATCTTTAAAGCTTAATTTATCTAGTTTACTGACGCCTTCAACTAATTCAGCAACGGTACTGCCAAATATCTCTGCCAAATCTTGTTGGCTAAAATCGGTGTCTTCAATGACATCGTGCATCAGTGCTGCCATGAGAGTTTCATGGTCAAGCTTCATACCTGCAAGGATCTGAGTCACTTCAACAGGATGAGTGATGTAAGGTTCGCCACTTGAGCGGGTCTGTCCTTCATGAGCTTCACGTGCAACGACATATGCTTTTTGTACAAGCTCAACGTCGGCTGGTGGTAAGTACTCAGAGATTTTCTTTTTTAGGCCTTCAAAAAGGTACATTCACACTCCGATGTTCCAGTGAAGTAATAGATATGTTACGAATATACGATGAATTTCAAGATAAACCAACGGCTAGTTGGGACTTTATGATGATTACATAAATAAAAGTACGAGGGATCCAAGGTAATATGGGTAATTTCTCGATATTAAAAACAGCAATGCCAGCAATAAGTGCTGGCATTGTCGTATTCTATTTGCAGATTATTAGCTGTTTCCGCCAACAATTGCTGCTACAGCTGCAAGTTCAGCTGCTTCTTGGTTTTGTTGCTCTTCACGATCAATTAGATCAAGAGATGAGCTGTCTACCAAGCCTTTTTCAATTTCACGCAAAGCGATAACCGTTGGTTTGTCGTTTTCAGGATCAACCATAGGGTCTTTACCACCTACAGCGATTTGACGAGCGCGACGCGCCGCTACCAAGATTAAATCAAAACGGTTACCAATTGCATCTACTGCATCTTCTACAGTTACGCGAGCCATCGAAGCACTCCAAAGTTATTCATTTCCAAAAGGCTAGTTTACTGCACACAAGCCATTTCGCCAAGTGGGTGGTTAAAATTTATCTCTATTTTACTTCAAAAGATCGCAAATCAGGGGATGATGACGTATTTTCTGTGCGCTAAGTTCTAACCGAGCTGCTAATACAATACTTTCAAGTTGTTTTAACGTGGCATCAAAGTCGTCATTGACTAGTACATAGTCAAACTCAGCATAGTGTGAGCTTTCAGATTTGGCTTGTGCCATTCTATCTGCAATTACTTCTTGCGAGTCTTGGCCGCGGTTATTTAAACGCTGCTCTAATTCAGCGCGAGATGGCGGTAAAATAAAGATGGTTTTAACGTCAGGTACAAGTTCACGGACTTGCTGCGCACCTTGCCAATCGATATCTAAAAATACATCAATACCTTGAGCTAGTTGGTTCTCAATAGCCGCTTTCGATGTACCGTAATAGTTATCAAAAACTTGTGCCCACTCGAAAAAGTCATTTTTTTCAATCAGGCTTTTAAATTGCTCAACATCGACAAAGTGATAATGCTCAGCATTTTGCTCGCCTGGTCGAGGATTTCTGGTGGTATGAGAAACGGAGACTTTTATATCATCATGAATATTGAGTAATGCATTGATGAGACTTGACTTACCCGCACCTGAAGGTGCTGATAATATAAATAAATTACCGCGTGCTGTTTCAGTCATACTAAACCGCCAAATGAAAGAGTAGGCGTGCTACCTACTGATGAAAATGAATGTAAGCGCGTATTTTAAACCTTCAGGGTCATAGAAGCCAGAATTACAGATGCAGGAAATAAAAAAGTACCTTAGCGTTAGCTAAAGTACTTTTCCGATTACATAAGCTTAAACTATTTGCTTTTCTCGACTTTGGCCGAGCTAAGCCCTCAGTGTTTATTCTTTTGTGTAAGCTTGCCCTTTGGTGATCCACTCTTTTGGTTTTTCGCCTTTTAAATGAAAATCAAAATATTCCATCATGCGAATTGAAAAATCGAGTTGGTTAGGGAATTTTTTAAGATGATGAGGCTCACCTTCGTATTGTAATAAGATCGCATCCTTATCTAATCGTCTTAATGCCAAGTAATATTGAATGCCTTCTTGCCAAGGTACAGCACCGTCTTTATCACCAAACATCATTAAAATAGGCGTATTTACTTTATCGGCAAAAAATACCGGAGAGTTTTCAATATAAAGGTCGAGTGCTTTATGCAAAGGCTTACCGATTCGACTTTGTCCGGTTTCATACTGAAACTGCCGTGCGAGGCCCGATTTCAAACGAATTCCACTGTAAGCTGACGTCATATTAGTTACTGGCGCGCCAGAAACAATGGCTTTGAACATATCAGTTTGTGTGATCATGTAGGCACTTTGGTAGCCAGCCCATGAATGGCCCTGTAAGCCAATTTTATCTGGATGTGCAACGCCAATATCGATGAGTTTTTGTGCCGCATTAATCATTGTTTGTGTTGAAGATGGTCCTGGTTTACCGATTTCAAATCGAATGTCAGGTAAAAATAGCGCGTAGCCATTTGACGTAAACATCGGGAAGTTAGGGCGATGATTTAATTCCATTTTAGGAAAGTCATACATACGCTGGCTCATATAACGGTAGAAGTATATAACCACCGGTAACTTGTCGCCTTTTTTGTATCCAGCAGGCTTAATCAATACGCCTTGTAAGTCTTCTCCATCATGACCTTTATATTTTACTAATTCAGGCTTTTGGCCCCATGCAAATTGGCTTACTTGGGGGTTAAGGTCAGTGATTTTCTGTGGATTTTTAAAATCACTGCTCACCTGCCAAAAATCAGGGAATTGATGATAACTTTGTTTTGTAAATAGCAGTTTATCGCTGTGTTTTGCGCGTTTTACAACATCAAATCGCGCTGCACCTTTGAGTACGGTGCTTAGTGAGTTGTCTTTTAAGGATAAGGTCGCAATATGGGTTTGTTTATTATTTAAATTATGAGCGCTAAGTACGAGAGTTTGCTCTGGTGTAAAACCCGTCGCTGTTTTGTCTAGCTTGCGCACTCGATATTGAGTTGCGGTTTCCCTTCCGTTTGTTAATCGTGTCGCCTGTGCCGTGGCTACATCAAATGCCCAAATGTCATGCTTGCTATAAGCATATAAAGTACTGCCATCGACTTGCCAACCAGCAAAATGGTAGCTGCTTTGCTCCTTGGGGTAGTCATGTTTATCATCAGCAAAAATTGCAGTATCAATCTTGTTAGTGAGTGAAATTTGCTGTTGGGTTGCTAAATCTTTTAACCAGATCTGCTTATCTTCAAAATAGGCTGCATGGTTACCTGTAGGTGATAGGGTCGGTTTAAAACGAGTATGTGTGGTAATGGTTGTCTTATGACCATTTTGTACATTAATTGCATAATAATCTTGGAAAAACCCGTTATACATTACCTCTTTTAAATGTGCTGTATTATCAATGCCAAGTAAGTATTGTGCTTCGGTATGTAACGTTACATTTTTAACTTGAGGTGAAGAAAGCTGTGCAACATGTTGACTGCTCATATGGTAAACAGCGTGATAATGACGATGCTTGTTAGTCTCTTTCCATGTTTTAATTTCTCTTGGCTTAATCTCTGGATCTGCGTTGTGCCATATTTTTAAGCCTTTTTGGGCGCGAATAGTATCGAAGTCGGACAGGGATTTGTTGTCTGAGTATTTTAGGTCAGGGGCTTTATTTTCAAGCAACGGGCGATTTTGAAAATATAAACGTTCACCGTGTTCTGACCAGACGAGTTTAGCGGTTTTTGCGCTAAACCACCCTTTGGTGTTCTCGATATCAGTTAATTGGTTATCATTGGCATGCCATAGGGTAAGTTTATAACTTCTGCGTCTAGTATCATCGTTGACATAGTTACCCATATTAAATGCGACAATTGGGCTTGTGGGGTGCCAGACTGCTTGGCTTAAAGTAACCCCAGGTTCTTCAAAAAGGCTACTTTTTACCTGTGTATCGAGGTCGAAAAAACCTATTTGGTTTTTGCTGCCATCGTCGCTACTTTGCGCAAAAATAACCCCATGATTGTTTGGGCTTAATGAATATTCACCCACTTGTTTAATATGGTGAGTTTGGTTGTTCGCTAAATTAACAATGACGAGCGGATAATGCTTGTCTTTCTTATCTGCGCCAATATGAAATTTTGACCCATTGGCTTTGGTCTTTTTTTCTGGCTCCAGTTGTTCCCTGTAAGTTAGCCAAATGCCATCATTGGAAAGTTGATAGTCTTTAACGTTAGCAAACGTTCGTTGTTTTTTTGTCTTGGTATTAACCAGTACTAAATTACTTGTAAGCTGTTTCTTTTCTTTTTTTGTAGCCATTTCTTGTTCAAGTAAACTGGGAGTTTGCGTAAAGGCAACCCAAGTAGCATTTTTATTTATCATGGGCTTTGTGCCGCGTTCGACCTGTGCGAGCAGTTTTTTGTCAGTAAGGGTATATATATGCCCTATGGGGTCCCCTCTATAAGGTGCAGCTGAAAAAGATAAGATAGATCCGTTTTCTGAAAGTTGTGTATTCTTCGCATAATTGAAGTCAAATACATCCTTGAACTCAAGTGATTGCTGGCTATAGGCGGCGTTACTCAGGAGTAAGCTGACGATCGCCAATGATGGTAATTTGATCATGTTGGGTATTCTTAAAGTTTGAAGCTTATACAGGGTTGTAGCACTTTTATTGAGAGTAAAAAAGAATTGTGCGTTTAGTGTACCGGTTAAACGGATAAATAGCGTGGCAATCGGGCCTTTATAAAAAGGGGAATTTTATTCTGCTCAACATTTTAGTTTAGAGGAGGATATTACTCACTCTTATTAGAGCGAGTAAATCGTTAAGTTAACCAAATTTTTTGCAGTTCTTTCCACTGCATTTCAAATTGTTGACTAGGTAAAGCGGTAAAATCACTGCGTACGAATTGGTTCATTTTTCCTTCGACGTAGGCAAGAAAAAAATTAGCCAGTGCAGCTTCATCAGTCGAAAAAGCTTTTCCTTCACGGAGTTTTCGCTCTCGTAAAACTTGCTTAAATTGTGTTTCTAGTTTTTCGAATAGACCTTGCACGCGCTCTCTGAGTCTCTCTTGCTCACCTTGAAGCGCATCGCCTGTTAAAATTCGCGTGATACCTGGGTTCTTTTGAGCAAAAGTGAGTAATAAAACCAAAATGTTATAGACGCGACTTTGTGTTTCTTTTTCATTATCTAAAATTAGGTTTATACGTGAAAGTAGAGTATTTTCGATGAACTCTATCAAGCCTTCAAACATACGGGCTTTACTTGGAAAATGTCGATATAACGCCGCTTCTGATACGCCGACTTCGGCAGCCAACTTTGCCGTTGTGATACGTTGCCCCGGGCTTGTTTCTAACATCTGTGCAAGAGACTGCAAAATTTGCTCTTTGCGGTTACTACGTTTAGTCGCTGGCATGTACCTTCCTTTATTTATCATTATTATGGTCAGTGCAAACCCCAAGCTGCTTACACCAGTACTCGGGGTCTTATGTTAATGTTTTATTCAGTTTGGTGCTAGCTTTTTCCCGCGCGGTTAATTAAGACGTTTAGATAATGCGTGCATGACTTGCATTGCTAATTGTTGCTTGCTCGTTGTGGGTAAATTCAGGCAATCATCAGACCAAAAAAGGGACAAGGCATTATCATTTGCGTTGAAACCTAATCCTTTTACGGACACATCATTGGCGCAGATCATATCCAAATTCTTGTTTTTGAGTTTGGCTTTTGCGTACTGTTGGATATCTTGTGTTTCAGCTGCAAAGCCGACTGTGTATGGTCTATTTTCTTTAAGCGCGGCAACGTGTGCGATCACGTCTGGATTTTTTACCATCGTGAGGGTTATTTCATCGCCTTGCTTTTTGATTTTGTGTTCTGCAATTGTCGCAGCTCTGTAATCAGCGACGGCTGCACAGCCAATAAATACATCTGATTGGGGTGCTAATTGTAGTGCCGAATTTAACATGTCTCTTGCAGTTTCAATGGGGAATAGCGTTGCCCCTTCTGGTGCAGAGAGTGAAACTGGTCCACTTATCAGGTTAACGGTTGCACCGAGTTCAAGCGCCGCTTTTGCTAATGCAAAACCCATTTTACCCGAACTGTGATTGCTTATGTAGCGAACAGGGTCTAGAGGTTCTCGCGTTGGCCCTGCTGTGATTGTGAACGTTTTCCCAAGCAGAACAGGGGCTTGTACTGGTGCTAAACATCGCTCTACAAGCTCAAGAGGTTCTAGCATTCTGCCTGAACCCACATCACCACATGCTTGTTCGCCTTTACCTGGGCCCCAAATGGCAATATCACGAGCACGTAACGTCGCGATGTTGGCTTGTGTCGCTGGGTGGGCATACATTAGTTGGTTCATAGCGGGGGCGACAGCAACTTTGGCTGGCGTTGCCAATAATAAAGTGGTGAGTAGGTCGTCCGCTATACCTTGTGCCATTTTGGCGAGAATGTTGCAGCTGGCCGGTGCCACTAGAATTAAATCAGCCCATTTTGCAAATTCTATATGGCCCATGGCAGCTTCAGCACTTGGGTCTAATAAAGAGTCTGCAACCATTTCACTGGAAACAGCTTGCATGGTGAGTGGAGTGATAAAGTGTTTAGCGGATTCAGTCATGACAACTTTCACTTTACAACCGCGTTCTGTCAGTCGCCTTACCAGTTCTGCACATTTATAGGCTGCAATGCCACCGCTTATACCTAACACAATATTTTTGACAGGTTGGCTCATATTTAGACACACCATTGATGAAGAATGTTTGTTTGGTGCTAAAGATACCACACCAAAGCCACCCTGTTTAGATAGGGTAAATACAGATTTTAAAAACGCACAATGAGTGACTACACTCTAATAACTACATGGATGCACCACTAAGGATAGAAAATGCAGCTAAATGTGTTACCTAAACAGAGTCGGCCAAGAGAAAAGTTACTTAAACAAGGGCCAAGTATGCTAACAGATGCTGAGTTGCTAGCGATTTTTCTTCGTACGGGTGTGACGGGGATGAATGCGGTAGAGCTGGCGGACTCACTACTGAAACAAAATCACTCTCTTCATAACTTATTCAATGCAAGTCTTACTGAGTTCTCAGCTTATAAGGGATTAGGTGAAGCAAAGTATGTTCAATTACAGGCTGTTTTAGAATTAAGTAAGCGCTATTTAAAAGAGCAATGTCACCGCGATACTATTTTTACATCGCCCGATGCAGTCAATGATTATTTGACAATTCAGTTGAGAGGCTTAGGGCATGAAGTGTTCATGGTGCTATATTTAGATAATCAAAATCGATTGATCACGGATGAAGTATTGTTTACAGGTACTATAAATAGTGCTTCGGTTTATCCCAGAGAAGTTGTTAAAGCTGCACTTAAACACAATGCCGCTGCTGTCATCTTTGCACATAATCACCCCAGTGGGTTAGCTGAACCAAGTCAGGCAGACAAAATAATTACGAAAAAACTACAAAGTGCTTTAGCTTTGGTTGATATAAATGTACTTGATCACCTCATTGTTGCAGCTGAGCAATGCGTCTCTTTTGCACAACGAGGGCTAATTTAGCGTGTTTACCTAGGTAAAGTTGTAAAAAACATCGCTTTGCGCGCATTTTTACAAAATAGTTTAATTTAAATGCAGTTTTTACTTTCCCTAAGGGCATTCGATCATTATAATTGGCCGCTATCAAATTTACACATGAGCTGATTAGATAGGATCAGATCCTTGATCTCTACCTGTATATGCTGTATAAAGAGCGCCCTCTGATTTACCCTGGGGCCACAGTAATGTCCAAGGGAAAATTAAGCTCGAGCGAAGTTATTGGAGATACATAGACATGTCTAAAGTCTGTCAAGTTACAGGTAAGCGTCCAGTGGTTGGTAATCACCGTTCACACGCGCGCAACGCTACTAAGCGTCGCTTCCTACCTAACCTACAAACTCACCGTTTCTGGGTTGAAAGCGAAAAACGTTTCGTTTCATTACGTACTACTACTAAAGGTATGCGTATTATCGATAAAAAAGGCATCGACGCGGTTCTTACTGAAATCCGTGCTCGCGGCGAAAAAGTTTAAGGAGCTGGGATATGCGTGATAAGATCCGTTTAGTTTCTACTGCTGGTACTGGTTATTTCTACACTACCGACAAGAACAAGCGTAACATGCCTGAAAAAATGGAAATCAAAAAGTTCGATCCTAAGGTTCGTAAACACGTGATTTTCAAAGAAGCAAAAATCAAGTAATTTTGCTTTTGAAGGAATATCAAAAACCCAGCTTATGCTGGGTTTTTTGTTTTTTTATAGATGAAAACTCATGCTCCATAGCTACTAAATGACTAAGAGGCGGGTGAACAGGTATAAACTTCGATATGCAGTCACTCTCATTGAGTTAATGGGACTATAAAAGCGAGTGCATACGATAGGAAACTTGTAGGTTGTATATATTCTGCTAGTGGTGAGCTTGAATTGTAAGCTTTTGAATATCGCCTTGCATAGGCTGAATATGCACATAAGTTATCGATTGCTGATCTGCATGCACGGTATACTGATGAACAAAGTTATGAGGGGTTGGCATAACTAAGCGCTCTTCAGTCGTTTTTAAATCGTAGGACCAGATCCCACTTGTCTTGCGGTAGAAATAAATAGAACCATTTATGATCTGCCAATTTAGCCAATTAATATTGCTAAAGTTTTCAATAATACGTACTTCTTTGTTTTTATTTAGCGTCCATAAACCGGAATGCTCTCTTTTAGTAAAATAGAGTTTGTCTTTATATAGATAACCACTATACCCACCATGTTGTGTAAGTTGTTTATGTTGTTTTAATTGACGGTCAAAATACCAAAGCTGCCATTGTCCAGTTTTATTGCTACCGTAAAGTAAATCATGGTTGTTATTCGTGTAATTTACTGCGTATGCCTTATGAGTGGCATCAAAGACTTTATTTAGGGTAAGGCTACTTAATTCATATTCATATACCGCACCTGCTTTTTCAAAAACCACATATTCCTCAGTGTGATTTATATGATAGCGAGTAAAGCCAAACTCAAATGGCAATATGAGTCGTTTCGGTGAGCCATCATCAATCATCCATAGGTCATGTTGTTGTTCTATATCAGAGACAAATAGTGTCTTATTGTTTTTTAATTTTTTAGGCAGTCTGTTTAAAGCGGCATTTGCAAAAACTGTTGTGGCAGCTTTCGTATTTATATTGAAGGTTTGTAATTGTGTACTAGCATGATATTGGCTTAGAAATAGTACATCTTTGCCACCAACCTGACTTGCAGAAATAGAGTGCACTGGATAACTGAGTTGTGTAATTAGGTTTACCTCTGCGCTGTGCTCTTGTATCTCATATAGGGATTTTTGGTTGGCTAGATATAAGGTTTCTGTGGCGACATGCCATGTGATGGCATTTAATGAATGATTAATGTCGTAAGTGGCTACCTTATCCAATGAAATGCTATTGATTATATGGACTTGAGTTTGGTTTACGCCACTATATCGCGCGTATGCAAGTAGGTTTTTTGAAGGGTGAGCTGCAAGTAGAAAATCACCACCCAACTGTGCCTCTTTAAGTGGTAAAGATATTTGCTGAATGCTTTTGGTTGCAAGCATAATACGATATACGAAAAATGGCGCAGCGTTACTTTTTCGCGCTCGAATAAAGATTGCTTCTTCATTGTTTTGCCATGTTAACTTGATATCTTCCATAGATACACAATCAAACGTATCTACTTGCCTATTTTGCTTAATATCATAAAACGTAATTATACAGCCATTATTCTGTTTTTTTACCCCTGCAATTGTTTTTCCTGATGGGCTAATCACTGTGGAATGAAAATATTTTGGATTGAGAGGGAGTATGCTCTCTTGTCTTTTTTCAGTAGAGCGTAATATAAGTTGAGATGGTTGATTGGTAGCGCTTTCAGCTGTTACATAAAGTAACTCGCCTAATCTAGAAGCGCTGATATGGATTTCTATTCCGTTGTGTGCAGTCACTCGTTCTAGATAGGTCACCTCTGTGCCAGTAGATTGATCCAATTGCATAATATGCAATATGAAAACAATTAATAAAGTAGCTGAAAATAGCCCTAGAGCAGTATAGGAAAAAATGGCTTTATGCTTTTTATAACCGACCTTTTCCACTGGGCAAGAGAGTACATAACCAAATTTGGCTTTTGTACTTATGACTTCTATGTTTGGGATCAGAGTTTCAAAGTGCTGACGTAATTTAGAAACAGCTTTGTTGATAGCGCTATCAGAGACCACTCTCCCTTGCCATGCAAGTGTTATGAGCTGCTCTCTAGAAAGTACATCATTATGGTTATTTATAAATACAATGAGCAGCTCATATGACTTGGGATCTAATTCACGCACATGGCTTGAACAAGTAAGTGTGTGCTTTTGGCTGTCAAAAATAACCTTCCCTAGTTTATATTTCATATTATCTTTTTGATTGTTAATGTTTTTTTTATAGTCGTCAAAAGGTAATGATTAAGTCATTGCACTCTCATTACTTAATGTAACAGGCGAGTTAGGGTGTTGGCAAAAACAAAGGAGAGAAAAAATGCCACAAATACTCATCGTACTATGCCTTTTGGCTTTAATTACTGCGTGCGGTAATAGCAAAAAAATCAGCACAGCCTCACCGTCTGAAAGTTCCACTGTTGAGTCTACCTCGACAAAGGTTTTAGAGTTAAATGGTCGACAATATCGTCTTGCTTACCCAAAAGCAGGTTTTGATGAGAATAAAGCATATAAGTTGTTACTTGCTTTTCATGGGTCTGGGCAAACAGCCCAGCAAATGCAAAGTATGTCGCAGTTAGAAAAATATAGTGACGACTACTTAGTTGTATACCCAAGCTCAAAGGAAGTTGAATGGGATGATGGGTGTGGTTGCAATATTGCACATCGTTTAGCTGCGAATGATGTTGAATTCGTTGTTGCCATCATAGAAAAAATGCATGCTGAATATAGTTTAATAGACGGAGAAAACTATGCGGTTGGCTTTTCTCAAGGCGGGTTATTTAGCCAAAATATGCTTTGTAAGCATAGTGATTTATTTAAAGGTGTTGCAAGTGTTGCATCACCAATGTCTGTTCAACTGTCGGCTGAGTGTCGGATAGCTCAACCAACGAACTATTTAATGATCCACGGTAAGTTAGATAAGGTGTTACCTTACGATGGTTTTAAGCATAATAACTTTGGACTTATTTCGGCACCGAATGCGATTGAAACCATTGCTAAAGAAAACTTGATTGAAGTATCGCCTATTATTCTCGAGGAAGCTGATAATGTAACCACATTGACATATCAAGATGAGCAAAGTGTAACAAGTAAATTGATCACGATCGATAATGGTTTTCATACTTGGTTCTTTAGTAAATTTAATACATCCAAAGAAGTACTAAAATTTTTTAATCAGCACAGTCGTTATAATTTTCCAGAGGGATCCGCGCTCTTCAGATTAGAGCAAGGGGATTATCATGTTCGTACACTCGGAGAGCCGAATGAAAGTGCTGATGTTGTGGTGCTGTCAGGTGCAAACAAATACTTTCATAGTGATTCAGCTTGGACTTCCTTAATTCACAATAAGCTTGCCGAACATGGACGTGTTCATGTAATCGATCGTTTAGGTAGCGCATGGAGTAGTGACACAAGTGAACCTTCTTTTTCACTATTTGCAGCGGATTTACCCAAAATTTTAGACATGCTAAAGGTGAAGTCTGTCATCTTTGTCGCATTTTCAAATAGTAATTTAGCCACTTTAATGTATCAAGATTCAGCTCATCCTGATATTGAAACTAAGGGATTCGTTTGGGTTGACCCTGATATTTTGTTACCACACTCTATTGCACTGTATCAAAGTGGCAGTGTAGCAGGCCTTAGAGCTTATCGTTCGCAATATATTGAACATGTGAGTGCTGGCAACTGGACCGAAAAAACTGCAAGCAGAGTCGCTGAGGAAAGAGATGATATTCGGTCTTTAATACCTATGGCATATCAATCTGATATGGATTGGGAATACTATGATTTAGTCACTCAACAGCGTTTAGATGTATCTAAGCAAGTAACGCGTCTCAAAGAAATGATGAATTATCACGATGACCTAGAAATAGCAAAGTACTTGGTTAGCGGGCTAACTGTTCCGGTGAGTATTATTGATGGTGACTTTGAGCGATTTGATATTGCTGCAACAGAAGGCAGTGTGCAAGAAAACTTGATCAAATGGCAAGAGGAGGGGAGTGAGTGGAGTAAAATGATGGCAAGTAGTACTGAAGGAGAGTATATTCCCTTAGAGAATGTGAGCCATCAACTGCTATTTGAACACCCTGAGAAAGTGGTTGATGCTGTACGCGTACTTTTAAATAAGTAATGTAAGCAGTAGCTATATTTTTATGGCCTACTTCTTTTTGGTCCTAAGATACGTTTCATTGGGGCCTCTTTTTTTGTAGGCTATGCTGTTAAAATTATCACAGGCCGAGTAACAAACAAGTTATTGGGGTAAATGACTTTGTGACCATCAAGGTACTTTAATGCAACATGCATCAGCCCCATTTCAGTAATACACCCTTCTATATGGTTTGCTCCATCAATAATGCGCACCCATGCTCCACGGCCATCATTCTGAACGAACATAATTAGGAATGAGGTCAAGTTACTAAGCAATGACCTACCAGCGAATAACGCAACACCTAACATCGCAAATAATGAAGAACCAAGCACGAGTGGCCCTTTAAGCTCGATGCCCCACAATACCAGTAGCAAGTAGGTTAGTAATAATGCCACCATAATGCGTATGAGTAGTTCAGCACGTTGTTGACGGTGACTATCAATTTTTCCTTTTGTGAAGTATGCGAGTCACTGTTTGCATAAGCGTATTGAAAGAGGAAACCGACTATCGACACGATATAACGCGAGTGATGTACTCTATTTTAGTAAAGAAGATGAAACTCAAAAACGATTTTTTACGGTAAACAACCATTGTACTTTATCTATATTGTCTGGGCCATTAATGGGGGCTGCCACATCTAAGTGTAAGACTAACCCTGCATTTGCTCTGCTGGGAGCAAACCTTAGCCCTGCACCGATGTTCTTTAAATAATTAGGGTCACTGTGTACTAATGTATTGCCTCTAATGCGGCCAATATCAAAATATACAGCGCCGCCTACTTTGAATAATTGCAGGAGGTCATATTCCCAATAGTATCTGCGTTCGATATTAACTAAAACGCTTTTACTGCCATGCTGGTAGTTAACAGGAAAGCCTCTGAGGCCTGTTTCACCACCTAAAGTCAGTTGTTGATCCGCTGTGAGATTTTTAGCAAATCTTAACTGTACATTGGCATACCATGAGTCTTGAATACTGGTATTCAAATAATATTGCGCGCCAAGTTGCGTGATGAGGTTTCTAGCTGTGTTGTCTTGGCTATTCCATTGGCCTGAAAAAGAGAGATTAATGCGCCACAAGCTATGATCTGAGGTATAGTGTGCTTTATTAGCCGAGAATTGATAAATAAGGTGGTTATCATCATCACTTAGGCTTTTATCTGAATAGCCCAATAGGGCGTTAATATCCCAACCTAAATTTAAATCTTCAGTACGATATATGGAGTCAAAGTTACGTACTTTTATGAATTTATCTTCTAACCACTGAGTTTGGATATAGGGGTAACTCAAGGTACGATTATTTGCCAATGGCAAAGTTGTTTTTAGCAGTGGATTAAATGTTTGTTGCTCATAGTAATAACCCACTGTGAGTCGCTGTGTCCAGTTATCAGTAAGCTGTTGAGCATGACCAAAATAGACTTTACTGACTTCAGTTTGTTGGGAAAACTCAGAAACTGTGTCGCCATCTTCATAAAGTGATTCGGTGCGTTTGTCGTTAAAATTTAAAAAGCCATAACTATAGGGTGTGTCAGTAGAGAAAAAAGGATAACTTACGCCCACATAGTGACGCTCACCATCATCATTATCAGCGTATTCGAGGCGGCCTCGATAACGTGTAGACATAATATTAGGATCATCATAAACAAAGAGATAACCAGAGCGGTCTTGATCTTTTGTATGAGTGAGTGAAAGGCGCTTACCCCAACCGAATAAATTACTTTCACGAAAGCCAATTCGTGATGAATTTTCTCCTCCGCTGCGGCTAAAGCTTAAATCTGGTAGCAGTGTCCATAAATCTCGGGTCACCACAGTTACTGTGATATTGCCTTCGCAGTTTTCATCTGCATAGACTCGTGCATCATACAAATAGCTTTGTTTTCGCAGTAGACGTTCTGACTCTACAATTTTTTTGATTGAGTATTTATCTCCTTCTGAGAATAACAACAATGTCATTATGACCGTCGGTTCAGTGGTAATATGGGCTTGATTGGCAAAGCGAAATACTGGGTTATCTTCTGCAGGAATACTGGTATCAAACACATTTAACTGTGCTAGTTTTATGTGCGATATTGTTTTGTTGTGTCCCTCTTTAGGTAAATCTGTATTGGCGTCAAGCTGCCGAGTGAGGGTGATATCATTATCGGTAACGTGTGTTTGACTTACACACGCTTCTGTATGGAGGTGGTCAAGCACTGAGGGGGCACTATAACTTAAGAAAGAGCAAAAACAGCATAATATGAGCGTTATTTGTGTTTTTATACTCACTTTCATAGCACTCCAAAATGATCAGCAATAAATAGTACTAACGAGACACGTACGACAGTTGATTATTTAAGTTTATCTGATTATTGGAAACTTGTTAGTAAATATTTAGATAAATTAATGAGTTGCTCTTGTGATCCCGTGCCTTCAGGCGCTATCCATATACTGTCTGTATAGTGTTCAAAGTTAATGTTAAATGTCCCATTTTCATAGCTGAAGCGGGTTTGGTGGCGATCTGCACCTTCAAGCTCTTCTACGATAGTAATATCAGGTTGGTGTAAAAATAGCTTAGCCCAGAATAAAAATTCGTCTGCTTCAGGGATCTCAGTAGGCGTAATTAATAAGACATGATGGATTGGATCTAGTGTTATGTTGGTCATAAGTAGCTCTGGGTATATTTAACTTGTGGCTAGGTAGTTGCGGATCAGTTGCATAAAAGGCGCACCGTATTTACTGAGTTTGGTAAAGCCAACTCCAGATACAGAAAGAAATTCGCCATCGGTTGTGGGTGTTAATTGGGCCATTTCTGCAAGGGTTTTATCGTTAAAGACTACATAAGGAGGTACATCATCTTCATCAGCGAGCTGCTTACGCAGGCTACGCAATTTGGCGAAGAGTTTCTTATCATAATTAAATTGGGCTAATTTATCCTGATATATGTGCTTAGCTTGTAAACGCGGCTCTGCTAATTGCAGTGCATATTCATCTTTTAAAACTGAACGGGCTGCTTCGGTGAGCTTTAAACTTGCACCTTGCGTGATGTCTTGCGTTAAAAGACCATGATGGATCAACTGTCGTAAGACACTTAACCAAAATTCATTACTTTTGTCTTTGCCAAGTCCATAGGTGCTTAATTCATGATGTTGATTATCTCGAATACGACTGGTGTTTGCCCCTCTCAACACATCAACAATATAGCCTAAGCCAAACCGTTGTTCGGCGCGGTAGACGCAAGAAAGTGCCTGCTGTGCGACTAAAGTGCCATCAAACCTTTTTGGCGGGTTGAGACAAATGTCACAGTTGCCACAAGGCTCTCGTTGATATTCACTAAAATAGTTGAGTAATATCTGACGTCGGCAAGTCTGTGCTTCAGCAAAACTGGCCATAGCATTAAAGCGCTGTTCTTCAACACGTCGGCGTTGCTCGTCTTCGATGTCTTCAAAAAAGCGTTTCACTCTGCCTATGTCTGCAGGGTCGAAATACATGATGGCTTCAGCGGCTAAACCATCACGGCCTGCTCTGCCGGTTTCTTGATAGTAAGCTTCAATACTTTTTGGAATATCATAATGCAATACAAAGCGCACATTGGGTTTGTTGATCCCCATACCAAACGCTACGGTGGCGACAACAATATGAATATCATCACGCGCAAAGGCACTTTGCACAAATTGCCTTTGTTCATTACTCATACCAGCATGATAAGCTGCGGCATTAAAGCCTGCATCAGCGAGCTTTTCTGATATTTCATCAACGCGTTTACGGCTGGTGCAATAAATAATACCGCTTTGATTCTGTTGTTCTTTTAAATACCGCATTAATTGCGATAGAGGTTTAAACTTTTCTTCGATGGTGTAACGAATATTCGGTCTATCAAAACTACCAGTATGGATATACGGGTTCTGTAAACTCAGCTGGTTGACTATATCATAGCGAGTTGCAGTATCTGCTGTCGCAGTTAATGCCATCATGGGGATCGCTGGAAAGTGCTGTTTTAATTCGCTCAAGCGGCAATAATGTGGTCTAAAGTCATGTCCCCAGTGCGATACGCAGTGCGCTTCGTCTATCGCGAATAAACGGACCGGTAAATGATGCAGGCGTTCAATAAATTCGTACTGCAGTATTTTTTCTGGGGCAACATAGAGTAGCTTTACATCGCCATCATGGACTCGTTGATATATAGCATACTGTTGTTCTCGAGGTACGCTGTTATTTATAAACTCAGCATTGACCCCTAATGCTTGTAATTGCGCTACTTGATCTTGCATAAGTGAAATGAGCGGAGATACCACCACAGTGATCCCATCAAGTACCAATGCAGGGACTTGATAACACAGTGATTTACCACCTCCTGTAGGCAGTAGTACTAAGCTGTCTTGACGCGCTAAAGCAGCATCGATCACCGCTTTTTGACCATCTCGAAATTCACTGTAACCAAAAATATTTTTTAGTACAGAGTCCGCGTTATGTTGAGTATGTGCAAGAGTATCCATCGAGGGGCATTTTAGAGGTTTTTTAGCGCCTTGTCTGTAACTTTCCTGACTTGAAAAAAGTAGCGAACCAGCGTAGCTTTATCTGGTCAGATGAGTTTGAGGTGAGTATGGATAAATCACAAGTAATGAGTACCGTAACCAACATATTTGTTAAACAAATGCCATTTAATCAATTTCTCAGTATCACGGTTCGCCATTTAGATGCTGAGCGCGCCGAAATTGAAATGCCATGGCAAGATAATTTTATTGGTAACCCATCACAGAAAATTTTGCATGGTGGTGTTATTTCGGCTGTGCTCGATAATGTTGGGGGCATGTTAGCAGCTGCATCTATCGTTGATAAATTGGCTGAAAGTGAGCTACAAGGGGTCCCAAAAAAACTGGCAACCTTGGGCACCATTGATATCAGAACAGACTTTTTAAGGCCTGGCCGAGGTGAGTACTTTATCGCGAGTGCGAGCTTGATCCGTTCAGGCAATAAAGTGTGCGTATGTAGAATGGAATTACATAATGACCAAGGCACTCAAATTGCTTTTGGAACTGGTACTTATTTAGTTGGCTAGTGAATTTACCGTTTGTCAGTGCATTATTTCATAATTAGCACGTATAATACTGGCCTCTTTGCATCCGGTATCATTGAATATGCCAAATAGTAATAACAGCCAAGGCTATCTTTATGCAGTACTTGCCTTCGTAATGTGGGGACTTGCCCCTATTTATTTTAAACAGCTCGACCAGATAAATGCACTCGAAATTTTAACGCATCGTATTGTGTGGTCAGTGCTATTTCTAGCTTTGATCATAGCGGTCACTAAACAGTGGCATAAAATCGCACCTGTCATTAAACAGCCGAAGTTAATTTTGTTGCTGTGCTTAAGCTCCAGCTTGTTAGGCTTTAATTGGGGACTGTTTATTTGGGCAGTTAACAATGGGTATATGCTTGATGCAAGTTTGGGTTATTATATTAATCCTCTATTGAATGTGCTTTTGGGTGTGTTGTTCTTATCTGAACGTTTACGTTTATGGCAAAAAGTGGCAGTAGGTATGGCATTTGTTGGTGTTACTTTGCAGGTGCTTAGTTTTGGTTCATTCCCTGTGATTGCGTTTTCATTGGCAACCTCGTTTGCAATTTACGGATTGCTACGTAAAAAAATGCCTGTGGAGTCGATCCCTGGCTTATTACTTGAAGCGGCTATTTTGTTACCCGCAGCACTGATTTATTGGTGGGTGAGTGACCCTTCAGCCACAACCAACATGGCGAATAATACGGATTTAATCAACGTATTATTGATCAGTGCGGGTATTGTGACGACGTTACCTTTGTTGTGTTTTATTGCGGCAGCGAAACGGTTACCTTATTCAACTTTAGGCTTATTTCAATATATAGGTCCTAGTATCATGTTTGTTTTGGCCGTTGTGCTTTATGGCGAAACATTTACAACTGAGCGAATTTTAACGTTTGCGTGTATTTGGACTGCACTTGCTTTGTTTAGCTGGGACAGTTATCGCGTTTCAAAGTAATGGTTATGTAATTACTTATAATAAAACAGGGCCAGACAGGTGGCCCTTAATGTATAATTCTGTTTCTGCCTTGCTCTTTTGCATCATACAGTTTTACATCTGCGGCCTTGAGTAACGCATCAATTTTTTGTTCTACCATAGAAACAAAGCCGATGGAGATGGTGAAGTGAATTTTATGTGGGGTTAAAGACACACTATTTGAGTCTAAATATTGCCTAAAGAGTTCTAATTGATTTAGATTGTCTTCAATAGAACCTTGTTGAAAAAAAATTGCAAATTCTTCGCCGCCTAATCTAGCTTCCAAATCATGCTCAAAAAACTTATTAAATGTTAATGCAAGGGCGCTGAGTACGTCATCTCCTGCATCGTGTCCATATTGGTCATTGATACTTTTGAAGTGATCAATATCAATCATCGCGAGCGTACTATTTTGCTTTTGTATTGCTCGTAATTTTAGCGCTTTTGTTGTTTGCTCGAAGAAATACCGGCGGTTTGGTAATTTCGTTAAGTAGTCAGTATTTGCTTGTAATCTAATGGTGGCGATATTGTCGAGCATATCAACGTTTTGGCTTAATCGACAATAAAACTCCTCGGCGTTAAAAGGTTTTCTTAGGTAGTCATTGGCACCATTTTTCAAAAATCGGGCAGATAAATGCGAGGTATGGGACCCTGAAATTCCAATAATTGCTTTATCATCGTTGCTGTACAGCCGACGAATTTCTCCACATAACTCAACACCGCTCATTATGGGCATTTCATTATCTGTAATTATCACCGAGATATCAGGGTGTTTTTGTAATACATCTAAACCTTCTTGGCCATCTCCAGCTTCGAGCACTTGATACTTATGCCGTTCTAGCAAGCCACTTACGTAGCGCCTAGTTTGACGAGAATCGTCTACCACTAAAACTTGGACGCTTTCATTACGTGGCAAACGTTGTAGCTGCCTTTTTAGATACTGGTAAGCCTGCTTATTCTCTTTGGTGATGTAGTCAATGATAGGGTATTTTTCGACTATTTCCCGGGTTTGACTGTCTAAATTACCAGTCATAACAATCGTTGGTATTTCAGCTTCAATAGCACAAGGGATTGCCTCTCCATTTGGGGCGTCAGGCAAGATAAAATCAACCACAGCGCAAAAATAGTGATTTTGACTAATGAGTGCTGTTGCTTCCGCGAGTGAGCTCGCAATATCCGCAGCATACCCAGAAGACACGGCGATGTGCTTCTGAACTTTGGCAATTGTGGGTGTATCTTCAATGATAAGTATTCGTCGAGTCACTTAAGTAAGCCTAGTATATTCGCTAATACGCACATCCTAGTTGTAAACCTATCTGGTGAAAAAAGCAACGCTTAAATATCAGGGATAAGTTTATAACTAATTGTTTTTCGTTATATTGTAATAATACTAGTCTAAATATATACGATGGCAAGTAGGTAATGAGATGTCGTGGTAAGTTATGCTCCATTTTTATCGTTTATGTGTCTTACTCACGTATGGCTGAGTATTTAAGTAGATTCTTTGTGTAATTAGTGTGTTGAATTACAGAATATCTTTTGGCCCATGCCGCGATTATGTGGGTGTAAGTCGCTTGTTTCGCTTTAGGTAATTTGAGTACATACGCCGTGATCTCTGCACTTGGTAAATTCGCTAAATGATTGTTCGTCATCTATCCCTTACATACAGTATGTGTACTGTGGTTTTTTACTGTGTGTCTAAATGCGCCTTTGACACCTATTTAGGGGGTAATGTGGATATTGAGCTACTAAAAACTTTTTTAGAAGTGGTCAAAACACGGCATTTTGGCCGTGCCGCAAATAATTTGTATATCACGCAATCAGCGGTCAGTTGCAGAGTGCGGCAGCTAGAGCAAAATCTAGGCGTGAGTTTGTTTTCTAGACAGCGAAATAATATTCAGTTAACGGTATCGGGTGAGTGCTTACTGCCTCATGCAAAAACAATATTAGCTGATATGCAGCGTGCAAAAGCAGATGTTGCGCTCACGTGTGATCAGCCTATGCAATTCACATTAGCGGCGACCGCCAATGTGTGGGAAGTTTTTTTACAAAATAAAATGCATCAAATCGTCAGGTCGCTTCCTGATACCGCTTTATTAGCTGAGGAGAAGGGGCGGCAAGAAAGCATAAAGCGACTATTTGATCACTCGTTAGATTTGGCGTTTATGTTTGATCCACCTGACGTCGATGAGCTGGTTGTTAAGCAAGTTCAGACATTATCCATTATTGCTGTGAGTACGGTTGCCAGTCAAAATATGGCAACCTTCTTTAATGAGCAGTATGTCTTTGTGGACTGGGGAAAAGCATTTTCCCAGTGGCATGCCAAGCAATTTAAGGAGGTAGGAATACCGCGTATCAGCACCAGTACTGAAAAGGTTGCACTTGATTTAATATTAGCGTTAGGCGGAAGTATGTTTATGGATAAATCGCACGTCGCTCACAAGTTAGCCTCCGGCATATTACATCATGTGACGCAGGGACCTCAGTGCCCAGTCGCTATTTATGCTGTTTACCATAAAAATACAGAACAAGTTGAAAATATCTCTAATACGTTATGTGATTTCACTTAAATGTATTTTTTATGAATAAATCATGTTGTTTTTTTATTCTTTATTTTTATTTAAGCTTTTGTTTTTTATTTTATTTTTTATTTCAGTTTCATTTTGGTTTCATTTTTAAGGCAAAATATTGACTGCAATAATGTCAGTGTAATATTTCTGTCATTATGAGCTGGCACACTGCGCCTGTCTAAAAAATTACGTGTTACGATATTGAGGAATATAAACATGAAACCAGTTAAATCAACGCTTTTATTATCAGTATTAAGTGCCCTATCTTTCAGCGCTCAAGCTGATGTGACAGTGTATGGTAAAGCAAACGTTTCTGTGCAATCGAGTGATGAAGGTGAAGGGTCTGTTACTGAATTAAAGAGTAATGCTTCACGTTTTGGGTTCAAAGGTGGTGAAAAGCTCGATAATAATTTGGAAGTTTTCTACCGTTTTGAGTTTCAAGTTGATATTACAGACGCTGATTCTAAAGGTGACAAAGACAATATCACAGCACGTAATCAATATGTGGGTGTTAAAGGTAATTTTGGTGAAGTCCTCATTGGTCGAAAGGACACGGTATTTAAAGTGTCTCAAGGCCGAGTAGACTTATTTAACGATGTTGAAGGTGATATCAAAAACCACCTTAAAGGTGAGAATCGTTTAGGTAACTCAATTACTTATAACTCTCACAGCTTCAATGGCTTTAAGGTCCATGGCACTTTCATAGCCGAGGATGACGCGGATGGCAAAAATGGTTACTCGGCGGCAGTATCTTATGGCGACAGCAAACTGAAGAAAAGTAATATTTATGGCGCAATATCTGCTGACAGCGATGTAAAAGGCTATGATGCAGTCCGTTTAACCGTGCAGGGTAAAGTGGCTGATGTAAAGCTAGGTGCAATATACCAAACCCAAGAACGTGTTGATGGCTCAGATAAAGCAGATGGTTACGTATTAAGCGCTTCTTATAAAATGGGCGCCAATACGCTTAAAGCACAATATCAAGTTATGGATTTTGATCAAGGAGATAAAATTGATGGTGTCTCTGTGGGAATTGACCATAAATTAAATAAAGTAACGAAGATATATGGTTTTTACACTTCATTCGACGGTGATAACCAAGTTGAGCGTAACTATTTAGCTGCAGGTTTTGAATATAAGTTCTAATATACTGAGCGCTTCGTATAATCGATATTATATATGGGTTATACGAAGCGTCTTTACCTCATTAGCCCTGCTGAGTGAGTATTAGATACCTTTCAGCTAATGTCTCTAAGCTTTCTCGTTTATTGGGATCGGGTTTAATACAATCAATGGGACACACGCTTACGCAAGTAGGTGAATCATAATGGCCGACACACTCGGTGCATTTGTCTGGGTCTATCTTATATATTGTTTGACCAAAATAAATGGCTTGATTCGGACATTCCGGATCACACATGTCACAGTTAATGCATTTATTATTGATTAACAAAGCCATACTAAATCCTATTTAAATGGGGTTACGCGTATCTTGGTTTTCACCTAAATTACGCATCAAAATCGCATGCTCTAAGTTAATGTCTTCCGGTAATGGGATCTGCACAATATGACCAGACCCTTTTGCATCTGTAATACGCTGCCCTTTTTTGTTTTCTATATGCGTCAAATTAAAGGCAATATTGCCTTTTGGTGTCATCAGTTCAAGGCTGTGGCCTGTACAAAATTTATTTTTAACGTCGATTTCAACTAACCCGTTGGCGTGTCTACCCAGTACTTCCCCCACAAATTGCTGTTTATCACTGATTGAATGCCCGTATTCATAATTTTGATAATCTTGATGTGCATGTCGTTTTAAAAAGCCCTCGGTGTAGCCTCGATGTGCCAGATTTTCGAGTGTACGCATTAATGTAGGATCAAAAGGTTTACCTGCCGCTGCATCGTCTATTGCTTTTCTATACACCTGTGCCGTGCGCGCAACATAGTAAAAAGATTTGGTTCTGCCTTCAATCTTAAGGCTATGCACCCCCATTTTGCTCAGTTTTTCGACATACTGTACCGCGCGTAAGTCTTTGGAATTCATAATATAGGTACCGTGTTCGTCTTCAAAAGCAGGCATGTATTCGCCTGGCCGCCCGGGTTCTTCTAGCATAAATGTAGCGTTGGTAGGGGCACCAGAGCCAAGTGTCGGGAGTACCTCTCTGGGGTCAATTTGATGTACAAGATCGCCCGTTTCGTTTTCTTTGGCAGGCTTTGCATCATATTCCCAGCGGCACGCATTGGTGCAAGTTCCTTGATTTGGATCGCGTTTATTGATGTATCCTGATAGTAAACAGCGGCCTGAGTAAGCCATACACAAAGCGCCATGTATAAATACTTCTAGTTCAGTATCTGGGCAGTGAGTGCGAATTTCGTCAATTTCATCAAGCGACAACTCTCGAGATAAAATGACCCGTTCTATCCCTTGTTGTGCCCAAAACTTCACACTCGCAAAATTGACGGCATTGGCCTGTACAGATAAATGGATCGGCATATCAGGCCACTTTTCTCGCACCAGCATGATCAATCCAGGATCTGACATGATCAATGCATCAGGCTGCATTGCAATGACAGGTTCAATGTCTCTTAGGTAGGTTTTTACTTTACTATTGTGTGGTGCAATATTGGATACGACATACAGCTTTTTATTTTGTTGATGTGCTTCATGGATCCCCAATGCTAAATTGTCTAAATCAAACTCATTATTGCGTACCCTTAAACTGTAGCGGGGTTGTCCGGCATAAACTGCATCGGCACCGTACGCAAAAGCGTAACGCATATTCTTTATACTACCGGCAGGTGAAAGGAGTTCTGGTATAAGCATAGTAAATAAACCTCATCATTGAACTGGGTTCAAGCCAGCTGTGGGGTCAATAATTGACGTAAAAGTTAAAAGCGGCGCAGTATAATGGGCGTTTGCTTGTTCTTAGTTGACGCAGATCATCATTTCATTGACTGTTGATTTACTTTGCTTCTCTTTTCCCTATCAAGATAGCGGGCGAATCTAGTAGGTTTTTTCTGGCAAAAGGCGTATAATTCGCGGCCGTTAATATTCATAAACTATTTTGGAGCAAAAAAGATGGCTTTAGAGCGTACTTTTTCAATCATCAAGCCTGATGCGGTAGCTAAAAACCACATCGGTGCAATCTATAACCGTTTCGAATCAGCTGGTCTTAAGATCGTTGCTTCTAAAATGGTTCACCTTTCTCAAGAGAAAGCTGAAGGTTTCTATGCAGAGCACAAAGAACGTCCTTTCTTTGGCGCACTTGTTTCTTTCATGACGTCTGGCCCAGTAATGGTTCAGGTTCTTGAAGGTGAGAACGCAGTACTTAAAAACCGTGAAATCATGGGTGCTACTAACCCTGCTGAAGCACTAGCCGGTACTTTACGTGCTGATTATGCAGACAGCATCGATGAAAATGCGGTACACGGTTCAGATGCTCCAGAGTCTGCTGCACGTGAAATCGCTTACTTCTTCGCTGAAGAAGAGCTTTGCCCACGTACTCGTTAATATCGAGCGAAAGCAAAGGAAAGAAGGGCTTTCGGGCCCTTTTTTTGTCTTTATTGAAAGTCTGTTTTGCAAAATGTTTAGTCAGTCTTAGGTATGAACCTTTTGCAAAGCAATCAACAATGATTGTTAATTTAGCCTGTTTTTTGTACAATGCGCGGCTACCTTATCGTTGTTATACCGTCACCTGAATTGAGGTTGTTTCATGGCCACTACTGAGAAAAAAATTAATTTACTTGATCTAAATCGCGAGGGGATGCGCGAACTTTTTGCATCTTACGGAGAGAAACCGTTTCGTGCAGATCAGGTGATGAAATGGATTTATCACTTTGGTATTGATGATTTTGAGCAAATGAGCAATATCAATAAAAAGCTTAAAGCAAAATTATCTGCTGATTGTGAGATTGTTGCGCCAGAGATTTCAGTTCGACAAGAAGCCAGTGATGGTACTATTAAATACGCTTTGGTACTCGAAGGCGGTCAAGAAGTTGAAACAGTCTGGATCCCAGATAAAGATCGAGCCACATTATGTGTCTCTTCACAAGTTGGCTGTGCGCTAGAGTGTACATTTTGTTCGACAGCTCAGCAGGGCTTTAACCGCAATTTAAAAGTCTCTGAAATTATTGGTCAAGTATGGCGAGTGGCAAAAGATATTGGTTTGCATGACGGAGACAGCACTAAGCGTCCGGTGACGAACGTAGTAATGATGGGGATGGGTGAGCCTCTACTTAACGTGAACAACGTTGTTCCTGCGATGGAATTGATGATGGATGATTGGGCATTTGGTTTATCTAAGCGCCGAGTTACATTGAGTACGTCTGGGGTAGTACCTGCACTCGATATTTTGAAAGAGCGTATTGATGTCGCGTTGGCCATTTCGCTTCATGCGCCAACAAATGATTTACGTGATGTGTTGGTACCGATTAATAAAAAATACCCAATTGAAGAATTTTTGGCTGCATGTCGTCGTTATATTGATGGCTCTAAAGCGAATAAAGATGTCACCATTGAATATGTTATGCTGCAAGGTATTAACGACAGTACAGATCAAGCCCATGAGCTCGTGAAAGTATTAAAAGGGACACCGTCAAAAATTAATTTGATCCCATTTAATCCATTTCCAGGCAATGAATATGGTCGTTCAAGTAATAGCCGTATTGATCGCTTCTCTAAAGTATTACAAGCCGCAGGGTTAACCTGTATTGTTCGTCGTACTCGTGGTGATGATATTGATGCAGCATGTGGTCAATTAGTCGGTGACGTTGTCGATAGAACGAAACGTTTAGCTAAAAAGCAAATGCGTGAAGATAACGCCATTGCGGTTTCTGTTAAGGCCAGTTAAGTAAATCAGTTTATAAAAGCCCTTTTGTCTAAAAAATAGATGAAACATAAGGGCTTTTAGGTAATATAGAGGCTCGATGTTCTTACATAATGGGTGGTGCATGCGTTCTTGCTTAATATTATCTGTGGTTTTGCTTTTTCTTTCAGGGTGTGTGACAGAAACGAGCTCTGTTACACGTAATAACCCCAGTGCTAAAAATACAGTTAATAATCAAGACGCAGCGAAAACTCGAATCGCATTAGCGTTGCAATACCTTAATGCTGGTAACACCACACAAGCAAAATTTAATTTAGAACGAGCCGCTTCTTTTGCACCAGAATTACCAGAAGTACACTATGCGCTAGCTTATTATTATGAGCAAGTAGGTGAACCACAATGGGCAAAAAAAGCGTATGTAACTGCACTCTCTCTTAATCCCAACGACCCCAATGCGTTGAATAATTACGGGACGTTTTTGTGCCGTATTGAGGACTACGATGGGGCGTCAGAGCAGCTTTTAAAAGCGATTAGTATTCCCAGTTACCTACGTGTTGCTCAAAGTTATGAAAACTTGGCGTTGTGTGCGGTAAAACAAGATAAATTTGCCCTTGCACTAGAGTATTTAGAAAGTGCAGTTCAACATAATGGCAGACGACCTTCAGCACTGATCGCTTTGGCTGCTTTGTTTTATGCAAAAAGTGACTTACACCAAGCTGAAGGTGTTTTAAAGGTATATAAAGAACGCGGCTTTATGTCGGCGCGTGCCTTGTTGTTAGAACATTTATTGCATCAGCGCATGGGGCATTTACAACAAGCACAAACGTTATCAGATAGCCTGATCAAAAACTACCCGAGTTCACGTCAGGCATCTTTGGTGTTGCGAGATGAGTTGAAGCGCTCTGAATTTGAAAAGCTAAAAGAGCAATACCGTCAGGCACAAATCAAACAAATTACGCAAACCGACACAACACATGTGGTGAGCCAGCCAAAGATAAAAATTACGCGCAAAAAAGCATCCAGTTTAGCAAAACCAGCAACTTTTAAAAAAGCTGCGTTAACTGCGAATTCTGGCAGTGTTTCTTTACGCCGAGAGCCAACTCAGTTCACAACGAGTTCACCTGCCACGGTTACAATACCGCAATTTAAAGAAGCAGTAGAAAATGATAATGTGGTGCGTAATGTGGAGGCTGTAGATGTAAGTGACACGGTGAGTAAGAACGGAGTCGATGATGAAGTGACAGTGATATCATTTGGTGATAGCGTGGAAAAAAGTGGACCTTCAGAGAGTGTTGTACAGTTTTATACGACAGATCCAACTGAGGTTGTGTTTTCAGAGCCGAGTACGTTGAATACTCCGACCTTTAATACTGCTCTTACCACTGACCAAAATAATATAGCACAACGACACATGCCATTACTCAATGGTGAAGTAATTCTCCCTAATGTGCCTTTTCACATTGTGAAGGTAGCCGAAAACTTATTTAGCTTGTCGGTTCGCTATGAGATTAAAATGGCTAAATTGTTAGCTTGGAATAACCTTAAAGCGTCTGACAAAGTGTCAGCGGGACAAAAGGTCTTTTTAAATAATCCTCAGATCACGCATAACATACGATCTGATGATACTTTACTGAATATTGCGACTCAGCATGGATTGCAGATCGATGATTTAATGCGATGGAACAAATTGACACCTGATGTTGCCTTAATTGAAGGCCACAGTTTACTTATTGTAGATCCGAATAGTTACGTTTTATGAATCAAGAATCAATCGAAACAGAAGAGATATCTCCGTCTTTAGGACGTGCATTACAAGTAGCGCGTGAAGCTGCTGAATTATCTGTTGATGAAGTGGCGGAGCGCTTAAAGCTCAGCCCACAGCAGATCCGTCAGTTGGAGCAAGATGATTATAACAAACTCGGGCCGCTGACTTTTGTGCGTGGGTATTTAAAAAGTTATTGTGCGGTACTGGGTTTACCAGTGGAAGATACGCTGACTTTATTTAAAGCACCAGAGGTACAAGTGACAACGAAGCATATGCAAAGCTTCTCACGTCGCACAGAAAAAGAGGCCAGTGATAACCGTTTAATGATCATCAGTTACGTTATTTTAGTGATCATCCTCGGTGCGCCGGGGATTTGGTGGTGGCAGTCAAGTACAACAGTGTCAACGCCCGAGGTAGCTAATACGTTACCGGCGAGTACAGCAGAAAAACAAGTCATAGAAACCATAGTTGCAGAGCGAGGCACGTCGGACGCAGTTGTGACTGAGTCCGCTGAACTTGAGCAAGTTGAGCAGGTGACAGTTGAGACCCCTGCGACTATTGAATCAATACCACAGACTGTTACGAGTGAGCCGGTAAATACCGTCAATGAGGCCGAGAACGCAACTGGCTTAAGTACCATAGTAATGCGCTTTAGCGATGACAGTTGGGTTGAGATTTTTGATGCGACGCAAGAGCGCGTTGCGTTTGGTGTTAAAAAAGCTGGATATACGATGACTGTGCAAGGTGAAGCGCCATTTTCAGTCGTACTTAACAAGCATTTGATGGTAGAGGTTGAATTAGATGGTAAATTAATTGATTTGACCGCCCTACCGAAAAACCGATTAGCAAAATTTAAATTACCGTTAGTAGAGTAACCGTCATGTTTTCAGAATCTCCTATTAAACGCAGAAAATCGACCCGAATTAATGTAGGTAATGTGCCTATTGGTGATGGTGCGCCGATTGCTGTGCAATCAATGACGAACACCAATACCATGGACATTGACGCGACGGTCGCACAAATTCAAGCGATACAAGATGCGGGGGCTGATATTGTACGTGTTTCTGTGCCGACGATGGACGCTGCTGAAGCCTTTAAGAGTATAAAAGAGCAAGTTGATATTCCATTGGTAACAGACATTCATTTTGACTACCGCATTGCGCTTAAAGTGGCGGAGTATGGTGCGGATTGTCTGCGTATTAATCCGGGAAATATTGGCAGTGAAGACAGAATACGCGCCGTGGTTGACGCGGCGGGAGAATGTAATATTCCTATCCGTATTGGGGTCAATGGCGGGTCGCTAGAGCGCGATTTACAAGAAAAGTACGGCGAGCCGACACCTGAAGCGTTACTCGAGTCTGCGATGCGCCACGTTGAAATATTACAGCGTTTGAAGTTTGATCAGTTTAAAGTGTCAGTGAAAGCGTCTGATGTCTTTCTTGCTGTGGGTGCTTATCGCTTGTTAGCGAAAGAAATTGATCAGCCATTGCATTTAGGGATCACTGAAGCAGGTGGTTTTAGATCGGGCTCAGTGAAGTCAGCTGTTGGCCTCGGCATGCTGCTAGCCGAAGGGATTGGAGATACATTGCGTGTGTCTTTGGCAGCTGATCCTGTCCAAGAAATTAAAGTGGGCTTTGATATTTTAAAATCATTGCGTATTCGTTCACGAGGCATAAACTTTATTGCGTGTCCAAGTTGTTCACGTCAAGAGTTTGATGTTGTCAATACTATGAATCAGCTTGAAGAGCGGTTAGAAGACATCGTGACTCCGATGTCTGTTTCAGTCATTGGGTGTGTCGTAAATGGACCAGGTGAAGCTTTGATTAGTGACATCGGACTGGCCGGTGCCAATCGCCGTTCTGGGCTTTATATTAATGGCGAACGTCAAAAAATGCGTATCGATAATGATAATATTGTTGAGCAATTAGAAGCGCAAGTGCGAGACTTTGTCGCTAAAAAAGAAGCACAGCCAGTGATTGATATCAAAATAGTCGAATAAATACAGAAACGATGTGATTCACGCACGGATTATCGGTGTAGAGTCGTTTACGTTTTAAGCGAGCACGGTATAATGAGCGATTAATTTTCAACGCATTATTGTGCGTTTATCGTGCTTGTATCAGTTTTAATAATTATTAGTTAGGATTTTCAGTGGCGAAACAAATTCAGGCAGTTCGTGGAATGAACGATTGTCTGCCAGGTACTACACAGATTTGGCAGAAAGTAGAGCAAACATTACGTCAAACGGTGGCGTCTTATGGATATCAAGAGATCCGTTTTCCTGTTGTTGAATCTACTGATTTATTTAAACGCTCTATTGGTGAAGTAACCGATATCGTTGAAAAAGAAATGTACACTTTTGAAGATCGTAGTGGTGATAGCCTTACACTACGTCCTGAAGGCACCGCCGTATGTGTGCGTGCGGGAAACCAAAATGGTTTGCTTTACAACCAAGAACAGCGTTTATGGTACATGGGCCCTATGTTCCGTCATGAGCGTCCACAAAAAGGCCGTTACCGTCAATTTCACCAGTTTGGTGTTGAAACCTTTGGCATGGCGAGTGCTGACATTGATGCGGAAGTTATTTTATTAACCGCACGTTTATGGCAAGCATTTGGTATTACGGATCACGTACGTTTAGAACTTAACTCTCTTGGCTCAAATGACGCGCGTGCTGAGTACCGAGATGCACTAGTAGCCTTTTTAGAGCAGCATATTGAACACTTAGATGAAGACAGTAAGCGCCGTATGCATTCAAACCCATTGCGTGTGCTAGACAGTAAAAATCCAGATGTGCAAGCTATTTTGGTGAATGCTCCGAAGCTATCGGAACACTTAGATGAAGAGTCTCAAGCACATTTTGCAAATTTATGTGAACGTTTAGATGCCGCTGGCGTCGAATACCAGGTTAATGAAAAGCTGGTACGTGGCTTAGATTATTATAACCGCACCGTATTTGAATGGGTAACTGACAGCTTAGGTGCACAAGGCACTGTCTGTGCTGGTGGTCGTTATGACGGCTTAGTTGAGCAACTGGGAGGCAAAGCAACTCCAGCCGTTGGTTTTGCAATGGGGCTAGAGCGTTTAGTGCTTATGTTGCAAGAGTTAGACTGCGTGGGTGATATTCGCCGTAATGCCGATGTATATGTGGCGGCTATGGGTGAAAAAGCCAGTATTCAAGCCCCTGTGATTGCTGAGGAACTACGTAGCGACGTAGCTGGATTACGTGTTATGGTGCATGCTGGTGGCGGCAATTTCAAAAAACAATTAAAACGTGCTGATAAAAGTGATGCTTTAGTTGCATTAATTTTAGGTGAAGATGAATTGGCTGAAGGTAAAGTAACCGTTAAGTATCTTCGCGAACAAAAAGAACAAGTGACCTTGTCTGTTGCAGAGGTGAAAACCTTACTTGCAGACTTGGCTGAATAAGAGGTAACAATGGAAATTTATTCAACAGAAGAACAACAAGCAGAAGCAATCAAGCAGTTTTTCCGAGACAACGGTGTTTCATTGGCTTTAGGTATTGTGCTTGGGTTAGGTGGCTTATATGGTTGGAAAGCGTATAACCAAAGTCAGATCACTAACGCAGAGGCTGCTTCTAACGCTTATAGTGAGATCGTAGAAGGCGAAGAAGTGTTAGCCAATGCTGAGTCGTTCATTGCCAATAATAGCGACTCAAATTATGCAGTATTAGCAGCATTTGTTGCTGCAAAAGAAGCGGTTGATAAGCAGCAATATAGTGTTGCGACGGAAAAACTACGTTTTGCTGCGGATACAGTTAAAAACCTTGAACTTAAAGCTACAGCTTTAACGCGTTTGGCGCGCATTCAATTGACACAGCAGAAGTTAGATGAAGCATTGGCAACGTTAAATACGCCAATGCCAGCTAGTTTTGATGCTCAAGTGTCTGAAATTAAAGGTGACGTGTACCTCGAAAAAGGTGATAAGCAATCAGCCCGTACACATTATCAAGCGGCGGTGAGCGCCAGTAAAGATGCCAATAATACGTTATTGCAAAACAAGCTAGATGATTTAGCCACTGCACAGCCTGCAGCATAAGGAGCTAACATGAAACAGCTTAGTTTGGCCACTTTGGCGTTATGTATGGCGTCATTATTGAGTGGGTGCTCGTCGAATGACGATGATGAAGATGTTTTAGTTCTGCCTGAAATAAATAATCAATTTGACACTCAGGTTGCATGGCAAGAAAGTATAGGGAGTGGCGTTGAGCATTATTTTTCTCGCTTAACGCCAACTGTGTATGAAGACAAAGTGTTTGTCGCTGAGCGCAATGGTGAAGTGAAAGCCCTAGACATTAATACGGGCAACACATTGTGGGAAACTGAAACACGAAAAACCCAAGCATTTTGGCCTTGGGAAGACAGTGACAGTGCCAAGCTCTCCGGTGGTATTTTACAAGCGTTCGGTAAGATCTACATTGGCTCAGAGCATGGTGAAGTTATTGCGTTAGATCGCGAGTCTGGTGAGATTATTTGGCGTAAGCCTGTGCCAGGTGAAGCGTTATCTTCTCCTGCTGCAGGGGATGGTTTGATTTACGTGAATTTAGGCTCAGGTAAATTATTAGCATTACACCCAGATACAGGCGAAGAGCGTTGGCGCCATGAGCAAGAGGTACCAGCGTTAACACTGCGTGGTTTAAGCTCGCCAACAAGTGCAAATGGTGGTGTGCTGTTCGGTGAAGAAAGTGGTAAACTATCGGTCTTAATTGCAGAAAATGGTTACTCTGCTTGGAGTGCTGATGTTGCGCTTGCAAAAGGTGCGTCAGAATTTGAGCGATTAGTTGATGTTGATACCAAGCCGATTGTTAGTGGTTCGAACGTATATGCGATTGCTTACAATGGCAATTTAGCTGCAGTTGATGTACGAAATGGTAATGTTATTTGGAAACGTGAATATAGCAGTTACCGAGATTTTAGCATTGAGTTGAATTCCATCTATATTGTAGATAGCGAAGGTGTTGTTTATGCACTAGATAAAGACTCAGGCATTGAGCGTTGGAGCCAACCAGCGTTGCGCGGATGGTACTTAACGACGCCAACGGTTGCTGGGGATTATTTGGTGGTAGGGGACCAAGAAGGTAACTTACATTGGTTAGATAAACAAAGTGGTCAGCTGGTATCAAGGGAAAGCTTTGATAGTTCAGGTTTCTTTGTAGAACCTGTTGTTTATGGCGACAAGCTAATTTTATACACCCGAGATGGTGAAGTTAGCGCCGTTAAAATTCCATAACACTTAGTTATTATTAAGTTTGTTAAGGCTTCGCTTTGCGAAGCCTTTTGTTGTTTATTAAAGAGGTAGTCTATGCTTCCTGTGATCGCTCTTGTCGGGCGACCTAATGTGGGTAAATCCACGCTATTTAACCGTTTAACACGTACTCGTGACGCGTTGGTAGCGGATTTCCCTGGTCTTACACGTGACCGTAAATATGGCCAAGCCAGTTACGATGGATATGAATTTATCGTAGTGGATACCGGCGGTATTGATGGCTCTGAAGAAGGCATTGAAACCGAGATGGCTGAACAGTCGCTATTAGCGATTGAAGAAGCTGATATCGTCTTGTTTTTGGTGGATGCCAGAGCAGGTATGAACGCCGCGGATCAGGCTATTGCACAGCACCTTCGTAAACAACAAAAGAAGTGCTTTCTTGTTGCGAATAAAACAGATGGTATCGATGCAGACTCGAACTGTGCTGAGTTTTATCAATTGGCTATCGGTGAGGTGTATCAAATCGCCGCAGCGCATGGTCGTGGTATTACCCAGCTGTTAGACCTGACGTTACAGCCTGTTATTGCTGAATTAGCCGCTGAAGAAGATGAACTTGTACAAGATGATGCAGACTTAGCTGAACTTTACCTAGAAGGTGAAGAGGGCGCACACGAAGATAGCAAGACTGGGTTTGAAGACAAGCCAGTTAAACTTGCCATTATAGGGCGTCCAAATGTGGGCAAATCGACGTTAACCAACCGTATTTTGGGTGAAGAACGGGTGATTGTGTATGATATGCCTGGTACAACCCGAGATTCAGTTTATATTCCAATGACGCGTAATGAACGTGAATATGTCTTAATTGACACCGCAGGTGTTCGTAAACGCAAGAAAGTCAGTGATGTTGTTGAGAAGTTTTCTGTAATCAAAACATTGAAGGCCATTGAAGATGCCAACGTAGTATTGATTGTGGTGGATGCCCGTGAAGGTATCTCTGATCAAGACTTAAGTTTACTTGGCTTTGCATTGAACGCAGGTCGTTCATTGGTGATTGCGGTTAATAAGTGGGATGGTCTTGATGATTACGTGAAAGATCGTATTAAGACTGAACTTGACCGCCGTTTAGGCTTCATTGATTTTGCACGCTTACATTTTATTTCAGCACTGCATGGCACTGGTGTTGGTCATTTATTTGAGTCAGTGGATGAAGCCTATGCTTCTGCGACTAAGCGGATCAGTACTGCGATGCTGCGCCGTATTATGGATATGGCACAAGCCGATCACCAACCCCCCTTGGTACGTGGTCGCCGGGTGAAGCTTAAATATGCTCACGCTGGGGGCTATAACCCGCCAAGGATCGTGATACACGGCAACCAAGTACACGATTTACCTGATAGCTATAAACGTTATTTGATGAACTATTATCGTAAAGCGCTGAATATCATGGGTACACCGATTAAGATTGAATTTAGAGAAGGGGATAACCCATTCTCAGGTCGTACCAATAAGATGACGCTGTCGCAAAAACGTAAGCTAAGAGCATTTACGAAAGAGAACCGTAATAAATAAGCACGTTTTTCTTACTGATAAAATGGCGCCATTGAGCGCCATTTTTTATGGGTGAGAGTAGCATGCATGACTATGTGTATCAAAGTTAGAGTGTGTGATTTACTTAGGAGTCATTTGAGTTAAGCGATCTAATGTAACAGATATACGCACCTATACCTGCTGTTGGTAGTGTTAATAATATTGCCCACCTGCTGTATAAGCGACTGCTAGTATCATGCCTATATCATAATTAAACAGTCTGCAATCAGTAGGTAAAACCGCCTTGACAGTACACTGTAGTATGGTTGATGTGAGCTCTGCACTGAGCGAAATGAGTAAAGGTAATATCGCTATTGTTGCGAAGAATATTGCTAATCTTTGCATTTTTATTGCAGAGACATTCTGTATTTCCTTATATTAAACGACTTCAATTTTGCAAGTTACGTCATTGAATGTCTGATCTTAACGATTCGTCGGTTAATTATATGGCGTAGTAGATATTTATATAACCACTTTTTAGCACCGGATAGATTTCGATGCTGCTGGTAAAAGCAATCCGGATCCGCAAAGTACCCTAGTGAGGTAATAATGCTCTCACGCTGAATATATGTACTTTGCCCGTGAAATTGATTTTTGGGATTTTGTAAGCAGGGAGTAGCAATCCCATACCCAACAAAGCGACCATGGTGTGTTTTAAATCGGGATTGAACTGCACTTAAATAAGCATTATCAATAATATAGCCTTCTAACTCTAACCACGTACCATCGAGATATACTTCGACCCAACTGTGAATTATCTGAGCAGGTGCTAACGCAAGAACCCATCTCGGCATAACACCCCGTTTTAAGTTATTACGGATGGTGAACCCTTGCAATCGACAAGGGATCCCGACGCCTCTTAATAGCGTCATAAGTAACGTACCTTTGGTATTACACTGACCATAGCCTTGGTGCAAAACTGTTGATGCGTTGAGCGTATCTTCGCTGCTGTAACCAAATTTTATATCATCCATCACGAAATTATAAATTGCGGTGAGCGCTTGCTGTGGGTTAAGTGACAACCACTGCTTTTGTGTGATCAATGTTTGAATGTGATGATGGGTATAGTTCAATAAATAGGTATTTAGTAAATACTGTTGCATGGTATTTTTCCTCAGAGTTAATAGAGGTACTTTGCCTTAACTTTAAAATCAATAATTGAATAAACTGGCTATCGGTGGAGAAGATATGGGCTACTCAATACTGGCGATTAAAGTGTATGTCTTTAATCCAAGGGAAGCTCAAATGGGTCTGACAAGTATTACCTGTTATTTAATGCGGTCAATTTTTGTAATGTAATCCCAAAGTGTTTTTTAAACGTGCGGCTTAAATGGGCGCTATCGGAAAACCCAGCCATATAAGCGGCTTGTGTTGCACTATGGCCTGCCTTTAATGCCGTGATAGCGCAAATGAGTCGCCGCCATAGTAGATATGCGCGCCATGGTAACCCCATATTTTCTTTGAATAAATGTAAAAACCGACTTTGCGAAAGATTAAGTTGTTGAGCAATGTCTTTGGCTAACCAGTGATCAGGCTTAATGCAGGGACCCGCTAAGCATTGATCGAGTTGCTTAAGCAGTTGGCTGATCCGTGGGTCATATTGATGAGTTTGCTGCTGATAGCGTAAGTTAAATAGCCCAAGGAGGGTGGTTAGAGGACTGAACTCATTGGGCACATGGGGTATGTTCAGTGAGCGTGTTTCTCGCCCTGCGAGCATAGCGCTCACTTGTAAACCCACCTGACTTGTAGGCTCGATAAGTATGACCCAGCCTGAGTGCATGGTGAGCTGGTGAGGCACATTTTCTTTGAGTACGAGTGCTGTATCACGGTAACTTCGTATACCGTCAGTGGTAGGAGTGCTCAGGTGAGCTGACCCTGTTGGTAATGTGAGCTGCTGCAAAGCGTGTTGGTGGCTCGCGGTATCGAGTACTTGAG
The DNA here is from genome assembly GCF_005886875.1 of Pseudoalteromonas aurantia. Taxonomy (GTDB): domain Bacteria; phylum Pseudomonadota; class Gammaproteobacteria; order Enterobacterales; family Alteromonadaceae; genus Pseudoalteromonas; species Pseudoalteromonas aurantia_A. The sequence continues at coordinate 35,293 of NZ_PNBY01000050.1, read as the reverse complement.
TATGTACAGCAAGAATACCTGGCTCAATGAAAATTATAGGCATTCAATTACACTAACAAAAAACCGAAGCAATCGCTTCGGTTTTTTATGGTACATAGGCTATTTAAGCAAATGCATCTTGTAGAGGTGGTACTACTTGCTTTTTACGGCTTAGCACACCATCTAGCCATACACTACTTTGCTCTGGCGTTACTTTGTACGCTGTTTCAATAATGCTTTCATCATCAGATGCGATCAACATTTGTGATCCTTCTTTCATGATATCGGTAAGTAGTAACAACACAGAGTGGCGGCCACCCTCTTCTTTCAATTTAGCAATATCGGCTTCTAAATCAGCTTTAATATCGTCAAATACAGATAGGTCGATAACTTCTAACTGGCCAATACCAACGAGTTTGCCATTCATATTAAAGTCTTTAAAGTCACGCATTACTAGGTCTCGAGCGGGTGTGCCTTCAACCGCAGACTTTACTTTAAACATGTCCATGCCAAGTTCTTTTGCATCAGCAACACCTGCTATTTCAGCCAATGCTTCAACACATTTAATGTCGGCCGTCGTACAGGTTGGTGATTTAAAAATAACGGTGTCGCTTAAGATTGCGCATAACATTAAGCCTGCGATATCTTTAGGGATTTCGACGTTGTAAAAGTCGTACATCATCTTGATAATGGTGTTACTACAGCCTACTGGGCGGATCCAACACTCTAATGGTGTTGACGTCGTTAAATCACCAAGCTTGTGGTGATCAACTACGCCAACGATAGTTGCTTCGTCAATATCATCTGGCGCTTGTGTCTTTTCAGTATGATCAACAATATAAACCTCTTCGCCTGCGTAGCTCAGTTTTAACTCTGGCGCGTCAAAGCCAAAACGGTCAAGGATAAATTGTGTTTCAGGAGAAACATCACCAAGACGTGTTGGAACGGCGGCTTCGCCAATTTGGTTTTTTAAATACGCAAGTGCAATTGCGCCACAAATAGAATCTGAATCTGGGATCTTATGACCCACTACATACATTGCCATGGACGGAGCTCCTTAAATTTTGCCCAATATTCTATCAAACTATGTTGGTAATAAAATAGCTTTGTATCGTTAAATTAGACATAAGTGCTAGCGAATAAACATATAGCGAGTATGGATCACTGTTTTGTGTTTTTTCAGTGGCGTGACTTTAATGGTATTTTTATGATTTAAGGGTATCCTTGTTACTTTTTGTTAACAAAAGTGGTGGATGACATTAATTAAATATGCCCAGTTTTACAGCATACTGGCAGGCCCTGAGCTATCGTGACGGAAGTGCATTAACGTATTAAGGTGTACACAGATTGAGTCTGTGATGTTTGTTTGTGTGGTTAAATATGGCTACACTGCAGACATCATTTTTTACAGGAAAGTTAATGGGCCTTAGTCGTAAAGCGTGGAATAACGTTGTCATTTTTTCGATGCTACTAATGATTTTTTTTCTCAATGGGGTGCATCATAAATTAAATCCGAGCAATGAAGTCAGTGGGCCGCAGCACTTACTGCCAGAGCAAAGCTTTGTGCTTACATTGGCATTCCCAGGCTATAAAGTTGAGCGAATCGGCACATCTTGGCGTATAGATGGACCTTGGCAAGCAAAACCAGAGCAAGTGCAAGCGCTGGTCAATGCGTGGTTAGCAGTAAAGTTAGAGGTGGCTGATGTGACTTTAAGTGCGGACAAAGCCCTTTCCGTTGCGCGCTTTTGGCTAGCAGGACAGGAATTACCTGTGAGTTACCAGCTATATCTGGATCAAGGGCAATACTATCTGTTTGATAAGCAGCAGCAGCTTTGGTTGCATGTGCCCAAAGAATTAGTCCAAACACTATTTTTACCTTTAGATATTGGCCAGTCACAACAGTGATAGGTCTAAAAATATATTACAGAGAACATAATGCCTGAATTACCAGAAGTAGAAGTGAGCCGTTTAGGCATAAAGCCCCATATTAATGAACAAGTTGTGAACAAAGTGCTTATCCATAATACGCGACTCCGCTGGCCTGTACCTGATGAGGTTAAAACCATTGAAACGCTCAAAATCATTGATGTGCGTCGTCGAGCTAAATATTTATTGTTAGATACCGAAATCGGCAGCGTTATTTTACATTTGGGGATGTCAGGTCATTTACGGATTGTGCCCATTGAAGAGCCATTAAAAAAGCACGATCATGTGGAGCTGCATTTTGCCAATGGTAAGGCGCTGAGGTTGAATGACGCACGCCGGTTTGGCGCATGTTTGTGGCAAACGCCGGGCTGTGATCATACGTTATTTGCTAAATTGGGCCCTGAACCATTAACCGACGACTTTACCGCTGTGCACCTGTATGAACGTTCACGTGGCAAAAAGGTGGCGATTAAACAGTTCATTATGGATAATCATGTTGTTGTTGGGGTAGGGAATATTTATGCCAATGAGTCACTGTTTAAAGCAGGGATCCATCCACAGAAAGAGGCGGGCAAGGTCTCACTGAAACGTTTCCAACTTTTGACTCCTATCATTAAAGACACGTTAGCAGCGGCAATTGAGCAAGGGGGCACTACGCTAAAAGACTTTTCACAATCAGATGGCAAGCCAGGGTATTTTGCACAGCAATTATTGGTTTATGGTCGCAAAGGTCAGCCGTGTATGAGCTGTGAAACGATTTTACAAGAAGTGCGATTAGGGCAGCGCAGCACCATATTTTGCAGTCAATGCCAAAAATGATGCTTAGCAATTAAACCGTTAAGTTGAAGGTGCGAGTACTGAGGAAACGTGGGGGTTTGTTGTCACGTCTTTGCCATGGCACCACGCGAGAAGGATACGAGTGACCTGCGCCACTCTTAGCTCAAAGCTAGACTTAAGTGCGCGCTCATGCATAGTATGGTCGCCGTCTCCATAAGGGCCAAAACCATCCAGAGTAGGTATACCTGCAGCTGAGACAGTATTCGCATCAGAGACGCCGCCACGATGTTCAACGGGCAGATCATGCTGTAAAATCTCAGCTATCTCTTCAAGTAATTGCGCTTGCGGTGGCGTAGGAGTCATCACTGGACGTTGTAATCCACCACTGATTGCGATTTCAACACCGGTAATTTCAACCGCCAAGCAGATGCTTTCAATGCCTTTTAGCAAACGTTGTTGTTCTGCTTGTGTTGTAAAGCGTGCCTCGACTAACATATTAGCTTTAGGTGAAATGGTATTAGCCCCCAGACCGCCAGAAATTTTGCCGACATTCACAGTACTACCCTGTTTAAGGTTTGTTAGGCTCGTCATTTCCAGCAGCAAATTGGCAAGGGCAAAATTAGCATCAATTCCGTCACTGTAATGGTTCCCCGCATGGGCGGCTTTACCTGTCACTGTAATATTAAATGTTGCTATACCTTTTCTGGCGACGACGATTTCATGGTCTTTTCCTGCGGCCTCAAAGACTAAACAGGCATCGTAATTTTTGGCCAGTTCAGTAGTGAGTGTTTGGCTGTCATCACTGCCAATCTCCTCATCACTAACCAGTAAAAAATCAACATTATATAAGGGGCCACATTGCTTACGGAGTTCTCTCAAGGCATTGAGTGCAACAAAGTTCCCTCCTTTCATATCGCATACTCCAGGCCCATACACCCATTCACTGTCTTGTTGAAACTGAGTGAATGTACCTTCAGGAAATACGGTATCTAGGTGGCCGAGTAGCAGGACTTTTCGACCGGCTTGTTTGGGCGTGTGAAAGAGTAAATGATCGCCAATGTTATCTCTTTGGTAGCGCGTTAATGAAAAACCAAGGGGTGCTAGTAACTCAATCATCTGCTCACCATGTTGGTCAACATTCACTTTATTTTTACTGTGTGAGTTGCAGCGGATCAGTGCTGCTAATTCATCATAATTTAACTGCGTCATTATCGATTCCCTGAGTTTTGTTATTACCGATCCTCGCTAGATCCAGTTGCATTTAAGTGAAGCTTTTATGAACAAATTTTGTCTGTGGCTTTTGGTCAAAAATATGTCATACAGATCCTTTTAAATTAGCGCTCAGTTTAAAAGCTATGCAGCTCACCAAGGAGAAAATTGTGACAGCACCTCATGTTGGTATTTGGATGTATGAAAATGGCGGTGGCTCAGCCATCGAACACAAACTGGTTCATGCACTTGCTGAACGCGGGATCCAAACCAGTACCGGGTTGAACTTACGCGATGCACGCGCACAAGGGGGTGAGATTGTGTGTAATGGTGTGGCTATGGAGCAACTCGATGCGTTTTTAAGTTACAACGCAGGGCAGCAGACTCAATATCAGTTGTATTTATATCAAGTGCTTAGCCAGACTATTCCTACCTTAAATAATTTTAATGCTTTTTCATTGGCGGAAGATAAATTTCGCACTGCACATTTATTGAGTAGTCACGGCATTGCCACTGCGGATTACCGTTTATGCCATAAAAATGATATCGATGGGTTAAAAGCGGCGATTAGAGACTTTGGCGGCAAGTTAGTATACAAACCAACCGATGGGTGGGGCGGGGTCGGTATTGTAAAAATTGACAGTGAACAGGCGCTTGATATGTTGCTGCCATTTTTGAGTCGCACTGATCTGAGGTACTTTTATGTAGAACGTTTTATTAATTATGACAATACGGATTACCGCATTGATATTGTCGATGGTAAATGTGTGGGCTGTTATGGCCGCAAAGCGCCAAAGGATGATTGGAAAACGAATATTACCAGTGGTGGAACAGTATTTATCCGTGAGCCAGGTCAGGAGGTGATTGATTTAGCTATTAAAGCAACGCAATTACTGGGACTGGAAATCGCAGGGGTCGATCTCATCTATGACCGAGACAAAGAAGAATATGTGGTACTAGAAGTGAATACCATTCCAGCATTTGCAACGCCAGAGCAAGAGGCGTTGGGGATCAACTTTAATCAGAGCAAACTCGATGCCATGGTCGATTTAATCGACAGCACGGTTCAACGCAAACTCGCACTTCATTCAGCCAAGGTGGCCTAAACAATGACTGTAAAATCTTCATTACCTAAAATTGGATTATTGTATTTAGATTACGTACTACGCTTTTTTGATAAGTCTAACTTTAAAGGCTGGCCCGATAAAATTGAACAAGTGACCTATCATTGGGGCGATGATAAAGCGCGGTTCATCAGTGAAGTGAAAAAGAAAAAAATAGAGGTATTAATTGGCAATATTCCTGCGACGGCGTACGAGGCATTTCGTGATATTGCGCGCGCGTTACCTGAAGTGCGCTTTTTACCTTCACTAGATAGTCAGTTTTCTAATAAGTCTAAAGAAAATGTTACCCATTTTTGTCGTAAATATGATTTACCAACCCCTCATACTGAGATTTTTTATATCCCAGAAAAGGCAAAAAATTATTTAGCCAGTGCCGAATATCCAAAAATTATCAAACGTTCCTATGGACCTTCCAATTATGGTGGCTATTTTGTTCATAAAGTTGATAGTGCTGCTCAAGCGCAGCAGTTGCTTGGTGAAAAACGATACTACCCGGTGTATGTACAAGATTTTGTGCCCATGGAAGCCGATATTCGGGTTATGTTGATAGGTCATAAACCCGTATGCGCCTTCTGGCGTCGACCGCCAGAAGGCGAGTGGTTAACGAACACCAGCCAAGGTGGCAGTATGGATTACCAAGCTGTGCCTAACTCAGTACTAGAGCTGGCTATTCGCACTTCAAAAGCAGCCAATGCTGAATACTGGGCGTGTGATATTGCACTGGGTAAAGATGGTAAGTTACGAATTTTAGAGTGTGCGACAGCCTTTGCTGCTTTTCCATATATACGGGATTGGATTGGGCAGTATTTGATGTGGTTATTGGGGGATGGTCGTTTTGCGTTACCGCATATTCCAATTTATAACTGGGAAGAGCTAGGTAAAATTGATATGCGACTTTTGCGTACCATGCGCCACATTGGTTTTTCTCGTTATACACCTAGCCAAGATTGCGGTGAAATGTTCACGGATCTAGATGAGAAAAATTATCCAATTTTAGATACGCAGCCTATGTCACAAGAAGAGTGGCCGAGTGAAGTGTGGAATTTACAAGATAACTTTGTGCTTAAGCACTCGGTGAATATAGCCCAGCCTATGCTGCACAGTGTGGCGGGAGGAGATGAAGCCGCCAATGATAATGCTGAGCAGTTACCGATATATAGTGATGTACAAATACGGGCAATATTGTCGCAAGTCAAAGGCATTGGCGAGAAGATGCTCGATGAGATCATGCATACTTTTGGTGCGCATGGCGTGGTTGATGTTCTGAACACTGAGCCTGAAAAGCTTTGTGTGGTGAAAAACCTTAAAGATAAAAAGCTACAAAAAATTGTCTCTCATTGGCAGCAAGTTGCCATAGGAAAACCATGTCATTAGGCATGGTTTTTTTCTCTTTGCCACTTTCAGCCATTAGGGAACACTATGAAAATTCAATACGCTTCGTATCAAGATACCATCGATTTTTTGCAGCAGGCTATGAGCGAACATCCCCACTTGATCCGATTACAAAGTATTGGTCAAACGTGGGAAGAACGACCTATTATGCTGGTCACGTTATCACTTGATGTTACCTATGCTGATGATAAGCCAGCTTTGTTATACACAGGGTCGATCCATGCAAGAGAGTGGATTGGCAATGAATTGGCGATTAAATTTATAGAATATGTGATTGATAATTACCGCTTCAACCCTAAATTACAAACGGCATTAACACGAAATACCCTCTATATGGTGCCATGCTTGAACCCTGATGGGTTTGAATATTCTCGTAATCACTTTTCATTTTGGCGTAAGAATCGTCGCAATAATGGTGATGGTACTTTTGGCGTGGATTTAAACCGTAACTTTGATGCCAAATTTATGCGTAATCAAAATACGCATATGAATACTTATGGCGGCCCTCATGCCTTTTCTGAACCAGAAACATGTGCGATTAGAGACTTTGTTGAATCACACGACAACATTCGTATCGCGTTAGATTACCACTCACAAGGCAACGTGTTTTTTCCGGCACATAAATTTAATCATGAAGTAGAGATTGAAGGCACGGATTTAAATGTATTGTGTGCCAATATGAATAATGAAATTCGCAAGGTAACGGGGCGACAATATGGTATTCATCGCGGTAAGCCGCCTGCTCAGTTGATCCAAGGTAGTGGCAGAGAATACTATTATCGCAAGGGGATTATCGCCACAGTAGTCGAAGTGGGCACCCGCAATATTCCTGATTATATGAAGAATATGTCGCAAAGTGTGGCAGAGAATATTCCCGCAGTTGTTCATGCGTTAAGTGAAGCAATAAACTACTCTCCTCTGGCGCCAAGTCGGGTGTCAGATTTTACCATTGGAAAAGTGACTCATGACACGGTTGAATTGCAGTGGCAGTATGATCAGCGTGATGATATTTATTTTGAAGTCTATCGTAGTGAGCACAATAAAAGTCCATGCACGGAAGAAAACTTAGTGGCGATCACTAAGTCACAGACCTTTATTGATACTCAGTTAAACAGTGGTCATTTTTATTTTTATAATATTCGCGCCGTAGACAAGGTCACTAAAATTAAATCACCTTTTCGGCCTGAACTGCGTTTAAAAACCACATTAGCAACGCATCAATGTGGGCGTACGCTGTTTCCTGCTAGGGAGCAAGTTGGTTACTTGTCGCAAAATTTTAGTACGAAGAATAAAGAACATTTTGGTTATAACTCGATGTTTATTGGCGTTGATAAAAACCGCGGCGTGAGCTTAGGGGTCGTGGCATATGATTTAAGTACCATTCCAATAGGTTCTACTATTGAAACCGCGCAGTTTTTTTTATATCCCATGAATCGGGTTGCCACCAAAATAGAAAAATATGGCGAGTGGTCAATCTCAATTTTAGACTCGACCTTGATCGATGATATCTATGACTTCAATAAAATTGCTGAAGCAACGCCGTTACACACTTTAGGGCAAACTATTGAATCAGATAAGATGACTCAAGGTATTTGGTTAAAGTGGGCTTTTAATGGGGTTGAACGCACATTATTGAATAAGCTCCTCGGTGATAAAACCGTGTTGTTACGCCTGCAGGGCCCAGATAGTTTACCATTGGGTAATGACTCTCAAGTTATGCAGTTTGACATCGGCTATGGCCCGTTTGGCAGCGGCTTGCATTACCGTCCTAATTTAGAATTGATTTATCAGCTGCCAGAACAAACGGTGGCGCTGGCAGTTTCTTCATGTAATACCATTTATCAAGACAAAGTTGTGAATGATAAATTGGCCTCAGGGTTTGATACTCAAGGTAATATTGTTTATGGGCAATTAGCCTTTGAGCATTTACAGCAGCTCGACCCGCTGAGAACCGTGTTTACTCAGGCATGCTTAACATTATATAGCCGCAATAGTTTGTCGTCAGCGAAAGATGTCCGCTTTACGGTTGAGTTGGTTGAGCTAAAAGATGTTGATTTTAAACATGTAAAGCAGCGGCAAAAAATCGAATATATTGGCTATGAAGTCAGCAACGAGCAACTCAAAGAGCGCAGCGCGCATAACTTTATTTTTGATAGTTATTCTTTACAAGAATTAGCTCGTTTGCATAAAGCACAAACACCTTATTACTTTATTATTCGTGCGACGGCAGAATCTCAAGCACGTAATGCCTTAGTGAATTGGGCTGATTGTTATGCAGAGCAGGCTGCGACGCTCAATATTAACTATATTGAACGGCGCAATGAGCCGTTACCAGCGCCGACTAACTTGCAAACTCAAGTCGAAAATGGGGTGGTAAAACTCATGTGGGATAACCCAGATAGCGGTGATTTAGTGGGGTGTTTTGTGGTTAGAAATCGTTTTCACCCACCTCGTTCTCCATTTGATGGCGTGAAGCTGTATGGTGGGCCCGATATGTATACATTGGATAACTTTGGTAATGCAGATTTGAGTAAGTACTATGGTGTATTTAGCTACGATCATGCGCCGAATTATTCTGAACCTGTCGTCATCTATTACCCAGGTAAAGACGGCAAGTAACTCAAGCTAGCGGGTGCTTACTTAAAGATCAGAAGGGTATATAGTTTATCATTCGATAGAAAAAACCATATTCTACTGAGTGATTTAATGCCATGATATGGCCTTTATTGATGTCTAATGAAGGAAAAGTCATGGCACAAATTAATGCGCTATTTGTGATTGTACCATCGGCTCACACGCCAGCTATTGTGTCGAATGAAAGCTATGCGCCAGCATCGTTAACACAAGAAGGCTATATTCATGCTTGTGAATATCACCAAGTTGATGACGTTGTTAGCCAATTTTTTACTGATCAGACCGCGTTATCTTTATTGGTGATTGACCCGACTTTACTTGATGCTGAGGTACGTTATGAAGCACCGTCACGCAGCATGAATTCAACGGATCTGTTTGCACATATTTATGGTGTGTTAAATCGTGATGCAATTGTCGACGTGTGTGAACTGGTACATTTTAAACATCAGCCTATTACACCACAGGTAATGGCGGTATTACGGCATTATCGGTTTGAACGTTTGCCGGTTGAAAGTACGTTATTTAAAAGTACATGGCGTTCTAGTTGCAATAATACACTGGGTGAACCCGTTGGTACGGCAATGATTGGACTATATTGTGACAGCTTAACCAGTATATCGTGCTTTCATAAGCTGACTTTTGACGAAGTGTGGCACTTTTACGGTGGTGATCCACTCGAATTGACCCTTTTACACCCGGATGGTCGCTCTGAGCAAGTGGTACTGGGTGCTGATTTTGCCAATGGGCAGGTTTGTCAATACCGCATTCCTGCGGGAGTGTGGCAGGGGGGCTGTTTAGTCGAAGGCGGCCAGTATGCGTTATTTGGTTGCACAATGGCACCTGGTTTTACCGGTAATTGTTTTACGGCGGGGGTTGCTGATGCATTGATTAAAGACTATCCAAATGAAGAGAAAATCATTAAAAAGCTCTCTATAAATGGCCATCAAACAACCATGCCTGAAGGGTTTGCGACCTAGTATGATGTAAGTTGCGTAGATGGAGTATATTCGCGACTATTAGTTTAAATTATCATTATAATTGTCTATTTAGGGGGTTTTATGATCCTTGATTTTGAGAGTTTGTCAGCAAATAAGGTATACCATACGTTAACGCAAACTGTGGTACCTCGCCCTGTTGCATGGGTATTATCTAAAAATAAAACAGGTACATTGAATTTAGCGCCATTTTCGTACTTCACAGCAGTCAGTTCTGATCCTGCTTTGTTGATGTATGCGGTGGGGGTAAAGCCCTGTGGTGAATATAAAGATTCTGCATTAAATGTTGAAGCCACAGAAGAGGTCGTTATTCATATTGCGGACAGTCGTTTAGCGGATGAAGTGACCTTATCAGCAGCAACTTTACCTAATGACCAATCTGAATTGGACTCACTTGATTTAACGCTTAGCGATTTTTCAGGATCAGCTTTACCCAGAGTTGCGCAATGTAAAGTGGCGTTTGCATGCAGGCTACATAAAGTAGTTGAAATGGGCGAACTACCCATGAAGCTGATGTTTGTACAAGTGACACATGCGTACATTGACGATGATATTGTAAAAATGGACAGTAAAGGACGTAGTAAGGTGGATGCACTCGCGCTAGATCCGATCGCACGATTAGGTGGTGGTGAGTATGCAAGTTTGGGGGATGTGTTTAAAATCACTCGTCCAGCATGATAACACAGTGCAGTAATACGTTATTTTTACTGCACTGTTTATTAAACAATTTATGACGTGTTTGGTTTATAGCTCGAAAGGCGCCACGCCGACGGCTTGCATGGTGTAGCCTGTTTGCGCTAATTCACCTTTCCATGTTTCTACTTTAATTGTGCCAGTAACTGTAATGGCATCATAAAGGCTATCAATAGGGACGCCATTTTTAATCTTTACATGCACAATTTGATTCGGTGGTGGCGGCGGTACATGAATACAAGCACCAAAGTAAGGGACTAATAAGAACTCAGTGATGATCTCGTTATCACCTTCGAGCGGCACGACAAACCCGGGTAGGCTGACGGATTGCCCGTCTAAACTTTTTACGACGGGGGCATTCAAATCAGGCTGCACCCAGTTTTGATCTGCGCCATCATGACTGGCAGCATCTTGGTTACTGATCTGTACGTGTCCTTTAGGCACTAAATCGTCCCAAAAAATCTCTTTTGGGGCTGCGGTATGGCCAAAAAAGCTCATTGCAGCGAGCAGTATTAAGGTAAAAAATCGCATGTTATTTATTGTACTCCTAAATTTTAATGCTCATGCCATCAGCCAGTGAATAAAAATAGGCTCTTGCAGCGGGGAGCAACCCCATTAACGTACCGGCGGACATAATAACGCCTAACAGCGTGAGTTCATAGTTTGACAGCCAGCCAATGGTTAAGCTGATGCCAAATTGGCTTTGTAATAGCGGATTGGCGGTGAGCAGTAGTCCGTAAAATAAGATGCACCCAGCTACACAACCCATAAAGGTGATGAGAATGGCTTCACTGCTCATTAAGGCGAATATATGAATGGGTCGTGCACCTACGGAGCGCAAAATAGCCAATTCTCTGCGGCGCTGACTGAGTGTAGCAAGTAAGGTTGTTAACATACCCAATAAGCTTACGAGTACCACGACGATAGAAAATAAAAGTAGGATTTTTTCTACAATATCGAGCATGTCCCATAACTCTCGAAGAGTAAGACCCGGCATAATGGCCAGCAAAGGCTCTGCTTTATACATGTTGATATTACGTCTGACTTGCAATGTATATAACGGAGAGTCAAAGCCCATTAAAAAGGCGGTTATTTGGTTTGGGGAACCGACTAAATCGCTAGGCTCGGAGTCAAGCGTGCCATGAGGGTGGTCATGTTCATCATGTTCGTTATGTTCATTATGTTCATTATGTTCCTCATGTTCATTATGTTCATTATGTTCATCATGTTCATTATGTTCATTATGTTCATTATGTTCATTATGTTCATTATGTTCATTATGTTCGTTATGATGCGAGTTGTTATCCTCCGCATGTTGATGTGTATTGCCGTGTTGATGTTGTGCATGGTCGTTTTGTTGTGATTTTTTGCCAATCATCATCGGTTGTGTATGGCTTGACTTATGCATTGCATCGACAGCAATTAAAGGAATATGCAGTGTTTTGTCTACAGGGGTTCCAGTTGGCGCTAATATACCTACAATGGTCATTGGGTTATCATCATGATGATGAAAACTGGTGTTGCCCATACCATGAGATATAACAATTTGATGCCCGATATGATAATGCAGCTTGTTGGCTACGTCGCTGCCAAGTACCACCTCTTGCGCGTTATGAAAAGCTCGACCGTGTTGAAACGCCAAGTGTTGTTTTTTTCCGTAGCGATAGTGCGTGAAGTACGTTGCATCAGTGCCAAGTACAGCATGCCCTTTATGACTATCACCTAGACTGATAGGGATGGTCCAGGCAACCCCTTTTCTCTCTTTGATATCTAGGTAACTTTTCCATGAAACGGCATTGTTGGTATGTCCGATGCGAAAAACACTGGATAGCAGTAGTTGAATATCTCCTGTGCGGGCGCCAACAATTAAATCTGTGCCTGAAATTGTATTACTAAAACTGCTTTTTGCATCGTGTCTGACACGTTCGATGCTTAACAATAACATGACGCTGATTGCGATGGTGCAAAGTGTAAGTAACACGCTGGCTTTACGGTTTAAGGTACTTTTTATCGCGAGTTTAAGCAATGTCATGTCATACCCCATTAATATCTAATAAACTGATCTGACGATCAAATAACGAAGCAAGGCTCTTATCATGGCTTACAAACAACACGCTGGCTTGATAATCTCCAGCTTGATTAAATAGTGTTTCGATGAAGGCATGACGGCTATCTTCATCCAGCGATGATGTGGGTTCATCGGCAATGATAAGTTCAGGTTCACCGATAAATGCTCTGGCGGCGGCAACACGCTGTTGTTGACCTATACTGAGTTTTGACACGTGTTGCGTGAGCTGAGAGTCATTTAATCCGAGCGCTTTTAAAAGCCGGATGGCTTCGGTTGTCATATCGGTTTTTTTGTCAGTCAAACGTTTACGTCGTTGTTTAGAAAACTCACATCCTAGCGTCACATTTTCGAGGGGATTTAAGTAAGGAAGCAAGTTAAAACTTTGAAATATAGTGCCAATGTGATCAGCTCTGAAGCGGTCTTTATGGGTATTTTTTATTGTGGATAAATCGGTATTTAAGATTTTTATCTGGCCTGATTGTAGCGCATTGATACCGGCGAGCAAGCCGAGTAAAGTCGATTTTCCGCAACCGCTTGGGCCATGCAAGAAAACGCGTTCCCCTTTGTCGATGTGTAACGCTTTAATGTTGAGCGTGGGGTGAGACTGGGTAGGCCAAGTATGAATAAGGTCTGTGATTGTGATCATAATGAAACCAAGCGGGCTAATGTCAATGAGATAGTATTACAGTTTTCATCTTAGCAACACCGAGTTTGGTTTAAATGCCGACTTTTGGCGATGAAACACCAACCTGATGGGATCCTGTTTAGTGGCTGTGTTTTCGTACGAACTTTTCGGCTATAGATTGTGATTTAAGCCCTAAAAGCTTATTATAGCGCCTCCTAACCCCCTCATATTTTTGTGCCCTTTAGCAAGGTGCATCCGGCCTTGGAGTAATAATGAGTAGCTACAAAGTTTTAGATGTAAATGATGATCTGCCAATTCGCACCAAAGGTGCAGTACATAGCGGTAAAGTGCGTTCAGTATATTGGTTAACTGATGCAGACAGCGCCCGTTTAATTGCAGATAAACAGTACGATGTACCCCATGGAACTGAATTAGCGATTATGGTTATTTCAGATCGTATCTCTGCTTTTGATTGTATTTGGCAAGGCGAGAATGGTTTGAATGGTGTACCAGGTAAAGGTATTGCCTTAAACAGTGTAGCAGCGCATTGGTTTAAGTTATTCGATGACGCGGGCCTTGCTGGCAATCATATTGTTGATATTCCACACCCATATGTGTGGATCGTAAGAAAAGCCAGTACAGTTAAAGTAGAAGCAATCGCTCGTCAGTACATTACGGGTAGTATGTGGCGCGACTATAGCAAAGGTGTGCGTAATTTCTGTGGTATTGATTTACCTGAAGGTCTAGAAGCGAATCAAAAGCTAGATGATGTTTTGATCACGCCTTCAACTAAGGGGATCATTACGGGTGTTGCAGATGTACCAGCCGTTGATGATGTGAATATTACCCGCAAAAATATTACTGATAACTTAGCTGCATTCAATTTTAATTCTGAGCAAGATGTTGCAAAATATGAGCAGCTACTTAGCGAAGGCTTTGCACTTATTAGCAATGAATTGGCTAAGCTCGATCAAATCTTTGTGGATACCAAGTTTGAGTTTGGTTATGTCGAGCAGCAAGATGGCAGCCAAAAGTTGATTTATATTGACGAAGTTGGTACGCCAGATTCAAGTCGGATCTGGGATGGCCCAGCGTACCGTGATGGTAAGATTGTTGAAAATTCAAAAGAAGGTTTCCGACAATTATTAATTAATAACGTGCCAGACAGTGACGTGCTACTTAATAAAGATCGCATGACTGAGCGTGAAGCGCTTGCTCATGGCTATAAACTGCCTGTAGATGTGTTGATGTCGGTATCTGATACCTATGTCGGTATTGCCAGTAAAATAGTGGGTAATCAATTGACTATTCCTGCTGATCCGCGTGCTGAAGTGATTGCGATCCTAGACCGTGATTACGGATTAATTACCGAGAAATAAAGCCAGTCAAACGTATGGTATTTGCCCAATAAACAGTAATTTAAATTGTTTATTGGGCGTTATCTCGCAAATACCTTGCAATTAAGCTACCTGTCACTTTTACTTAGGGTTATAAAGTAAAACTCTGATGGCAAGGTCAGCCTTTCATGTTTGTTACTCGTAGTGTTATTATTTTGTGTCTTATCAGTCTTACGGCTGCGCATGTGTGTGCAAAAACACTACAGATAACAGACCAAAACGGTCAACCATTACCAGGTGCTGTGGTGGAGGTTGAGCATGACATTATCATGGCCGCAGACACTACAATCGCCGTTATGGATCAAGTGGGTAAGCGTTTTTCTCCTCGGTTATTAACCATTAATAAAGGGCAAGCTGTACGGTTTCCCAATAGTGATGATATTCGTCATCATGTTTACTCTTTTTCAAAAACAAAGCCCTTTGAGCTAAAATTATATGCAGGTACGCCTAAAGCCCCCATCAATTTTGAACAAAGTGGGATAGTTGTGTTAGGTTGCAATATTCATGATTCGATGGTTGGCTATATTTATGTGGCTGATAGTCAATCAGTTTATGTGAGTAATGCGCTGGGTAATATAGAACTGCCTGATTTTACACAGCGTTATACTGTATGGCATGAAAGGCAAACGCGAGATATAAGTGAGCGTATTGAGTTCAACTGGCCTATTCGGCAGCGACATCAAAAAATAATAATTACAACGTCAGTACCTTTACCGCGCAACACCTTTGGTGAAGTATTTAAGGAACATCATGGGCACTAGTTTAAAAAACCGTATCATTTTATTGTGTGTGGGCTTGGTTTTACTGACCTCAATGGCAAGTTTAGTGAGCTTTTGGTGGTCGACTAGCCACTTTAATGAAAGACAGGTTCAGCAAGATTTAAAAGTGGCACAGAATGTTTACCAGCAATATTTAAAAGCCAAAGAACGTTTATTGGTGACAGCAGCCACTGTATTGACGGCTGATTTTGGGTTTAAACAAGCTGTTGCAACTCGAGATGCCGACACTATTCGCAGTGTGCTATACAACCACAGCCAGCGTATTGACGCAGATTTAATGCTGTTGCTTGATGTACATGGCAAGATGATCTCCGCAAATCAAGTTGATATTGTTCTCCCTGATGATAGCCGTGCGTTGATGAAAGCCTTACTGGCAAATGGTGAACGTTCGACTTTCATTGTGATCAGCGGCAAACTCTATCAAGCCATTATTCTACCCATAAAAGCACCAAGAACAATTGCATTTAGTATTGTAGGATTTGCGATTGATGAAACCGTTGCATTGGAACTAAAAGACCTCACCAGTATGGAAATGAGCTTTATTGGCCATGCCAGTGGTTTGAAAGCCAGCTCTATAATGGAATATCCGTCTGAGCAAGGTTTATTGGGGTACATTCATGGCCAAAGACTTAACCGTTGGTTTAAAGAACATCCGGTATTTATTAGTGCGGAGGTACCTTTAGCCGCGTTAGAAAGTAACCCGATTAGTGTGGTATTAAGTGCTGATTTGAGTCGTCATTACCAAGAGTTTGACCAATTGGTTCTCACCATTATTCTGTTATCTTGCGGTACGATTGTTTTAGGTTTTATTGCCAGCGGTATATTGGCAAATAACTTAACGACACCACTTCAACAACTCACGGTGATGGCTAAGCAGTTCGCACAAGGTAATTATTTGGCCACGCTTACTGAGACCAAACCCAGTAAAGAAATTTGTGAACTGGTGGATGCATTCCACGAGATGGGTGAAGACATTCAAACGCGTGAGAAGCAAATTCGTTTTCAAGCACGCCACGATAATCTTACCGGATTTTATAACCGCTCTGCTGCGTTGGATTTATTAAGCAAGCATTTATCTGGTTCTGAACAATTTTACTTGGTGGCCATTGATATTAAAGGTTTGCGTCATATCAATGATAAGTTAGGGCCGAGAGTTGGTGACAGTTGTATTCAGGCTGTAGCTGAGCGGATGAAAAGTGTCACAGAAGCAATGAAAGGGTTTAATGCACGCTTGGGAGGAGATGAATTTTTAACGGTGTTATCAGCGAAGCCTGGCAGCACGAAACAGGCGTGTGTAACTCAATTACTGAGCTTACTGACTGATTGCTATACCATTCAAGGGCTTGATATTACCCTGCGTTTTAGCGTCGGTGTGGTTTGCTATCCAGAACAAGCACAGACCCCTGATGATTTGATCCGTAGAGCGTTAATAGCGGTCGATACTGCAGCGCATGCGGGTGATGAAGTTTACTATTATCAAGATGGCGAAGATGAAGAACACTTAGAACGATTACAGATCATTGATGAACTGAAACAAGCCTTGATTGCCGACGACGGGCAATTATTTATGACGTACCAGCCTAAGCTTAATTTAAATAATCAACAAATCGATAAAGTCGAGTCACTCATTCGTTGGAAACGCAGCAACGGGGATTGGGTCTCGCCCGAGTTATTCATTGATTTAGCGGAGCAGTCAGGGTTAATCGTTGAATTAACTCAATGGGTGGTCAGCACGGTTGTGATGCAAGTGAGTGAATGGTTATCACAAGGTTTGACAATGAAAGCAGCCATTAATGTATCAGCACAAGATATTGCCGACGATGGTTTTTTACCGCATTTGAAGCGAATATTAGCTGATAATACTGTGCCAGCGAATCTCATCACTATTGAGCTAACCGAGCGAGATATGATTGAGAATGAGGCGAAAGGCATTGCGGTGTTACAAGCCCTTAAATCGTTAGGAGTAATGATTTCTTTAGATGATTATGGTGTGGGCCAAACTTCGTTAGGGCGTTTGAAAATGTTACCTATTGACGAATTGAAATTGGATAAAGTCTTTATTTTAAAATTAGACGAGTCTCATCAAGATCAGTGCATTGTTCACTCTACAATCACTTTGGGGCATCAATTAGGGTTTTGTGTGGTTGCTGAAGGCGTAGAAAATCAACCATCACTGGATTTATTAGAGCAGATGAAATGTGATTATGCTCAGGGTTATCATTTGAGCCGGCCCTTAGCTGCCGCGGATTTTTCCAAGTGGTTGGGCCGTTATCATGAGGTGGGCTAAGTACGTTATCTTACTGTGCGGGTTTTTTATAGAGGCGAAGGCTGCTGAAGGTAAGCTATTAGCCACACCGGGCACTTCATCAATTGATGGCAGTGCTGGTGGCGGGATAGTGCCTTGGGCGCAATTATCTAATTATGCAAGTGACAATGAGTGGGGAGGGAGTGCGTTTTGTAGTGGCGCGGCGCTCAGTGATTATCGCCTGAATGTATGCGGAGCGCAGCTTAATCTATTCGATAGGTTAGAACTCAGTGTTGCTGATCAAGCTTTTACGGTAGTCGCGACGGATACGATGATCAAGCAGTCTGTATTGGGTATGAAAGTACGATTGTATGGTGATGTGGTGTATAGCCGCTGGCCGCAAATGAGCGTGGGAGTTATGCACAAGTCATTGTCTGATGATGCAGTTGCCCAGCAGCTAGGCGCATCTGAATCGCAAGGCAATGATCTTTATTTCGCAGTAAGTAAGTTACAATTAGGCGCGATCGCAGGGTATCATTGGTTTTGGAATGCGACTACGCGATATAGTGAAGCGAATCAAAATGGTTTGTTAGGTTATGGAGGGCCAGATCACTCGAGCCGTTGGCACTTTGAAGCAAGTTCTGCAATTTTCCTGACTCCACATATGGCCGTTGGCTATGAATTTAAAGAAAAATCTCAAAACCTTGGGCTTGGCGAATCACATTGGCGTACTGCTTTTTTGGCTTGGTTTCCTAACAAATCGATGACAGTGACCGCTGCTTGGTTAAATTTTGGCTCAATCGCTGGGTCTAAATCACAAAAAGGGGTGTATGTGTCACTTACGGGGTACTTTTAAGCTGATGCAACGTTTTTTTAGAAGCGTGACCTTATGCATTACTCTCATAAGTCTATTTGGGTGTCAGACGCTCCATAAGCGTAATTCGTTATACCAACAATTTGGTGGTCAGGCCAAAATTGAACACGTTATAGATGCGTTTATTCTACGGATAGGGGCTAACTCACAAATTATTCATTACTTTTCAGACAGCAATATATCGCACTTTAGAGCTGGCTTTATTAATCATATGTGTGCTTTATTAGAGGGACCCTGTGAATATAACGGCGATTCAATGGTGAAAATACACACAGGGATGAATATTAATGAACGAGATTTCAATCTGGTGGTTGAATTATTCATCAATGCGATGACTGATGCACATATTCCTTATCAAATACAAAATAAAGTACTCGCTAAACTCGCCCCATTACGCTGTGAAATCATCGAGGTTTAATGACTTTGTTCAAATCCCCAGAAATTTTTTTACGTTGTAAATACATGGCAATTCGGTGCTTTGCATTTCTTAAAAAGGTGCTTCTATTAGAATGAGCCCCAGCATTCGCGTTTGCAATTTCGCTTATAAAAGAGAGGTCTTCACTGAGTGGGTATGGCTTAATTCCGACTAAATTTAGATTTACTTCACTGTGAAATTGGATATCAACGTCTACAGGTCTGAAAAAAGGTTTACGCTGTAAAAGCTTTTTAGCGCCAGATAAGCTAATGGCATAGCCTTGAGTCCCATTGGGGACCTTAAAGTAATTGCCTAGTGTTAGTGGTGTGGCTAAAGTGAAACTTTCAATAAAAGGGTTTGCTCGATTATCAGATAACTTGATCATATCCCAGTTGTTGAGCATATTTAATTGGTCGATTGTTTTACTGAGATGTTCCTCAATGATTAGGTCATCTTCTAAAATGATAGCCGCGGGCATATTTTTATCGTGTATATGCTGCCACACACGCATATGGCTAATGTAGCAACCTATTTCACCTGGAGTCATATTTCGATGGTGTTTACGTAAATTAGCGTCAGCATCATACCATGTTGAGATTTCAGCTTCGCTCAGTGATTTTCCTACGGTTGCTTCAAATCTCACACACTCTAAGCCTAAGCTATGCAGTCTACTATGGGTTTTCTGCCAGCGCTCGGCGCTGCTCTTCATATTAATAACAAAAATTGGTAGCGGCATGTCGATACTACGTAAACTAAATATTTATATATAATACCGAAAATACAAATAAATGTAGAGTGTTAACGATTTAATAACCTCAGTCCTGCTTTTACAATACCATGTGGCGTAATTGAGGTGATAATGTTTGACTCAATGAGACTGGTACTATTACTTCTAATGGCAATGAAATTGTCATTTTTAGGTTCAACAATAGACCAAGGTGATGTACCAAAACCGACCAATGCGATACATGGAGTACCGACAGCACAGGCCATATGCATAGGCCCAGAATCAATGCTTATCATTAAATCCATTACCGCAATGTTATCAATAAGTATGGGTAAGGTTGTTTTACCACTTAGGTCTGTTATTTGCACCTCATGATGGTAGTGAGCATGGCGTAAACATGCGTTATCTTGACTTTCGCTTTGATCTCCAAAAACAAAAAATTGGCACTGAAGTTGTTTGGTAAGCTGTGTAATTACTTGTTGAGCAAGTTCTGTTGGATAATGACGGCTCCCCTTATTTTGACCACCAAAATATAGCCCGACCTTTAATGCCGAGTTGTCAGGTAAAGGGCTCTTTAGAGGACTAGAACGCAATTTGGGTGCTGAATAAGTCTCGAACGGTTGCCCATGAGTGTCATTCACTAACCTACAGTAGCGATGAATATAATGATGGCATGGATTGAGTTTGAGTGCATGACTGAGAAAACCTGAACGTAAATTTTGCGCATATCCTATGACATGCGAAATACCTACGAACTTACATAAAATAGCTTCTCGTAGGGAGCCCCTTAACAGTAATGCAAGTGAAAAATGATAACTTTTAAGTAGGCTAGCTAAGTGCCAAAACGACTGTTTTTGACCTTTTGTATATCGGTTGTCTTCAATCACTTCTATATTTGGGATGGTCGTCTTTTGCAATAATTCGATTAAATGGGGGCGAGCGAGTAAATAAATATGCTGCTCGGGGTATAACTTACTCAGTAACTCAAGTGCAGGCAGAGTATTAATAACATCCCCAATAAATTTAGGTAACACGACTAATAGTGGGCCTGTAATGAAATTCGGGTTTATTATTTTCATAGCAATGAGTAAGTTTATTACTGTTTTTATTCGATTTAATATTACAGTACATGATATCTGAAGTTAAATTATAACATAGAGCTTTTATGAAAAACTTGAAAAGTTGTGCATGGGTAGCAAAGCATTTAGAGAGTGTTTTGGTGTTTGATGCGGGGATTGTGAAACCAGGACAAGATGAGCCCTATAAGCCTTTTACAATTGTTAAGGGGGCGCAACGCTTTGATATTAGTTACGCTTTGTCTGAAGAGAATACGGCACTGTCTAATATGATGTGTGATCAATACCAATTTCAGGCTCACATGCGTCAATTGGGTGTGAACCAAACTGATACCATTGTGGTGTATGACGATAAAGGGCTTTTTTCAGCTGCGAGGGCTTGGTGGATGTTAAAAAGTATGGGATTTGAACAGGTTTTTATTATGGATGGGGGCTTGCCAGAGTGGGTACGGTGCGGCTATGCAACTCAGCAAGCGTATAGCAAAACAAACGAAATTGGTGACTTTATAGCGCAACCTGATATCACCAGAACGTATTTTATTGACAAAGAAAAGGTGCTTAACTCTATACCTGACAGTGATAGTTTGTTACTTGATGCACGCAGCCCGCTGCGCTTTTCTGGGGGGGAGCCCGAGCCCCGCATAGGTATGCGTGGTGGTCACATCCCGAACAGCAAAAATTTACATTACAGCGCTTTATTATCTGAAAGTGGGTTAGTTCGGCCGTTAGCTGAATTACACATTATTTTTAATCGATTGGATTGCACAGACAAAAGCTTACAGTTTAGCTGTGGATCAGGTGTGACGGCATGCATATTGGCACTTGCTGCGGATGAATGTGGGTACCGTGATTTATCCGTTTACGATGGCTCATGGAGTGAGTGGGGGAATTCGGCACTCAGTGGCGAACTTCCTATTCACTGTGATGAAGGGTAGATCAGAGTGTGTAATTCGGATAAGGCAAGTTGCGGCGTAATTTCTAATGTGTTTGTACTATTCGGGTCTAGCGCAGCTTGCAATGGCAGAGTTGAACACCCTTTTAACGCGATATTGGCGTCATCAGTGCTTTGATTACACGAATAACTTTACGCTCACCGTACTGCGAGATAGAGGGAATAAAAGGCCATAATTGTGCAAGCAGCGAATTTCACAACCAGTCAGATGTGTCACCGCCGATAATAATTGTTTGCGGATTCAGTAGTGACTCAATGGTATGTATAGCCAGTCTCAACGGCTCTTTCGCTTTTATGAGCCAGTTAGCGTGTTGTGTAAGGGCAATACCGGCAATTATTACCACAGCATTTTCCACGTTTTAAATGAGCCCATCGCGTCATAACCATAAAACCTTCTTCCATGTCGTAATCAAGCCCTTCAATAAAAGAGTTTGAGTGGGCGTATTGTTTTGCCAACTTTACTTGTTGGCGGATCGGCTGGTTTGCCATTTTTTCAATTTTTTGACGAATAGATGATATTAAACAGGTGCGACACAGGCAGCCTTTATCTGTTTGTAATGGCATAATATTAGGCATGTCCATGCACCAGCAGTGTTCACTGTTGCGACAAGTGAGTATTTGTTGGCAGTGATTACAGTGCATACGGTGATCTCCTGAGGCTGAACAAACATCAAGTGACGCATAATACCACAACTCGCTTTTTAGGTTTTTATGTTGATGGTTTTAATGCAAAAAGAAGATTGGTTTTTTCTATTGTAATAATATCGGTAACTTAATAATGACTGACAGATTCACCCATATTGAGGCAATTAAAGCCGTGGTTTTTTTCGGCGAACAGCGCAATGATGCATTTTCAGCCTTGTTGCAATTTGAGCAAAGCCAAATAGTTTATACGGTAACGAATGCTGACTTAACCTCGGTATTACAACGGGTTTTGTCATTAGAAATAAACTGTGATGATTTAGCGTTATGGGCAAACTTATTGGAAATTAGAGGTGATATTGATCATACACAGGTTGAAGGGGCGCTTTATGCGTTAGCCAACCCAGATCAAATGGGGGCACTCACGATGGATAAGGTGAGCAAGCTGATAGCCTTGATCGACAAATAAATAGAGGGATACATAAAGCGATGATAATGAGTGTGTTATGTCCTAAGGCGGTGTTTGATAAGTACGAGGATGCGACCTTTAAACTGGTAATGCTAGAGCCAAGTGTGGCGTTACAAGACTACGAGGTCGTGATGCGTAACCAGGTTAGGCTACGCGCTTTTTTTAAGGGTATAATGAATTGGCCAAAAGCAGACATGACATTAGCAGAAAACACGGCGTCTTTGGCCCACCATCAAAGTGAGTTTGAGCAACGAGAGGCGTTTGCATTTAGCGTGTTCAAAGTAGCCACTAGAGCCTGTATTGGCAGTGTTTATGTCGATGCAAGTCGCAATATTGAATTTGATTGCGAGCTTTACTTTTGGCTTGATGAAAAAGAGTTACAGCTTGAGCCACAATTGGCGAACGCATTATGTGATTGGTTACAACAAGACTGGGGTTTATTAAGAGTCGCTTTGGTGGGGAGGGAAATATCATTGTCAGATTGGTTAAGAGATATAAAAGCTCAGAGTTAAGCATATCTTAGCTAGTTGAATAGCAGTGCACACTATGATTCAACTAGCTTTAACAGACTGAATTACTTATGGTAATTTAGGCAGGTTTCTACTTCATTCTTAGAGCCTAAAATCACCGCAACACGTTGGTGGATTGCATCTGGTGCAATATCCATAATACGTTGCTCACCAGTATGGGCGATGCCACCGGCTTGCTCGACGAGCATTGCCATAGGGTTGGCTTCATAAAGTAAACGTAATTTGTATGGCTTTTCAGGGTTTTTCGTATCTGTAGGGTAAGTGAAAATGCCACCGCGGCATAATACCCTATGTACATCACCTACCATGGCGGCGATCCAGCGCATATTGAAGTCTTTTGCTCGCGGGCCAGTACTTCCAGCCTGTAAATCATTGATGTAGTTTTGCATTGCCGGTTGCCAATGGCGCTGATTTGACGCGTTAATTGCGTATTCTTGCGTGTCTTCAGGGATTTTTGCAAACTCTTCTGTCAGTAAGAAACTGCCATGCGTTTTATCAAGGGTAAAGATGCGGGTGCCTTTACCAGTGGTGAGTGCAAGCGTCGTGCTCGGGCCATATAAAACATAGCCGGCTGCAACTTGCTGGTGGCCAGGCTGCATGAAAATAGCAGGGTCTGCAGGATCAGCCTCTTTTGGTGCAGCCATAATTGAGAATATAGTGCCAACTAAAGAGTTAATATCGGTATTTGATGAGCCATCTAGGGGATCAAAAGCCACGATATAGTCAGCATCAGGGTTACCGGCGACCGTATAATCTTCTTCTTCAGATGCGATGGCTTTGACGTATCCAGACTCTAGTAAAATGTCTTTTAGCAGTTGATTTGATAAAACATCTAACTTCTTTTGAGTCTCGCCTTGGATATTCTCATCCAGTGTTGAACCTAATACGCCAGAGAGTGCACCTTGACCAACACGAAAGGAAATTTCTTTACATGCCGCTAAGATAGTACGAATAAGTGACAGTAATTCTCTAGAGCAACCATCTTCAATTAACACCGGGGGCAGTCTACGCATAATTTTTGATCCTGATAACGTTTTGGTTGCTGTTTATTTATGTGAGAGACAACAACAACCGCGCTGAATTTCGTCTTAAAATGGCTGAACTTTGTATACAATTTTATATACTAGGCGCATTACGACCATTAAAACCTCTAATAACAAAGGTAAGAATATGCAAAAGTCTAAGTTACTCCCTTATATTCTCTGCACTTTGCTAGGCGCTATGATAACCCAAGCGCACGCAGCAATTAAGTCTATTGATGAGTTTACTGACAAACTTAATCACTTTCCTGGCTATTATTCATTTTTTGCCGATAACCATAGTGGCAAAATTTACTTAGATGTAGATAAGTTTAAACAGCCATTCTTATTACAGCATAGCTTGCCATATGGGGTTGGTTCAAATGATATTGGCCTAGATCGTGGGCAATTAGGTGGCACGTACATGGTGCAGTTTGAACGCTTTGGTGACAAAGTGATGTTGCGAGCGCTAAATACGTATTATCAAGCAAGCTCAAATAATGCGGCTGAACAGCAAAGCGTAAAAGAGGCGTTTGCGTCGAGTGTATTACATGGTTTTAAGGTGGTTGCAGAAGACAATGACAGTGTGCTTGTCGATTACACCCCTTATTTATTGACGGATGTACATGGTGTAAGCCGTACATTAGCGGCGAGAAAGCAAGGTAGCTTTAGCTTAGATAGCGCAAGAAGTGCGGTGTTTATGCCGCGTTCAAAAGCATTTGTTGATAATACCGAGTTAGAAGCATTACTCACATTTAAAGGTAAGAACCCTGGCGAATATGTGCGTCAAGTCAGCGCAGATCCTCATGTATTAACAGTGCATCAGCATCACTCTTTAGTGAAGCTGCCGGATAGTAATTACACACCTCGCAAGTTCCATCCACAATCAGGTTTTTGGAGCATTGAACATAAAGATTACTCAGCTCCTTTGAGTAAGTCGATGTTTGTACGTTATATTCCTCGCCACCGTTTAGCGAAAAAAGATCCGACACAGGCCGTAAGTGAGCCAGTTAAACCGATTATTTATTATTTAGATCCCGGTGTTCCTGAGCCGGTTAAAACAGCCTTATTAGAAGGTGCGCAGTGGTGGGATGAGGCGTTTGTGGCGGCAGGCTATAAGAATGCTTTTCAAGTAAAAATGCTGCCAGCGCATGCTGATCCTATGGATATTCGTTACAACGTGATCCAATGGGTGCACAGAGCAACGCGTGGCTGGTCATATGGTGCTTCTGTTATTGACCCGCGAACTGGGGAGATCATTAAAGGCCACGTTACATTAGGTTCGCTGCGTGTTCGTCAAGATATTCTTATTGCCCAAGCTTTGGCTGCGCCTTTTGCCAAAGGGGACGAAGTGACTAAAAACTTGCATGCCATGGCACTTGATCGCATTCGTCAATTAAGCGCACATGAGATTGGTCATACATTGGGGATTGCGCATAATTTCTCTGCGTCAGCAAAAGAGCGTGCATCGGTGATGGATTATCCTCATCCATTGGTTGGCTTCGATGGTCAAGGCAAACTAGATATTACCCAAGGCTATGCCAAGGGCATGGGAGACTGGGATAAGCAAGTCGTAAAGTATGGATATAGTGACTTTGGTGCCAATGATGAAGCGCAAGCATTAGCAGCAATATTGGCAGATAATCGAGCGCAAGGGCTGGAGTTTATTTCCGACAGAGATGCAAGAGCGCAAGGTGGTGCGCATCCAACGGCACACTTATGGGACAATGGTAACGATCCATCCGCGGAATTATTACGCGTACTCGATGTACGAAAGCAGGCTCTCAGTACGTTTGGGATCACTAATCTAAAACAGGGAGAAGCCTTGTCTCAGCTTGAGGAAAAGTTAGTACCATTGTACTTGTTCCATCGTTTTCAGGTTGAGTCTGCGGTTAAACTCATCGGAGGTGTTGATTATGACTATGAAGTGCGTGGTGAGCAGCCTGTAAAAGGCGCACAGGTAGTACCAAAAGCGCAGCAGCAGCAAGCATTAGTTGCTATGCTAGCAACTTTAGAGGTAGGTGCATTACAAATACCAGAATCAATATTAGCAATCTTGCCGCCTAAGGCGTACGGCGAGTCAAAGACACGTGAAAGTGTATATGGGCGCACAGGTTTAACATTTGATGCAATGGCATTGCCTGAAGCGTCAGCCAATCATACTTTAAAATTACTTTTCAATTCACAACGACTGAATCGAATTGCGCAGCAAGGTGCGAGATCACCAAGTGCATTGAGTTTAGATGACTTACTCAGTCAAACGTACGATCACATCTTTAATAATAAAGAGCAGCTTGCAATGGGTAAGAAATTAGCGCAGCGCGTGCAATTTCTAACCGCGAAAAAGCTGGCGGACTTGAGCATTAGCGAACAGGTCGACCCAGAAGTGCAGGCGCAGCTACGTTTTTATTTAACTCAATTAGTGGAAGAATATACGCAATCAGGGTTATTTAATGATGTTTCTAAAGGAGAGAGTGCATTTAAGCAGTTTTTATCTGAACACGTGCAGTATTTTTTAGCATCTGGGCAGTGGCCAGTGAATTATAAGGCAATTAAAACGCCACCAGGCTCTCCTATTTAAATCGCCATTAAGAGGTCACTTCCTCAATTTAAAGCGCTTGTATTTCGTCAAATACAAGCGCTATTTTAGCAGCTTTATTCAAAGCAACAACTTTGAATAAGTTTGCTGATGATATTTTTCGACGGTTCTATTTTTTCCATTGCGAGGTACTCATCAGGCTGATGTGCTTGTTTAATTGAGCCAGGCCCCATGACGATGGTTTCGCAACCAAGTTGCTGTATAAAAGGCGCTTCAGTGCAATAATTGACGGCGACAGCTTGTTCTTCTGATATTTTTTCTGCGAGTTTGACGAGTGCATTATCATTTGAGCCACTAAAAGCGGGTATAGGTTCATGCATATCAACAACAGATACACTATTAGGAAACTCATCGTTAATGGGTTTAATTGCATTGAGTAATAATAGCTGTAGTTCTTGAATACTAAGTCCTGGCAGTGGCCGTATGTCTATATGTAATTCACAACAGCCACAAATTCTGTTGGCGTTATCACCGCCATGAATATGACCTAAATTGAGTGTTGGGTAAGGTATTGCAAAATGCTCGATTGAATATTTATTCTTTAGTTCTTCTTTTAGTTGCAACAATTTTGCAATCACAGTGTGCATGATCTCTATGGCATTCAACCCCCGCTCAGGATCTGAGCTATGGCCAGAGCGCCCCACAATTCGAATTGCGCATGTCATATGACCTTTATGCATAAAAACCGGCGTCATATCGGTCGGTTCTCCTATGATACAGCGTGCAGGCTTTAGGGTCGGGTGTTTGGCAATTTCTTGTGCCCCCGCCATCGTGGTTTCTTCATCCGCAGTTGCAAGAATTAAGATAGGTTGGGTTTGCTTACTGAGGTCGAACTCACTTATTGCATCAATTACAAAGGCAAAAAAACCCTTCATATCAATAGTTCCTAGCCCATAAAACTTATTGTCTTTGATTTCAAGGCTAAAAGGGTCTTGGCTCCATCGGCTATCGTCAAATGGCACGGTGTCAGTGTGCCCCGCTAACATAAGTCCGCCTTCACCGGCGCCACGTTTAGCCAGCAAGTTATATTTCCCTGGTGCACTTTCTAATTCTGTTATCTCTATGGTAAACCCTAAATTTTCGCACCAGCTTGCCAATAAGTTGATGGTGCTGAGGTTGCTCATATTCAGCGACTCATCTAATGCACTAATGGAAGGGCTTGCGATCAATTGTGTGTACATAGATAAAAAACTGGGGTTTTGCATTATTTTTCCAAAATATTTATTCAAAGTAATTGCATAACAATGTAAAGGTGTTTAAGATGAATATCAATTCACTTTTTTAGCATAAATATACTTTAGGGGCTGGCATGCGACGATATTCATTCACTATTTAATTCCACAGTAAGTATAAAAATGCAATTGATAATTAAGAGTAAGTAGCAAAATGATGAATGTAGTGATTATTGGCGCCAGTGGATATAGTGGCGCAGAGCTTGCCAGTTTAGTCGCCAAACACCCCGATTTTTCCCTAGCGGGTTGTTATGTGTCGGAGCAAAGTCTGGATAAAGACAAGTTACTAAGTGAGTTGTATCCAGAACATACGGGTTTGCTCGACACCCTTTTATTACCGTTAACTGAAAAGGCTTTTTCAGTTATTGAGCAGCAAGCGGATTATGTTTGCTTGTGTACCGACCATAAGGTAAGCGTGGAATTAGCCCCAAAGTTTTTAGCTTTGGGCAAAAAGGTCTTTGATTTGTCAGGTGGATATCGTTTGGCAAAAACCAGTGACTACGATACATATTATGGCTTTGAGCATCCATATGCGCAGTGGCTTGAACAGGCGCAATATGGCTTGGCTGAATGGTATGCTCAAGATATTGCTGATGCACAGTTAATCGCTGTGGCTGGCTGTTACCCCACTGCAGCACTGAATGCACTCAAACCTTTAAAAGAGGCCAATTTACTTACCGACGATCAAGTGATCATTAATGCCGTATCAGGCGTTACAGGGGCGGGCAGAAAAGCCAATATTGCGACGCACTTTTGTGAAGTATCGTTGGCCCCCTATGGCTTATTTACACATCGTCATACCCCTGAAATAGCGCAATATTTAGATCACCCTGTGTTGTTTACACCTCACTTAGGCAACTTTCCTCGTGGGATTTTAGAAACCATCTACCTTACTTTAAAGCCGGGTACACGTAGTGAAGATGTAGAGAAGGCTTATCAAGTATTAGCGGATGAGCCGTTAATTCGCTTAAAGGGCAGCACGATCCCGACGATTAAAGGTGTGGTTAAGCAGCCTTATGTTGATATTGGTTGGCAGCAGCAAGGTGAGCAACTCATTGTGGTTGTTGCTATCGACAATTTACTTAAAGGCGCAGCAGGACAAGCTTTACAATGTATGAATATTGTCAATCAAAAGCCTAGTTACATTGGCTTAAAAGGAGTGTGCTGATGAAAACCTGGGTTATCAAAGTGGGGGGCGCCGTTTTAAATACCGAGGAAGCTGCAAGCGAGTTGTTTTTAAAAATGGCCGAGATCATATCCCATTCGTCAGACAATCAATTTGTGTTGGTACATGGCGGCGGTGCTTTAGTTGATCGCTGGCTTAGCGATGCTGGTTTTGCGAGCGCAAAACATCAGGGGTTACGGATCAGTCCTAAAGAGCAAATGCCTTACATTATTGGTGCACTTGCTGGGTGTGCTAATAAGCAGCTTATGGCGCAAGCGATTGTCGCAAATTTGCAACCTTTCGGTTGTAGTTTATATGAAGCAGGCATAACCACCACGCAAAAGCTGAAAGCTTTGGCACAGGTTGGCGAGTGTGGCACAGGTGGTTGCAGCGTTCTACCAGAACTACTGGCAATGGGGAAGTTACCTGTTGTGAGCTCCATTGGTATTGGCAATGACGGGCAGTTGTTTAATGTAAATGCTGATGAAGCAGCGGCGGCCATTGCCAGTGAACTAAACGCTGAACTGATTTTTATGACAGATGTAGAAGCCGTACTAGATGCTGAAAAAAAACCGCTGCATCACTTAGATGAACATGAAATAGAACAACTTATAGCAAAAGGAGTCATCGTGGGCGGAATGGAGGTCAAAGTGAAGACCAGCCTTCGCGCAGCCCAACATTTACGACGAGGGGTGTATATCTCAAGTTGGCAGAAGCCACAAAACCTGGCAGCCCTAGTTAATGGGGAACATGTTGGAACAAAAATTACACCTTAGGAATAGTAATGACGATGACACATTTTTTAACTGGCCTTGAGCTAGATAAGAGTCAAGCATTATCCTTGCTTGATTTAGCACTGAACATAAAACAACAGCCGCAAGAATACAGCCAAGCTTTAGCTGGTCAATCTGTGGTGACTTTATTTGAAAAGCCAAGTTTACGGACTCGCTTATCATTTGATATTGGCATAAATAAATTAGGCGGCCATGCTGTTTATTTAGATCAACAAAATGGCGCAATGGGTAATCGTGAGTCGGTGCAAGATTTCGCACTAAATATAGCGACCTGGGCTGATTGCTTGGTGGCGCGTGTAAATCAACACAGTACACTGAAGACACTGTCTGAAAACTCCTCGATTCCAATCGTGAATAGTTTATGCGACTTATATCACCCTTGTCAGGCATTGGCTGACTTTTTAACACTCAAAGAAGTGTATGGTGATGTGAGCCAGCTTAAACTCGCTTTTATAGGGGCTGGTAATAATGTAACGCATTCATTGATGTTGTTGGCTGCAACACTAGGCACTGACTTTGTGGTTGTGTGCCCTAAAGGGTACTCACCTGATGCGCAAATTGTTAAGCAGGCAGAACAAATTGCTGCAGTTAATGGCGCGTCAGTATTGATCAGTGACCGTGTGGAGGCTGCTGCGGGTTCTAATGTGTTATATGCAGATACTTGGGTTTCTATGGGTGATAGTACACCGCTTGAACAAGTAAAGCAGACTTTTCTACCCTATCAAATTAATCAAGCTTTAGTTGAGCAAACAGGCGCGAGCAGTATTTTGCATTGCCAACCTGCTCACCGTGAATACGAGATCACGTCTGAAGTGATGGATGGGAAGCATTCAAAAATTATTCAACAAGCCGAAAACCGGATGCATGCACAAAATGCACTACTGGTATCGTTGTTAAATCCAAATTATGTGTAAGGAAAATCATGAATAAATTTAAAAAAATCGTACTGGCATACTCTGGCGGGTTAGACACTTCAGCAATTGTGCCATGGTTAAAAGAAACTTATGGGTGTGAAGTCGTCGCATTTGTTGCTGATGTAGGTCAGGGTGAAGATGAGCTTGCGGGTGTGGAAGAAAAAGCCATTGCATCTGGCGCATCTGAATGCCACATCGTTGACCTTAAAGAGGAAATGGTCAGTGATTATATCTACCCTACTTTACAGACGGGTGCTATTTATGAAGGCACTTATTTGCTCGGTACTTCGATGGCAAGACCTATCATTGCCAAAGCGCAAGTTGAAATTGCGCGTAAAGTAGGTGCTGATGCACTGTCGCATGGCTGTACAGGTAAAGGAAATGATCAAGTTCGTTTTGAAGCCTGTTTCGCCGCTTTAGCACCCGATCTTGAGGTGATTGCACCATGGCGAGAATGGGATTTGACCAGTCGAGAATCGTTACTAGAATACCTCGCTGAGCGTGACATTCCATGTGCCGCCTCAGCCACAAAAATTTATAGCCGTGATGCCAATGCATGGCATATTTCTCATGAAGGTGGTGAGCTTGAAGATCCTTGGAATCAACCGAGTGATCAAGTATGGACTATGACCAATTCTCCAGAAGAAGCGCCGGATACCCCTGAGTTTGTTTCTGTTTCAGTCGAAAAAGGCCAAATAGTTGCTGTGAATGGCGAGCGTTATAGCCCCTATAACTGTCTGGTCCAGCTTAATAGTATTGCAGCCCCTCATGGTGTTGGTCGTGTCGACATTGTTGAGAATCGTTTGGTTGGCATGAAATCTCGTGGTTGTTATGAAACCCCGGGTGGGACGGTCATGATGGCTGCATTGCAAGCGATTGATGAACTCATTTTAGATAAATCAAGTCGTAAATGGAAAGAGACACTGGGGAATGAGTTTGCACATTTAGTTTATGACGGGCGTTGGTTTACACCATTAAAGGCGTCTATTTTAGCCGGTGCTGAAGCACTTTGCGAATTGGCAACGGGCGAGGTGGTATTGAAGCTTTATAAAGGTCAAGTACACGCAGTGCAAAAGCAGTCGGTCAATAGTTTATACAGTGAAGATTTTGCCACATTTGGTGATGATGACGTTTATGACCAATCGCATGCAGAAGGATTTATTCGATTGTTTTCGTTATCTAGCAGAATCGCAACCTTAAATAAGAAGTCTAAGTAGTTGAGTTAATAGTACTGAGTTCGGAGAGTAGAAATGGCATTATGGGGTGGCCGGTTTTCAACAGGCCCAGACGCTGCATTTAAACAATTTAATGATTCACTGCCATTTGATTATCAAATGGCAGTGCAAGATATTATTGGTTCGATTGCATGGGCTGGGGCACTGAAGCAAGTGGATGTTTTATCTGATACAGAGCACCATGAATTAGTAGTTGCGCTGCAACAGTTACGTATTGAGGTGGAGGAAAACCCACAAAGTGTCGCGACTGCGGGGTATGAAGATATTCATTCGTATGTGGAAGCTATGCTGATTGAGAAAGTGGGCGCTCTTGCCAAAAAGTTGCATACTGGTCGCAGTCGTAATGATCAGGTCGCAACTGATTTTCGGTTATGGAGCCGCCAAACCGCAGAACAGATTTTAAGTGCTATTGGCGAATTGAAAGCTGAATTTATCGCCACTGCTGAGCGTGAGTTAGGGACCATTTTACCAGGCTACACGCATTTACAGCGAGCTCAACCGGTACTTTTTAGTCATTGGTGCATGGCCTACGTAGAGATGTTAGAGCGCGATGAATCGCGTTTGAGCGATGCAATAAAACGTTTAAATGTTTGCCCTCTCGGCAGTGGTGCGTTAGCAGGCACCGCGTACCCAATTGATCGTGATGCGCTTGCGAGTGAACTCGGCTTCAGTGAGGCATCACGCAATAGCTTGGATGCAGTTTCTGACAGGGATTTTGTGGTTGAATTATTAAGCTGTGCGAGTATTTCTATGATCCATTTATCTCGCTTTGCGGAGGATTTAATTTTTTATAATTCCGGTGAAGCAGGGTTCATAGAGCTTGCAGATAATGTTACATCGGGCTCTTCATTAATGCCGCAGAAGAAAAACCCAGATGCCCTTGAATTGATCCGAGGTAAAACAGGACGTGTGTTTGGTGCATTTAGTGCCATGATGATGACCCTAAAAGCGTTACCTCTTGCTTATAATAAAGACATGCAGGAAGACAAAGAGGGGCTGTTTGATGCCATGCCAACGTGGTTAGCATGCATTCATATGGCGCAAGCGTGTTTAAAAGGCTTAAAGGTGAACGCTGAACGTACTTTATCTGCAGCCCAAGGTGGACACGCTAATGCAACCGAGCTTGCTGATTATTTAGTTGCGAAGGGGATCCCTTTTCGAGAAGGGCACCACATTGTTGGGCAGTTAGTAAAGATTGCGATTGAAAAGCAAGTAAATCTAGAGCAACTGGCGCTAGATGAGTTTAAAGCTGTATGCAGTGTGATAGAAGAAGATGTATATCCCGTTTTAGAAATTGACGCCTGTATTGCCGCTCGGCAAGCATTAGGTGGCACATCTTTGCCGCAAGTAAGTAGTGCGATTAAGACAGCGAAAAAAAAACACCAAATTACGGTAAGGGACGCAACTTTAAATGATGTCGAGGCAATCGCGGGTCTAGTGCAGTATTGGGCCAAAGTGGGTGAGAATTTACCTCGGGCAAAAAGTGATATGGTGCACTCTATCAATGAGTTTGCAGTCACGGAAGTCGACGGCAAAGTCACAGGCTGTGCCTCTTTGTATATTTATGACACAGGGTTAGCGGAGATCCGCTCGCTAGGGATCAACCCCAAGGTGAATGCAAAGGGGCAAGGGCAGCAATTGGTTGATTATTTGTTGTGTAAAGCTAAAAGGTTAGCGCTGCATCGGATTATTGTGTTAACCAGAGTGCCTGGGTTTTTTACAAAGCAGGGGTTTACTGACTGCACTAAAGAGAGTTTACCAGAAAAGGTAATGAAAGATTGTGAATTATGTTTAAGAAAAGACAATTGCGATGAGGTGGCGATGGAGTACATGCTAACCTCTAAGGCTAGTAATTTCATATCTTGTCGGTATGTTGCGTAACTAGAGTAATCGTAAAAAATATAGTATTATGTCATTTATTGGTATTGTTTTTTTTGTTTTTTACCTAGGTGTTAATTTTTTTAACATCTTGGCTTGGTCTTTGCTTAATTTCAATGGTATTGGTTTTTTTGACACTTCGGGCATGGAGTGTCATGAAACGAGCATTGAAACTGAGGAAAGTTCATGATAAAAGTAATTAAAGCGTTATTAAAAAGTAGAAACTCATCGCAAAGCACTAGTCAAAATAAAACCTTTTCTGATAAGGTTTTAGATATCAATACTTTACGCACAGTATCGGGGGCTCGAGGCGGCGGTGGTCTGCACTGTACGGAGAACTGTAGGCCCTAGATAAACAATGCATTTTAGGAAGGCAATATTTTTACATTAACAGAATTAGGTTTACACTTCGACACGATCATTCTGATTGGTATGGTTCTAGGGTTTCTCCTAAATCTATTTTTCTTTATATCTGGAGTTAGCAAAGATTTATCTTTATTGCTAACTTCAGGTGTGATGGCTGCTTCTTATTTTATTAGTAATCATTTTATTTCATTGAGTGATATTGGTGTTTGGGTTTATATTGAATGGGCAATTTATGATTTATTGACGATTTCTTCTATTCTTTTCTGTCACTATTTTTTCTCTAAAAAATTCTGTGTGGCAGCTTATTATGTCTTTTTTGGTCTTTTCATTAATACTTTTTTGTATTTTCTTATATTTTCTGATTTTTATTTTATGAAAACAACAGAGCGCTGGTGGTTTTGGAGCTTTTATACTATCGCTGTTAATGTTGTAGATGTAGTGATGGTTGCTGTTTTGATTGTAAATAAAGATTTTATGTTTCTTGTCAAAGGGAATGGTATTTTAAAAAAAATTTTAGCTAAGTTATAATTTTTTTTAATTTACTCCCGAATTCAACATCGAAG
>NZ_PNBY01000005.1 GCF_005886875.1 Pseudoalteromonas aurantia | reverse complement strand
GGTGAGCGGCTAGACTCAGCCCAGCAAACCTTTTTAAATAAAGACATTGAACAATTTAGAGAGCGTTTAGCGAGTATCAGTTGGTTTATGCGGGTGATGAATGAAAGCATTGCCCGTAAGGCGAATAAAGAAGATAACTGTACAGGTCGATTTTGGGAGGGGCGCTTTAAATCACAAGCTTTACTTGATGAAGCGGCATTGGCAGCTTGTATGGCGTATGTTGATTTAAACCCAATTAGAGCCAAAATGGCTAATACACCCGAAACCTCAGACTACACGAGTGTT
Organism: Pseudoalteromonas aurantia; assembly: GCF_005886875.1. Classification (GTDB taxonomy): domain Bacteria; phylum Pseudomonadota; class Gammaproteobacteria; order Enterobacterales; family Alteromonadaceae; genus Pseudoalteromonas; species Pseudoalteromonas aurantia_A. Next base: position 72,900 of record NZ_PNBY01000005.1, on the reverse strand, counting down.
AAAACACGCTGTGAACATGCCAAAGAAGGCAAGCAACCGAAGCACTTGGCGCGTTTTGCAGGTAGCCCCCGAAAGCACATGCCCAAAGGTTTACCCTTTGAATTACAGTCCTATTTAGAACTGGTAGAGTTGACAGGAAGATGTATGCGGGCAGATAAGCGAGGCGCTATAAGCCCAATCAACTCTCCAATTCTAGACAGACTCAACATCGCCCCAGAGAACTGGCAAAAACTCACCACACAATTTACTAAAGTATTTCACGGCGCAGTAGGGCGACCTAAAAAGCTTGATAATTATTGCGCGAGCCTAGAAATAAAACGGCGCGCTAATTATACGCAGTGTGAAAAGTTACTGGCTTAACGTTTAGAGTGATCAGCTAACGCCTTCAATAAGCCTTAATAACTAACGGTGGATTAGGCGTGTCTCTTTGGCACTGAGTAGTTCAATTTCGTTATCTCTTTCAGTGTAAAGCGCATATTATCCATTCAACTTTGTGAACTCAACAATATCTCAGAGGAATTTTTTAAGGCTAGCAATAATTTTAAATGGGTGTCATTGTTCGTTCTGGCTGAATCAAGACAAGAGCAAAGCTATTTTTAGTGAACTCAATGTCAGAGGTATTAGTCATAAAAGGATATAGGGGTAAGAGTTATTGTTGACATCTAATATGGGTTGTTTGATTATTGTACAATGTTGAATGCATCAATACGTTAGACTGATATGTAAAGGGAAGCTACTATGAAGATCCAAATAATTATTGCATTATTTATCGCTGTTTTAGGTGGAGTTATCGGAGCCATCGCATTTCCTCAACAAAAAGAAATTATTATCCCTCCCGCTCCAACCCAATTCGAAATGCCAGAAGTAACAACAGATCTAAAGGTGATTTCAATAGATTCAAAGAGTTTTAAACAACATATAGGTAAAGTTGAAGATGACGATTACAATGTTATTTTCTCCTATAATTTTATTTATGAGCTTGGATATAAGTTATCAGACCATGATTGGTGTCACGATTTAAATCAAGAACAAAAAACAGTCACTCTTAACAAGCCTCAACTTATTTTTTTAAACAAGCAGTTTAACCCCGAATTAAATTATCTAGGAGGGTTAACAAAAGAGCCTAAACTCACGAACCTACTGGGACCAGTACCTAATAATATTGCAGCCCTAGAAACGGTTAGAAATAAAGTTCAAGATCTTGTTCATGCAGAGTTAACACAAGTTGGTGAAGATATGCAAAGTAATGAAGAGCTAAACAAACTTGGTGAAAAAGCATTGAAAGGTTTGATATTAGACATTGCCAACATGTCAGGTTCAGGGATAACAAAGATTCTTTTCAAGGACGGGTGCTCATAAATGTATAGGTACTTTTTATTGATTGTAGTTTTTGTTCTTGTTGGCTGTGCTTCCTCTAATGTTGTCCAGTTTCTTCAAGAGCCACATAACTCCAGTAAGTTTATGGTTTCTGAAAGTTTACCATTGTATGAATATGCACAGTTAGCTGACATTTCATATCGTGACTCACCCGAGGCGTCTGCTCAGGAATACAAAAGGCTAGGTTTTGATGTTAGCTATTATACCATCGCTAAACCGCTACTTGGCTCATATCCTGAGCTTTTCATCCTTTCTATTAATCGCTCTCCAAATATGATTATCGTGTTTAAAGGAACAGACAGCTGGTTTGATTGGTACCAGAATTTAAAGCAGATGGTCTTTCTGGATAAGAAGAAAGACGGAGACGTATATATTCCTATGGGGCATGCTGGTTTTAGGAGAGGTGTATTAAACCTCGTCAATTTTTGTTTTCATAATTTTGGTATTAAAAAGCATATAGATACTTTCGATTTACCTGAATCAGTCTCATTAACATTAATTGGTCATAGTCAAGGTGGCGCCTTGGCTCAATTAACCACCCCTTATCTTGATGGTATGCGATATAAAAATAATGCAGTCATTAGAAATCAGGATTGGAAGTATTCAGTAAAGAAAGTCATTACTTTTGGGACACCTTTAGCGCTTCATAAAGAAAAGAACAACTGGGGCTTCATAAACGAGCATTACGCTCATAATACAACGCATGTAATTAGGGATGGCGACATAGTTTCAACGGCATATATTCCCAAAGATAAGCAGAAGTTATATCGTCTCTATGGACGTTTAATAAGAATTGACAGAGACGGTAATGTACATTTAGAGGAGACTCAATGGGGACAAGGTGACGCAAGTAGCTCTGAACCTCACGCTATTAAAAACTATGAGTCTGTACTTCGGCGTGCAAGGTACTAATCGCTCTGATTTAATAATATGAAAATCTGTACGGCCGTCTCATGTATTTTGCTGCCAGTCTGATATTGTCTGAATATATAGCTAAAAGTGTCAGAGCGTATATGAGCTACTATAACAAGCGTTGATCACACTTTTGCTAGGAGACTGGAGCGCGTCACATGTATGCCATTCGATTTCTGGTTACGCATTCAATACAAATTTGATAACTTTAAAAGCGCTCAAATTCGACAGAATAAACTCACTTTCCATCTTTGTTTATATACAGGTTTAGCCTTATCGAGAAAAGGAAAACTCTACTTTCCAACCTTGTTTGAATGCACCCCAAAAAGACACGCTATTTATTTATACATTTGCTTCAGAAGTTGCGCAGGGGTTATGGCAAAAGCGGCTTTAAACTTGGCTGCAAAGTGGCCTTGATGTTTGAACCCAACTTCATGAGCGACAGACTTAACACTGCATCCTGGTTCGCTCAACAAAGCCATCGCTCTATCCATGCGTTTTGTGTTCAGGTATTCAAATACGGTTTGTTGATACACCTGTTTAAAGGCTTTTTTCAACTTATTGTCGTTGACACCAACTCGTCTAGCTAGCTCAAACAGGGTCGGAGGCGACTGCATCTCAGCTTCCATGATGGCCGCCGCTTGGGTCATTTGTGCGACGGTGTTCGCCATGCCTTTACCACTGATTTCGCCCTGAGTGTGTAGCCATTCAAATAAGGTACTCAGTAGCTCTAGAAGTTTTCCTTTGATATACAGTAATTTGGCAGCTTTTGGCATGGAGCAGTGGTCGATCTGTTCTATGATATTTAATATTTCACCATTGATTGGCATCAGCCATAAATTATTTTTGGGATTGGCTGTTGGCAGAAGTTGATACTGTTCAGCTAATTTTTGCATTAGATGTGCTGGGGCGATGAAATTGATCATTCTCAATTTGCCCGTTTTGTATGCAAATTGATAACGATTGGCATCAGCAATAAATATTCCAGCAGAAGAGGATTTGATACAAGCGTGTAAGTCTTCATTAATAGTCATGTCCAATTCGCCGGCTAAAATGATAAACACACCGCTTTGCTTGCTGGCACCAAGGTTAAATTGCACGTCTTGTTTGATGTCATAGTCGCTTAGGGTAAGCAGCACATCTTCATCAAGTGTCAACACGATGGATTGGCCAATGGCGACTTCTGTAGGCATGGTAATAGAGTATTGATCGTTATCGGTTAAGGTTTTTAAACTGGCTAACCAATGTTCAAATTGCGCTTGTGATACTTTCATTCTATTACCTTATTGCGAGTAATTCTCAATAACTTTAGCAGATTTACCTAAACTCCCGCTAGTGCTAAATTTGCTCCCTCCGGGGACTTCCTATCTATTGAACTGTTTTTAAATGTTTTATTTAATCCTCATCTAAGATGAAAACAGAGAGAAAGATATGAAGTACCGCCATTACCCTTGGCTTTTGTCGAGTTTAATTTTATCACCAACTAGTTTCTCCCAGTCGGACATCAGTGCCAATGAAGTGAATGAGCTGGAAACCATAGTGGTCACGTCACAAAGACTTCAGCGCCCTTGGCGCGAGCTTGCTAGTAATATGAACTATTTAGATGAAACTGACATAGAAAGATTAGCTCTACAGGACTTGGATCAGGTGTTAAGTACCGTTCCTAATGTCACGCTACAAGCGTTAGCTGGGGATTACAATTACATTCAAATGCGGGGTATGCCTAGAAACCTTGAGCAAGCAACGGTTGGGGTCTACATAGATGGTATTCCTTATAATAATTTGTATGAGCTTAACCCGAGTTTATTGAACATCAAGTCAATTGAAGTGATCCGCGGCCCGCAAGCCAATCTTTTTGGACGTAATGTCAGAGACGGTGTGATTACAATTACCACGGCTGAGCCAGAATCACAGGCGCAAGGAAAAGTCAGTATGTCATGGGCGGAGTTAAACCAACAACAGCTATCCGCACATTACAGCACGCCGTTGACACAAGCCCTGTCTAGCCAGATATCTGCAAACTGGATAGAGCGTGATGGTACGGTTAAAAATACAACATTAAACAATGATTTAGACCCCTTAAAACAAATACAGATTAATAATACTTGGTATTGGCAAGCCAGTGATGCAGTAAAGCTCAAGCTGATCCTTAATCACACAGATAAAAATAGTGGAGCTTACCCTTACGTCAATGGTGAACTCACTTACTCAAACAGTGATGAGCTATCCGCGGACAATAATGTTAACAATGATTTTAACCAGAAAAATGATAACGCGACGATACAGATGGATTGGCTATGGTCTGCGGATTGGTTGTTTTCAGCCATTGCTAATTATGCGGATGGCACTGTAGATGCTCGTTTTGATGCAGACTTTTCCGCCCTTGATATGGGTTATGTTGACACTTGGTTAGAGCAAAGAGACAGTTATTACGAATTTAGATTAGCGTCACAAAATAACTCGTCACTGACTTGGTTGTTTGGCCTAAGTTACAGTTTAAATCGAGATGCGAACCGCACTCAAACTTTAACGAAAGTGCCTTATGGCGATACTCTGATCGAAGCGACGTTAGATACCCAAGGCCAGCTTGAGCAAAAGTCTTATGTCGCTTACGCAGATGCGACTTGGAAAGTGTCAAAGCACTGGCAAATTCAGGGCGGAGTGCGCTATTTAGATGAGCAGTTCTCAGGCCAACACTACTTCAATAACCCTCTCTATCCAATGCCTACTGCTATCACTCAAGGTCATCAACAAGTGACGGATAGTGAAATATTGAAAAAGTTTGCAGTGAATTACTTAATGGATGCGAATCACAGTTTCTTTGTCGGCTATGGCGAAGGGTACTTGAGTGGGGGCGCGACTTGGGTTGCTGAACAAACTGATGCTCAGCTGATGCGCACAGGTATTGGGGTACCCTATGCGCCGGAGTTAAGTGGTACTGCTGAGTTAGGCTACAAGTATCAAGCACCTAAACAAGGAATTTTTGCTGATGTTACCTTGTTCTATAGTGCCCTAGAAAATTACCAGCACGCCTATGCCGATGCGTATGGCTTGAATCGTATCGCCAGTGTAAAACAGGTGAGTAGTCAAGGCGTTGAGTTTAACTTGCGTCAACAGCTTAACCAGTGGTGGCAGTGGGCAGCAAGCTTCGGGGTAAATAGTAGTGAGATTGATGCCATTGATGGTTTTTCAGATCCGATGATAAAGGTAGCAGTGGGCACTAGGTTACCAAACACGGCAAAGAATACGGGACACATCAGCATCAACTATAAAAATGACATTGCACAACAGTGGCAAATGGATGCAACCTTATCTTTAGATCATACCGGTGAGACCTTGTTTGATTTAACTGGGCAGACAAAACAAGCAGCCTACCAACTCATGAATGTGAATATGGTGTTCCAACATGACTCTGATTGGCGCCTTAGTGTGTTTGCAAAAAACCTATTAGATAAGCGATATCAGCAGGTGAGAGTGCAATACCCAGGTATTAATATTGTCAATTACGGCATGCCTAGACAAGTCGGCATTGCGTTAAGTAAGTCGTTTTAACACGCGTTAAAAGCCAAGGAGAGATTGATGACAAAGATACAATTAGAGTCTAAGTTCGAGCCAGAGTTTAAGGCGTTAGTTGAGGCGTTTAGGGACAATTTTGCACAGCATGGAGAGACGGGGGCAGCCATAGCGGTTTATCAAAAAGGAGAGTTAGTTGTGAATGCCTATGGCAGTCATCAATCTGCTAATGGTATCTGGCGACCTGCGGACAGGGTTTGCACGATGTCTGCTTGTAAAGCGCCACTGGCGTTTTGCATTCACTTACTTGCAGAACGAGGGTTATTAAACCTAGATGCTTATGTCAGTGACTATTGGCCCGAGTTTTCTAGTCATGGCAAGGCAAAGATCAAGGTGGCTCATGTCCTTAACCACACGAGTGGTGTTGCTATTGTGGATAAAGTCAAAGCTGGGGATGTGTTTCATTGGCAAACCATGGTTACAGCGTTAGAAAAGACCAAACCTCTGCATCAACCCGGAGAAAAAATTGTCTATCATGCCGTCACTTATGGTCATCTATTAGGTGAATTAATCCGTCGCGTCGATGGTCGCATGCCAACACAATTCTTTCAGCAAGAAGTGGCAGAGCCATTAGACCTGAATTACACTTTGTCACACTTTGATGATGGCCATACTCGGTGGGTAAATGAAGGAAAAACTTCACCAAAGTTGTTGTGGTTTTATGCCAAGGTACTGGCTAAATTACCTTATTGGAAGCTTAAATATTTTGCCCCTTGTGGACCGAATTATTCACCTAATGCGCAAGCTTGGCGACACGCTCAAGCGCCAGCAGTAACGGGAGAGGGGAGTGCATTAGGGCTCGCAAAATTTTACGCTATGTTGATAAATCAAGGTCGCTGGCAACAGCAACAGATTTGTCAGCAGCAGACCGTTAACCACTTTATCACTGCAACGATTGAAGGGCAGGAACAAACAATGGGTAGGCAGTGGCGAATGGCTTCAGGCGTCATGTTAAATAGCCCAGAAATGGTGTCGTTTGGTTCTAACCCGAATGCATTTGGTCATTTTGGTATGGGGGGGGCTGTGGGCTTTGCTGATCCCGATCGCGAGTTGGCTTTTGCCTACGTGACGGAAAAATACCATCAACCCAATAAAACAGATAAGTCGATGGTTGGTTACAGACTCGAAAGACTGATTGCAGCTTTATATCAATCGAGTTAGAACAAAAAGGCATAAAGTTGTAAAGCAGTGGCGACGCAATTTTTCACCTTAGAGGGCTATAATAGGTTAAAACATGAGAAATCAATGGGGTCTGAAATCAATGGGGTCAGAGTCTGCGCGATCCCCACAAAATCATTATACGTTGCAATAATCATATTCAACCCCCACATTTTGAAGCTGCTTAATTGCATTTAAGCAGCTTCGCATATACAGCCTTTCGCCTTTATCTACCGCGACACGTTGACCAATAAGTTGTAATGACAATATGTTGCCTGCTTTTCAAGAGTGAGCTTGATACTGTCTATGCTTGTTCTCAAGTTTAGCCGTCATGCCTAAAATCATAAGAAACCAGTGTGCCAAGGTGGTGAGTAATACAAGCAAGAATAAACGGCTTTGAACGGTTGTTTTATTGTATGTAAATCCTTGTCCAAAACGCCAAATTTTCATGTCTCTAAAACCTTTTTCTATCTGCATTCGTAACTGGTAAATCTTGACTAGCTTTGCTGCTGAGTTGCGTGAATAAGGAAGTGAACTAGAGATAAGCCATGGATCCCTTTGACTTCTCGCCAAGCGACTTTGAACATTGCGTGCTGTTTATTTTTTCTTTGATTCTATTATTACAAATAAGTAATAATCATTTTCAAATTGCATGGATTATCAATTATATGTAATCAAGTATACTGCTCACAACAAAACAGCGAAGCGAAAGTATTGTTAGGCTTTTACTGCTTCATTACTGAATAAAAGGAACATCCAATGGCACTTGATATTAATCCTGGTCAAACATCAATAAAATCTAAAGCTATGGTCGCTTGGGCCGCTGGCGAGCCACTTAAAATGGAAGAGGTCGATGTACAACTTCCTAAAGCAGGCGAAGTTTTAGTGCGTATCGTGGCAACTGGTGTGTGTCACACCGATCTATTCACATTATCAGGAGATGATCCAGAAGGTATCTTCCCCTCAATTCTTGGTCACGAAGGCGGCGGCATTGTTGAGATGATCGGTGAAGGCGTGACTAGCCTTGAAGTTGGTGATCACGTTATCCCACTTTACACTGCGGAATGTGGTGAGTGTAAATTCTGTCAGTCTGGTAAAACTAATCTATGCCAAGCCGTTCGTGAAACACAAGGTAAAGGCCTAATGCCAGATGGTACTAGTCGTTTCTCTGTCAATGGTGAAACTATTTACCATTATATGGGGTGTTCGACTTTTTCGGAGTACACGGTACTTCCAGAAATCTCACTAGCGAAAGTAAACAAAGAAGCACCACTTGAAGAGATTTGTCTTCTAGGGTGTGGTGTAACAACAGGTATGGGTGCAGTTCTGAATACTGCTAAAGTTGAAAAAGGCGATAACGTTGCTGTATTTGGCTTAGGTGGTATCGGCTTGTCCGCTATTATTGGCGCCCGTATGGCGGGGGCCGATCGCATTATCGGTGTCGACATCAATGAAAGTAAGTTCGAACTGGCTAAACAATTGGGTGCTACTGACTGTATTAACCCACAACAATTCGACAAACCAATCCAAGAGGTGATTGTCGATATGACCGATGGCGGCGTGGAGTACTCTTTCGAGTGTATTGGTAACGTAAACGTCATGCGTCAAGCATTAGAGTGCTGCCACAAGGGTTGGGGCGAATCAGTTGTCATTGGTGTTGCAGGTGCTGGTCAAGAGATCTCCACTCGTCCATTCCAATTGGTAACCGGCCGAGTATGGCGTGGTTCTGCTTTTGGTGGGGTAAAAGGCCGTTCAGAACTTCCTGATATTGTGAATCGTTACATGGCGGGGGAATTTGGCTTACAAGAGTTCATCACTCATACCATGGGTCTACAAGACGTTAACGATGCATTCGAACTTATGCACAAAGGCGAATCTATTCGTACTGTCTTACATATGGATAAATAAACGAACTCTATTAACTTAGCTCTATTTACCATTACATGTAAGTAACCTCAGCTCTGGATAAGCGAATTTGCCCAATAAAGTTATTTTTCTCATTCTCGGCGTTGCTTTCATTTGTAATAGCCCACTATTACTGTATAGAAGCGCCGAGAATGGGCGAAATTTCATCATTGGATGGTACATAAGTTTGTTTTCAAAACACTTTCTATTCCAAAACCCTTATCCAAACCTGAGGTTAAGTAAAGTATTGAGCCTCTAGATTATAGAGGTTCTACTGCATCGCTTCAGCGGTGAAGTTTCGCATATTTCAAACACATCGCTTTATCGAAATAAAGAATTGAGGGATAGAAAAATGAGCTGGTTTTTTTTGATCATGGGAGTACTTGCAGAGGCACTTTCACACGTAGCGTTAAAAGCAACAGATGGTTTTAGTCTATCTAAGCCATTACCAGCAGCACTTGTTGTTACTGGACACCTCGCGGCTTTTCTTTTTTTAGGTCAAGCGATGAAAGGGATGCCTGTGGGAGTTGTTCACGCTCTTTGGGCCGGATTGGCAATTGTTACCGTCAGCTTTATCTCTACATTTGTGTATCGTCAACACCTTGATACTATGGTTTGGGCGGGGATGATTTTTGTTGCCGTCGGCGTGGTGATGATCAATTTTTCGCAAGGGCATGCTCATTAATCGATGCACTTTATTTGTGGTCCCCCGCACTGCAACGTGGATCAATAAAATCAATGGGTCAGGGTTGTGGATTTTTCAAATCCCGTTCAGTATTTTTTGTAAATGTTTATAAATTACTTTTTTATCATTGATTAACTCTTTCCAAGTGAGTTCATAATGAGGTTGAAACTTTGCAACGCTTTGTCTGAATGCTAATCGTTCTGAACATGCTGCCTGATATGCCAATTTTAGTCACTTATTTTTGCGAAAGCTGCAAGCTCTGTTTTATTCATGCATACCTGCCTATCCTTGGCCTTTTTATTGGGTAATTTGAGAAAGGCAATGATAGAAAATTAATGACAGTTTTTTTGTTATTAAGCAGACATTATTTTGTGTGTCACTACACGCTATATATCACTGAAGGGCGACTTCTATTAATACCTCATTTCTGCGAAACATTGGAAGTGTAAATGGGCTGTTGTACCCTGCAGAGACGACTTTACCACTGGTGCTATAACCTTTGTCTTCTAACCACTGGCTAAGTATTTTTGTATGTTTTTCAATATTGCTATCACTTAAAAAGCCACTGAATTGAACAGCAGCTACTGTATAGTTGTTTAGTTCGCTTACCCAAACATCTGGATCAGTGGGTTGAGGTGTAGAACTCAGAGTAAAATCTTTTGGCATCACAAATGACATGATTGGATCGCTGCTGTGTTTATCCATAAACACAGGGGCTGTCATTGGAATATTAATACCCTGTTTGGCCTTAACATCACCCATTAATACGGGGGCGGTCATGGCAATATCATTTTCGCCAATATTTTCACCAGTGATATAACGAAACAATTTTTTAAAGGCGCTATTTTGACCTGAACCAGACATACTGGTCGAAACTAACACCATTGGCTCATAACGACGTACTTCAATCATCTTTTTATCATCATTTTCTACAATAGAATAAGGGGCATCTTTTACGCCGTTATCACCAAAAACAGAACAGCTAGCCGTTGATAATGAGAGGATAAGTAGTAATAATTTATTCATTTTTACTCCTGATGAACGCAATAATATTTAATTCCACCTAATTATTTATGTAACCACTGAATTAAAAGATCACGTTACAGGGATAAAAATGAACGTAGGCGGCAAAATGAGTTAGAACTGTATTGTTTTTTTCACTTCGTTACTGACATTCTTGGACGTTTGATCCATTTACACTTTAGCGTTCTTCTGGGGTGTATAGCGCTGATACGGAAAGCTCTTATATGGGCGGCATAGAGCCCCGCCAACGAGGGAGGGTCCACACAACTCGTCTTTCTGACGAAGGTTAGGATCCAGTTTTTTAAAGTGTTCAAGCTGTCGTGGCTGTTTTGTGGATCCTATAACAAGTTCAGGAAGACGAATTTTTATGATTGTAATGGTTAAAATGCATCTCTCGTTGATGCTGTGGTTAAGAGCATTAATTCATATCCCCTCTTGAAAAACGATGAAGTGTGGAATAAGTTGGTTTTATAGATATACCGAATAAAGGGAAATTTATAATGAAAACTGGGGTTTTTTTTAAATGCTTATCGTGTGTTGCCTTGATAGTCAGCTGTCAAAGTTTTGCGCAACAACACAAATTATTATCGCATGATGGCAAAGCGGGTGATAATTTTGCTTTTAGTGTGGCAATTGATGGTACTACGGCGTTAGTTGGCTCACATAAAGCCGACGCTAAAAATAAGGAAGACTCGGGGGCTGCCTATGTTTATGGTCTCAGTGCTGATGGGTGGCAACAGCAGGCAAAGTTGGTCGCTACGCCTGCTTACGCCCATGATACGCTAGGTGGCAATGTGGCGCTGAAAAACGACATGGCTATGTTAGGGGTGATCAAACGAGATGATAAAGGGGAAGACGCGGGGGCGGTATTTGCTTTTGAAAGAGAAGCTAATGCTTGGTCACAAAAACAAATCCTCACAGCGAACGATGCCAAAGCAGGCGATGCATTTGGCCAAAGTATTGCGTTAACAGAGCGCTTTTTGGTGATTGGTGCCCCTCACAGTGACGTGCCACATAAAGATTCAGGCTCTGTTTATGTTTATATCCGAGATAAAAAAGCATGGCGCTTTCACAGCAAGTTGACGGCAAAAGACGGTGCTGAAGATGATTTGTTTGGTATCAGTGTGGCGATTGACGGCAATACTATTTTGGTTGGCGCTGATTTGCATGATGAAATTGCAAAAGAAGCGGGAGCTGTCTATGCGTATGTATTTGATGGTGAAAAATGGCAGCACCAAGCGAAGCTGATCGCTAAAGATGGTGCTCAAACCGATATTTTTGGGGTGAGAGTATCACTCGTTGGAGATACTGCGCTGATTTCTGCCAGAAGAGACGATATAGCCGGTGTGGGGGTTGATGCAGGATCTGCTTATATATTTGAAAGAGCACAAGGCCGCTGGACTCAAGTACAGAAGTTGGTCGCCCCAGATGGTAAAGCGGATGATAGATTTGCTCGTGGTGTGGCTCTGAATAAAGATACAGCTTTAATTAGTGCGATGCACCATGACGCCAAGGGTAACAATGCGGGGGCGCTTTATGTGTTTAAAAAACAACAGGGGTTATGGCGTTATAGCTCAAAGATTATGGCTCACGATGGTGCACCAGAAGACCGTTTTGGGTGGAATATTGCGCTGACAGATCATGCTGCCATTGTCGCGGTGCCGCATCGTGATGAGCGCGGAGCGCAGTCAGGTGCTGCGTATGTGGTAGAGTTACCAAACTAAGTTTGTTTGTGTGCCATAACAATAAAAGTTTATACAGCGTAAAGAAAAGCATGCCTCTAGGCATGTAACTGACGCTGTTAATATACGGGTCAATGTGTGAGTGGTCATGGCTGTTTACGCGAATATATAATGCGCTTTTCTGCGTTGTTTTGACGATCGCAAAGTTGATAATGTGTTCTTTCCAGTCTTTTTTCTTCTTCTTCTAATCGCACTTGCGAGGTTAACACGACCTTATTTTTTCTGATCACGCCTATGTTGTTGATGGTATAAGTTATACCAAGTGTCATACCTGCGTAATGCACATGATTTAGCTTTAATTGTGTGACTGTGTACTCACTTGTTGAGCCCGTTCATGGCTCTATTGAAAATAACATGCCAACCAGTGGTATGGAGTGGGACAGAGAAGAATATTCAACTTAAATCTAACAATTAAAAGAAAGGGATCAGCGTATGATCACACTTAAGCAATGCCGAGTGATCGGTTTAGTCATTGTCGGTGTTTTATCTGGCTTATTGTCAGGTCAAGCATTGGCTGAAAGCTACGTGTATTTAACTAACAATACCATGGAAACCTTGACGCTGAATACACAGCAAACTGGGCACGATAATATTCGTCATGGCGATCAGTGGCAGCAATTGGCAGCTGAAGTGCCTCCATTAGGCACGGTTAAGTTTTTGCGTTTTAATCGCGACCAAGGCATTAAGTGGGGAAAAGAATATATTTTTACAACATCGGTTAATGGTGCGTCACAGCCGGTTTATTTAAAGCAAAGATTGCTCGGCACCATGACATTTAGCAAGATGTGGCTCAGTGGTCAGGATGAACCATGGCACTATGATCGCGACATTCATCGTGTGCCTTTAGATAACCAGCAACAAACCTTGGCATTTAAATCTTCTTCAGCCAGAGCATCAGGTGATGATATTCACTATGTGATCCACGATACATTTAATAAATCAGAAAAGTCGCAATATTCTAATGAGTTAAATGTACTGACGTACAATACGTGGGCATTATTGCCACCGCTTGCTTCTAAAAATACCGGTGATCGATTAGATACTATCGCTGAGTATATGACCCATTATGATGTGGTGGTCTTTCAAGAAGTGTTCGACCCCATTTTAACAGCGAAATTCAGAGCAAAGGTTGCTCAGACTTACCCGTATATGACACAGATCCCATGGCAAGTGGGTAAAATATTGACCGGTGGGTCATTTATTGCGAGCCGCTGGCCTATCGAAGCTCAAGACGCAGTCGTGTATGACGCGTGTCGAGCAGATGGGTGTTTAGCTGGTAAGGGAGTGAATTATGCAAAAATAAGAAAAGGCAGTAATGCGTATCATATTTTTGGGACCCACACACATGCCTATACCAGTGAACAAGATGTCGCGGTTCGTTTTGCGCAATTGGCGCAGTTGAAGCGCTTTGTTGAAAACAAGCAGATCCCGTACGAAGAGCCAGTGATAATGGCGGGTGACTTTAACGTGGATAAAATTAACTACCCGCAAGAGCATTTGGCCTTTTTGACATTGTTGAATGCCACAGAGCCTGAGGCCACAGGGACTTATCCTTATTCATATGCTGGCCCAGTTAATATTTATGCTGATGAAGCATTTAATGAATACTTAGATTATGTTTTATATAGTAATGACCATCTTGCGCCTTATACCTCAGAAAATAACATGCTGACGCCGCGCAGTATTGATAGTCAGCATTGGCAAAGCTGGGATTTGTCTGATCACTATCCTGTAGAAGGGCGTTTTGCGTTTCCATTGGCGCCTGAATACATGCCTTATTAAACAAGCGGCACAGCAGCTCAGTGAGTAACAATTAGGGCCTCTGAATTGAGGTTCTAATGTCCATTAATAAGGTGCTTCTGATGTTTTCTGGCACATGCTAGGCATTTCATTAGTCCACCTTACCTTAATTAAAAATAGCAAAGCGATTGTTGCGCTACTTTTTACTACCCCTTTGTGAGTGAATACAAAGTACTTTTATGATTACATAACAAATAAAAGGCTATAATATTGATTTAATGTTATGTTATAACAATTCTGTTTCGAGTTGTTTTTAAGTAATGTGGGTGAGTAATATGGAAGCAAGTAAATCATTGCCTGAGTTGGCGCTAGAGCAAAAAATTCTCAACGCACCAGAGGACGACTATATGAATGCGGAGCAATTAGCATTCTTTAAGCAACGGCTTATTGACTTACATGATGAGACAAGGGCGCATATTCGTGAAGCAAAAGCACAAATGCTGAATAAGCCTGATGTGACAGATCTGAGTGATAAAGCAACGTGGGAAGAGCAATGTAGTTTGTTAATTCGTATTGTGGAGCGCGAACAAAGGTTATTACCAAAAATTCAGCAATCGTTAGAGCGTATTCGCCTAGATACTTACGGCTATTGTGAAGAGTCGGGTGAGCCAATCGGGATCCCACGGCTGTTGGCGAGACCGACCACTGAATATTGTGTTGATGTTAAAGCGGTACTTGAAATGAAAGAGCACTTGCGTCAAGAATAACTGGCCGTGAAGCAGACTCAATGTCGCTACGATTATTCGTCGCTTTTATTTAGTCAGGTTCTTATCGACGGTACTTAGACACTATTTCACCAAATAAACGACCATGAACATTTCATAGATAATACTAACCAAATTGCACAAAAATGCGCTAAACTCGCCGGCTACTTTTTTAGCATTGAGCCGATCCCTTTATGACTTTAGCCGCTTCGCCTAGTAACTTTGCCGATCTTGGCCTTATTTCTCCTTTATTAGCACGACTGGCTGAGTTGGATTATGCCAGCCCAACGCCTATTCAAGCACAGGCAATTGGCAAGGTATTAGCTGGGCGAGATCTGATTGCGGGGGCAAATACGGGCTCAGGTAAAACAGCGGCGTTTGCATTACCATTGTTACAGCAGTTATCAGAGCTGGGCTCTGCGCACCGTGATAAAGGCAACTTTGTGTCAGGGTTGGTGTTAGTGCCTACGCGCGAGCTGGCGACACAAGTGGCAGACAGTATTAAATCGTATGCAGCACATTTGAATGGCGCAATTAAAATCACCGTGGTATTTGGTGGTGTGTCGGTTAATAAGCAAATGCAAAATTTGCGCGGTGGTAGTGATATCGTGGTGGCAACACCGGGGCGCTTGCTGGACTTAATCGCCAGTAATGCCATTAAACTTGATCATGTGCGCACCTTGGTACTTGATGAAGCCGATCGCATGTTGGGGCTGGGATTTGCTGAAGAGTTATCTCAATTATTGGCGTTGATGCCAAGTACCAAGCAAACATTGTTGTTTTCGGCGACGTTTCCTGAACAAGTCACTGCTTTAACCGATAAATTATTAAACAACCCCGTTGACATACAAGTACAGAGCCGTGATACCAGTACGGTGATACAGCGCGTATTTACCGTCAACCCTGGGCAAAAAACCGCGTTATTAGCGCATTTAATTGAGCAACATCAATGGCGACAGGCGCTGATTTTTGTTAATGCTAAAAACCACTGTGAGCATTTGGCGCAAAAGCTTGAAAAGCGCGGTATTAGTGCGCAAGTCTTTCACGGTGATAAAGGTCAAGCGGCACGCACACGCACCATGGACGCATTTAAATCAGGTAAAATAGATGTACTGATCGCCACCGATATTGCGGCGCGAGGCATTGATATTGCCAAACTGCCTGTGGTGATTAACTTTAATTTACCCAGAAGCCCAGCCGATTATATGCACCGCATTGGTCGAAGTGGTCGAGCTGGTGAAGTGGGGTTAGCCTTATCTTTGATTGATCATGATGATTATCATCACTTTAAAATCATTGAAAAGAAAAACAAAATTCGTCTTGAACGTGAACAAGTCGCGGGCTTTGAGGCGGATGATGTGAATCCTGAACTGGCGGCAGAAAAGCCGATGGCTAAGCCTGAAGGCACGGGTAAGAAAAAACGCAAGAAGCAAGCTGACCCAGATTATGAGGTATGGACAGGGTGGAAAACACGCTCTTAAAGCAAGTGGCGCGCATTGGTTTTTGCCTCCGTGTCGCCAATGACATCAATGGTAGCGACATGATTGCGCTCACTTTTAGCGCATAATTTTCTGTATATCAGTGCTTTTGATACATGTACTAGAAGCTTGATTGTGATTTTACTTCCGCAGTTTACCTAAGTTATTGCTAAACTTAGCTTGTGAAGGTTAAGGTTAATAAGATAGGGTATTAAGTTCCTTGTGAGAAACTATTAAGATGTCTTTCGAGCCTTATGTGACCGATGTGTTCGCTAACTTGCTATAGAGCACATGCCTGAGGGGTCATGGCTGTGTTTTCAGAGAAATTTGCACTATGATATTTTCTCATTTTTCCGAAGGGGACTAGTGTGTCGTATTATATGTTGGTTCTACTTTTTACCTTTGCTTTATTTGGCATGTCGGCAACTTACTTTGCGCGTTTTATTTATTGTTACTGGATTAAACGAGAAGTGAAGCCAGCCTATATTTGGCGAGCTGGTGGATGCGCCCTACTGATAGTTTTATTATCATTTGTAGGGCAACTTTTTGTATAGCTATTTAATCGTAAACGCTTTGCATTGGTTATTAATACAGAGCGCTTGAATTGGTAAAACTTGCTTACAAACATCAACTTGAGCTTGTTGCTGGTTGACTATTTTTTCTTTTATAGTGACTTGCTCTGCGAGCTTTTCTACCTGCTCTTCATCTACGTTTTTGTTTGAGTACACGAGGTACTGACTAGGCCCACCACATGCGGCTCTTTCTCCCACATTGAGTACTTTACATTGAAAACTGGCACTGCACGAGGTGTCTTCTATGAGCTTAGACAAGCTTTGAGTCGGTGTATTATTAGATGATGTGAGCATTGGTGTACTGATACAACCACCCAGTAATAAAATAGTAATTGAGCAAACAATGCCTCTCATTATGACTCCTTAGTATGTGGCTTGCGCATTACCCTGTATTTTAACACACTTATTTTCAACACATTGTGTACTGGGCTGTGTTAGGTGCTGACAAATACTGACCATGCGGTTTTCAGCATTATATTGGCTTTCTAATACAGTAATAGAATCAGCTAACTTTTTAACGACTTGCAAATCGGCTGCTTGAGTTGAAAATGTCACATAGCTGCTTGGACCACCACAAGCTCGGCTTCCTACAGCGATGACTTGACACTGCATTGTGGAGTCACATCGTTTATCTTTGGTCATGTCTTTTAGTTTTTTTCTGGCCGCACTGAGCGTGTTTTTCGGTTCGTGTGGTACAGCGTCGACAGGGTTGCTGTATTTTGCTTGAGTATCAAGCTTTGCAGGTACTTTGGTATCAACCTTTGCAGGTGTTTGGTTCACATCTGGTGTGGACAGAGAAGCGCTAGGAGCGCATCCAGCGATCATGAATGGTATTATTGCAGAGATAAGAAATTGATGCATAGATGAAACGTCCTGAGTTGTTTTTACCCAGTGTGCCCGTGTTTGAATGAGGATACAAGTCCATTGGCTCAGCTGCCAGCTAAGCCAATGGTTGGCTGGTGTTACAAACCGCCTTGTGTGAGTTTATTTGGGTCGAGTAATTGCGTCAATTCTGCAATTGATAGGTCAGTATGTTCACTGGCAACATCGATGATTGGACGGCCTTCTTTGTATGCGAGTTTGGCGATTTGTGCGGCTTTCTCATAACCGATCACCGGATTAAGTGCTGTAACCAATATTGGGTTTTTGGCGAGTGCTTTTTGAATATTTTGTTCACTGACATTAAAGCTGGCAATGGCTTTATCTGCTAACAATCGGCTGACATTCGATAAGATTTCGATACTTTCTAAAATGTTGTGTGCAATAACCGGCAGCATAACGTTCAGTTCAAAGTTACCCGATTGGCCAGCTACGGTAATGGTGGCATCATTTCCAATGACTTGCGCACTGACCATGGCTGTGGCTTCAGGGATCACAGGGTTTACTTTACCAGGCATAATAGAGGAGCCTGGTTGCAGCGCTTCAAGTTCTATTTCGCCAAGGCCAGCTAGAGGGCCTGAGTTCATCCAGCGTAAATCATTGGCGATTTTCATATTTGCTACGGCCAATGTTTTTAACTGGCCTGACAAAGTAACAATGGCATCTTGCGAGCCTATGGTATAGAAAAAGTTCTGGCTAGCTGAAAAGCGGATCCCCACGTTGCTGCTCAGGAATTGATTAAATAAATTAGCAAATTTTGGATCCGCATTCACACCAGTCCCTACTGCTGTGCCACCCTGTGCAAGTTCAAAGACTTTTTCGACACTGTGTAAGATACTTTGGTATGCACTATCAATCTGGTGCTGCCATCCACTGAGACTTTGTGCAAATGTCACCGGCATAGCGTCCATTAGGTGGGTTCTACCTGTTTTTACATGATGGCCGACGCTTGCTGACTTTTGCTCGATAGTTTGTGATAAATGTTTTAACGCAGGTAGTAAATCGTAAATGACTGCTATAGCACTGCTAACGTGAATGGCTGTTGGAATAACGTCGTTGGAGCTTTGACCCATATTGACGTGATCATTGGGGTGCACTTGCAGACCGCTTTCTTTAGAAGCCAGTGTCGCAATGACTTCGTTTGCATTCATGTTCGAGCTGGTACCTGAGCCGGTTTGGAATACGTCGACAGGAAAATGCTCCAGGTGCTCTCCATCAATAATACGCTGCGCAGCACTAATAATTGCTTTGGCAATATTGGGATCTAAATGACCGAGTTCAGCATTTGCTTCCGCTGCTGCTTGTTTGATGTATGCCAATGAACGAATAAATGCTTCTGGCATCGTTAGTTTACTTACCGTGAAGTTGTTTACCGCTCTTTGTGTTTGCGCTTGATATAACGCAGTTTCAGGTACATCAAGTGTACCCATGCTATCGGAAGCGTGGCGAAAAGTGGTCATTGGGACTCCTATGAATATGGGTTAAAGGCATGGCTAATAACACGGGCTTCATGTTCTATTTTTAGAAAGCGTGCTTTACCATGTGGGATCGATTTATAAAAACGTTTTAATGCCAATAAAGGCTTATATAATTGATCTTGGCATTGCTGGCGCAAGGCATTGTGCACTAATGGGTCTGCAATATTGTGAAGCAATTCATCAAAGGTACGTTTGAGGTAAAGCTCTTGTAATAAAACGCATTTATTGCAGCCATACCATTTTGCAAGTGTGATCCCTGCATCAATAAACTGGGCTACCACCATAGGGGCCTCTAGTTGCGGGCGTTTACAATTTGTAGCGAGTTTTGGGGAGTAAGCGCTGACGGCTTGATGAGGATGCATGGCAAAACCCTTTTAGTGTAACGATAACTATTATCATTACACTAAAAGAGTTTAAGCGCAATAGTTGCGTGTTGATAGGCATACTTTAGTGGCCTTGCTTGGGTTAGTTATATCCCAATATAAATGTGTAAGCGGTATTTTGTGCGTCTTCTTGTTCAGTCGGTGTGAGCATGTCTTGCACTTCTTTGCGATATTCTTCGCTGGTAGTGAATAAGTTATCTTCATGCGTGCCGACTAAGGTGGTGTCAGTTATTGGCATATGGGTAATGGTTGAAATAAACATAGTGTGTGTCCTGTTGGTTTTCTATTAACAATACATAATAGATAAAGCAGTGACTGTGCCAATAATAAATAGTTATATAAAACAAGTTATTATGATTTTTATATGGTGTGAACTTGCAATTTGCGAAACAGATTGCATCAATATAAAGCAGTCGTGGATTAAAAAGGTGCAATGATGATAGTAGATAAACCGTTTTCTCAAGCGTGCGAGAATAATAAAGGCCCAATATTAACGGTGTTAGCACCTTTACTACGGGATTATGATCAAGTATTGGAAATTGGTTCTGGTACGGGTCAGCACGGCGTGTACTTTGCGCAAGCTTTACCTCATGTGCAATGGTTGGCAAGTGATCGTTGTATTAACCATGCGGGAATATTAAGTTGGCAACACGAAGCTCAGTTAGACAATTTACACCCTCCTTTGTCGTTGGACTTAAATGATGCATGGCCGGTAGACGATGTGCCGGTGATCTATAGTGCGAATACATTGCATATTGTGAGTAAAGCATTAGTAGAGCGCTTTTTTTCAGGCGTCAAAAAGCACTTAAGAAAGAATGGTTTATTGGTGATTTATGGACCATTTAATTACGCAGGGCAATTCACCAGTGACAGTAATGCTGCGTTTCATCAGCGTTTATTGCAGCGAGATCCGCTGAGTGGGATCAGGGACAGTGAGTGGATCATTGAATTGGCTCGTGATAGCGAGCTAAGCCTACAGGCCGATCACGCTATGCCAGCAAATAACCGGCTACTCATTTTTAAACGGTAGTTGTGCTTTACATTGCAAGGCATATTGGGCGATATGTATACGCTCCCTGGCTATAAAGTCTGTAATGGCCCTAGCAAACATAGGATCGGCAATTTGGTGTGCTGAATATGTGGTTTTGGGCTCAAACCCTCTTGCTAATTTATGTTCACCTTGCGCGCCAGCATCAAATCGTAGCAATTGATTTTTGATAGCAAAGTCAATGCCTCGGTAATAACACAACTCAAAATGCAGATGTTGGTATTCCGCCAGAGATCCCCAATATCGTCCATAAAGTGTATCGCCGTCGCTCAAGTACAGACTGGCAGCAACGAGGGTTTCAGTATCGTAGGCGATGCATAAATGTATGCTTTTTTGCATGGTGCGCTGTATTTCGTCAAAAAATGCCCAATTGAGATATCCATGGTGACCGGAGCGTTTTAAATAGGTCTGCTGATAGCAGCTAAAAAAACCTTGCATATGTTCTGTTGTGATCTCACCACCACTTAACCAAATAATATTGAGCGAAGTCGCTGCAACTTGGCTGCGTTCTTTTTTGATCATTTTTCGCTTTCGTGCCGTCATGGTTGCTAAAAAATCATCAAAGCACTGAAAGCCTTTATTCTGCCAATGAAATTGCACCGCGTGGCGAATCATCATTGTGTCATTGAAGTGTTCTGCTTGGGTGAGAAAGTTAATATGAGTGCTCGACCATTGCTTATTTAACATTTCTTGTTGTAATACATGTTGGATATAAGCTGAAAGTTCTGTCGTAAGCGTTTTTGTCAGTATGCGTTTGCCAGTGATAGGAGTGAAGGGAACGCCAGATAACCATTTTGGGTAATAGGTCAAACTGTGGGCTTCATAGGCTTCGGCCCAAGACCAATCAAAGACATATTCACCGTATGAGTGAGATTTGATATAGCCTGGTAATATGGCTATCAAGGTGTCTTGTTGATAAACCGCCAAATGATGTGGCTGCCACCCAGTATGTGCGCTGGCACAATGGCTGTTTTCCAATGCCACTAACCACTCGTATTGGCAAAACAAATTCTGTTGTGCAAGTATATTCCACTGGGTACGCCCAATGATGGAAATCTGACTAATAAATTGATAGCTAAGCATAATTATAAGCGATTACGGTCTTTAAATGGCTTCATTTGATATTGGGCACTATCGTACGCGAGATAGCTTTTAAGTCCAAGTATCAACAGTATTGCGCCAAGCATATGGCCAATTTGTTTCGCTCTAGGGGCTTTGCAAGATGTTGGTTAAACCCTACAGCGAGTGCATGAGCTTTATCTTGCGGCATCACATCGGCTGTGAGCGCAATAATGGGTAGCGTGTCAGCATCTTTGTGTTGGCGGATCAATGTTGTTGCTTGATAGCCATCCATTACGGGCATCTGACAATCCATCAACACCAAATCATACTCATCTAACTCTACGGCATTAACAGCTTGTTGGCCGTTTTCTACGATGGTATACGTGATGTGAAATGAATCTAACATTGCTTTAATAACTAGCTTGTTGACTGCATTATCCTCAGCAACCAAAACATGCAGCCGCTTTAGCTTTTCGGTATCCATGTCTCGTTTAGATGCGGTTGGAGCTTGGGCTGTTTGGCATTGAATTTCAAGCGTAAAGCAACTGCCAGTGTGCAATTGACTTTTGAGAGTGAGTGAACCATGCATTAGTTCAGCGAGCTCTTTAGCAATGGCTAGTCCTAGGCCCGTTCCCCCAAATTCACGCGATGTAGAGCTATCACCTTGGCTAAATGCGTTAAAAATAGTGTGAGATTGCGATTCGTCAATGCCAATACCGGTATCCACAATACTCAATCGCAGTTGTACATGTGGTATGGCTTCGTTCACTTCTAACTGGACGGTGACACCACCATGTTGAGTAAATTTTACTGCATTGCTACATAGATTGAGTAGGATCTGTTCAATCCGCATCTCATCGCCTTGCAACCAATATTCGCCGTGTAAATCGTGATTAACTTCCCATGAGATCCCTTTTTTACTGGCTGATGCGGCAAACATAGCATCTAGTCGTTTTAATAACGCATTTAATTCAAAGGTGTGGCAGTCCAGTTGTAAGCGGTTCGACTCAATTTTAGCAATGTCTAATATGTCATTGACGAGATTGAGTAGTGTTTTGGACGCGGTACCAATGCGATTGATATAGGTATGTAGTTGCGTTGTATTTTGATTATCGGCAGCTAACGACGCAAACCCTATTACGGCATTGAGAGGTGTACGTATTTCATGACTCATATTGGCTACAAAGCGACTTTTTGCCTGATTAGCTTTATCCGACGCTTGTTTTGCTTGCGCCAGTGAGCGAGTGCGTTTGGCAACTAATTCATTTAACGCATGGTGTTGGTAGTTAAAGAGTAAAACGATAAAAACAATCAGTGTGGTGATAGTGAGCTGTAAGATAAGCAAAAACAGTGTTTGTAATTTATTTTGATGGGTCGTGTGTCTTTCTTTTACGGCAAGTTTCATTTGCCATTTTTGGCCTGAAATATACAACGGAATTGTCCAACGAGCGCCATGGCTAGTCTTCGTGTGTTCAAAGTTCTTATAAAACGGGCTGGTGTTCTTACCATCATAAAATGAAATATCAAAGCGTTCTACATTGACTTGTTTGAGTACTTCCCCGAGTAACGTGTCGACTTGTATCACCCCAGTGGCATAGCCGAGTAAGGTTTGTGCTTGCAGCCCTGTATCTTGATAAACAGGTGAGGCCAGCAGGTAAGCAGGAGATGGCCGCGTTTCTTGTACTAAAAAGATGATGTGACTGGCTTGTGGCTGTAAGGAGTTCAGTGCGTTGTTTAAAGCCGCCTGCCGTGCTTTTGTGGCGTACACATTGAGCCCAAGTGCGCCTAAATTACTCGGCTGTGGAGAAATATATTTAACCACCACCAATGGATCATCAGGTGCTAGAGGTGCGCCTTTTATACTGACTTGTGAGCCATAAAGGTCGTTTAGTTGTTTATTTAACGTCATGGCTTGAGGCTGTTGAATATAAACATTCCATGAGAGTGCTCTAATAAAAGTATATTCAGCGCGTATGGCGTTACTGATCTCCATAAAGTCATGATGGGTAAAATTAGGGGTTGATTGTAGTTTATTAGCTAGCCCTTGGATGGCAAGCATACTGCGGTTTACATATCGGTAAATAATATGCTCGATGATTTTTACTTCTCGCTCAGCTGCAATGTTGGCATTTTTATTGTTGTTCTGATTGTATAAATAGGTGGTCATTGCCACAGAGCTAAATAAGACAGTACATGCTGCAAACGTACCCAGCGCATTATGGTTGGGTACTGGGTTGTTGAGCCATGGATTGATCAAAATAAGACAGATAGGTGAAAAAATCAGCACGCCGAGTGAATCACCTAACCACCATGCCAGCATGTTTTGCCAATGGTTCGAGAAACTATAATCAGGGTGATAAAAGCTCAGCGATAAAACCCCAATATTAGCAGAGATCAGGTTGACGGTTATCCCTAATATTAAGACGAAATACAGTATATGTTTGCGGCTCATCAGATAGAGGGGGTGCCCTAACCAGTAGCGTAAAATATATCCGCCTACCATTGCTTGAATAACAACACCTCCGCCAATTATTAGTGTTTGGCAGGCTTTTATAAGCGTCAGCGTTTGCAACTGCCACCCATAAGCGGTAGTCCAATTAAACATAAAAGAAGCAAGTAATAGACCTGGAATAAAGCGCCACCCCCAGACATATGTTGCGACTAACGCAGCGCCTGCGGGTACCCAGATAGGCAAGACTTGATCTTGAAATGCAAATACCGCGAGGGCTTTACCTGAAGTAAAGTAGCCAATTACAAATAAGAGGTAACATAGCCAATTTTGCCAGCGATGCTTAAACGTTAAAGTCATACAGTTTACAAAGTGATGATAGCGCTCATGAAGTATAGCTTTGTTCTAAAGGGAAGGCACGGATGCAAGTAGATGTTTTCAGACAATTTTTAACGCAATTGCATGAAAAAAATAGCAATTACAATAAGGCAGAATAAAAAAATTGCCTAATATAAATGAAGTTATACTGAAAAAGTGGCATAAAAAAACCGTTCAATAGGAACGGTTTTTTTATAAGAAATGGCGGAGAAGGAGGGATTCGAACCCTCGATAGGGCTACAAACCCTATACTCCCTTAGCAGGGGAGCGCCTTCAGCCACTCGGCCACCTCTCCAGCGCAAAACTTTAAAATATGGCGGAGAGATAGGGATTTGAACCCTAGAAGGGCTACAAACCCTTGCCGGTTTTCAAGACCGGTGCTTTCGACCACTCAGCCATCTCTCCAGAGCCAACGATAATACTCAGCGAACGTGCTGCTGTAAACCACTTTTGAACTGTTTGGACGAAATTTAAACTGTTTTTGGGGTTTTATTTCAAAAAACAAGAAAAATGTCGTAAATTTATAGGCTTGGAGTAGGTTATTAAGCCGTTATCACGTATTTTCGGATAGCCCTACTGTGCTTTGTATTGGTTACTTGTAACGAGAAACAGCACTTAGCGCATAGAGCTTTCCAATCCGGTTAAAAAAAGCCATCCAATTAAAAGGCGTTTTTGTTGGTGCGGTGGTTTCTGGATTGGTGTACGCAGTTGCAGAATTAAACATGGTCAGTTCCTGTCAAATTAATAGGTGTTTACATAATATGGCTATTTTGCGCGCATTCAGCTTAAATTTAAAGCAATAAAAATTACCTTTTTTGACCTAAAAAAACTAATGGGTTTGGTGTTTTTTTTGTTTTTATAATTGCTCTATCTTGTGTTTTTATGCATCGTTGAAAGTTGTTTGTTTTAGTTTTTATTGTTATTTATTATGTGTTTGGTTGTTTTTTGTTGGCTTTAGTTAGTTGTGTTTTGACTAATTATTCATATAAATTAATTTTATTATTTTTTGGTGTTTTATGTTGGTGGTTGTTAAACCGTGTAGTTCAAAGAGTACCCAATCACATGTGAAGTGGTTAAAAGTACAATTTGCTAAGAAAAATAGTGAGCATGAGTGGTTTTTTACCTCAGGTCGGTTTGCAGAAGATGTGGCTCAGATACGCAGTAAATGCGTTGGGCAAGCGACTGTTGTGGTCATCGGAGGAGACGGTACGTTGCATTTGGTGATTAATGCAACGGTGGGGCAACCATGTAACTTAGCTTTGTTGCCAGCAGGTACAGGTAATGACTTTGCGCGTCAGTTTAAGCTGTCGATGGCACAGTGGCGAGCGTGTGTGTTTACCGGCACGGAACAAGCCATTGATGTGGGTATGGTGAATGGCCGGTATTTTGTAAATATGCTGGGCATAGGTTTTAGTGCGCATGTGGTGAGAACAATGCAAAGTCAGCAAAAGCGGGGACAGTTTAGCTATATTTGGGCTGGGTTATTAAATCTATTTAATTACCGTAATGTGCGCCTTGCAACGTCGAGCGCACCGTCAAGATCAATGATGATGCTGCTTATCGCCAATGGACAATACTTTGCTGCGGGCTTAAAGTGTGCGCCAACGGCGCGGTATCAGAGCGGTGAACTGGTCGGTATGCACTTTTATGGTAAGTCGTTTCTAGCAAGGGTGAAAACATTTACTTATATGCTGTTTGCTCAGCACATGCGTCTATCGAGTGTTATAAAAACCGCAGGGGTGCATTTTATGATACATACCGATGGCTTAGATATTGAGGCCGATGGCGAGATCATAGGTCAAACACCTGCAAAAGTAAGCTGTTGCCCTGATGCAATACGCTTAAAACAGCCTGCTAATTGTCGTGTTGATATGCATGAAGTAAGTGAAAAATAAATGCCGCCATGCGCTGGCGGCATTTGCGCGAGAGCTTATTAAGTTCTCACTGGGGAAGCGGCGAAATGGGCTTTTAGCTTATCAAAAGGTGTTAATACAATGGCATTGCCAAGCAAGACCAAACTGAACCCGACAAAGGTGTTGGCTTGCCATGTAAAACCTTCAAAGTAAGTACTCAAAAGTACAGCGACTAAAGGAAATAGTACAATGATGTAACTGGCTCTTTCTGGGCCAATATTTTTTAGTAAAGAGAAGTAGCTGGCGAACGCGATAACGGTGCCAAATACAGCTAAATAGATCAGTGAGCTCCAATATTGCCAAGACGCATTGATGACGAATGTTTCTCCATTGAGGAGCGCGAAGACAGCGAGTAATACACTACTATATAACATGCCCCAAGCGTTGCCTTGTAATACACCTATGCCTTTATTGGAATTACGAACACTTACCATATTGCCAAATGATGCGATAAGGGTACCCAATAGAGCAAGTCCTAGGCCGACGATTGCACCGTTGCTCAGGTCAAACTGACTTAAATCATGCCAAAAAAGGGCGACAATACCCGCGACTCCGAACAGGGCGCCGCTATAAATTCTTTTTGCGATAGGCTTACCAAAAAATAGCCGTGTATTGATGATATTAAATATGAGCAATAGTGAAAACGCGATAGATGCCATTGCTGAATTTAAATACCCTTGTGCGTAATACAGCATTAAGTAGTTTAAGCCAAAATTACCCATGGCAAGTAAAATGAAAAAACCATGCGTTTTGAGATCAAAGTACATGGGCAGACGTTTAAATAATACATACCCCCACATGCATAGAGCGGCTAGAGAAAATCGTAAGCATAGAGAGACGATCTCATTGACAGTACCTAGCTGAAACTCAATGGCTAACCATGTAGAACCCCAAATTAATACCGTCATGATATAGAGCAGCACGCTTTGCATTGTAATATCCTTGAAGTTTGTAAGTGTATACTAACTTTAAATTGAGTGCGGAATATGTAGCATTGTAGTTATTTATTCTGTATATGCTATATACAGAATAAATGAAAATTGACCTATACAGATGAATGCATTATGAGTTTTGTTATTTCGAAGCAGCACAAATCGTTTTTGTATGAACAAGTGATCGCTCTGATTGATGATATGGTGTGTCAGGGCATGATATGCCCGGGTGATAAACTGCCTTCGTTACGAGCGATGGCGGGTAAGCTTAATGTCAGTATTCCGACTGTGAAGCAAGCTTATCAAGTATTAGAAGCGCAAGGGAAAGTGCGAGCGCAAGAGAAATCGGGCTATTTTTTGCAGGCTGTTAATGCCAGTAACCCAATGCCTAAACGAGTCAAATTACCAAGCCAGCCGATTGTGGTAAACAAACAGCAGCTTATTGAACAAGTATATGATGCCATTCATCAACCGAGTATTATGCCATTTGGCATTGCTAACCCAGTGATGGTTGCCAGCACAGAAAAAATACTGGCTAAGCTGATGCGACGAGCGATGCATAGTATGGGTGAAAATATGCTGAGTTATGGTGCTATGGATGGACTAGATCAATTAAAGAAACAGATAGTACACCGCTATTTGGACTTGGGGTTAGTGGTGAGCACTGAAGAGTTAGTGATCACAAATGGGGCACAAGAAGCATTAGCAATTGCATTGCAGTGTGTTACTGAGGTGGGCGATGTAGTCGCTATTGAATCCCCTTGTTACTTTGGTATTGTCGAGTTAGTAGAAAGCCTAGGGTTGAAAGTGATTGAAATTCCAGTGTGTCCAGATGATGGTGTCTGGCTCTGTGATCTTGGCGAAGCATTACTGAAGCACGATATTAAAGCGTGTGTATTTTCTACAAGTATAAATAACCCGTTAGGCTCGTTTATGCCTGATATACGCCGCAAAGCATTGGTGGAGTTACTAGAGTATCATCAGGTAACGCTCATCGAAGACGACGTGTATGGGGACTTACATTTTACAGAGCGCCGTGGCAAACCTGCTCAGTGTTATACCTCAACAGGTAACGTCATTACTTGCGCCTCTTTTTCGAAAACAGCAGCGCCAAGCTATCGTGTTGGCTGGATGGTCGCGGGCCCTCATAGCGCAAAAGCACGACGCTTGAAGCGTGCATTAAGTTGTTCTAGTTCGTTGATGAATCAATTGGTACTGGCTGATTATGTGGTAAGTGGGGAATATGATCGCCATTTAAAGCTCATGCGCAAACGTTTAATGTTTAATAAAACACAGATGGTCACAGCATTGCGTCGTTATTTTCCGAGCTCCGTTCGGCTGAGTGATCCGCAAGGGGGTTGTGTGATCTGGGTTGATTTAGGCACGGAGTATAGTGGCTCAAAATTGTTTCAATTGGCGATAGCGCACAGGATCAGCATTACACCTGGC
The DNA here is from genome assembly GCF_005886875.1 of Pseudoalteromonas aurantia. GTDB lineage: Bacteria > Pseudomonadota > Gammaproteobacteria > Enterobacterales > Alteromonadaceae > Pseudoalteromonas > Pseudoalteromonas aurantia_A. The sequence continues at coordinate 44,000 of NZ_PNBY01000005.1, read as the reverse complement.
GTATTATTCAGTGCAGGTAGGCAATATGAGTCATGTATACGTATGAGCTATGGATTGGTATGGAATAATGATGTGGAGCAAGCGATTGCTCTACTAGGCCAGCTTTTACTCAACGCAAAAAAATAGTCAGTGCTCTACTGACTATTTCGGTTGGGAGATAATTTTTGGTTGTCAGTTAGGCCTAGTTGAGTTGTGTGTTAAATAAGGCATAGCCTGAAAACTCAGGAATATTTTGACGTAATTGCTGTTCTGTTTGCGCAATGGTTTCAAATTGGTCACACAATTGATCTGCTTGTGATTCAATGACTCGAGCCTGCTTTTCTACTTTTTCTTCTATGGCTTGCCCCATATCTTCCATGCGCTGTTCAAAACTACTCATGTCGCCGTTAGAGCTAGTCATTTCTGAGCCAATAGCCATCAGAATACTGCCTATCGACTCCATCATGGCACCTTGGACGGCTGATTCTATGCGGTCTTCGAATTGTTTGTCGAAATTATTGCCAAACTGGTCAAATGTTTGTTTGCCCATGACAAACGCACCGTCTTGATAAAAGGTTTCATTGATTTCAATATGTAGTTCGTCAAGTACAGTGCCAATAGAGTCGAGACTACTTAATTCAAGCGCGTTACTTACTTCATTGAGTGCAACACCAGCAATTTTTACACCTTCTAGCGCAATGTTGGCTACTTTAGGTAATTGCACTCTGAGTGAATCTGCATAGTCGCGCATCGCATCTTGTTGCATTGATGTGAGTGAGATCAATTGGCCATCTCTTAAAACATCACCTGTGTCATTGATTGTCCATTTACTTTGTTGTGCAGTGGTGATCTGTAAGTGGTCTGGCGTGATCATCACATCATTTTTAAATTCCACTTGGCATTCATCAGAATTAAATTGTAATGAGAGATTATTGGTTGCAAATACGCTTGAGCTTGTAACAAGTGCGCCGAGGAGCAGTAATTTTTTCATGACTAAGCCTTTTTATCTTATGGGTTACTATTAAACAATCAAGATGAATGCCAGTTTTATTGTTATTATTTATCAATGGTTTATGTTTTTTGTTTGTGATGGTTAAAATATATAAATAGTAAATAAAACGAAAAATTAGTGAAGTTGACCATTTAAAGGTGTTGATAAAAAGTTTTCATTGAAACGATAAAAAACTCTCATTTCTCTAAATGGGTATTAAGAGCTAAATACTAAGAAGTGAACAGTCGTGCGCCACTTCATGAAAGTAAATGGGCTGTTTTGGCAACGTGATTGGAGCAGATTGTGGGTAAAACGTATTCATATGATGGGCTTGATGATGATTTCACCGATAGTGAGTTCGATGAATTAGAGCGAAATCAGCATGACAAGCAAAAGCGTAAAGTGAAGCGCAAAATTGACGACTATTTAGAGCAAAAACGTTTACGCAAAGATGCAGGCGATAGCGATTTTGATTATTTAGAGTAATAAGGTGCCCTAGTATAGACACCCTCTTTCAAAAGTAAAAAGCGCGTGCAGCCTTTTTACTTTTATGGGTTCGCAAGCACAGCTTCAATGTCTTTGTTTAGCTTATTGGGCTTGGTAATAGGCGCATAGCGTTTGATAGGTTGCCCGGCTCGGTTTATTAGAAATTTACTAAAATTCCATTTGATCCGCTGCCCTAATAGACCAGGTAATTGGGCTTTTAAGTAAGTATATAAGGGATGAGCATGCTCGCCGTTAACATCGATTTTTTCCATCATAGTGAAATCTACCCCATAGTTAATGAGGCAGCCTTGCTGTATTTGTTCTGGGCTACCGGGTTCTTGCTTACCAAATTGATTACAGGGAAAGCCAATGATCACCAGCCCTTGCTCTGCATATTTTTGATGGAGCGCCTGCAGCCCTTCATATTGTGGCGTTAAGCCACACTGACTTGCAGTATTTACAATGAGTACCGCTTTGCCTTGTAAAGACGAGAAGTCGAATGGTTGACCTTGCAATGTGGTGGCAGAAAACTGATAAAAAGTATCCATAAGACATCCTATTTTTATGTTTTTATTATTATGAAACAACTCTAGCACACCCTTAACTAAAGTGTTCGAGTAAAAACCCAATTAATAACCTTACTCTATATGGCATAAGATCTTTGCGCGGATAAACCAACCAAGTGGCATTATCTTGAACTTGAAATTCAGGCAATAAATAAACGAGTTGGCCACTTTTGATAGACTCGGCAACAATATCTTGTGCGAGATGCGCTATTCCTAACCCCTGTTTACACGCACTGAGAATGGCATGGGGATTGTTACTGCGCCAGTTACCTACTACTTTGACTTCTTCAACTTGCTGAGCAATATTAAATCGCCAACGGTTATTGATCGCAATTAAACAATTATGGTTAGCCAATTCATAGGGGTGAATTGGGGGGGAGTGATGTGTGATGTAGTGTGGGCTTGCGACAAGGCTCATAGGGCGATGGCACAACTTTCGAGCGATGAGATTTGAATCTTGTAATCTACCAAGGCGAATGGCTATGTCGACCCCCTCTTCAACCAAATCAATATTACAATTGTTAAAGTCGAATTCAATGCTGACTTCTGGGTAGCGCTGTAAAAACTCAGCCACCACAGGCGCAATACGATTAGCCACAAAATCGCCCGCACCACTGAGGCGAATTAACCCTTTAGGTTGCCTTTGAATACCTTGAATATGGTTGGTTGCATCGATCAACTCTTGCTGAATAACTTTGAGTTTCACCGCATACTCACGGCCACTATCGGTCAGGTTCTGAGCACGAGTGGTACGATGAATTAATATGGTTCCAAGGCGTTGCTCTAATTGCTGGATCTGTCGACTTACATAAGATGTTGATACATCTAATACATTGGCAGCTTTACTGAAACTGCCGTGTTCAACAACTGCCAGAAATACATCAAGACCTTGCCACATATTATTACCTCACTAAAAATAACAATTTAATTATATATGCTTTATTGTTGCTGTGTGGCAAAAGTAATTTGCTGTTTTGTGGCTGTTTGTTTCGTTAGATGACCATTAAACTCATCGTATTAGCAAGGTGGCGTGGGCCACATATAGCGACTCGTGGAGTAAGTAAAATATGTTGAATTTTAGTTTTGTGAACCCGACTCAAATCCATTTTGGTGAGCAGCAGATTTTAGAGATCAAGCACAGTATACCCAAAGGGGCAAAAGTGCTGGTGGTGTATGGTGGGGGAAGTATTAGAAAAAATGGTATCTATGAACAGGTTGTTGCGGCGCTGAGTGATTTTACTTGGGGAGAATTTGCGGGCATTGAGCCCAATCCAAGCTACCAGACATGTATGCGTGCGGTAGAGCTTATCCAGACTCAAAACTATGACTTTATTTTAGCGGTTGGGGGGGGATCAGTGATAGATGGGTGTAAGTTTATTGCCGCGGCTGCTTTGTTTGATGGTGAACCGTGGGATATTCTGGCCGAAGGTGCACAAATTAATAATGCGCTACCAATTGGTGTCGTATTGACTTTACCTGCCACAGGCTCTGAGTCTAATAGTTTCAGCGTTATTTCAAACATTGACACACAAGATAAACTGCCATTTTCGTCTGAATTAGTTCAACCTCAGTTTTCTGTACTTGACCCAAATGTCATGCAGTCACTGCCTAAGCGTCAGCTGACGAATGGCGTTGTTGATGCCTTTGTTCATATCATGGAGCAATATTTGACTTATCCGGTTGATGCAAAAGTACAAGATCGCTTCGCTGAAGGGTTATTATTAACGTTAATTGAAGAAGGGCCTAAAGTTTTAAAGGAAGAAGCCAGTTATCAAACTCGGGCGAATGTTATGTGGTCAGCTACGATGGCATTAAATGGTTTGATTGGTGCTGGGGTGCCACAAGATTGGTCAACACATATGATTGGACATGAGATCACTGCGTTATATGGGCTAGACCACGCACAAACTTTGGCGATTATTTTACCCCGTATGCTGGCAGAGCAACAGAAAGAAAAGCGTGAAAAATTATTACAGTACGCAGAGCGGGTCTTTAATCTAGATACTACAGAGCCTGATAACGCTATTTCAGATGCAATTTCGTTGACTGAGCAGTTTTTTCAGCAGCTTAATATGCTTACACGTTTTAGTGATCATGGTTTGGGTGAAGAGGTTGTACCGCAAGTATGCGCGCAGTTAGAGCGCCATGGCATGGTTGCATTGGGCGAGCAGCAAGCGGTCACTCTAGAGAAAAGTAAACGCATTTTATTAGCCAGTGTGTGATTAGTTAATGAGTGGCCGCAATTCGCTGTTACGATGATTTATGCTAGGCCCCACTAGAGTGGGGCTCTTCGTTTTTTATCCCCCATACTTTAGCTGATAAGGTAAGACTTTCATCGCATATAGTGATGCGTTGCTCTTAAGAGTTTGTCATACTCAAAATTATTCGAATAACCAAATTAAGGCTAGAGAGGGGCGCAATGGTTAAAGTTTGGGATGGGTTTATTAGGGGGTTTCATTGGTTACTTGTGATTGGTATTGCGGTGTTATATATCAGTGGCGATGAAGGGTGGTTAGATTTACACTTTGTGACCGGTTATATGCTATTAGCCTTGATGATCACGCGGATCATATGGGGAGTTTTTGGTAGCAGTACTGCCCGGCTCTCGTCATTATTTCATTCACCGAAAGCGGTTATAAGCGCTTTATTAAAAGACCAACCAGCCACAGGGCACAACCCGGCCGGTAGTGTGATGATATTAGTCTTTTTTACACTGATATTTATTCAGTTATTGAGTGGGTTAATGAGTAGTGATGACATCTTGGTTGAAGGGCCGTTAGTACAGTATGTCTCGTATGCCTGGGTTGAGCTTGCTAACGACTTGCATCGAGATAACATCGACCTTTTGCTTTTGGCAATTGGACTGCACATTTTAGCAATTGTGCTTTACAGAATAAAAGGAAAGAAGTTGGTTAAGACCCTAGTAACAGGGTATAGCCCAAACGCTGCGGATAAACCGCATATGCGCTCTGGAAAATTCGCGTATATGTTATTTATTGTTCTGGCTACGGCGTTCTTATTTTTATGGGGTCAAGAACCTCTCATGACTTTACTGAATATAGGTTAACTCATTAAAAAACGGTGCATATGCACCGTTTATATTGATGAAGTTGGTAAACTTATCTTAATCTTTAAAAGATTTGTGGCAATCTTTACAACCCTTCGCCCAATTTTTAAAAGCGGGTGCGATGACTTTTTTATCACCAGACTGTGCCGCAACCGCTAAAGCTTTTGCGTATTTTGCAAATGACTGTGCTTTTTCATCAAATTTAGCACGCTCACTCCACACTGCCGCTAATGCACTTGTATCACCTTTGTCAGATCCTGTTGTAAACGCTTCCCATGGCATGCTTGATAGACTTGCTGCATTGTTAGCGCGTTGAGCAAACCTTTGTGCATCAAAAGGTACTTTACCTTTAAGCATATCGCCCATGTCGCCAATTTGATAACGAATGAGTTGGAACGCAGCTTTTCTATATTCGATCGCATCTTCTGGTGCTTCAAAGAGTGAGTTTGCTGCTACATTAGCTGAAAGTGCGCTTAATACAGCGCCAATCATGATTAACTTTTTCATATTTTGCCCCTTGTTTGGTATGACTTAATGTTTTACGTAAAAGCGTTAAAAAAGGCAAGTTGTATGCGTTTACCGATAACCTAGACCTTTAAAGTAGTTATTGTTGTTATCTATTTCGCTTTGATGACAGAATCATTTACTTTCTTTTACAATATAATAATCATTTATATCAGTGATTTAAATTTAATTCCTCTCCTGTTGTAAATGTTGGGTTTCTTTTGTTTGCATTTACTGTTGATTGTGTTGGTACTTTCACACTATATTAATGAGCCTATCCATTGGTCGAATAAAATCAACAAATGCGACAAAGTGCAATGTGATATTTAACAACAAAGACGCCAACTGTTAAATCAGTTAACAACAAGTCCTAGGGGAAATGATGTCTAATACAATTAAAATGTCAGTGATAGCTGCATCGGTATGTGGTGCTTTATCTATGAGCGCTGCAAGTGCTTTTGAACATGAACACAATAGCTTTGCTAAATCAAAACATCATGCTTTAAGCCAAGCACAAGAACAAAATTATTACATTGTACGTTTGGAAAGTGGATCATTGGTTCAGGTTGATGGTGCGTTAGACCATTCTTTAACCGGCAATAAATTCAATGTGCAAGCTAAAAGTGTGCAGTCACATAAGCAAGCTTTAGCTGCAGAAAGAACGACTTTCGCGTCAGTTATGGCTCAAGCTATACCAAGTGCTAAGGTTGATCGCTTTTTTGATTCAACAATGAATGCTGTTGTTGTTAAGTCTTCAAAAGATATTTACGCAAAATTAAAGTCGCTACCTGGTGTTACTAAAGTATTCAAAGAAGAGCGCTATTTTCCAGAAATGGATACTTCACTGTCTTTGATCAATGCTCCCACGGCGTGGGAAAAACTGGGCGGTGATCGTGAAGCGGGTAAAGGTGTTCGCGTAGCGGTAATCGACACGGGTATAGTACCAACTAACCCAATGTTTGACGATGCAGGTATGGCCGCTCCGACAGATGCCTTACCTACAGATGATTATTGCCGTACTGTCGATGCGTCTTTTTGTAATAATAAGCTAATTGTTGCACGTTATTCTGCGCCTACCTTTGCACAGCCAGACACGCAAACGTTTAGCCCGCTTGATGTTGGCGGACATGGTACTCACGTAGCGGGTACTGCGGTTGGTTCTACCATCACCACAGAATATAACAATAATTCCGTAGAGATCAGCGGTGTTGCACCTGGCGCGTATTTAATGGCATATAAGGCATTATATACAGGTGGTGGTTCAAACATCATGCTAATTGAAGCCTTAGAGCATGCGTTAGAAGATGGTGCAGATGTTATTAACAACTCGTGGGGTGGTGGTTATGGTACACACCCAGCTAATAGTGCATACGCTGAAGTATTCCAGAGCATCGAAGATGCTGGGGTTGTAGCGGTTGTTTCTGCTGGTAACGGCGGTGCAGGTGCACAAACTATTGGTGGTCCAGCGAATCTAGAAAGTGTCATTTCTGTTGCAAATACCGATCATGGCCGAGTATTTACATCGGGCATGAAGTTAGGTGACAGTGATTACATTGTTCATAAAACGAGTTCAACAACTGCTTTCGATACGGTCATTTCAGCAAAACCAATTCTTGCAGGTGTTGTTGATCCTGACAATATTGAAGGGTGTTCAGCATTCCCAGCTAATTCTTTTGATGGCGGCTTTGCAGTTGTGTCTCGAGGCAGCTGTAATTTCTCAACGAAAGCAACAAATGCAGCGGATGCAGGCGCTAAAGCGTTACTTGTATACAATAACCGTGGCGGTAGCCCAATCACAATGAGTATGGGCGGTGTTGATGCTGTGCCTGCGTTCATGGTTGGTCAAGCTGATGGAGAGATGATCACTGCTGCTGTGTCTGCTGAAGGCTTTGACAGTGAACTGAGCGTTGACGGTGAAGTTCGCGTTATTAACAGTGAAGCAGCAAGAGATGCCGTAACTGGTTCTTCTTCACGTGGTCCAAATGGTGATCCGTCTATTCTGAAACCAAACATTGCCGCACCAGGTACAAATACTTTATCTGCGTATTTGAATACAGCTGATGGTAGTGCAGGTTTTGCTGAGTTAACTGGTACTTCAATGGCCGGACCACATGTTGCTGGTGCTGCTGCATTACTTAAGCAACAGTATCCAACTTGGAGTGCAAAAGAGGTTAAATCAGCACTGGCTAACACCAGTGTCACAGAGGGCTTGAAAAAGACCGATCAAGCGACACCAGCTGATGCCTTTGATGTTGGTGCTGGCCGTTTAGATGTCGCTCAGTCATTAGATGCAAAAGTCACGTTCTCTGAAATGGGATTATCTGAAACTCAGTGTATCGAAAGCTGTGATTACTCAGTCAGCATCCGAAATATGACGGCTGAGTCAATGAATCTAACGTTGAAAGCGGTTGCAATGGGCTCTGGTGCCACTGTTGACTTGAACACGCACAGTCTTGAACTAGCAGCACATGGCGAAGACGGTGACGCGAAAGCGGCATCTGTTACGATGAATATTAAAGCGGTTGATTTAGACGCATGGGAATTTGCACGTTTAGAAGCGTATGATGCTGCTGGTAACCGCGTTGGTCACTTGCCATTAGCGGCATTTGCTTCTTCAACTTCGTTACCTGGCCTTGCCGTATCGACCTCTGGTGCCTCTGATACAGAAGAATTTGACGTCAACTTAGGTTTCACCAACGAAACCATTGACGGATTGGTAACGCTGACATCTGCATTACCACAGTCTTTGAGTATCGTTCCTGATAGCTTCAACGTCTCTTTGACTGGTGGCGAGCAAATCTTAGCGGCTGCAGATGCGGATGCAAACCATGTTGGCTTTACTGGTACACTAGAAAAAGCCTCTGTTTCTGCCTCGGTTGTAGAAGGTTTGGCTGTTGATTTGAAGGCAGATGGAGAATACAGCCCGTCATGTAGCGACAGCTGTGATGACTCTGACTTTAAGTTTAACTTAGCGGCGATTGGTAGCGGGTTTAACTTCAAACTAGCTGGACAAGAGTACAACTACATTACAATTACGACCAATGGTTTGATTGTAGCTGGTAATGGTACTGCTAGCGGCACAGGTGCTAACTCTGAGATTCCTTCAAGCAATGGCCAAAATGGTTTGATTGCACCATTATGGGCTGACTTTGACCTTCAAGGTGATGGCGAAACAAGTGGTGGCGATGTTTACGTAGCGATTAAGCAAGTAGGCGAAGGCGATGATGCAAAAGTATACTGGGTAACAGAGTGGGCTGATGCAGAGCTTTATCAAGACACTTCTGGTGATAAGTTTACGTTCCAAGCTTGGATCCGTTTAAATGGGGAAGAAGAGATCTTCTTTAACTATGTCAAAGTACCAAGAATGCCTGAAAAAGCGACTGTTGGTATTGAGAACGACAATGGTTTAGTGGGTTTCCAAACTTATTATAATGGTGAAGGCGTTGCACCTGTTGCGGGTAAGAGCACACACTTTAATTATGTATCTGGTGGCTCTTTAGGTATGTCTTTTAAAGCTAAATTTACTGCAGATGCGGAAATCAAGGCTGGTGTGGCAGATAGTATTACAATGAATGAAGATACATCATCAGAAGCCATTGACGTATTAGCAAATGACACAGCTCAACATGTAGACTTAATACCTTTGAGTCTTAATAACCGTGATGGGTTACATCAGCGTGCAGTTCAAAGTGTAACACTTTCTACACCTGAAGCAGGTTTCGATTCGGCAACACTGGCTGTCGTATCAGCGCCTGAAAATGGTTCAGTTGAATTTACTGATGGTAAAGCGATTTATACACCAAATGCTGACTTTTACGGAAATGATAGCTTCACTTACACGGCGAAAGTAGCTGGTGAGAGTGCTCATACTTTAGCCCCAACTAAAGTTAATGTAACGGTAACGGATGTTGCTGAACCTGTAACACCTACAGCTCCAGTAACACTGCCTGAATCTAATAGCTCTTCATCAGGTTCTTTAGCGTGGTTAGCGCTACTTGCTGCACCGTTTGCTGCGCTTCGTCGTCGCAAACAGAAGTAACTTGAAATAGTGTATAAAAACGCCAGTCATTGACTGGCGTTTTTTTATGCTTGATTTATGTCTCTTGATGATAGTGTACTGACGATCTTTAATCCCTTTTATTCTAAATCTTTAAAAATCATACCTCTTCGCATACTCCGGGTTGCCAAAAATATTTCAGACAGTAATGCTAAAAAAGCGCCCATCAATAACATCATCGCGGCAATAAAGCAGCTTGAAAGTGTAATACCCACTGGGATGGTATAAAGGTGGGAAGTAAAGAGAAGCATGACTACGGCACAGACCAGTAATGCGCTTAATACACTCATACTAAATGCAATATGAATGCAGCGAGAGCGCTTGAGCAGTGCACGCATCTCAGTACATAGCGATGTTTTCAAGGCATCATCTTGAGAGCTGTTGACCTTGCGGTCGAGCAATCTGGCTCGGTCGGTTATTCTAGCGAGTCGATTTGACAGTACGCCTAATGTCGCGGCAATACCAGTAATAAGAAATACCGGTGCGACAGCCGTTTGTATCACTTTTGCCATGGTTAATATGCTAACAACATCGTTACTCATTACAGCCTCTTAGTTTATTCAGATTACCAAATTACTTGGTCAATAATATTCGCTTGCTCACCAATTAGTGTTTTTACTACGGTGTTATTCTTATCTAACAAAATAAGGCGGGGTATGCCTTTGTTCGCATACTGTTGGTATATCGTTCTATCTGAGTCAGCAACTAACTCAAATGGTAACGCAAAGTCTTGATTGAATTTTTTGAGTGTTTCGCGAGTTTGCTCTCTGCCAATGGCAATAATTTGTATTGTCGGGTCACGGATGATGGAAGAGGCTTTTAATTCATTTAAGGTGCGTAGTGAGTCAGAGCACCAAGTCGCAAATAACAGTACTAACTTCTTCTTATTTGGGTTCAGTGAGATAGGCTTATTATCTATATTAGTCAGGTTTGTGTGCTTGAAGGCTTGCCCGGGGTTAATGTATGTTTCATATCCTTTATCACTTGTCGCTGGGGGGCTTGCTACAGTGCTGCAACCGGTCACTACACCACATAGCAGTGCACCAATAAGTACATGACTCACTGTTTTGATCATTCTTGTTCTCCATGATTATGTTAATTATTCGCTTTTCAGTACGTATAACTTGCTATTTCAGTATAATGTGAGAATGCCTACGGCGTATACAGGTTTGTTGCGTCATGCTTTTTTGTAGAACTCTGTATAAATACACAAGACTTGGGCTCAAATATTTTTTAGGGTAAGGGGGCGGAGTGCTGACATATTTCGGGTTGTTTTTCTCTGCTTTTAGCTCTGCCACGTTGTTACCAGGTAGCTCAGAGGTCGTATTATCTACGTTAGCAATAAACAACCGTGATGTACTATTTCAATGGTGGTTAGTCGCCACAATGGGCAATGTATTGGGAAGTTGTGTCAATTATTGGCTCGGATTGAAAATGATGAGTTATCAGCATACATCATGGTTTCCGATTTCACCGCAACAGGTCATGAAAGCACAGCAGCTATTTGGGCGTTATGGTGTGTGGAGTCTTTTGTTATCATGGGTGCCTATTATAGGGGATCCGCTTACTTTAGTGGCAGGCTTGTGTAAGTTTCGGTTTTGGCTTTTTTTACTCTTAGTGAGTCTGAGCAAGGGGGCTCGATATGCATTTATTATACTGAGCATTATGGGGATTGAGCGGCTGATATAACCTACCGCTCAGTCTTATTATTTTTGCCAATCGAGGGTCAAGGAGACAGAGTCTGCAAACCGTAATGCATGGGGTTTATCTACTCTTACCTTTGCATAAGTGACCGTGGGGTGACTGTGGCACTCCCCTAATATATCGGCGACGAGCTTTTCTAGTAAGAGAAAATGGCCTGTTTCTACAATGCTTATCACCGCTTTTGTTACTGTTTTATAATTCAGCGCATGTTCAACTTCATCACCACTGACACACGCAGTGTCTGCTGGATAGTGGATCTCTATATTCAGCACAACATCTTGCTTTTTTTCTCGTTCTTCAGGGTTAAAGCCAATAAATGTTCGCAGCCTGAGGTTAGTAATATTGATGATCGCATTTTGCATAAACGGTCCTTAGTTTTTGACGAGCTGTAAAAACTCATTGCGTGTTTTAGGGTCTTCTCGGAAGTTGCCAAGCATAACAGAGGTGCGCATTTTGGAGTTTTGTTTTTCTACACCACGCATCATCATACACATATGCTTAGCTTCAACAATGACGCCTACACCTTTTGCCCCCGTGACTTCTTCAACAGCTTTTGCAATTTGATGGGTTAGTTGTTCTTGGATTTGAAATCGACGGGCGTACATATCAACAATGCGGGCAAATTTCGATAAGCCGAGTACTTTGCCATTTGGTATATAGGCAATGTGGCACCGACCGACAAAAGGCAGTAAGTGATGCTCGCACATAGAGTAAAGTTCAATATCTTGGATCAGCACCATATCGTCTGCATCTGAAGTGAATACGGCATTATTGGTGATCTCATCGAGCGTTTCTCGATAGCCCTTTGTGAGGTACTCCATGGCTTTGGCGGCCCGCTTTGGGGTATCTAATAAGCCTTCTCTATTGCTATCTTCACCGACAGCTTCAATGATTTGATGATAACTGCTTTTTAGTTCGTCATGCATAACAAATTCTCTATCTATTTTAGGTGACGTCCGCCGTCAACGGGCAGAGTGCGGCCTGTAATGTAGTTACTATTGAGCAGTAGCTCAACACTATTGACGATTTCTCGACAACCAGGCTCAATAGCCATGAGTGATTTTTTCAATGTTTTTTCTTTATATTCAGACGAATCATGTTCGTTAAAAATAATTAAACTGGGTGCAATGGCATTGACTTTGATACGTGGCGCAAATTTGGCCGCAAATGACTTACTTAAATTATCAAGCGTTGCTTTGCTGGCGGCATACGCAATATGCTTAGCACTGCCTGTTTCTACGACATAATCAGTCAAATGGATTATGTCTGCAATATCATCGTATGCGAGCAAAAGGTCGCTCATTGCCATATTAAGCAAATAAGGCACCTTGGCGTGAATGCGGATCATACTGTCAAATAAGCGACTATGATCAGGGTTTTGCCCTTCACAATCCCAGCTAGAGGCATTGTGGATGATGGCTTTTAAACTGCTGGTATGCATTTTTACTTTGGCGACAAGGGTGTCAACGGCATCTGCGTCATCAAAGTTACTTTCAATACAAATCACACCTTGCTGTTCAAGTTCGTCAATGATGTTATGGCGAGTGCGATACGTCATAATGACGGGTTGTTGATTTTTAACAAAGTGTTGAACGAGTGCCAAACCAATGCGTTGAGCGGCACCTGTGATGAGAATGGGAGCGGTCATCTCAACCATTAACCTATAAATTAAATACATGAATAGTTTAACTATAACTTAATTTTTCAACCTTGTTTTACTTTGTTGATCAGTCAGTTGATGGGTATTGTGAAAATATAGAGGCAGGAGTATGAATTTTTTGCGTTTTATGGCTTTGGTGGTGTCTGTGTGAAGCGTGCACTCATAAGAAGTGACGCTTCACACTATGGACTATTTTGCTTTTAAATGGGTGTCAAAAAAGCTTAAAAATGCCGTGAGTGTGGTATGCCGATGTGCTTGATAGCTTAAATGGTGATTACCTGATTCAAGCTCAATATATTTGACTGCTTTTTTTGCATCGAGTAAGTCATCATACATACGACGACTATGGCTGACAGGAACGACCTTATCATCTTCCCCATGAATTAATAATATAGGCCGTTTTATTGCCGCAATATTATTGATGGGCGAATTGCTTTCTAATTTGTTGTCATCGTCACCAAATTGTTTCTCTACCACCTCTCTATTGGTATAGTAGCGTGCACGTGACACTATGGACTCTAAATCCATAACGCCTGCAAAACTGGCGGCGCATTTGAATGTATCAGGGTGTTTTACGACAGCCATCACGGCAGCATACCCGCCGTAACTTCCTCCACCGACACAAATCTGATCTTTATTCGCAATTTTCTGTTCGATAAGGTAGTGCGCAGCATCTTGTAAATCATTTTGCATCGCCTCTCCCCACGCGCCCATTGCTGCTTGTGCAAATTCATACCCATAACCATATGACCCTCTAAAATTAGGCTGGAACACAGCATAGCCTCGGCTGGCAAAAAGCTCAGACCAATAGTCAAAGTCAGCATAATCTCGAGCCATAGGCCCACCATGCGGTAAAATAATTGTCGGGTATGGCACACTGTTGGAGCGATCACCAGGTGGCAAGGTTAAATATCCTTCGATAGTTAGACCATCACGTGCTTTATAACGATGGCGTTGCTTACCTAAATAGGTCGCATCTTGTATTTCAGGATATTGGGGCGCAAACAAATATAGTGACTGTGCTTTACGCTGCCCCAAATAGTAGGTGCCAGAGTCAGTATTTGAACTAGAGTATAAAACATATGTATCGCCATCTTGGCTTTTATCTATGATCACATTGTGTGCATTTGGCAGTGCACTCGATAAGGCTGTTTGCAGGCTTTTATATTCTTCATCCCAATATATGCGACTCCTCTCGGTATTCGAGTGTGAAAAACCATTCACTTTTCCGGTTATTTGAGAGTACAAAATGGTGCCATCAACATCATAATCCGGATCGGAAAAAATGAGTTCACGATTTTGAGGTTGACTGACTTTGGTTTTGAATAGGGCGTTTTTTCCTTCATGGTTGGCTTTTATATATAACGTGTCGCCATCCTGTCCAAAACCTAATATCGTTACTCGCTCTGGTGAGAAAACATCAAATTGATACAGCGGTTTATTATGTAAACTGTTTTTATCACGGTCATAGAGAATATAGGAAATAGTGGTGTCTTTAAGCTTGTAGCCAATACGTACGTTACCTTGTCTATCAGCTATCCAGTCTGAGATATTACGTCTTGGTCTTAAAATTCGTTCTCTGCGTTTGGTATCCACATTAACTTTGAAAACACTGGGTCTATTCACTGTATCGAAATCAACAGCCACTAGAATATGCTTAGGGTCATTTGGCAGCATACTAATCACATTATCTTGAAATTGCGCCGCATTTTTGACATTGCGATTGCGGATAGGCAGTAAGTTTTCTAGCTTTTTAGTGCCATTAAGATCAAATTTAAAGAGCTGCGTCGAGTGATACTTTAGTAACCGCTGCCTTTGTGTGTAACCTGCAGCAACAATTAAGGTGTTGTTATTGGCCCAGTCGTACCAATTTAAAGTAACTTCTTTATTGTCTGACTTTAAAACAGGCAGTGTTTCTTGGGTTTTTAAATTGGTTATATTTAAGACTAGGGTACCTTGATAGTTTTGTACAAAGGCTAAGTGAGTACCGTTGGGTGATAAATCAACCTGACTCACCAATGGTAAACTTGTATAAGCTTCTATTGGTGCTTGTGATAATTCAGATGTTTTTGGGTGTTCAGCAGCCTGCGCATTTGGTGCTGATGAAATAAACAGAAGTGTGAATATGAAGCGCAACATGTTCCCTCTTTTGCTCGCTAAAACAGATAAAGAGGGAGGTTGTCATGATTATTGGTCCATCACAAGTTTTTTATCGTTTAATCATAAATGGTGGGGATGGGCTGACGCTTGTGCTGCGTGCGCAAATAAATGTCTATGAGTGTTTTGTTTACCAAATCTGAAACTGTTTTACCTTCTAAAAAGTCATCGATTTCGTCATAGCTCAGACCCAGTGCTTCTTCATCGGTTAAGCCTGGACGATCGCATTCAAGATCCGCTGTAGGCGCTTTATTAACTAGCGTGTCAGGTGCGTGTAAATGTGCTGCAAGTGCTCTGACTTGACGTTTTGACAAGCCAAATAAAGGGGCTAAATCACATGCACCATCCCCAAATTTGGTATAAAAGCCTGTAATATTCTCGGCGCTGTGATCTGTACCAACAACTAACCCTTTGGTTAATCCCGCTATTTCATATTGTGCAACCATACGTTGGCGAGCTTTGACATTGCCTTTAATAAAATCAATAGTGGACTTAGACGGTAATGTAAGTTCAGATGCCGTCATTGCGAGCATTGCTTGCTCGTGCATTGCATCAGCCGCAGGTTTAATATTAACTGTGACGCGTTTACTTGGTTGAATAAATGTTAAGGCTTGCTGTGCTTCATCTTCATCGGCTTGCACGCCATAGGGTAAGCGCATAGCAATAAATTGATACTGAGTGTCGCTGTGCTGTTGATTGAGTTCATCTATGGCCAGTTGACACAGGCGACCACAGGTTGATGAGTCTACCCCGCCACTGATCCCTAACACTAAGGTGACACAATGCGCGTCGATTAAACGTTGTTTAATAAAGTTCACGCGGCGAGTGACTTCAAAAGCAGCGTCTATTTCGGGTTGGACTTTCATTTCAGCCAGAATCGTTTGGCGCATAGCGATTTCCTCAATTACCAATTATTGCAAAGTGTTATTATGTTTTTATCTGGCGAGAAATTAAAGCCCTAAATGTTGTTTAATTGCTGCCAGCTCTTGTTTCAACTGGGTTATCTCGTCAACCAAAGAATCTAATTCTGAATTTGATAGCTGCGGTGTTGCTTGTTCTCTCTTTGACGCTGCTGGAGGAGCTTGATCTGCGAGTAAATGCTGGTAACGGCTTTCTCGTTTACCTGGTTCTCGTTCCAGTTTACACACCCACTCCTGCTCTAACATGTCTGCTAACGTGTTTTCTACGTCGCTGACAGTAGTGAAGTTTGTGAGTCGTGCAGAGCGTGTACGCAGCTCCCCTGGTGTTTGCGGGCCACGAAGAAATAAAATACACAATATCGCGCGTTGCTGTTCACTTAATTGTAAACTGCTAAACTCGGTATTACAGAAGCGGTGGCTGTACTTATTTACGCGTCCAGATAACCCTTCGTCGAGGAGGACAACGCGCTTTTTTTCTAATTGCGTTAATGTATCTAAGACTTCGGACTCGCTGAGTGTGAGTACGGGTTCCCTGTTAGATTTTTGGTTACATGCATTTGTTAATGCATTAAGTGACAGGGGGTAATGTTCGGGTGTTGTAGTCTGCTTTTCAAGTAGGCATCCGATGACCCGTTGTTCATTTGGCGTGAATTCCATATCGTTGTTCCTATCTTATTGTTTTATCAACTTTACGCTATCAGTGGTTGTTTTACTAACATCTTGTGTCCATTTTCTTAGTGCGGCTTCAAGGTCATTAAATTCTATCGGTTTACTTAAATAATCATCCATGCCTGCTGCTAAGCATTTTTCACGATCGCCTTGCATGGCATTAGCTGTTAAGGCGACAATCGCAGTAGATTGGTGTTGCTTGCCAGCGATACCTTGGCGGATCTGCCCTGTTGTTTGGTAACCATCTAATTCTGGCATTTGGCAATCCATTAGTATTACATCATATCGCTTTGGTTGCTGCTTCAGGTGTTCAATAGCAAAGCGACCATTATCGATACAAGTGGGGGTAATATCGAGGCGTTTCAATAGTGCTAGAGCGACCACTTGGTTTACCTTGTTATCTTCAACTAAAAGAATCGAGGCATTAATTGTCCCTTTTTGTTGCGGCGAATCGGGTGTTTGCTGCTTGCTTAATGTGCAGAGCTTAAGGGCATTAGCCGGTGTGAGTGGTCTCAAGAAAACAAGGTCGGGGTTAAGGTGTGCGAGCTTCTTGTTATTGCCAAGGCGATTACTGATCAATGCAAAACAGCTGCCTGGCTGTTTTAGGATATTTTTTAATTGGGTGATTTGGGTATCAGAAGCATCGACAATAATTGATTCGGCAATAATAATTGCGGGTGATTTTAGCCGGGTATCTTGCAGTAACGAGAGAGCCGCAGGTAAACTTTCAAAGTGTTCACTGGGTATTCGCCAAGCATCAAGTAAGTGATGGGCTACTAATTCATGTGGTTGATGCGGATCGGTTTTCGCAAATTGCGTTTTCATATTTCGGCTATCGATAAATAACTCAGTGCGTTGTTCGAGCGCTTTTGGGGCAAAGTTACTGACACTGTCACTGAGTATTTGAACTAAATTACATTCGATGAACTCGATATCAAGCTTACCCGCCTCAATTTTTGATAAGTCGAGAATATCATTAATGATAGTGAACAATGAGCCTGCTGAGCCTTGGGCAAGCCCTAAGTGGTGGTGTTGCGACTGGTTCAACTCTGTGTTGAGTACGATATCTAACATGCCTAAAATACCGTTCATGGGCGTGCGAATTTCATGACTCATGCTTGCGAGAAAGTCCGCTTTGATTTTCGCCGACTGTTCTGCAACATTTTTGGCTAATCAAGCTTGTTGTTTTGCTTTTTGTTGTTCTTGGCTGGCAAATAAACTGCCTAACATGGCGGATATTGCACGGATAAAGCGCCCGTCACTATGTCCCCAATCAGGGTTAGGTAAGGCATATTCGGCGCACAATAAGCCAATGATTTGACCTTTGTAGGTAATAGCACAGCCTAGTAATGCATTCACTTCAAAAGGCCCTAAATAATGCTCACTTAACCCTAAAGTACATTCATGACTGTGGGCGAACTTTGCTTTGAGTAGTTGATTTTTTTGCACTTGCGAAAATAACTCTGCAAGGTTGCTTTTTCGCCACGGTGGGAAGTGTTTTAGATTGTCTTGGCGAGTATTACTGAAGCAGCTTGGGATCAGCAAAGTACTTTCTGCGTTAAATACCCATATACTTGCTCGCGATGCATCAAGCCCTTGGCTAATGGCATCAGCCACCACATTCTGCGCGCTATCAATATGATTGTTTAATACTGCATCATGGCTGCTAAGCTGCGCTAATAGTTCATTGTTTCTGGCTATTTTGTCATGCTCAATTTCCATGTGTTTTCGGGTTTGAATATTTTGTACTGACCCAAAAATTTCGTAAGTCCAGTTTTTATAACGATTGGCTTTGCCTTTCATCAATATCCAGCGTTCATGGCCTTGCGCAGTCAAAATGATGAGCTCTTCCTCAAAGCGGGTGCCATGTTTAATCGCCTGCTCAATGACATGCTGAAAGTTTCGCCGATGTTTACCTTCTTTGAAAAATTCGGTCGAACTCATCCACGTTGCCTGATAATGGTCAGACACTTCAAATATGTGTTTGGTGACGTCTGACCAACTAATATCTCGGGTTTTTATATCAACTGACCATGCACCAACCTCAGTAAGGCTGCCCATACTGGTTAAGGTTTGGGCGTTATCATGTAATTGCTTTATGAGTTTATTAAAGAAGATAAATGCGTCAATGAACAGTAAAATAATGGTGAGTAACGCGAGACGAAATGGCCAAACTGCAGCAACTTCTGGCTCCCAACCAAATCGAAGTACCGCATACAGTTGCCATTTTCCTGAGGCCACCGACACACTAAATGAAAGAGGGTGTAACTCTAAAATATGCTTATCGCCATAAAAAACTCTCCTAACTCTCCGAGTCCATTTTTCCCTCGTATCGCAATACGATAATGATTGTCTAGTTTTTCCAGGTTGACTGATTTGAACAGCTTTTTCATATCGATGACGACGGAGAGTAGCCCCCAAAAGGAGTCATCGGCATTGTAGACTGGTACCAGCGCGCTCAGCGCCTCGCCGCCTTGAATGAGTGTGAGGGGCTCTGCTAGCACAATAAAATGATTGGTTATTGCACTGGCAAAAGTAGTTTATTCATCATAATTAGAAATGAGTTAAATAGAATAAAAACGTAACATAGCTTTAAGGCGTTTATGAGGTGGTATTTATCACACAATTTGGGCAGGCGATTAACGCTATGAATATTACAATTGCTTGGACATATCAACTTCATATTTATATGGTTATGATAATGATTCACACAAAGTTATAAGGACAAAGAGATGCTCACTTGGTTCAAACGGATCCTTGCTGGATTGGTTTTATTAGTGCTAGCGACAACCGCAGCTCTTTATGGCGTGCTGTCGTTGAGCTTACCGTCACTCGATGGCACTGGTACCAGTAACGGGATCAACGCAGCGACGACGGTGGAGCGAGATGCATTAGGACAAGCTGTAATTACGGCGCAATCTCGAGAAGATGCGGCTTATGGTTTAGGGTTTGCTCATGGTCAGGATAGATTCTTTCAGATGGATCTATTACGTCGTAATGCGGCAGGAGAGCTCAGTGAGTTGTTTGGATCTGCGGCAATAGAATTAGATAAAACCATGCGGTTCCATCAATTACGTAAGCGGAGTGAATATATTGTCGCGCATTTACCGTATGACCAACAACAAGTGCTCGCAGCCTACACACAGGGCGTTAACGAAGGGCGGGTACAGGCAGGCTTTCAGAGTTTTGAATATTTACTCAGTGGAGGACCTGTAAAAGCGTGGCGCAGTGAAGACAGTATATTGGTCATTTTTAGTATGTACCTTGATTTACAGTCTGCGAACTTTGAACGTGATAAAGCACTCATTTATTTAGAGCATACTTTTGGTAAAGCGATGCGTGAGTTTGTATTGCAGCCCAGTATTCATCAAGCTGCGCTGGATGGCTCCGTGTTACCAACACGACAAGTGCCAATACCGCAATTAGATATTTCACTCGCGCGTGCCGCGCGTGCAGACATCCATGATATTGGCTCGATAAATTTATATGGCAGTAATAACTGGGCGGTAACCGGGGCGTTAACTCGCTCTGGTAAAGCCATGCTCTCTGATGACATGCATTTAGGGCTGGCTGTGCCTTCTATTTGGTATCGTGCGCAATTAAACTATCACTCTAAAAATACACCCGTCACCGTAACGGGTGTGTCGCTACCCGGTGCGCCTGCGATTGTGGTGGGCACGAATGATCATATTGCCTGGGGGTTTACTAATGGGTATTTAGATACAGCAGATTGGATTGAATTGTCAGCCAGTGATAAAACTTGGCAAGAAGAAGAGCGTATTCAATTACCCGATAATGAAGTACACACGTATTCGTTGCTAATGAGTAAATATGGCCCAGTACAGCAGTTCAATGAGACAGCTTATGCACTCAGTTGGGTCGCACATCAGCCATATGCGGTGAATTTAAAGCTATTAGCAATGGAAACCGCATTGACGGTCGATGATGCCCTGACACTAGCGCCCAAAGTGGGTATTCCGGTACAAAATCTGATGGTTGTAGATAAACACGGTAATGCTGCATGGCGTCTTATGGGTGCAATTCCGGCCAGAAATAATCCGGCTGATATTGCGATAGAGGCAACTAGCTATTCTCCCCAGTGGCAATACAACGACACTGCTAGACCCGCGTTGAAAAATCCTAAAAATGGTAAATTGTGGACCGCTAATGCTCGTGTAGTCTCTGCGCAGGCACATACGCGTTATGGTGATGGTGGTTATGCCTTAGGCGCTAGAGCGGTACAGATACGCGATAGGTTACTTGCCAAAGACAGGTTTAATGAAAATGATTTTAACCAGTTACAGCATGACAACGAAGCGGTGTTTTTAGCCCCATGGCATCAGCATTTAACCGCTTTATTGAGTCAAAATGATGCTTCTAAAGCACGATTCGCAAACGATTTACAGCATCTCGCCCAATGGCAAGCATGTGCGTGTGCAGACTCAGTTGGCTATACCTTAGTGAAGCGCTTTCGTACCAGTTTAATGAACAGTGCATTTGCACCGGTTGAAGCAAAAATGAAAGAGGCAGGTGCTGGTCTACGCTATATAAAACGCTATCTAGAGCCTGCATTATGGCAGTTGCTGGAACAAAAGCCGCAGAGCTGGTTAAATCAGCATGAGAGTTGGCAAGCATTGCAACTTAACGCCTATGAAGTCGCTAAGCAAAAGTTGGCAGCAGAGTTTGGGCCAAATATGACGAGCTGGCAATGGGGAGACGTGAATGCGTTACACATTAAACACCCATTTAGCACACAATTACCGATACTAAGCCAGTTTTTAGATATGCCAACCACGAAGGCGTTTGGTGATACTTATATGCCGGCGGTACAAGGTCGTCATTTTGGGGCTTCGCAGCGGTTTATAGCACAACCGGGGGCGTTGGGTAATGCGATTATGACCGTCGCGGGTGGGCAAAGTGGGCATCCGTTGTCACCGTTTTATCGTGCAGGGTTTGATGGGTATGCAAAAGGGAATGCAACGCCGTTATTGCCTGGTCGCCTCGTACATGCATTAACGATTAAACCTAATCAACCAGAGTAGTGAATAGCATACAGTGATGAAACGGCTGTTACCTGATTACGGCCGTTTTTTGACTGGTGTAGAGCGCGTTGTCGGCATGATGTAAAGCCGTATCAAAATTGCTGCTGGTGGGCCACAGTGTGACGCCAAAACTCAGGGTAACTGGGTGGTCGAAATGTTCGAAGATCTCAAAAGTAATAGCACTGCGTAGCTTCTCAATTCGATGCAAAGCGGCTTTTTGCGAACAATTTTGCATGACGAGTAAATACTCTTCGCCGTTCCAACGTGCGCAAATATCTACAGGACGGGTATGTTTATCTATGAGGAGTGCGACACGTTTTAGCACTTCATCACCGTGTGCATGTCCGTAATTATTAGTTTGCGTGATTATCAACACAGATACAAAACACATGAGTGCCTGAAAGCTAAGGGGGGCCTGAATTTGTCATAAATACCCACTTTCATGGTGACCATACCTGTGGTCATGAAGCTTTTTCGCTCGTTGTGAGCCATGTTATTGCTCATGATAATGTACATAAACGCTTAGTCAAAAAGTACGGTGTAGCGTCCGCGTATTCACCTCGAGTGAGCTTTGATCAGACAGTAACTCTGTACTTTAATAATGAGCAGGCACATATTGCGTATTTTGCCCATGCGCATACGGATGATGATGCGGTGGCTGAGTTGATGGGTTGTTACGTGCACTTCGCGATATTTCAGCTGAAATTAACGACAAAACAGTGCTTATTCCTAGCTATGGAATGGTATCTAATAAGGGGGAGTGAGTGCAATATATTGTGCGAATCGATAAAGCACGTACGCTGATATTAAAGGCGATGGCACAAAGAGCTACGCAGCAAGAAGTACTGCGATTAGACCCGTTAGCCGAACTCAATTTGCCTTACACTAACTGGTTACCGAGAGAGCGGGTTATTCAGTTGTTTTACCGCTCATTGGCAAAAAAGAATGTAGGCTAGGTGAGCATCACCAAGCCAGCGGCTAAAGCGATCAGTATTAACCCTAACCCATCGCGACGTTTAACGGGTTGTTTCAGCCAAAAAGTTGCAATGAGCATGGTGAAAAAGACCTCAATCTGACCCAGTGTTTTGACATAAGCAACGTGCTGTAAACTCATAGCGCTAAACCAGCCGATAGAGCCAATACAGCTGGCGAGGCTGATCAAACTGACCTTACGACGATGTTGCCATAAAACCGAATAGCTTTGTGGCTCTTTGATCAGTAAATAAAGAGCTAACAACAGGGTTTGAATACTGATCACTAGGAGCAAAACCCATGCTGCGCTATGGGGAAATGGCAACTGACTGGTTAACGCGGCTTCTCGCACCCATAAAGAGGTTAAGGCAAAGGCGCTACCACAGCTTAAACCAAGCAAGGCGGTGGGAAAATTAAAGTTTTTGACGGTAAAACCGCTGAGAATAAGCACAGCGACACCGCCAATGATGACACCGAGCCAGCCAAAGTACGATAATGCAGACCCAAAGAACAACATACCGAAAATAGCCGCAACGAGCGCTTCACTTTTGGCCAGCCCTGCACCTATCGCATAGTTATTTTGCTTAAAAAGTATCACCATCAGCGCGGTAGCAACAATTTGTGTGATACTGGCTGATCCTATAAAAATCATAAAAGTGCCACTGAACTGTATCTGTTCTGTGGGATAAAATTGATATAAACCGACTAAATATAACGCCGCAATTGGGCTCGCTAGCATAAAACGAGAGAGGGTAACTGTTGCGATTGAGGCATGGTTGCTGAACTGACTTTGTAAGGCATTACGCCACGCTTGTGCAAAAGCAGCCAAAAATGTGAATGCGATCCATGCCATGCTATTAGTCTCTTTGTTTGATGAGTTCAAGATCACACATTATCAACTATGAAGAGAATATACGAATGGTTTATAGCTGAAATATCTCGTTGATGCGACACCCTATTGCAGGGTAGGTATATAGCACGCTTTTTATACTGTTAGGCGATGCAATACAATTCACTATAGGTTATGAAATAGGCGGCTTTTTTGTGCGTGCAATGGTATGTTAGCGTGGTTCATTATTTCTTATAAACACAAAGGAGCTAGCATGACAACGTTATTGATCTGCGCACTCGTTGCGGTATTGTTACCTTACTTGGCTAAGTTGCCCGTGGCCATCGAAATGAATAAATTGGGGGGGTACGATAACCGTCACCCGCGTGCTCAACAAGCAAAGCTAGAAGGGTTTGGTGCGCGTGCCCTGGCAGCACACCAAAATAGTTTTGAATCACTCATTGTTTTTTCAGTGGCTCTGGCCGTTGTGTTAGGCTCAAATAATGTGAATGCGGTGACAGAGTATTTAGCCATCACTCATATTATTGCACGTATTTTATACTGTGTTTTTTACTATATGAATATAGATAAACTCAGATCGTTGGTGTGGTTAGTGGGCATTGGCTCCGCAGTGGGTATGATTGGTGTAAGCATCTAAATTAAAAGGGTAAATAGAGCAACTAAGTGTTGCTCTATATATATCAGTGTGACGATACATCAATCCGTTCAAACTGATCCTGTTGTGGTGTGCTTGTCGCGTTATCATTAATTTTAAAATCTAACTGAACGCGATGTATTTCATCTGGGTTGTTTGAAGGGGTGTATTGCCATTGTCGCAATGCCGTAATCGCATTGTGCTCGAATGTACTTTTTGGTTTAGCGTCAATGACTTTGATGTTGTTAGTATGACCTCGCTCATCAATGGTATAGGCCAGTTGTACATACCCTGACACGCCATCATTTGCCGCTTCAATGGGGTATTTTGGCTCAATTCGCATGATAGGTTTTACTGAGTGATCTGCTTTTACTTTTTCTGACGGACTGTCTTTAGTGATTGCTAAGGCACTTAATGATGCCAGCGCACAGGTGATCAACAGGGTTTGCGCAACCGTTGAAGGTCGAGCTGTGTTTTTTATATGGTTAAGTCTCTGTAGCATGGTGTTTTTATCTCCATAGTAAGCGTATGCAAAATGTCGTTTGTTATGGTGTTCAACACAGTTAATCAGTGTTTTGGCATAATGCACTTGTTGATGATGCGGTTTATTTTCTAGGACACGTTCGTCGCAAGCGAGCTCTTGGACACGTCGAAAGCTCTGATACCCAAGCCAAATCAGTGGATTGAACCAGGTTATTGTACACAGTGAAAAGAACCCAAGATTCCATAGGTTATCGTGGCGTTTTATGTGCGTATATTCATGTTCTAGCATTAATGAAAGAGACTGCGCATCAAAGCGCTGAATATAATTCGCCGGCATTACAATGTTGTACTTTATGAGGCCAACAATCATTGGACTGTTTATTTGTGTGCTGACGTAAACTGGGTACCCACGGTACGTCGCACCTGTTAATTCTAAGGCGAGGTTAGTATGAAAACGCTTATGCTGCCAAAACATAGCAAGTAACAGACTGCATGCGCCCGCTATATATACGACTGTCCAACTTAACAACCACGTATCAGTCACTGGGAGTTGAGTTGGGGTGACGGTTACGTAGTGCATGGCGTTATTTGATAAGGGCTTCAATTCACTGGGTACACTTAGCAGTAACAGGGTGCTTGGTATGAGCCACCACATTTTATATAGCAACTGAGCGCCAATTTTACTCGAAAGTGAGCGTTCGCAAATTAAGAGTACAACAACACTCATGCTCAGCAGCAACTGTATTTTAATTACCCAATCAAGTAGCTCGTTTAACATATTACTTTCCTTGCTTGTCTTCCCACTCTTTTATGACGTTTTTTAACTCATCAATATCGGTTTGTGAGAGGGGGTGTGTTTTGGCAAACCCACTGACTAACGGTGCGATACGGCCTTGGAATAGTCGTTGAATAAAGCTTCGGCTTTCTTTTTGGGTATAATCATCTCGTTCAATGGTGGGCGTGTAGATGTATTCCCGGCCTTGCTTTTCAAAAGTAACCGCCTGCTTTTTAACGAGTCGACTCACCAGAGTTTTAATGGTTTTTTCGTGCCATTGCGTGTCGTCGCTTAAGCGCTTAATAATGTCACTGGCTTTAGCTGGGTAACCTTGCCAAAGTGCTTCCATCACCGAGAATTCGGCCTTAGATAATTCAATCATTTTTTGCCTACAAGTGTAATCAATGTGTTTAGATTACGCTTGTAGTTCAAAAGATCAAGGTTTATTTTTGTACAATGCTAAGTTCTGATTGAGAAATGCGTTGGTAAGCACCTTCAGTTAAGTTATTTGGTTGTAGGGTAAAGCCCGCTATTTTGACTCTAAATAAATCAATCACGCGATAGCCACAGTAATGGCTCATTTTGCGTATTTGGCGATTTAGTCCTTGTTGTAGGGTTATTTTGAAGCGCGTGGGTGTTAATAATTCAACATCACACGGCAGGGTTATTTGCCCATTAATAGGCACGCCATTTGCCATTTTTTGACAAAAAGATGGGTCAATAGGTCGGTCAACTTCTACCCAATATTCCTTTTTTTGATGATGCTCAGGGTGCAACATATATTGGCATAAGGCACCGTCATTGGTAAGTAGTAATAACCCTCGAGAATCTTTATCTAACCGACCAATGGGATAAACACGTGGTGCGCCAGGGAGGCAATGAATAAGGCTAGTTGGATCGTCGATATTAAGTTTGCAGTCAACGCCAACAGGTTTGTGATAAGCGTAGAGTACCTTCTCGGGCAAGGTCGTGATCGCTTTGCCTTGCACGATAACGATGTCTTGTGCGGTAACATGATCAATGTGATTTGCTAATTTACCGTTGACGGTGACTTCTCCCGCATCAATTAACCGTGATGCCTGACGGCGCGAGCACACGCCTGCATGGCCTAAAAATTTAGCTAAGCGTATTGGTTTAGGCATGATGGTTCCTTCGTTGTGTTTAAAACAGTGTGATAACAGAAATATTATACCTGAGAGTGGATCAGATTGAATTGAGTTAATCATGAGCAAAAAATTGTATGAACTTGTAATGTATAGCTATTTAAATTATTGATTTTAATGTTTATTTATTTTGGGTTTCGATAGCGCAACAGGATTTTTGTGAAAAAAGCGATAGTTACGCTCGCGATTGGCGATAACCCAATGTATCAAGCTGTAATCTTAAGTTTTAAGCATTATGCTGACAAAGTTGGAGATGAAGTTGATTTGATTGTTTCATTGGTTGATCAAACAATGCTGAGGTTTGTGAGGGCTCCATTAGAAGTTAGGCACATTCTCTCACTTTCTAATGTGGTTGAATTTTGTGCAGTGATTGTTCCGAATTAGGCGTAATGCTTATTCGGTTAATAAGCGGCAAAAAATTTAGTTATAGCCTTGTTATTTAAAGATTTATTCTATTCTCGATCATGTTATAATTCTCAGTTATAAGGGGTTTTAGTTATTTTATAAGTGTTGTATTACGAAATACGGACAAAGGAGAGGGGGTTAAGGTGATCGAAAAAGGATTTGTATATGTTTTATATGGTAAACAATTACGGCATTACAATGAAGCAATAGGCAGTATTTCTACACTCCTATTACATAACCCTAATGCCAAAGTCATTGTGTTAGCTGAAATGCCTGATTTTTTTAGTGAAACGGAACAAGTCACAATAGTAAAATTAGATGATGCTTTGAAGTCTCAATGGTTAAGTAAATCAGATTACCATTTTCGGCTGAAGTTAAGTGGGTTACGCTATTTGTTGGAAAATTACGTTAAAGTAGCGATTTTCTTGGATTCTGATACGTTAGTAAAAAAGAACATTATGCATTACTTTAATGAGATTTCGAGTAAGCAAAGTGTTTTACATAAGTTAGAGGGGCACTTAAGTAAAAAACGTTTTTCGCGTCAATACAAAAATGCTTTAGACCGGACCTTTAGCCATCCCGAATATGGAGATTACCATATTTCAAAATCAGACCCTATGTATAACTCTGGATTTATTGGTGTAGACCAATCCCATTTAGATATTTTTGATACTGCGCTATGGTTAATGGAAGAAATTAGCCAAGTTATTACATTTCATACGGCTGAGCAATTTGCATTAGGTTTATTATTAATGCAAAAAGGAAACATATTGACAGTTGGTGATGGTGATGTATATCACTACTGGCATAAAAAACCAAGATTATTTATTCATGAAGAGCTCAAACGAGAGGTTGAAAATAACTCTGTACAAAAACTATTGGAGTCTCCTTTTTTATCTAAAGGAATTAGGGCGAGAAGACCTTTTTTAAGGTGGCTTCAAGATAAAGTGCACTAGATTACACGAATTAAATGAAGGTTTATTGAATGTTTGGTATTAATTAAAGGTTTTGAGTGTTTTCTCTAGATACACTACCGTACTATGTGAAATTGCATAATACGGTGGTGATTTCTATGTTGATTGTTAATGTACACTTAAAGCAGATCGCTATAGCGAACACTTTCCCCAATTTTAAGTATTTTTAACGCCATATCTGGTTTTATATCGTCGAATACCTTTTTCTCACTCTCGGCGTTGCTTTCATTTGTAATAGCCCGCTATTACTGCATAAAAGCGCCTTGATATTGAGCGAAATATCATCATTGGATTGTACGTAAGTCTGTGATCGCTTTGCCTCGCACGCGCACTACACCTTGTGCAGTGACATGATCGATGTGATCTGCTAATTTATCGATTACGGTTACTTTTCCCGTATAAATTAATCTTGATGCTTGGCGGCGAGAGCACACACCTGCATGGCCTAAAAATTTAGCTAAGCGAATTGGTTTAGGCATGATGTTTCTTTCGTTGTGTTTAATGCTGTGTGATAACGGCTATATTATACCTGAGAGTGGATCAGGTTGAATTGAGTTAGTCGTGAGCAAAAAAATGTATGAACTTGTAATACGGGGTTGTTTAACTTATTGATTTGAATAATTATGAGTCACCTTTTTGATAACATAACAGGATTTTTGTGAAAAAAGCGATATTTACGCTCGCGATTGGCGATAACCCAATGTATCAAGCTGCAATCTTAAGTTTTAAGCATTATGCTGACAAAGTTGGAGCCGATTTGATTGTTTCCGACGAGTTACATTATCCAATTAATATTCATGACCCTCACTATGGTGCAAATCCGGCGTGGGCTGAAAAGCTGCGAATCGGCGAGTTACTCAAGGAGTATGACAGAGTATTATATTTAGACGCTGATATTTTAATTTCACCAAGTGCACAGGATATATTTAAACAATACACGGATCCTATGGTGATATATATGCTTAATGAAGGTGCTATATGCGATCGTCAATTTGAACGTCAGTTGATCGAAAATAAGTTGGGTCTTTTAAATTGGCCAATGCAGTGTGAGGGCGTCATTTATTATAATGTAGGGGTTATGTTAGTATCACAAGGATGCAAACTATTCGACTATGCTGATTTAGCTGGATTGCAATCAGTGTGTAATCATATTCGTTTCTATGAACAGACGTTTTTTAATTATCAAATATTTAAAAATGATCTGAAACATAAAGAGTTAGCCACAACTTATAATCGTATGGATATGTTTGGTAAAGAGGGCTATTTAGAGGCTGACTTTATTCATTATGCAGGTAAGGGCTACGCAAAAAATAGCCGACGCCGTGATATTCAGTTCTTAAAAGATTTCGCGACGCTTTATGATAATATTTTGCCAAGAGATAAAATGGAAGCGCTAAAAGCACACGCATGGCATGACTACTTAAACGTGGTATGTAAAAAGTATCCGTTGCCAAATTTTTTGATAAAACAATGCTGTCGTTGGTTTGTGCCCCATTAACTGTGAGACACAGTTTAAAACTAGGTGCTAGTTAAGCAGCTCGCTATAGCGAACACTTTCCCCAATTTTAAGTATTTTTAACGCCATATCTGGTTTTATATCGTCGAATGCCTTTTGTAGGCGACGCAGTGGTTCATTGACATGTTCATAGCCTAATAACCACGTCCCGTAACCCCAAGGTATAAATACTTTACACGCTAAATCTTGTGCCGCTTTTACCGCATCTTCGGGCGCGAAATGAATGCTACGATAGGTATAATCATAAGCAACAATCGGCATTAAACAGACATCAAAGCCGTTAAATTTGGCGTTCATATCTTTATAAATGGGACTATATCCGGTATCGCCAGCGAAAAAGATAGTATGTGCGCCATCATCAAATAGCCACGCGCCCCACAATGTTTCGTTCCAGTCATTTAAGCCACGACGAGAGAAGTGATGGGCAGGTAAAAAATGAACATTAGTTTTGCCAATGGTGGTTTGAGTATACCAGTCCATTTCTGTGATTGGACCTTGCGTGTAGTCAACGTGATCGCTGACTGACAGCGGCAGCAATAACTCTGTGCCTTGTGCAAGGGTATTAAGAGTCTCGACACTTAGATGGTCATAATGATTGTGTGAAATGACTGCGCCATCGACAAACTGTAAGTCATCACTCTGAAATGGAGCAGGGCCTAAACGTGCCATTTCGTCGTTGATTTTTCGGGCTAACCAGCCAACGGCACCATCAAATTCGCCAAAGACAGGATCTGTTAAAAACGCATCATCATGGCGCTGTTGTACTAGGAAGCTGGCATGTCCTAACCACGTGAGTGTTTGGCGTGCTTGCTCATCGATACGGGGTGTAGCGTAGAGTAAATCTTGATAATTAAAACCAGCACTTTTACTGAATCCCGTAAATGAACCAACATTGATAAAACTGGGTTCCACTGGCTTAATTTCCTCTTCTTTGAGGAATTCAATGTCATCATAAGGATGATGCGGACCCTTACCTCGGAAGGTGCTGGGGTATTGGTTGGTAAATTCCCCTTGAGGGTTTTTATTAAATACAGGGTTATTTAATGTATTAACGGGTGCTTGCTGACACCCTGTTAAAGTCATTGTGATAATGCTGAAAAATAGAGTGCTATAAGCGGTAGCATGAGTTGTTCGCATGGTCATCCTTATAAAAAGTGCCCCTGTTTTGGACCACTATAATCTACTCAAAAATAAAATATTATTGGCTACTAAGAATATGTTTAATCGCAATACTAAAGTCTCGTTGATGGCTAATACCGAGCTTAGTGAGGCGGGTGTCTTTGAGCGCACAGTTATATGGTCTTTGTGCTGTTTGACTGGGGGTGGGCTGTGGTGTTAACAACGAGCGTGGATAATTACGGTGTTCGGCAATGATACAGGCCATGTCATATTTACTCATGGCTTGGTGATTAGAAATATGAAATATGCCACCTAAACTTTCAGGCTGTTTAAGCAAGTCTTTGAGTGTTAGAGCTATGTCTTCTACATGAGTGGGGTAGCGAATAGCCCAGTGATCATGTTCTGAAGGAATAGTTTCATTAATTTGTTCTGCAATGACAGTGACGGCGGACTCTGCCAAATGGGTGACATCGCCATATAATACAGGTACGCGGATCACGGAGTGCAACTCACTGCATACTAATACGGCTTGCTCAGCTTGTTGTTTACTTTGCCCATAAAAATTCATTGGATTAGTTGCTGAATTCTCAATATAGGGGGCTTGTGTACCATCGAATACATAGTCGGTACTGATAAAAATAAGGCGAATTTTCCGGGTTTTACATTGCTGCGCTAGAAACTGTGTTGCTTGTACATTCAGAGCCAACGTTTGCTCAGGAGACTGCTCACAGACATCGGGTTTTCTTTCTGCTGCCGCGTGAATCAGTATGTCAGGCTGATGCGTGTCTAAAAATTGATAAATAGCTTCTTGGTCATTGAGATCAAGCTTTGAAATACTGTCGCTTGCGCGGCTGAAACCTGTACCAATGACTTCAAAAGTTGGCTTGAGTGTATTGACAAGCGCTCTACCTAGCATACCTGTTGCACCTGTTATCATTACTTTCTTCATTTGGTTTCCTTATATCGAGTCCATGTGGTCTTTACACATTTGCCAGACATTAATATCTGACAGATTGGAGTCTGAACCCGCCCAGTGTAACGAAAGTTTTAAAACACATTAAGCGGTGTCAGATGTGGTTTAAGTAGGCACTTGATGTAATAAAGGGTGAGGGGCATTTCTGCCCCCACACATTAAGTTACGCTAACTTTTGCTGCCCTTCCCACACTTTAGATTTGATGCTCAGCAAGGCAATAATAATACCTACCCCGATACAGAAAAGACTGATTTGTAGATAAAGGTGTGGCATTTCATCCACTTTGTTCGGGTCGAAGTTGCCAGCCAATAGCCCTGAAATAATATTACCAATCGAATAAGTTAAAACAAAGACGCCCATCATTTGGCCTGCGAAACGTTTAGGTGAGAGTTTACTTACGGCACTGAGTGCGACAGGGCTTAAACATAGTTCACCTACTGTGTGTAAGAAGTAAGTGGTGATAAGCCAATAAGGTGCGACTTTTAGACCTTGTGCTGCATACTGTGATGCCATAAACATGACTAAAAACCCGCTGGCCATAATGATTAAACCAACCGCACATTTTAAATTATAGGAAGGCGAAATCATACGTTTTGATAAGTTGATCCAAAGCGCGGCAAAGAAAGGCGATAAGATGATGATAAAGAGTGCATTGGCTGATTGGAACCATGCGGTTGGTATTGAAAAGGTGCCAATCATACGGTCCGTATAATCGCGGGCAAAGAGGTTCAATGACGACCCAGCTTGTTCAAAACCAGACCAAAAGCAAGCTGATGCAATACACACTAAAAACAGTGCCCACATCTTTTTCTGCTCATCTTCGTTCAAGTTGCCTTTAAAGTAAATCAGGCCATAGTAAACAAAAAATACTAAGGTAAAGACCACTGCGACATATTTTGCTAGTTGCACGGGTTCAAGCACTATCACGCCAAAATACGTTAACGTTGTCACGCCGGCAATCACACCAAGCGTTGCAATGATAGCCAGCCAAGCTTGTTTGGCATGGTTTGGGGCAAGTGGGTTGGCAGGTTTTTCGCCTACAGTGACAATATTGCTGAGCGTACGTTGGTACTGGATTAAGCCGATTGCCATGCCTACGGCCGCAGCGCCAAATGCATAATGCCAGCCCACATGCTCCATAAAATAGCCACAGACATAATAGCCAATCACAGAACCTAAGTTGATCCCCATATAGTAAATGGCATAACCACTGTCTCGGCGCTCATCATCAGACTTGTATAGCTGCCCGACCATAGCGCTGATATTTGGTTTGAGTAACCCAGTCCCGAGGGCAACAAAAATAAGCCCAATAAAGAAGGAGTGCGTCGACGGAATGGCCAAAATGATATGGCCGATCATGATAATGACACCGCCATACCAGACTGCTTTTTGACCACCGAGCAAACGGTCGGCTATCCAACCACCGGGTAGCCCTAGAAAGTATACCGCGCCGGTGTACAAACCGTAAATTGCGGCGGCAGAAGCGACAGTAAAGCCTAGGCCTTGCTCTTGTAAACTTGCGGTCATAAAGAGCACGAGTAAAGCACGCATACCGTAGTAGCTCATGCGCTCCCACATTTCAGTAAAAAAGAGGGTTGAGAGGCCTTTTGGGTGGCCAAAAAAGCCGGTATCTTGTGCAGACATAGGTGAAGTCCCGTTGTTATCGTTATCATTATTTGGAACCATTAGTACGTTAAATGCGCAACAAATGCAACTAAAGGCGTTATTTAAACCTAAAAAGTTGTTATTCAACTAATTGATATAATTCATAAATATTTTTTATTTCCACATGGGGCAACCCTTTGTAGGCGTATTGGCATGACTG
The DNA here is from genome assembly GCF_005886875.1 of Pseudoalteromonas aurantia. GTDB lineage: Bacteria > Pseudomonadota > Gammaproteobacteria > Enterobacterales > Alteromonadaceae > Pseudoalteromonas > Pseudoalteromonas aurantia_A. Next base: position 10,508 of record NZ_PNBY01000005.1, on the reverse strand, counting down.
ATTATTTAGCCACACGCTGTGGCACCCTGCATTATTTGCACCTTGAACATCACTGTCTAAGCTATCACCAATATGCAAGATTTCAGATTTATCAACACTTAATATCATGGCCGCTTTATCGAAGAGTGCACTATGGGGTTTGGCTGCTCCGTCAGGCCCTGCTTTTAGCACTACATCAAACTCACCTGCTAGATTAAATTTTTCGACCTCAACGTTGCCGTTAGTGATGGCGATAAGGCGGTATTTTTTACGCAGTGTATGCAAGAGTTCAAGTACGGGTTGCTCTACGGTGATATTACTTCTGGCATGACTAAATGCGGTATACGCTTCTTGTGCATACTGCTCAGCTTGTGGCGCTGTGAATCCTAATTGTGCCATACCATAGTGCAGAGCCACGCGACGCAACTGGGTCACATCATCGATGAGTGTCGGATGCTGTTTAGCTGTTTCATTACGACAATGCGACCAAAAATTAGGGCCTTGTGCCGTCCATTGCTCGATATTGGCTAAATAAGATAGCTGTGCTTGTACAGCTGCTTTAATAATTGGATGATTGTTATATAGGGTGTCGTCGAGATCAAAACTGAGTACGCTGATACTACTAAGGGCTTTATTGAATCGCATGATGGTATTTTAAAAAGGGGGAATGACTTTATTATACTGAAAGTCTTTTAATTCGGATCGCTATTTTGCTTTTTTGAACGGGGGTGTGCTTGGTCATAGACTTTCGCTAAATGTTGAAAGTCCACATGGGTATAAACTTGTGTGGCAGATAAACTCGTGTGCCCGAGCATCTCTTGCACAGCGCGTAGATCACCGCTTGATTCTAGTAGGTGGCTGGCAAAAGAATGGCGTAATTTATGGGGATGAATAGGAGTGCTAACACCTTGTTTGATACCCCACTCTTTCATTCTTTCGCGCACATGACGAATAGAGATCCGTTGTTTTCGCTTGCTGACAAATACGGCTTGCTCTTCCGGCAAGGCCATTTGTTCTCGAATTATTAGCCATTGTGACAGTGCATCGAGTGCTTTATTACCAACGGGGATCACGCGTTCTTTATTGCCTTTACCTATAACGCGAATTTCGCCTTCACGAATATCACCTAAATTGACATTCACCAGTTCGCTTATTCGTAAACCACTTGAATACATCAGTTCCATCATGGCTTTATCGCGCAGTGCTAAGGCGTCATCCTCTTGAATATTGAGCAGTTGCCCCATTTGATCAACATCTAAGTTCTTTGGGAGTGGGCGTTGAAATTTAGGACCCTTTATCCCCTCACCAGGGTTGGCAATAGTAGCGTGTTGAATATGCTTTACTTTCAGAAATTTATATAGGCTGCGAATACAACTTAATTTTAGGTTGATGGTGCGAGGATTATACTGTTTGGCTCGTAAATGCATGCTGTAGCGACGTATTTGCTCAGCAGATACCTGTAGCCAATGAGGGCTATAGGGTTGAAAGTAATGGGCTGCTTGGCGCAATTGAGTACTGTACTGGGTTAGGGTATGTGGTGAATACTGTCGTTCATGCTTCAAATAAGCCATAAAATCATCAATAGGCGCTAACCATGCTTCAGGCAATTCAGTCGCAGCTTCAGACATGCTTTACGCCAGATCAGTCAAGCGAAGTTCGAGCGATGTAATAAACTCGTCGATGAACAAATTGTCATTGTCTGAACTGAAGTGAGCGGCTTCGTCGCTGGCAAATGCTAAAATGGCTTCTGGCTGTTGTACACTACCAATCAAATAGAGTGCCACGGAGCGTGCGTAAGGAACATGGTCCTTATGCCAAAGTAATGTGTGCTCTTGTGCTGAGAGACGGCCGAGATAACTGCTGCGTTGTGATAAACGAGAGTGAATCATGGTACTTAAGTTTTCTCGATACGGCAGTAATTCACAGGCAATAACATGAGGGCTTTGACAGAGTGTATCGGCAAGTTGTTGAGCGAGCTCAGAGAAACTATTGCAGCGCCAAAGCTGACGTTGGCATTCGCTGAACAAGCGAAAGACCCGTTCATTATCTAATGCTAAACGTGCTGTTGTGGCCAGCTGTGTTTTTAGCTGGGTGTTTTGCTCTCTCAGCAGGCGCTGTTGTTGTAATGCTAGATTAGGCAAGCCTTGACTTTGTGCGTGTAACTCAAGCTCTAGCAATACATATTGATGATGAGTAAAAAAATCAGGGTGGCGTGTTAAATAGTCACATATCTGTTGTTCATCAATAGGTAATTGCTGTTTGCTCATCGTGTTATCTCATTGGTTATTCACAGTGCGATTTGGCCGTCAAAAACATGTTCTGCTGGGCCAGTCATTTTTACAGCATGGCCTTCACCTTGCCAGCGAACCTGCAAACTGCCACCGGGTAAGTCAACTTGAACGGTATTGGCGAGTTTCTTTTGCGCAATGCCAATTGCAACGGCCGCACAGGCGCCACTACCACAGGCTAGCGTCTCTTGTGCACCGCGCTCCCATACGCGCAGCTTGATGTGCTCTTCATTGATAATTTGCATAAATCCAATGTTAGCACGTTCTGGAAAGCGTTCATGGTGCTCAAGTAGTGGGCCAAGGGTGTCTACATCCGCTGTGTTGATATCATCGACTTCAATCACACAGTGCGGGTTACCCATAGAAACTACGCCACAAAAAACAGTCTGGTCATCAGCACGCATAATGTAGGTCAGTTCTGGCTTAGTGGCTTTAAACGGAATACTGCTTGGCGCAAAGTGCGGGTTGCCCATATTAACGGTGACTTGACCATCTTTTTCTATGTATAACGTAATATTACCCGACTTAGTTGAGACTGATATTTTGTGTTTATTAGTCAGGCCTTTCATTCTCACAAAGCGGGCAAAACATCGTGCACCATTGCCACATTGCTCAACTTCAGAGCCGTCAGCATTGAAAATTCGGTAGTGAAAGTCTAACTCAGGCGAATAGGGCGCTTCAACCAACAACAATTGATCAAAACCCACCCCAAAATGTCGATTGGCGAGTTTCTTAATTTGATCGCGAGATAAAAATACGTTTTGAGTGACGTTATCAACCACCATAAAGTCATTACCCAAGCCGTGCATTTTTGAAAAATTTACAAACATAATGTCTTAAAACTACTCCTGCTAAGGCTGCCTTGCCATGATTTTTCTGTCATTGCGATATACAAATTATGGTAGTAATTGCTCACCTTGCCACAATGATTGCAATGTCTCTCTTTGTCTTACCACATAGCATTGGTCGCCATCTACCATGAGTTCAGCAGCACGAGGGCGTGAATTATAGTTAGAGCTCATTGTAAAGCCATATGCACCGGCACTTCGCTGAGCGAGTAAATCCCCCGCTTGAATGGCAAGCGGCCGATTTTTTCCTAAAAAGTCGCCCGTCTCACAGACTGGACCCACCACATCATAGTTATGTGTTGGTGTATCATCACTGCGCGGAGAGACTGCAATAATATTTTGCCATGCTTGGTAAAGAGAGGGGCGGAGCATGTCGTTCATGCCGGCATCAACAATGGCAAAGTGTTTTTCTTGGCTAGGCTTTAAATACTCGACTTGCGTTACCAAAATCCCAGCGTTGGCGGCAATCGCACGACCAGGCTCAAACACCAGTTCTAAACGGGGGTAGTTCGTTAGTTTTGCTTTTACTTCAGCAGCATAAGCACTAGGATGAGGCGGCTTTTCACTGTCATATGGCACACCCAACCCACCACCAATATCTAAGTGATGTAACTCGATACCTGCGGATTTTAGCTGTTCAATCAAAGCCAGTACTTTATCTAGCGCAGCGAGAAATGGTTCAACGTCGGTCAATTGTGAGCCGATATGAAAGTCTACACCCACTACATCTAACGCTGGCAATGCGTACGCAAGCTGATAGACATCAAAGGCTTGTTTAATATCAATACCAAACTTATTTTCTTTTAAACCCGTAGAGATATAGGGGTGTGTGTTGGCGTCTATATCAGGGTTAACGCGAATTGAGATGCGCGCTGTTTTATTCACTCTATGGGCAACTTGGCTGATCCGCTTGAGTTCGGCAACCGATTCAACATTGAAGCACTTTATATTATGCGCCAACGCAAATTCAATTTCGTCTGAGGTTTTGGCAACCCCAGAGAACACCACTTTGCTAGTATCACCACCGGCTTCGATAACTCTTGCTAATTCGCCTTTTGAGACAATATCAAAGCCAGCGCCAAGCTTTGCCAACACATTGAGTACGGCAATGTTAGAGTTCGCTTTTACTGCGTAACACACCAGATGTGGATGTCCGTCAGCGGCATCAGTAAATGCATGATAATGACGTTCAAATGTTTTTCTTGAATAGACATAACAGGGCGTACCGTATTGTTTGGCAATATCGGAGACGGCAACCTCTTCAGCAAACAGCTGTTGATCTTTATAATGGAAAAAGTCCATGCTATTGCTCCTTGTCACGCATTGGCTCAACATTTTTCAAGTTGTTGGGCTGTGCTAATTGATTTTTGGCCTCGGGGGTATTGATATCGGGGTTAGGTTGGTGTTCAGGGAGATATAACACACCACTTTGCCCGCACCCAGTTAAGGTCAGAACGCTTAATAAGACTAAAATAAACATGCTTGCTTGAGAGAGTATCGCTTTCATTAGATTAATGATGTCAGTGCCTTTATAATCGCAGAGTAACAGAATTCGTAAAAAAAGCAGCTATTGCGACTAGGTATTTTAGCTGCATCGTAAATAAATTGTGCTGAAAAAGGAAAGTGCTATGACAGATCACGAGTACCATGAACTAGCAGAAGCTTTAATGTTTACCATTGAAGATCAAATTGATGATTGTGACGCTGACTTAGATTATGAGTCTGCGTCAGGCATTTTAGAGATTTTGTTTGCCGATAAAAGTAAAATTATTATCAACAAGCAAGCGCCTCTTCATCAGGTTTGGGTAGCAACGAAGTTTAATGGGCACCATTTTGAATTACATGGTGATAAGTGGATTGATAATCGCTCTGGCGCTGAGTTTTGGCAATTTATGTGTGATGCAGCGACGCGTCAGGCGGGCACTGAAATTAAATGGAAGCACGATTAATGTTACCTTTTGTAGAATATGCAGCTCGTGGTGAGCATAAAGCCAGTATTATTTGGTTACATGGTCTGGGTGATTCGGGTGACGGATTTTTACCGATTGCACCAGAGTTAAAGTTACCGGATGAATTGGGCGTCAGATTCGTTTTCCCACACGCGCCTGAACAACCGGTCACCATAAATGGTGGTATGGTTATGCGTTCTTGGTACGACATTAAATCAATGGATGCACAGAGCCGCGCTGATGAGCAAGGTGTGAGAGAATCTGCTGAGAAAGTTCAGCAGCTCATTGATGCTGAAATCGCAAAAGGGATAGCGCCTGAAAAAATTATTTTAGCCGGTTTTTCGCAAGGTGGTGTTATCTCTTTACATTTAGCACCACGATTACCGGTAAAATTAGCCGGTGTTATGGCGTTATCGACTTATATGTGTGCGCCTGTTAAGTTAGCTACTGAGGCCGTACAACATAAATTAAATATTTTTATGGCCCATGGTAATCAAGATCCGGTAGTACCCATGGCGTTAGGCCGTTTGGCTTACGACACATTACGTGAGCAAGGGTATGATATTAGTTGGCAGGATTACCCGATGGCGCATCAAGTATGCCATGAAGAGTTAACGGCGATCCGTCAATGGTTAATCGCCACATTATCTTAATTGAGGAACTGCAGCAATGACACAACGGATAGTCATCAAAACGGCCGTGACTAAAACGGCACCTACCGTTCAAACGGTAAGTTATCAATGGCATTGGCGGCGTATTTTTGCGGTCTCGAGCGTTGTGTTGTTGTCTGTGGCAGGTGTTACATATGGTTTAACAAATGCTGTAAATGCCGATGAAATACAGACTGAAGCGCTCGCTGATACGCACAGCGATATGCCCGTTGTAACAGAGCCCGCAGATGAAGGTGTGTCACCTGAGGGGCTAACATTACAGTCAAACTTAAACAGGGGTAATGAACTGGTGACGGGGGCGGTTGAAAGCCAACACAGAGATAGCACCGTTGCCTCAAGTGTATCGGTGCCAGCTTCAGAAGATGTTGTCAACGTTGAACCTGTTAAAAACATTGAAGATTCGCCAGTTGTGGTCAATGAAGACACTGAGCAAGAGGATGTTCAAGATGCGAAGCAGGACATAATCCCCGGTGTGAGTGAAACGGTTTTCTCAGAATCAGCACAAGTCGCAAATGTCGCACTGGGTGCAAAAATAGATACCAATGTGGTCAGTCGTGCGGTGTTGACTACAGGCATTGAACAGCGCGAGCCGGTTGACGTTTTAAAAGACAATTTGAAGCGTACTCAGTTTTCAGAAAAGCTGTACTTTTTTACCGAAATTAAAAACCTACAAGGCAAAATAATTCATCATTTATGGTTTCATCAAGACCAGTTAATGGCTGAAATTCCTTTGACGGTTGGGGCAGTCAGATATCGCACATATTCGAGTAAAAATATTATGCCAAGTCAGACTGGGCAATGGCGTGTTGAAGTTGTTACTCAGCAAGGGCAGTTATTAGCCCAAAAATCTTTTCGTATTATTCCAGATGCTCAATAAGAGCAGAGTTAAGGCAAATCATGATTGAACAAACAAATATCCTGCGTATTGCAACCAGAAAAAGTGCATTGGCTATGTGGCAAGCTGAGTTTGTCAAAGCACGGTTAGAGCATTTTCATCCTAGCTTAACTGTTGAGTTGGTGCCCATGTCTACGCAAGGCGATATTATTTTAGATACCCCTTTGGCAAAAATTGGTGGCAAAGGCTTGTTTGTTAAAGAACTTGAGCAAGCTATGATGGATGGACGTGCAGATATTGCAGTGCACTCTATGAAAGATGTTCCGGTTGATTTTCCTGAAGGTTTAGCATTGCATACCATTTGTGAGCGTGAAGACCCACGAGATGCCTTTGTGTCTAATCAATACAACACATTAGATGAGCTCCCTCAGGGTGCTGTTGTTGGCACCTCAAGCTTACGCCGCCAGTGCCAAATTCGCGCATTACGCCCAGACTTACAAATAAAAGATCTTCGAGGTAATGTGAATACCCGTTTGGCAAAACTTGATAACGGTGAGTACGATGCCATTATTTTGGCCGCTGCAGGGTTATTACGACTGGCCATGCCGGAGCGTATTGCTGCCTATATTGAACCTGAAATGTCTTTACCTGCGAATGGCCAAGGTGCTGTTGGCATTGAGTGCCGCATCGATGATGTGCGTGTACAAGCGTTACTCACACCGTTAGAGCACACAGCAACTCGTATTCGTGTCAATGCAGAACGTGCCATGAACCGCCGCCTAGAAGGGGGGTGTCAGGTGCCTATTGGCGCATATGCAGAGGTTGAGGGCGATACGGTGCATTTACGCGGGTTGGTGGGTGCGGTTGATGGCAGTGAAATTTTGCATGCCCAATCGAGTGGACCTGTAGAGCAGGCAGAACAAATCGGTATTGCGTTAGCTGAACAATTATTAGCGCAAGGCGCTGATAAGATTTTAGCTGAGGTATATAGAGACGCTTAATATGGCTATTGCGATTACTCGACCTGAAGGAAAAGGCGAGCAGCTAGCCGAGCTGCTGATAGCTCAACAAATAGATATTGTAAAAACGCCCGTCCTTGAGCTGGAAATGTTGCCGGTCAATAACACTCAGTTGTCGCCGATAGATGATGCGGATGTGATCATCTTTATATCGCAAGATGCTGTGAAAGGGTTAGCTACACACTTACCCCAATTACCGTCAACCGCAACCTTGGTTGCTGTTGGCGAGCAAACCGCAAAGGTCATCGATAAAGTCTATGCTCGCGAGGCCCAAACGCCCGTGCAGCAAGATTCTGAAGGAGTGTTAGCGCTTCCTCAATTACAGTCTATCGCTGATAAACAGGTTGTAATAGTGAAAGGCGAAGGGGGTCGCACATTATTGGCAAAAACCCTAAAAGCGCGTGGTGCATTATTAAATCAATGCCTTGTTTATAGACGAACCCCAGTGTTGGCACCATCAGATACCTGGTTAGACCACTGGCGAGAAGCCAAGATTGACGGTATAGTCATAACCAGTAACGCGGCAATCAACGCTATATTTAATACCACCAATAAAGTGTTGTTGGCTTGGCTGAATCAATGTCATTTTTACTTGGTGAGTCAGCGTAGTGCCGATCATTTGATGCTACAACATCAGGTAGCATCTTCCCATATTACAGTTGCTTCAGGGCCGAATGATGAGGCCATTTTTAAGTGTATTATGCCTGAACAAACACAGCAAGGTAGCCAAATGAGTGAACTACAGAATCAGCAAAACGAAACACATGCGGTAGAAAGTAAACCTGTAAAACAGAAAATCAGTAAAGTGGGTGTATTGGCTTTATTGGTTGCTTTAGCTGGTGGTACCGCAACAGCCGGCTTAATTATTCATGGTCAGCAGATCAGCGATAAAACCTACCTTGCGCTTGCGCAACTACAACAGCAAAATAGCCAACTTAGTGAACAATTAAGTACCACTCGTGAGCAGCTAGTTCAATTGCAAAATCAGCAAAAGCAAGTTGATATGCAAATAGAGTCTCGTTTAGCAGCGCAGGCTCAGCAATTTGATACGCAGTTGCAGGCGGCGTTGAGCTCAGCCCAACAACAAGTCAGTGGTGCACTCAGCAGTGAGGTGCTGTACTTACAAAGGATGGCACAATTTAAGGCCTCAGCGGAACAAGACTTTCAGGGCAGCATTGCGGTACTGCAAAGATTAAGTGAGGTATTGCAGCATGAGCCAAACACCACTGGCGTATTGAGCGCAATCGCCCAAGATATTGCATTGTTGAATGCACAGATCAAGCCGCACCTGGAATCTAGATATTTACAGTTACATGGTTTACTCGCACAAGTACCTGAGCTTGAGCTGCAAACTGTGCGCTTACCAGAGCAAACAGCAGCGCCTACGGCACAATTGTCTAGTGATGTCAGTGACTGGCAAGCCAATTTATTACGCACATGGAAAAATTTGGTAGACGACTTTATAACGATTCGTCATCGTGAAGTTGCTGTGATTGACCCACTACTTGATAAACAAGAGCAGCAATTATTGAAAGCGCAGCTACGAAGTCACTTGTCACAAGCTCAGAGTGCTTTGATGGACAAGCAAGCCAGTGTCTTTTTTAGTGCTTTATCGAGTGCTCAACAAACGTTAACAAGCTATTTTAAAATGGATTCTGCAGCAGTACAGGCCATGCATGACGAATTAGTACTGATGCAAGGCCAATCATTGGCGTTTAATCAAACTGTTCAGTTACGCTCAGCTAAAGCGGTACATGGGTGGTTAAAATGATCCGAGTGATATTAATAATTATCGCCATTGCGATTGCCATGGCAGCAGGGCATTTATTAATTGACGAAAAGGGTTATGTGCTCATAGCGTATAACGATGTGACCATTGAAGCCACGATAGTTGCAATGGCCATTATGTTTTTCATGCTAACGATTGGCCTATGGCTTGTCGTAAAGGCGATCAAGTTTTTCTGGCGACTTTATCGTAAATCAACGGGGCACTTTGGTCATAAGCGTGCAATGAAAGCCTCTCAGGCTTGGCAGCAGGCGCTATGGGCGACTCTTAATGATGATAACGAGCAAGTACAAATGGCGTTTAAGAAGCAGGATGCGCCTAGTCAGTGGCAAGATTATCAATATGCGTTGCTGGCGAAGTCCGCTTTACAGCAAGGCAAGCAGGCAACTGCGGTACAGCACCTAAGCGCCATGTCAGAAGAAGCACAAAGTAAAGTGCCTAAACTCTGGCTACAGGCTGACAAAGGTGCGCAAGCTTTGGTGTTACTGGAAACGCCGATGCAGCAGAAAAAACCACAATCAACCGAGATAACGACCTACCTTGAGGGCCTATTGGTAGCGCAAAAATATGTTGAATTGATAAAAACATTGAACGACAAACACAAGCAAGTGACTTGGTCTGCGGAGTATTGGCAGCGTTTCTTTACGCGTTTTTTTATGCAAAACCAACCTGATGGGCAAGCGTATTATGAGCAGCTACCTAAAGCACTGAAAGTGTATGCGCAGCAGCCTTATTTACAATCAATGGCGGCGAGTGGGCAAATTAAACAGGTACAGCCTGCATTACTAAAATGGTTAAAAAAAGGGCTGTATCACGATGTATCAGCAGTGATAAGTGCTGCGACTGAAGGTGATTTACAATTAACCCGTGCGATACAGGCCCAGCTGAAAAAACAGCCAGACAATGCGGACTTATTAGCGTGTTTAGCATGTATGGCGCATGTGGATGAGGACTTTGAACTGGCGGCTAAAATTTTTGATAACATAAATAAAAGCGATTGGCATACTGGTTGGACAAGTATAGCGTTACGCAGCTACGAACAGACCCAGCAGTATCAAAAGGCCTATGAATTGGCGACTCTCAAATAAATACTTAGAAAAAGCCAGCGAATACGCTTAATGCCGATCAGATAA
>NZ_PNBY01000049.1 GCF_005886875.1 Pseudoalteromonas aurantia | reverse complement strand
TATTTGCAAATCAATTTCTGCGTCCCCATCGTCTAGAGGCCTAGGACACCGCCCTTTCACGGCGGTAACAGGGGTTCGAATCCCCTTGGGGACGCCACTTTACTTAGGTAGAGTACGTTAAACTCATATGGTGCGAGTTAAAATAGCCAGTCCTAGTGACACAGATTTTATTCTGCAATTAAGAATAAGGCCATTGCCTCACAGGCTCGGTCTCATCTAATGCAGAAATAGCAAATAAATATTTGCAAATCAATTTCTGCGTCCCCATCGTCTAGAGGCCTAGGACACCGCCCTTTCACGGCGGTAACAGGGGTTCGAATCCCCTTGGGGACGCCATTTCTTTACATTCTTCAGTTCTAAAATATTTTAATCCTATTAATTTAAATTTTTTTCGTTAAATCTTTAATTTTCTGCTAGTTTTAATAATGCGCGTGCTTTTTTCTTGTATGATAAATAACCGAAATCGTTTTTGCTTTGATTAATAGCAAGGTTTGGATGACTGTTCTATCCTCCAAGTTTAAGTAATGATTTATTATTGTTTTTTAATCGTTAGAGTGAAGATTATGACTACAGGAAGATCAGACTATACTAACCGGGAATATGATTACCCCAATACATATAACCTATTATCTACTACGAATACGAATGGGCAGATTAAGTATGCAAATAAACAGTTTTGTGAAGTTGCAGGGTTTGATCTCAAAGATTTAGAAGGTAAACCACATAATATAGTGCGTCACCCAACGATGCCAAAGGCAGCTTTTAAAAACCTTTGGGACTTTATTGGGTCAGGCAAGCCTTGGATGGGGTTAGTTAAAAACCGTTGTAAAAATGGAGACCACTACTGGGTAAACGCATATGTCACACCAATAGCTGATAAAACAGGAAAAACGGTAGAGTACCAATCGGTTCGCACGAAACCAGATCGAGATGTTGTTGCCAGAACTGAAAAAATATACGAACAGTTGAATAATGGGACATCACCAGAGTCGATAGCAAAGCAGTCGTGGTCATTGTCGAGCCAAATGATAGCCATTATTATCGGCTTTTATATCCTCACTATGTTTTTAACTTCTGTGGCATCGCCTTGGTCATATATTTTACAAACCGTATTGGTGATTGGTGTCGTCACACTAACATACTCTCGATTAGCGCCGGTAAGGAGGCTCAGTGAAAAAGCCAAAAAAATTTACGATAACCCAATGATGCAAAAAATTTACCTTGATCGTGTGAATGATATAAGTGCGATTGAGTTAGCGTTTTTAGCTCGAGAATCAGAACTCAGAGCAGTACTCGGTCGGGTAAAAGACTCAAGCAGTACGGTGACAGAGCATGCTGATGAAACTGTGGCTGAGTGCAATCGTAGCGCTGATTTGTTAAATAGTCAGCAAGCGCAAACGAGTTCGTTAGCAACGGCCATTAATGAAATGACGGCAACCATCGCTGAAATTGCTAATAATACGACCAATGCAGCGTCTCAATCTGAGTCAGCATTAGAGTCAGTAAAGGCGGGTAGTGTTGCAGTCAATGAGAATATGGAAAACAATTATGAGTTATCAGAAGAGTTGTCTAAAACACAAAAGGATATTGAAGATCTCAATGCTCAAACGGTGAATATTGGTGGGGTTGTTGATGTGATCCGTGGAATATCAGAGCAGACTAATTTGCTTGCGCTAAATGCGGCAATAGAAGCCGCAAGGGCAGGGGAACAAGGCCGAGGGTTTGCGGTAGTCGCTGATGAAGTAAGAGCACTTGCGCAACGTACACAAGAGTCAACAAAAGAAATCGACAGTATTATTGCCGATTTGCGTCAGCGCGCAGAGCGCGCGGTAGGTGCGATTCAAAATGGTGTTGATAAATCAGGTAAGTGTGTAACCAAAGCTGAAGGAACTAAAGAGAGCTTAGACAGTATAAACTCGTTGGTGAATGAAATATCGAGCCTTAACTACCAAATAGCATCATCCACCGAAGAAATGTCTGGAGTATCAAACGAGCTTAATAATAACGCGGTGACGATTTCTCAGTTGGCAAATGATTCGTTAGAAAGTTCGGATAGAACCTTAAAAACCATGTCTAACACACTGACTTCTTTGGTCGATCAAGAAAGTCTTGTGGATCAGTTTATGGTTAAGCTTGTTAAATAAGGGAGCGCTAGGGAAGCTAAGTTGATGACAATGACCACGTCAGTTTACTTCCCATTTGTGATGCTCTAAAAAATTAACGCTAATACTTTGGTAGCGCTTTTACGTAGGCCTCTATATTCTAAAAGCCGAGTGATATTGCGATGAAAAGGGGCAATATTAGCCTCTATTATGCTCAGACGTATAATCAACTCTCGGACCTGACGGTACCACTTGAGTTGGGTTTATAGTCTTATGGCTATAATAATAATGGCGTTTAATATGATAAAAATCGACAGTATTTGCGATCTCGGGGTGTTGATATAATGCCCTGATATAATTAGAAATATGGTGGAATTGCTCTAGCTGACGTTGATTGCATTTAAAATGACCAAAGTACACCGAGTCAAAGCGGATCAAAGTGGTAAATAAGCGCCAATCGGCTTCAGTGAGGCGCTCACCTACTAAATAACGCTGTGTTGACAATCGTAATTCGATTTTATCAAGGGCTGAAAATAAAGCGTTGTAAGCCTGTTCATAGGTAGTTTGAGTCGTCGCAAACCCGGTTTTGTACACCCCATCATTAATGTTGTGATAAACAAAGTCGTTCATTTCGTCAATTTCTTGCTGTTCTTCTTCAGGGTAAAAGTTCAGTGTATTACCTGTAATGTGATTAAATACGTCGTTAAACATACGGATAATTTCCGAAGATTCATTACTGACAATACAATTTAGGTGTTTATCCCATAGAACAGGGACGGTTACTCTGCCACTATATGTCGATGAGTGTTTGGTATAAATTTGATGCATATATTCAGCATCAAATAAGAGATCTCCACTACTTTGGCTCGCAGTGTCAAAAGTCCACCCATTCTCTAACATATCAGGACTAACCACAGAAATAGAAATGTGGTCTTTTAAACTCTTTAGAGCTCTAAAAATAAGGGTTCTATGTGCCCACGGGCACGCGAGTGAAACATATAAGTGGTAACGATTAGATTCAGCTTTAAACCCACCTCTGCCTGTAGGTCCCGCTTCACCTTGTACGGTGATCCAGTTACGAAGTTGAGCGCTCTCTCGTTGAAACTTTCCTTTAGTTACTGCTGTGTCATACCATTGCTTATGCCAAGTGCCATCTATTAATAAACCCATAATCTTATCCTCTTCTATTTTTAAATATGGGCTGTATTAAGGCAACTCAAAGACTAATGCAGTAATATCGCTGCGACTTTCATTGTAGAAAGTCAATGTTTCTTCATGCGTTATTTGGGCGCCATCACCTGCAGATAACTCGGTGTTATTGATGTGAACTGTTCCCATTATTTGATGTACATATATGTTATTTCCCTGGCTTTGATTAAACTGAAATGTTTCACCAGCCCCTATGATGAGCTGATGCAGCTTTGCCTCTTGAGTGATTTTGAGTGTGTTATTTTCTCCCATAGAGGTTGCAATGGTGGTTAATCCAAGTGCTTTACCAAAGCTCTTTTGTTGATAACTCGGTTTTGAACCAACTGTATTGGGTTCAATCCAGATTTGAAGAAAGCGTAAAGGGTGATGTTTCGATGCGTTATATTCACTATGAAATACCCCTTTACCCGCCGACATTATCTGAAACTCTCCCGCCTGCAAGGTTTGAATATTGCCCGTGCTGTCTTTGTGTTCGATAGAGCCTTCGAGCACGTAACTGATAATTTCCATATTTCGGTGGCCATGAGTATCAAAGCCTGCGCCTGGGGCTACTATATCGTCATTGATCACTCGAAGTGATGAAAAACTTAAGTGTTTTGGGTCGTAGTAGTGGCCAAATGAAAAGCTGTGTTTGCTGTTGAGCCAGCCAAAGTTGGCTTGACCTCTATCTTGTGACTTTCTTAATATGAGCATTTTACTCTCCTAAGTACGGGTAAAATAAAGTGTGGTTAAGCTAACTTTTTTGCCAAATAGTTATCTACTGCAAGCTTACCGCTCCCCGCGGCAACAAGAGACACGCTCGCGGCTAATAGTGCCAATGCAAACTCATATCCATTATTTGACATAAACAAACCATTGCTGAAGTGGACAGAGAAAATAGCCACAATCATCGTGATAGCGAGCACAGCAGCCGCAGGTCTCGTTAATAACCCTAATAAAATAAATAATCCCCCGAAGAACTCCCCGCTACCTGCTAACACCGCCATTAAAAACCCAGGTGCGAGGCCAATTGATTCCATCCATCCGGCCGTACCTTCTAAGCCGTAACCACCAAACCATGCAAATAATTTTTGCGCACCATGGGCCATAAAAATAATACCAATGGGTATACGTAATAATAATGCAGAGTAGTTTGCATGAGAGGTTGTCACCGTTTTAAGTAATGTTTTCATCTTTAATTCTCACTATATTTCAATTTGTATTATCGCTATTGAAGCGCCTGACTTACTTGTTGAAATCAAGTATAGGTGTGATAGTTTCTATAAAAAATCGAAACATTTTGAATGCTTAGTTCAAATTATTTGAATATAGGTTTCTGGAGGACGTTATGCATCAAGCTATCACCATTGAAGCGCTAAAGGCGCTTGATGCGATTGATAAAAAAGGCAGTTTTGCCGCCGCAGCTCAGTCGCTTTACAAAGTGCCATCGGCCTTAACTTACACCATTAAAAAATTAGAAGAGGATATTGGTACTGCATTATTTGACCGTTCTAAACAACGAGCATTGTTAACCCCAGCAGGAAAGTTGGTTTTGGCACATGGTCGCGAAATATTGTATGCCACCAATAAAATGGTTGATGCTGTTGCTTTACTGGAGTCTGGGTGGGAGAGAGAGTTACGTATTGCCCGTGACACGATTGTACCTCAGTATACCTTATTAGAGCTATTGGCTGAGTTTGCTCGGTTACCACAAAGTGTTGATATCACATTAAGTGAAGAAGCGCTAGGCGGTGGGTGGGATGCACTGCATAGTAAACGGGCTGATATTGTCATCGGTGCATCAGGTGAGTTGCCTAAAGGCATGTTTAATACCCATAAAATTTATGACGTAAGCTTTATTTTTGCTGTGGCACCTGATCACCCATTGGCAAGTATTAACGAAGTGATAGATGTAGAGCATTTAAGGTTATACCCGTCAATTGTGGTTGCCGATACATCGCAAATATTACCCACTCGGGAAACCGGCTTTTTTAACAGTAAGCAGGTTATTCGGGTAAATAATATGAATGCCAAGTTAGTGGCGCAGCGACAGGGCATTGGCGTTGGTTTTTTGCCGCAATATCTCGCTGCACCGTATTTAAAAGATGGCTCTTTGATACAAAAAGAATGCGCGATCCCTAGACCTAACCAAGATCTATTTATTGCATGGAATAAGGGGCAGCAAGGGAAAGCGTTAAGTTGGTTTATCGACAAACTATGTAATGTTACCTGGCGGTTTTAAATTGGCTAAATAACCTCAGCTCTAGATAAGCGAATTTGCCCAATAAAGCTATATTTCTCACTCTCGACGTTGCTTTTATGCAGTAATAGCGAGCTATTACTGCATAAAAGCGCCTTGATATTGAGCAAAATATCATCATTGGATTGTAGTTAAGTTTGTTTTCAAAACATTTTCTATTCCAAAACCCTTATCCAAACCTGAGGTAAAACAACATCTTCACTTGCAGCGCTAAAGTAAAAGTTGAACAACTCATAGAAGCAAGAAACATGAGGGGGTTTATTAGCATGATAGCGGTGGATAAAATAAAAATGCTACGCTTGTCCTGTAATTTCGGGGAGGAACTGTACGAAGTTGTGTTTAAAAGTATGCGTTAGCTGCCCGGATAAGATTTTTTTCTTAATAATTGAGTGTGGTAATAGCGCTATCCCCATATCTTGTTCCACCATATCGACTAAAGTGACTAAGATGTTTGTAAATATAGTGTGCGGCAACACATGTTCAATTGCTTTGCCATTTTCGAAGAGCTTGATGCGACCACTTTGCCACGGGGTAGCGATCAGCTTGTGGTTTCCTTTAATTAAGTCTTGTAAAGAGCTTATGTCTGCATGTTGCTTAATATTCGCTTAGATTACTAGGCCACACATTAAGCACCGTGATGAAAGCATGCTCAAAGAGAACGAAAATAGAACAGCAAATACAGTCACTAATCGCTTGTTAGAATTGATACGCGGTCGATGCGGGTATCAATCACATTTTTAAGCCAGTCAAATGATAAACACGATAGACGCCAAGATGGCAGGCGTACTTTGAATTAAAGCTATCTAAAGCTATTTATCGCTAATATTTTATGAGTGATAAAAGACTATAGTGTTGATCTGTCCATTTTATTTGGGAGTCAGCAGCACGTTTAGGCTGAATTGGCTCGTAATTAGAGCCGAAAGAAGCTAAAAATGGTAAATCGCTAGTTAGCACTACCCAATCAGAACCGAAGCTAGTTTTTAGTTGCCCTATTTTTTTGAATTTAATTAATCCTTTTTCGAATTGTTGGCTATGAGCCTGTAAGATCGGCATTAAATTTATGTGACTATTGGATATATGAATGATTAACAAGCCATCTTTCTTTAAACTTTGCCAGTACAGTTTGAATGCTTCTTGAGTGAGTAAATGAGCTGGAATAACATCGCTGGAAAATGCATCGATAATTAATGCATCAAAAAGTGGTTCGAGGTTTTCTCTTCTGTTTTTTATAGCAATACGACCATCGTTAATAATGACCTCAATATCTCCCTTTGCATTATTTAAATAAGAAAAGTACTTTTTTGCCATGTCATAAACTGCTGGATTTAATTCATAAAAGCTAATTTTATCATCTGGACGAGCGTAACTAGCTAATACGCCGGCACCTAGACCTATAACTCCTATATTTAGAGCACCTTTTTGCTTCAAATAGGTGAGTGAGGTTGATATGCCACTATCTTCTTGATAATAAGAAGCTTTTTTATCTTGTTTATTTACCAGTGGCTGTGAACCATGTACCGTTGTCCCGTCAATTAGTCTCCGTTCGGTAATATCGTTTGTATCAATATCTTTGACAGAGATATAACCATAAAAGTTTCTTTTGCTGGCAATATCGTACTGACTAAAGCTGTTTTCTAAATTGAAGTACCCAAGCACAAAAATACCAATAACGATTGTCCAACCAGCATAAACTTGGGGTGGCATTGGCTTCGTCGTTTTGGTACTTCCACTCCAGATGTACAATAACAGCACGAACAATAACCCAAGTGCATATTCAGTTATTCGCGAAAAGAGCATAGGTGCTAACAAAGCTGTAAAAATACTCCCTAATGCACCACCTAATGAAATAGCAACGTAGAATAAGGTCATACTGCCACTATTTGGGGCATATGTGCGTAACTCCCCATGGCATACAAGACAACAAGTTAATAATACCAAACTGAATATCGTTAACTGGGAGATCGTATTAAATTGGCTGCCAATAAAATACATCATCAAGCCGGCGACAATGGCAAGTAATAAAAATGGCAATAAAAAAGAACGTTTATAGGCATTTTTTGATGAAAATGAATATGTATAACTCAATAGATAAATAATTAAAGGTAATATCCACACAAGTGGCATAGGTGGAATATTAGTACTTATCATTTGAGTCGTGGCAGTGAGCATAATCGTGCCAGTAGCTGATAGAGCAATCCATAACCATGCATGTTTTAAAGGTGCATCATTCTGTCTCAATACATTATTGGTTTTTGCACTGGTTGATATTGATTTTCTTATTAATATCAATAGTATAATTTTTAAAGAGATAAACCCAGTAAAAGCCAATGACCAATAATGTTTTTGATCGGGTACTGGAAAATGTATCTCTACAAATAATGGGTAACTTATTAACGCAACAAGAGAACCAAGGTTTGACAGTGAGTACCAGTGATAAGGAACATCATGGTTTGATGTTTTAAAATACCATTGTTGCAGTAATACACTTGTCGAAGCTAACAAGAAAAATGCCAAGCCTACCTGATGTATTAAAATTAGCACCACTTTATACGGTGGTGAAAAACTTTCAGCTATTCCAGAGGGGGCTTCATTGAGTGTAAGGAGTACTGAAAGGCATAGTATTGATGCATGAATTAAAAACTGTGAATCAAGTTTTAATTTACTCAATTGGTGGGCATATAAGTATCCCAAAAATAGAATGGACTGAAAGAAAAGCATACTTGCTGCCCACACGGAAGCACTACCACCGAATAACGGCAGCAGTTCCTTTGTTAGCATAGGCTGTATTTGAAACAATAAAAATGCACTGCAAAAGGTAATTATTAAAAACAAAGTAAGTTTCATGTCTTGTAGTGTTAATATGTTTTAGGTACTGAGAGCTTCCTAAAGCGAGAGGTGGAAGGCAATGAAATATGGTTTATCAATTTCTTAAGAAAATTTTAATGCATGATTTTTATATTTATTTTTTGAGGGAATAATGAAAAGGTTCAAAATTGGAGAGTTTGATGTTGATGTCAGCCGCTGTCGGATTTCATCTGGCGAATATGAAATTTTTTTAGAACCTAAAGTGATGGATGTACTTTATTATCTGTTTCGTTACAAAGGAGAAGTTGTTAGCCAGGAGCAAATATTTACCTCTGTTTGGCCATCATCTACGTTTAACCCGAGTTCAGTTCAACGTTGCATTGCTTTACTGAGGAAGGCACTAAAGGAAGATTCTAAATGTGCTAAATTTTTGGTTACACATCCTAAACGAGGTTACTGTTTGGAATTACCAAATAACATAATTGAAAAACGAAGGGGTACGCCTTGCGCCTATGTATTAATTGGGGTGGTTATCCTTGGCATTTGGATATTATTTGCACCTCAGTCAATAAAAACGGATTTTTCTAAGCTACTTCCCGTTACATCGCATGAAGCCAATGAAACATTCTTATCCCTGTCACCAAATGGTAAACATTTAGCTTTCGTACGTGGTGAGGATCTGAATCAAAATATTTGGCTTAGGGAGTTAGATTCTGGGCAAGAGGCTCAGCTAACTCACAGAAGTTCTGTTTATTATAGTTTGGGATGGAACCCTGAAGGGACAGCTCTGGCGTATATGGAGAATAAAAGAGGGCGGCGAGTTATGTCTTATATGGCGTTAGATTTAATCAAATTAGCGTCGAAAAAAACAACTTATTTACGAGAGTTTTCAATTTTTGATGTTATTAGTGGAAAGCTACAATGGCACAGTAGTAATAAAATTTATTTCGTCGAGATAAACCAAGAAAATAATGATACATGGATGTCTGCTATCGATTTAATAAGCGGTGAAAAGCAGCAGTTACTGAATGCAAAAGGTCAAGACTGGATGAAATCGCTTGCACTTTCGCCAGATGAAACCCACATAGTGTTAGGCTATGAAATGGGATTAAATCGGTATAGAGTCGATTTAATTAATACCAAGACACTTAGTATGTCTAATTTAGTTCAAGTTGAGGATAGCATTCAGGGGCTCAGTTGGCACCCAAGTGGAGAGTCTGTGCTGATCAGTAATCGTACTAAACTACAGCTAGTTGATATGCAGGGAGAGCTGTCTGTTATTGACTTTAATAATTACAAGTTTATTCGTGATGCCCAGTTTAATCCAACGGGCTCTGAAATTTTTATGGAGCTACGTAATGTCGATGTGGATATATTGCGTAAGACTAAGGCAGCGCCAAAAGAGTTTGAAACCTTAGTTGATACCTCTTCTTTGGATTTTTTACCCATTTTCTCTCCTGACGACAAACGTTTTGTTTTTGAATCCCACCGAGCAGGATTAAAGCAACTTTATATCTATGAAAATGGACAACAAAGGATGGTTTTTTCTAACCCTAACAATGAAGAATTGTTCGGAGTAGTATGGACACCTGATAGCACTGAGGTTATTACTGCTAGTAAAGACAAGTTATTTAAAGTGAATGTGAAGTCGGCAACTTTTGAGGAGTTTTCGCATAGCCATCAGCCGTTTAGTTTACGCCAACATTTTCATAATGAGAGTGCTGTACTTATTTCGTATAGAGCCGATGATGGTGTTACGTTTCACCTCGCAAAATTAGATTTAAAGACGTTGGACTTAGTAACCTATCAAACAGAAGGAGAAAGATTAGTGTGCTACTCTATGGCACTAGATCCTAAAGACCAAATTTATTTTTCTAACAGTAATAATGTGTTTCGTATAAGTAGTAACCTTAAGCAGGAGCATGTGTGGTCAGCAATAGATGAGCATATAAGTGGACTAAGGGTTACAGATAACACATTGACTTTAAGATTAGATCAAGAAAATACTTTTAAGCTCGTCACCATCAATATGGAGAGTGGTATTTCTGATGTTATCCATAGAGGTACAGAGAATGGCGATATGTTGATCAATACCTCACACGACGAACAACAGTTTTTATATTTAAGTAAGCCAGAAAGAACAAGTAACTTAGTAAGACTGCAATAATTGCAGTCTTACTAAGTTAACTTTTTAAACTCACATAAATCTTCAATGAGGCAAGAACTACACTTAGGTTTACGAGCGGTGCATACGTAGCTTCCATACAGAATAAGCCAGTGATGCCCATCGACCTCAACCACATTTTACCCATGACAAATTTAGTACGGTTGGAAACGCGGTTGATGTGTGGGTCGATCGCTATGGTTGGTTAGCCAAAAAAACCAAGAAAGATGGTAAAGTTCACCATTACGGTAGCCTCTAGTATTACAGACGTTAGTCTCAATGAGTACCTTATGACTTCATTTAGTTGTATTCGCTTTCGTTCTTTTTTCGGTTCATCACTTTCATAGGGATATTAATGAAACTGCTATTTAACCACTCTACCTTAAGTGGTATCGCACCATCTGCATTACTTTCATCACTCACATCTTTGCCTGTACCAAAATTAATTTGCGCCATTTCATTTTTATTGACATTCAAAGCAACGACTAATCGGCTGCCTTTTTTAAATAACTTACCAGTCATACGAGTATCTTTAAAAGGAATGGTTTCTACTTTATGAGGGGTGAGTAACTGTCTATTACTGGGATCTTTCGCATAACTAGCTCGGCCAATATAATAAAAAAGTTCAAAGTACTTTCCATCAGGCGTTAATTCGTAAAACGTCATACCCAAATCAAAGTCTTTTTTATTAATTTTTACTTTTATTTCACCAGAAAAACTACCGTGTACCGAGGTGTCTTGTGCAAACGGTAAGCTCGCAAAGGTAAAGCCTGTTGGATCAATGAGTCGATCTTTGATAATTGGCCAATAATAAGATTCGGTATTAGTACTTGTTGTTCGATCCGCTAAATCAACAACTTGCTTCAATGAGTCTACTTTGCTGCTAATTTTTTTAGTTAATAGGTAAGTACCTTTGTATTTCTCAGTACTCAAATAAAAGCGTTGATAGTCACTATTTAGCTCAGTTAATGAATTCGCATGCTGCCAAGAGTTGTCTCCCATCAGTTGATAGTTAACTTTACTTTTAAGTAAATCAGGCTTTTTTTTACCTTTTAAGACATAGTCAAACCATTGAAATGCAAGTTCAGTTCGATCTAACTCTGCAACGGAATCTTTCAGGTAACCATTAATTGTTTTCGATTTACTAAAAAAGTGGTTGTAGGGGCCGATAATCCAGTAATGCTCAGCATTTTTATTATGTTTCAAATGTTGATTTAAATAATACAATGCGGATATGTGACCATCATCGTAATAGCCATTAATAGATAAAATTGGTATGTTTATCTTACTGTATTCATTTCCTCTTGGCCCCATATTCAGCCAAAAGTCATCATGAGATGGATGATTTAAAAACTTTTGTAATAAAGGGTTGGGGGTTCCTTCAATTTTATCAATGTCACGATATGAACGGCCGCTCAAATACCAGTCATTAATAGCTTTATTCCAATAGTCTCTATTGTTATTTACTTTCTTATCTAGTGTTTTGTTATTCATTACATAAAACGGCCACTGATAATTAGGGGTAATAAAAATATTATTTTCCATCGGCAAGCCTTGCATAGGGTTGTTGGCAACAGAAGGCACAATAGTTTTTAAAGCTGGATGCATATATTTAGTTGCGGCCCATTGGGTAAATCCCAAATAACTGCCACCATACATAGCAACACGTCCGTCACTAAAGTCTTGCTTACTTATCCAGTCAATTACGTCATTGATATCTTTTGCATCATGTTCATACGGAATAATTTGGTCAGGACTTAGACGCTTACCTCTGGTGTCAACAACAATGCCAATATAACCATGCTTAGCAGCATTTATCGCTGTTTTTACATGCTCCTTTACATCAGTGTAAATATGAAACTGTAACGCTGTTGGTTGAGGCTTTTTCATGGTTTTGGGCAGAACAATAACGGCAGAAAGTGTTGTACCACTAGATGTTTTTATCAATACATCAGTATTGATAACGAAATCTTTACTATGAGTTACTTTGTTACTTTGGAGTAATGCTGTCCCGTATATTGTTTGCGTGAAAATAGCCATAAAGCAGTATAGGCTCAAGTAGATTAATTTTTTTAATATCATTATGTACTCAACGTGTTTTTAGAGAGCGCTGAACAATATCTAAAACATGCAATACAGTAGTGATTTACCGATGATTAATGATGATTAGTTGTGATCAAGGTATAATCTGCTTTAACAACTAACCTAAGATATTGTGTGAATGACTGATATAATCTATAAAATCAATGGTATATTTTTTTCAGAGGTAAAGCAGACACTTACTTTCGAAAAACATACCATTGAGCTTGAAGTTAGAGAATCAGAGGTTTTAGCCTATTTCTGCAAGCATGCCAATCAACAGATCACTCGAGGTGAGTTAATTGATAACGTATGGCATGGACAAATTGTTACTGATAATGCAGTAAACCGGGTCATTACTAAGCTAAGAAAAGCACTCGGTGACGACGCCAAAAAATCAACATTCATTAAAACTTTACCGCGTATAGGCTACAAGTTTATTGCCAATACAAGTTTATTTGAACCACATAAACTTAAAAGTGCTGACTTAAGTAAACCGTCATTTCAATGGAAATTAACCATTTTCTTTCTGCTAATAGCCATGACTTATTTAGTCTTTATGTCGAACACGTCAGAGGTTAAACCGCTAAAAGTTGTTTCAGCATTAACGCGAGATGCAGGGTTAGAAAGTGACGCGGTTATATCTCCTAATGGTCGTTTTTTAAGTTACAGCAGCCGAAATAAGGGATGGGAAAAACTTATTCTGAAGAATACTGCAACAGGTGCTATTTTTCAGTTAAGTGATAACGCGGGCGATGCGAGTTCAGCGACCTGGTCAGCAGATAGCACTAATCTTATCTATATGTATAATAATCATTCGGTTTGCCAAATTAAACGAGTGTTTCTATTAGGTAATACAATAAGCAGGGAAGAGGTTATACATAATTGTCCAATTGGCAGCTTTGGGCGAGTAGCATATAACCATAACAATTCGAAAATTGTCTACAGTGAAAGAAGAACGCCTGAGCATCCTTATTTATTATACGTAATGGACCTTCATAGTGGTTATAAAAAACAGTTAAATCAACCACCTCCTTTCAATGCCGGGCACATTTTTTTTGACCTACATCCGACTGAAGATAAATTACTACTCTCTACCCCCGACGAGCAGCAATGGCATGCTTTTTACTTGTTGGATTTAGAAGAAAGTATTTCTACTTATTTATTTAAAAAAGACGAATACATTTGCTGCGCAATTTTCAATCATTCAGGTAATAAAATTGTGGTAATGGGCCCTTACCCTAACCAAAGTTTGGTTGAGATGGACCTTGCTGGTAATAACACGAAAAAAATCATAAATACGACTCACCTTATCAGTCCAGTTAGTCGTATACACAACAATAGTGACTATATCTATAGTGGTAGCCAGCTTAACTTCGATATCAGTTTTTATGAAGAAAAGTTAAAAAGCAGTGTAGCAATTATTGATTCTTCAGTTGTTGATCGATTACCCGATATTTCAAGTGATAATAAACAGCTAGCCTATATATCGAGAGAGGCGAATACGTCGCAAGTTTGGCTTTACAACGTTAATAACAATTCTAAAAGGCAAATATCTCAGTTTACAGATCACCAGCACTATCAAGATCTACAATTTTCGCCAGATAATAAAAAATTAAGCTTGTTAATGTCTTATGGCATAAAGCTGTTAAATATAGGTACTAAAGAAACTAAATTAGTAAAAATTCCACTACAAGTGGCTCGGGGGATGTCATGGTTTGATGAAACTACTTTAGCTTTTAGCCTAAGGGTTGAAGGAAAATGGCGAGTTCACCATTATTCTATTCTGACTGAAGAGATTACTTTGATTGACGAAGATTGGGCATACATTAAATACAGTAAAAATCCAAAAGAAATAGCGTTTATATCTCAAAATAACGAGCTTTATATTAATAACATTCATATGAATTCGGCAACGTTTACTATGATTGACTACATCGGTGTGTTTAATTTTCAAGTTAAAGGTGAGCACCTGTATTACCTCGATGATTCATCCAACTCATTGAGTGTTATTAAAATGAATTTAACAAATAAACAACAAGAACTATTGTTAGAAAATGTATCCCCTACTAAATTAACGATTGTGGAAAATGGGATTTATTATACTCATATAAAAAGTCATAGCAGTGATATATTTAGAACGTTTGATCAAGATTAAACAATAAAAATAGTTCACGCTAAAGCGCAGTTATATTGTATGTAATTTTCTATCGTGATTGAAAGCCACTATGACCATTCGGGGGGCTTTTTCTACTGTCAGTAACAAGGCTGATTGAAGAGTCTAAATAGCTTAAGCACTCATTAAAGTTAATGTCTGAGTTCGTATCGCAGCAGACAGAAGTTACTCTGTCTTATCTTTAAACTCATACAGATCCTCAATGGGGCTAGAATAACCCTTAGGCTTAAGAGCAGCTCAGGCGCAGGTTTACCTAGCGATACTTAAAAGAATGAGTCGATCCTGCGAGTATGGGGTTCAATGAGTGAAGCGGGTGAACATAATGTGTTTGTTTTTATAATATCAGAGAGAGTAATTTAGCACTTTTTTAAGTGCCAAATTAGCATGAGCCATAATTTAAAAGCTCAATAGACGATGAAGCGACTACTCAATAGTTAAACTTTGTCTTTTAACGATAAAATCAAAAGTCATTTCGGATAAGTTTTTTCCATCAACGATTGCATCCCAAGCACCATGGCCAGCGTCTTCTAAGGCAACAAGCTCGTTGTGGATCCCTAAAGAATCATAGATCTCTTTTAATTCGGTTGCTTCGGAGTATGGTGTAGATGGATTCATATCTTTAGTACCATGCGCCAAAAACAACTCTGGGTCATTATTATCATATAAACTCAATCCATATACGTCTTCGAAAAGTTCTATTTTTACATTAGAACCCCAGAAATAAACCATGCTGTTTACTTTATAGGTCTGTTCTAAGTTGGTTGTTGAAAGTGTAGGGTCGTCTGAAATTGAAACTTCATCTCTAAAATCTTCAATATTTGATATGCCTAATGCAACAGTAGTAATCGCACCCGCTGAAGCTCCACCAACAGTGATGTAATCGGTATTGATATTATAAGTGTCTTTGTTTGCGACAATCCATCGAAGTGCGGCTTTTGCATCTCTTTGAGCCATATACATAGCAATAGCTTGTTCAAACTGTTTTATTGTTTCGACACCTTGTAGAGCGTGTTGGATCCATTCCAGTGGTGCAAGGCCTTTATAGCGAGACAATAGCGCCTCTTGAGATGAACCGGGTATGGTTATTAACTCTTCAGCTGTTCTATAATCGATAGAAATAAAAACCCAACCTCTTGAAGCATAATAGCCTGCCATATCTATAATCTCAGGTTTGGTTTTTGTACCACCAGTAAATCCACCACCATGGATAAACATAAAAACAGGTCTATCAGTAGAATCATTTCCAGGGTAATAGACATCTAATTTTAGTGGGATTGCAACAGATGTTGAGCTTGCTTCATTATGGCTAAGCCCATCTGCATAGGTAATATCTTCATCTACTAGGGTTAGGTAAGTTGATTGAGCATTCACTGCTGGGGTGTCATTATCGGGTACCGGTTCAAGAGAAATGGGCGAAGACGCAATAGAGTCGTTGCTTTCACCGCCACACCCATTTACTAGAGTGAAAAATATGACGTGGCATACCAAGAGTAAACCTTTGTTAAACATAAAAGCCTCACCTAATTCTGATTGAATTAAGTTTAGTCCACATTACTAAGTGTGTATTGGGTTTTAAAAGTTATTTACAAAACTTTACGAGATTTTTTATGCCAGTGATTACTGGAGTGATAATGCAAATTAGTAATAAGGGCTAATCAGCCTTGTCTTTAAACTCACACAAATCTTCAATGAGGAAAGCACCACACTTAGGCTTACGAGCGGTACACACATAACGGCCATGTAAAATAAGCCAGTGGTGCACGTCGACTTTAAACTCAGCAGGTACAACTTTCTCACGCTTTGTTCGACCTCACCCACATTTTTACCCATGGCAAATTCAGTACAGCTGAAAACGCGGTCGATGTGAGTGTCCACGGCTATAGTCGGCCAACCCATAGATAGCCATAGTAGATAGTGCTTTCTTTGGGATAAGTTATTCTCATTTTTACTTAAAGATGACTTACTAGGGTCAGCTTTATAGCAATTATCATTAAGATAACTCCTGCTATTTTATCAATTTTTTGCTTTTGTCGATTGAAGCTAGGTAATATATTTTGCTGAGATAGGATTAAGGTAACACTGGTGTACCAAACAAAATGCGCCAATACAATTATTAGTCCATAGCTTACTTCCATGACTAATGGAGTATCTACCGAAACTACTTGAGTGAAAATGCTCATAAAGAAGATAGATGTTTTTGGATTTAATATGTTACATGCAAAACCAGTACGTAACGCTTTAAAGGTAGACATTTGAGTTGTTTGGTTACTTTGGTCATTACTTAATTTTTTTGGTGTTGTTAATAACTGCCAAGCTAGATAAATAAGATATGCACTACCTAAATATTTAATTGCCAAAAATAACCACGCCGAATTTGCAATGATGACTGCTAATCCTGCAATTGAATAGCTAGCATGAATACAAACCGATAAAGACATCCCTATGCTCATATATAAACCTGCTAAACGACCATTAGATATGCTGGTACGTGTAACCATTATAAAATCAGCTCCGGGTAACATCGCCATAAATATAGCAATTGTGCTAACCGCAGTAATTTCTGCTATGTAAGTATTTATTAATAACTCCACATCAACCTCTAATAATTTACGCTTGCGCAGTTCAACACATTTATTAATTGGCAGATATGTTAATATGTGCGTTAATTATAACAATATATGTATTTGTAATAGGACTTGTTCTTGATGGACACAAATAAATTGATGCCTTTATTGTCTGATATGGCGATTTTTGTCACTGTAATAGAGCAGGGAAATTTTAGTAAAGCGGCTAAAAAACTGGGAGTTACCCCATCTGCTGTGAGCCGTCAAATAAGTAGATTAGAAGATGCGCTAGGGATCAAATTATTAGAGCGTACAACACGGCAACTGGCGTTAACAGAATCAGGGAATTTGACGTTTGATTACTGCAAGCAAATGGTTGAGTCTGCAGAGCATGCGGTTAATGCCAGTTGCTCTGCAACATCGTCGGTTAGCGGCTTATTGAGGGTAGCTGTGCCAAGATCATTGGCAAACAAGGTACTTCGACCAATATTCACTGAATTTTTAAAACGTTATCCTGAGATTAAATTACATTTAAAAGTAACCGATCGTATTTTAGATCCCATCCATGATGGTGTAGATTTTTTGATCCATATTAATGACAGTCCTATTTAAGCTTTGGTCAATGTTAATATTGGTTATGTGAAACAGGTGTTATGCGCAAGTCCTGACTTTTTAGAAAAACATTCATTACCAGCACACCCCGATGAATTAAAACATTTACCTTGTATTTGTTTAGGTGAAAATGTGACGGACAGTCGTTGGCGATTTAGCAAAAAAAAACAACAACTGACGGTGCAAGTGTCTGGAACGTACCTTCTTAATCATAGTGACATGCGAAAAGATGCGATTGTGCAGGGATTTGGTATTGGTCCTTTACCAGATTATCTTGCTCAACAAGGAATTGAAAAAGGGACATTAATACCGCTACTTCAAGATTGGAAGATGCAAGGTAATTATCAGGGAGGTATTTGCTTACAGTTTGTGCAGAGTAAATACATGCCCAATAAAAACCGTGCATTTATCGATTTTATGAAACAAATGTCGCTTATGATTTAGCTTAATTCACATATGCTGGTAATGCTCAGTCTTCGACTTGCTTCATTTAATCTGTTTTATCTTTAAATTCACACAAGTCTTCGATAATACAAGCACCACATTTAGATTTACGAGCGGTACACACGTAACGGCCATGTAAAATAAGCCAGTGGTGCACGTCGACTTTAAACTCAGCAGGTACAACTTTCTCAAGCTTTTTTTTCAACTTCAACCACGTTTTTACCCATGGCGAACTTAGTAAGGTTATAAACGCGGTCGATGTGAGTGTCTACAGCGATAGTAGGCCAGCTGTGCATCGCATTATTACTCAAAGTAAACCTACTTCTTCCCTTTAGATTGTGAACTTAACACTTCATTAATAAAGCTTTTACGGCCATATTGTTTGGTGATTATACACTTGTTTAAGTCAAAGCCTCTGGCTGGACAGTATTCTCTGCCATAATAAATAATTTGAAGATGCAGGTCGTTCCATCGCTCCTTTGGAAATAGTCGTTTACCATCTCGCTCTGTTTGTTCAACACTCTTGCCATTCGATAATCCCCAGCGATACATTAACCGGTGAATATGTGTATCAACAGGGAAGGCTGGTACGTTAAATGCTTGAGCCATAACAACAGATGCTGTTTTGTGGCCTACACTGGGCATCGCCTCAAGATCCTTGAAGTTCTGTGGCACTTCACCTTTATGCTGGTTAATGATCATCTCTGAAAGATGCCAGATACCTTTTGACTTCATCGGCGATAAACCACAGGGTTTGATGATTTCTTTGATTTCCTCAATGCTCATTTTAACCATGTCATAAGGGTTGTCAGCTTGTGCAAAAAGTTTAGGCGTAATTTGGTTTACTCGCTCATCAGTGCATTGTGCTGACAATAAAACAGCAATCAATAAAGTGTATGGGTCTTTATGATCTAGTGGGATTGGAACTTCGGGGTACAGCTCATCAAGGATGTTGATAATAGCCTGTACTTTTTCCTTCTTACTTATAGACGTGCTCATGCAGCTAACCTCAGATGATGTCTACTTTTATTATCTTTTAGCCAGCCAAACGCGGTATTTAGCACCACATTAGCTGTTTTTCGGCCTACACCAGGGAGTACCTCAAGTACTTCACGGTTTTCAGGCACAATGGAGTTATGCTGTTCGACCAATATATGACACATTTTATAGACATTATTGGCCTTTGAGTTAAATAAGCCAATGGTTTTTATATAACCCCTTAACCCTTCGAGACCAAGAACAATGATCTGTTGTGGGGTATTGGCAACAGGAAAGAGCTTTCGAGTTGCTTTATTTACGCCTACATCGGTCGCTTGTGCTGAGAGTGTGACGGCCACTAACAGCTCAAAAGGAAAGGAGTACTCTAACTCGGTTTCAGGGTGTGGATTGTCATCCCTTAACAGAGTCAGAATTTCATAACGTTTTACTTTATTCATGGCGGTAGTACTTACTTGTTACGTTAAATTGGTTACTCGAGCTCTTGGTGCTTTCTCTGGCGTATCAACGGTTACTGCTTTCGCTTTTATTTGCTCATCAATGACATTTTTACCTGCGATCAGCAGGCCTAACCCCAAAAATGCACCTGGTGGTAAAATTGCCACTAAAAACTGGCTATCAAATGTGAATAACTCAATACGTAAAAGGGTTGCCCATTCCCCAAGCAGTAAATTTGCACCATCAAATAATGTCCCTTGGCCAAGTACTTCTCGCATTGCCCCCAATACAAGTAATACCATGGCGAAGCCAAGGCCCATCATAATGCCGTCCCATGCTGAGAGTAAGGCGTTATTTTTAGAAGCAAACGCTTCGGCGCGTCCAATGATGGCACAATTAGTAACGATGAGCGGTATGAAAATACCAAGTGATTGATACAGCCCAAAAGTATAGGCATTCATAAGCAGTTGTATAATGGTGACGAATGCGGCAATGATCATGACAAACACTGGGATCCGGATCTCTTTTGGCACCCATTCTCGTACCAATGATACAGTAACATTAGATCCCACAAGAACCAATAATGTAGCAATACCTAACCCCAGAGCATTGGTTACAGTACTACTTACTGCAAGCAGCGGGCACAATCCAAGTAATTGAACAAGCGCGGGGTTATTGCCCCATACTCCTTCTTTCATTAAAGTTTTTAATTGACTCATCGGGTTGCTCCACAGGCATTGTCAGCTTCGAATAATTCATCAAAATGTTGAATTGCATACCAGGTTGCTTCTTTGACTGAGTCGACGACAGCACGAGGGGTGATAGTCGCGCCAGTAAACTGATCAAATTGACCACCATCTTTTTTAACGGCAAAGTCGGCATCATCTTTCGTCTTGACTGTTAAACCATTGAATGTTGTAACCCAGTCTGATCTAGCTAATTCAACTTTATCTCCCAGCCCCGGAGTTTCTTCATGGCGCGTTATTCTCACACCAGAAATGCTCTCATCACGCATGACGGCAGTCAGTATATCAATATTACCGCTATAACCGCGTGGCGTGATATGCCTGATAAGTAAGGCCGTTGGTTGATTATTCATCATGGCACGGTAAATCGTGTGCGGCCCTTTAGGGCCTAACTCTGGTGCATTACTTAGTACACAGTCTTTATACAGTACATTATCGTAGTTGCTTTGTGGCAGTACTTGATTGAGCTGTTTTACTAAATTTTGTTGCTCTTGTTCTGCGATCCGTTCAGCGGTAATCGTTTGGATCAGTGCCACACTGCCGGTTGTAGCCAATGCAAATGCAGTGAGGATCAAGCCATTCTTATACATAGATTGCACGATCATTTCTTTGCTCCATGTCCGTACGTACGGGGCTGAGTGTAATGCTCAATTAAAGGAACCGCCATATTCATTAATAACACGGCAAATGCGACTGCATCAGGGTAACCACCGAAATGGCGTATCAGGTATATTAATAACCCAATTGCTGCGCCAAAAATGAGTCGACCTTTATTGGTAGTGCATGCAGAAACAGGATCTGTCGCGATAAAAAATGCCCCAAGCATGGTCGCACCACTAAATAAATGAAACATAGAACCGGCTTGCGTACCTGGGCTTACTATGTAGCCAATTGCACTACATATGGCGAGTGTAGCTATAAGTGAAACAGGAATGTGCCAGTTAATAACCTTGGTTTTAATTAAGTAAATACCACCTAGTAAGTAAGCGACGTTAACCCATTGCCAACCAATGCCTGCATAATCAGAAAACTGTGCGCCTTTCATTGCTTCAGATACAGTGAAACTCTGGCTCACGGCGGTTTTAACAGCATCTAACGGCGTTGCCATGGTAGTGCCATCAATACTGGTACGGACATTGTCTAAGGTTAACCCTGCGCTGTTTGTTTGAGTAAATATCAAAGATAATTGGTCTGCGAGGGCAATGGGTGCTCCAAGAAGCTGTTCTACGGGTATCCAGCTCGTCATTTGTACTGGGAAAGAAATAAGCAGTAAAACATAAGCCCCCATAGCAGGGTTAAATATGTTGAAGCCTAATCCGCCATATAGCTGTTTCACTATACCGATGGCAAAAACAATACCAATAACGGTGATCCACCATGGTGCGAGAGGGGGAATACTGATGGCAAGTAGCACCGCGGTAAGCCAAGCGCTTCCATCGTTTAACGTGGATAAAATAGGTTTTTTGCGTAACTTTAAGACAATAGCTTCAACCAAAGTTGCTGTAACTAACGCAATAATGAGCTGAATTAGTACTCCAAACCCAAAGAAATAAGCTTGAGTAAGTATGCCTGGAATACAAGCACATATCACAGTGACCATTAATGTGCTCACTGATTTTTGGCTGTGATTGTGTGGTGATGAGGCCATGGTTAATTTCATGACGGGTCATTTCCTTCTTGTTCTTTAAGCTTTTTCTTGGCTTTTGCCCGTGCAATGGCGGCAGCTACAGCGGCTTTACGTGGGTCAACGTCGGTCTCCGAATTTACTGGCTCGGCAGTGTCTAATTCCGGTTTAGATTCAGACTCAGGGCTAGTTGTATGTGACGCTTCATCGCTGCCATGTGCTTGCGCAAGCTTGGCCGCTTTCTTGGCTTTTGCCCGTGCAATGGCGGCAGCAACAGCCGCTTTTCGTGGGTCAACGTCGGCCTCGGCATTTACTGGCTCGGCAGTGTCTAATTCAGGCTTCGATTCAGATTCAGCGTTGACTTCATGTGGCGCTTCATCGCTGCTTTGTGCTTGCGCAAGCTTGGCCGCTTTTTTGGCTTTTGCCCGTGCAATGGCGGCGGCAACA
>NZ_PNBY01000048.1 GCF_005886875.1 Pseudoalteromonas aurantia | reverse complement strand
ATCTGATCGGCATTAAGCTATATACTGCTTTTAATTTTAATCATGCAATTGATGCGTTTATCTCAGCGAGTGTTTTAACTGGATCATCTGATTGGGTAATTGGTCGACCAATTACTAGATAGTCACTGCCCGCATCAATGGCTTTTTGTGGTGTCATGATACGTTTTTGATCGCACGCATCAGCACCAACAGGCCTTATTCCCGGTGTAATAAGCTTAAAATTATTACCTAATTCGGCTTTTAACGTTTTAGCTTCTTGCGCCGAACATACAACTCCGTCTAGTCCCGCTTCTTGAGATAATTTCGCTAAGTATACCACTTGATCTTGTGGTGTTTTTTCAATCCCTAGGCGAAGTAACTGCGCTTGATCCATACTGGTCAATACAGTAACGGCTATCAGCAATGGGGCTTTTTCACCATAATTTGCTAAAGCTTGCTTAGCTTTTTGCATCATTTCTAGGCCACCACTGGCATGAACATTTACCATCCACACCCCAAGCTCTGCGGCAGCAGTTACTGCTTTAGCGACTGTATTTGGAATATCGTGGAATTTTAGGTCAAGAAAAACATCGAATCCTAAATCAACCAATTGCTTAACAAATTGAGGACCAAAATAAGTGAACATTTCTTTGCCTACTTTTAAGCGACACTGATCTGGTGACAGCTGTTTCACAAAATTTAATGCTGCTTGTTCATTATCGTAATCTAGTGCGATTAGCACTTTCTTTGAATCTATTTGGGACATAATATTCCTAAGGTTGACCTAATTTTCAGAAATAGCATTTTTAAAGGCGTGTTTACTCTGTGATAAACACATATTAATAACCGTCTAATCCTTTACTTGGTGCGATAGATTCCCAGTGTTTGCACGACGGACAAATCCAATAAAGCGTATGACTTGTAAAACCACAATGCCTGCATTGATACTCTGGCTTTGTAGCAATATATGATTGCACCAGCTTATCAACTTCTGCAAGCACCGCGTGAATTCTATTATTGCTATTACCCAACAATTGTAATAAAAAGCTAAAGCCACGTATTGAAGGCTCTCGCTTAAGGCTATCGGTTAAAAAATCAATTGCTTGTTGTTGCTCCCCTTTAGTGAGCAATGCTTGACAGTGCTTAATTCGAATTAATACTCCCCCTTTTGGAAGTAATTCGATGATTAACTCGTTGAACTGCTCTGTTAAGTTTAACTGTGTGTAACTCTCTTCCAATTGGGCAATATATATCGGCGCAGTATGCGTAAAGCTGCTTACTAACTTGCGCCAGTAATAAATTGCTTTTACATAGTCCTGTTGTTCAAAAGCATCTTTTCCTAACTCATACAACGGGCGAATTGTTTTATGTTCTAATGCCGATGTTTTTTCCATGAGCTTAGGCGTTTTATCTGCCAATGCTGCCTCGCAGTAGAAATTTGCCACTGCTGCGCAATGCTGAGGCTTAGTAAATAGGTCACTATGTGCTTCATACATACTTATCCCCTTATGCCACTCACGCATTTGGGAATACAAGTTAATAATGGGGTCTAGTGAATCTTTATTCGCGCTTTTCACTAACACGATTAAGTGTTCTTCTGCACTGTCTAATAATCCAGCCAGAATATAATCCTTAGCAAGCTCTAAACGACAAGACTCGGTATTTACATCGCTTAGAGTTGGTTGATTGAGAAGTAATTCATGAATTTTTATGGCGCGGTCTAATTCACCACGTTTACGAAATAAGGTGGCTAAAGTGAGGTAATGTTCGACTGAGTCAGCAGATACTTCGAGAAGTTGTATTAGGTGTTCTAAGCCCTGATCTTCTTCTCTATCTAGTAGAAACTTCAGTCCTTTGCTATATTGAGAAGTTATTTGGCGACTTTGTTCATGGGCTTGATTTTTAGCGCTATTTTTCCCCATCACATAGCCGTATGCAGCTGCCACAGGAAGCAGTAAAAATAACAGCTCAATCATGGTCAGCGTTCAGTATCTGGCGATAATTGACGGTTAGTCTTTCTAAGGCGATAGTTTTGCCATTTTAATTGAGAGAACACTTTTACACTTACAATACAGCCAACAAGTACACCTATAAGAAAGCAAATACTCATCAATGTTGCTAAAGGTATCTCGCTAGTAGCAATTAAATAATTAACGTTAACCACTTCAGGGTTTTGTGTGCCAATTACAAACGCTAATAATATTAGTGCTAAAACGAATCCTTTTTTTACTACCTTTACCAAGTGCTACTCCGTCAATGTACAGGTATATTAGTCAGCTATACTGGCGTTTACGCGATCACGTAATTCCTTACCAGGTTTAAAGTGAGGTACATACTTTCCATCTAATTCTACCGTATCACCAGTTTTTGGATTACGACCAGTACGAGGTGAACGGAAGTGCAATGAGAAACTACCAAACCCACGGATCTCAATGCGATCTGAGCATGATAATGAACCTGCCATTTGTTCAAGAATTTCTTTCACAGCATTTTCCACATCTTTTACAGGAACATGTGCGTGTTGCTCGGCAAGTTGTTCTATCAATTCTGACTTTGTCATAGTGTTTCCTTTAATATAAAAAGAAAGGGCTAAAGCGCCCTTCCTGATAAGACTTAAATATTAGTCTTTTTGAGCGTTTTTGAAAGCTGCTGCCATTGCGTTTTCAAACGCAGGCTCTTCTTTCTTCAACTTCTCAAGAACTTCTTTCTCTTCAGCTTCGAACATAGCTTTAACTGAAAGGCTGATAGTACGGTTCTTACGATCAACACCTACATATTTAGCTTCAATTTCGTCACCAGCAGAAACAACAGTAGTTGCATCTTCGATACGCTCTTGAGCGATGTCAGCTACACGGATGTAACCTTCAACACCTTCGATAAGCTCAACCGTTGCGCCTTTCGCGTCAACTTCAGTCACTTTACCCTTAACAATAGCACCTTTTTTGTTTACGTCTAGGTAGTTATTGAATGGGTCAGCTTCGATTTGCTTAACGCCAAGAGAGATACGCTCACGCTCTGGGTCAACTTGCAATACGATTGCTGTGATTTCGTCGCCTTTCTTGTACTCACGTACCGCTTCTTCACCTGGAGTGTTCCAAGAGATATCAGAAAGGTGAACAAGACCGTCAATGCCGCCGTCAAGACCGATGAAGATACCGAAGTCAGTGATAGACTTGATCTTACCAGTAACTTGGTCGCCTTTGTTTTGAAGACGAGCAAACTCTTGCCAAGGGTTAGCAATACACTGCTTAAGACCTAGAGAAATACGACGACGTTCTTCGTCAATTTCAAGAACCATAACTTCAACGCTGTCGCCTAGGCTAACAACCTTTGAAGGGTGGATGTTCTTGTTAGTCCAATCCATTTCAGAAACGTGTACTAGACCTTCAACACCTTCTTCGATTTCTACGAAACAACCGTAGTCAGTAAGGTTAGTTACACGACCAGAAAGCTTAGCACCTTCTGGGTAACGACCAGCGATAGCTGCCCATGGATCTTCGCCAAGTTGCTTAAGACCTAGAGAAACACGAGTCTTCTCTTTGTCGAACTTAAGAACTTTAACTGCGATTTCGTCGCCAACATTGACGATTTCTGAAGGGTGCTTAACACGCTTCCACGCCATGTCAGTGATGTGTAGTAGACCATCTACACCACCAAGGTCAACGAACGCACCGTAGTCTGTAAGGTTCTTAACGATACCTTTAACTTCTTGACCTTCAACAAGGTTAGCAAGAAGCTCTTCACGCTCTTGTGAGTTTTCTGATTCGATAACTGCACGACGTGAAACAACAACGTTGTTGCGCTTTTGATCAAGCTTAATTACTTTAAACTCAAGCTCTTTACCTTCAAGGTGTGCTGTGTCACGTACTGGACGAACATCAACAAGTGAACCAGGTAGGAACGCACGAATTGTGTCAACTTCAACAGTGAAACCGCCTTTAACTTTGCCGTTGATCATACCAACAACAGTCTCTTGCTCTTCACATGCTTTTTCAAGACGGATCCAAGCTTCGTGACGCTTCGCTTTCTCACGAGAAAGGATAGTTTCACCGAAACCGTCTTCAATTGCGTCTAGCGCTACATCTACTTCGTCGCCAACAGCAACTTCTAGTTCACCAGCAGCATTTTTGAATTGCTCAGCAGGGATAGCACTTTCTGATTTAAGACCAGCATCAACAAGAACGATGTTGTTCTCGATTGAAATTACTGTACCTTTAACGATAGAGCCTTGCTCTGCTTCAAAACCTTTTAGGCTTTCTTCAAATAACTGCGCAAAATTTTCTGACATACTAAATACGTCTCATAAAGTATATTCCAATTAGCAACCATGCTGCATGGGGTAGTTAAATAAACATCAGCTTCCTGCCAATGCATTAATAAATTAGGTTAAACGCGACTTTTCTAGTTTGCCGGTGCGTACCGCTTCTTCTAGGATTTCCACAACAGTAGCAAATACTTGCTCAGCATTTAGTTCACTTGTGTCAATCGTTATCGCGTCACTTGCTGGGACCAAAGGCGCAACTGCGCGATTCATATCGCGATCGTCACGGGCTTTAATGTCCTCTAGCAGACCACTTAGTGTAACATCTAGTCCTCGACCATTCAACTCTAAGAATCGACGGTTCGCGCGCTCTTCAGCACTGGCGGTTAAATACAATTTGATTTCGGCCTCTGGGAAAATAACCGTTCCCATATCCCTTCCATCTGCAATTAAGCCCGCTTCAGTTCTAAATGCGCGTTGCCTGCGTAACAATGCCTCTCTCACTCGAGGTAGTGCAGCTACTTTTGAAGCAGCAGCGCCTACGTCTTCATTACGAATAGTGGTTGTTACATCTTCTCCTTCAAGAATGACTCTGCCGTTTTTAGTAACAGGATCAATTAAAAATTGTACGTCTAAATTGGCCGCCAATGGCACGAGTGCTTCTTCATTGTCTAGTGCGATTTGATGATGTAACGCAGCGAGAGAAAGAACACGATAAATCGCACCGCTGTCTAATACATCCCAATTTAATTTTTCAGCTAACAAGCGACAAACGGTTCCTTTGCCTGAACCACTTGGGCCGTCTACGGTGATAACTGGCATCGATGCCTGCATTTAAAACCTCCTGAAATGCCCACCTTAAATTAACCGCGTGCATTATACGCAAGTTTTATGAATATATCCTTACTTACCTGTAACTTTTTGTTAAATAGGTACTAAGTTAGAAAAGAATAGAGCCATACTATTGAGGCTCTATTACAATTATACGGTAAGTATTAGTGGGTAGTTATTGACTCTAAAACATTAAAAAACGTGGGGAATGTTTTTGCAGTACAGCCTGGGTCATTTATGATCACCTCATGACCGCCTACAGCAACCATAGCAAAGCACATCGCTATACGATGATCATTATAGGTGTCAATATCCGTCAAATTAATAGTTGACGGCGGCGTAATTTCGATAAAGTCGTGCCCTTCTATCACTTTAGCTCCCACTTTTCGTAACTCAGTCGCCATAGCCGCTAAACGGTCAGTTTCTTTGACTCGCCAATTGTAGATATTACGAATAGCCGTCGGCCCTTTAGCGAATAAAGCTACGGTTGCGAGCGTCATCGCTGCATCAGGGATCGCGTTGGCGTCAATATCAACGCCTTTTAACTCACCTTTACTGACCACCAGTTTTTCATCGTACCAATCAATCTTAGCGCCCACTTGCTCCATCACATTGGCAAATCCAATGTCGCCTTGTACGCTTTTTTTACCGACACCGTTAATCTCTATTTCGCCACCTGAAATAGCGGCTGCTGCGATAAAGTAAGACGCTGAAGACGCATCTCCCTCCACCATGATCCGGCTTGGGGATTGATATACTTGCTGACCCTTAACAATAAATGTTTGATAATTATCATTAACCACTTCAATACCAAACTGGGCCATCACACCGATCGTAATATCAATATACGGTTTAGATACCAAATCACCTTTAATACGGATATGAGTATCGCCTGTAAAAAGTGGTGCCGCCATCAGTAATGCGGTTAAAAACTGACTAGAAATACTGCCGTCAATTTCAACCTGGCCACCTCTTAACGGTTTGCCTTCAATTAATAGCGGTGGGTAGTCAGCATTTTTTAAGTAACGAATGTCTGCGCCTAACTTGGCCATAGCATCGACTAAATGACCAATAGGTCGCTCTTCCATACGTGGTTCGCCAATCAACTTAAATTGACCTGCAGTTGCGGCTAAAACAGCCGTTAAGGGCCTATAAGCAGTGCCTGCGTTACCTAAAAATAGTGCTTCTTTTGGCGTTTTTAATTGCCCTGCGCACCCTTCGACCGTTGCGACTGTTTTATCTGCATTTAAATTAACCGTCACGCCCATTTGCTCTAATGCGCCTAACATATAGCGAATATCATCACTATCAAGTAAGTTGTGAACCTCTGTCGTTCCTTTCGACAATGCTGCCAATAACAGAATACGATTAGATAAACTTTTAGAGCCTGGTAATGTGACTGAACCGGATACTTTTGAAATCGGTTTTAAGGTAAGTTGCTCCATTAGCTATGCTCCTTTGCAAACTTATCCATAAATGTAATAAGTGCCTTAATCCCTTCAATTGGCATAGCATTATAAATACTTGCTCTCATTCCACCGACAAACCGGTGCCCTTCTAAAGCAACTAGCCCAGCAGCTTCTGCTTGGGTAAGAAACGCAGCATTTAAGTCATCATCCTGTAACCAAAAGGGTACATTCATCAACGAACGACAATGCGCAGCAACTTTATTACTATAAAAATCTGAACTATCGATATAGTTATATAAAAGTGCTGCTTTTTCTTTATTATGCGCTTCCATAGCTGGCACGCCACCTTGGGCTTCTAAGTATGAAAATACTTCAGCCGCTAAATACCATGCAAACGTCGGAGGTGTGTTGTACATACTGCCTTGCTTAGCTTCAATTGCATAATCAAGTATGGCAGGACGAGGTCGCCCGTCTCTTTCAAGTAATGTTTTGCGCACAATAACGATACATAAACCCGACGGCCCTATGTTCTTTTGCGCGCCGGCATAAATCAGGTCAAACTCGTCAACATTAACTTCACGTGATAAAATCATTGAAGACATATCGGCGACAATAGGTGCACTTTGGTGTTTTGGCACGTCAAATATTTCAATACCATCGATTGTCTCATTTGGACAATAATGAATAAATGACGCTTTTTCTGGTAGCTGCCAGTCATTTACAGGCTGAATATCAAATGTACTGTGATCATCACAACGAATGTTCAACGATGCTACGTCGGTAAATTTAGCTCCCTCTTTGGTAGCGCCACTTGACCATATACCATTTTCAATATAGAAACCTGGCGCATCATTTTGATGTAAGTTTAAAGGCACAGCCGCAAACTGACCTCGTCCCCCACCATGCATAAATAAAACTTCAAAGTCGTCTGAGATATTCATTAAACGACGTAAAGATGCTTCGCACTCTTCTACCATCGCCAAAAAAGGTTTCGCGCGATGGCTTACTTCCATCACAGACACACCCAAGCCTTGCCAGTTTAAAAACTCTGCTTGTGCTTTTTTCATTACTTCAGGGGGCAGCATTGCTGGCCCTGCACAAAAGTTATATACCGTCATTTTCCTCATTCCTAAACAACAATAATTTACAGATAAAAAAAGCGGCCACAGCCGCTTTTTAGTTTACTTTATTCACTCGGTGAATCGTCGTTCACTTGCGTGTTTTGCTCTACGTCAGCATTCTCTGCAACGTCTGCATTACCATCCTCACCTTCGGGCAAGTCATCCACTTCAATTTCTTCAATGCGCTGTAAACCCACTACCTGCTCATCTTCAATTGTTCTGATCAAAATGACCCCTTGGGTATTTCGACCTACCGTAGACACTTCACTCACTCGAGTACGTACAAGCGTACCGCGGTTAGAAATTAACATGATTTCGTTGTTATCTTCAACCTGAACAGCACCAACAACGCTTCCGTTACGGTCACTAACCTTTATAGATACAACACCTTGTGTCGCTCGGCTCTTAGCGGGGTATTCTTCAAGTGGTGTACGTTTACCATACCCGTTTTCCGTCACCGTCAATATTGCACCATCATTTTTTGGTACGATTAACGATACAACTTTCACATCATCTGGCATTTTTATGCCACGAACACCAGTTGCTGTGCGGCCCATAGGACGTAACGCTAACATTTCTTCGCCTGTTTCAGGGTCAATTTTAACTTCACCTGTTTCAGAGTCGCGTAGTTTTTCATTGAATCGAACAACTTTACCGTGATCGGTAAATAGCATGATGTCATTACTACCATCTGTGATATCGGCACCGATTAGGTTATCACCTTCGTTTAAGTTGATCGCGATGATCCCGCTTGCACGTTGACGACTATAGGCAGTCAATGGTGTTTTCTTAACTGTACCATTAGCTGTCGCCATCAATACATATTTATCTTCTTCGTATTCACGAACAGGCAATATCGTAGTAATTCGTTCATCCGCTTCTAGCGGCAACAGGTTCACGATTGGCTTACCACGTGCTGTACGTGAAGCAAGCGGTAACTGATACACTTTCAGCCAATACATGCGTCCCGCTGTAGAGAAACATAAAATGGTGTCGTGCGTATTCGCAACCAAGAGTCGTTCGATGAAATCTTCATCTTTCATCTTAGTTGCTGCTTTGCCTTTACCACCACGACGCTGTGCTTCGTAGTCAGACAATGGCTGATATTTTACATACCCTTCGTGAGATAACGTCACAACAACATCTTCTTCGTTGATCAAATCTTCAAGGCTAATATCGTGAGCGGCAGCACTGATCTCAGTACGACGTTCGTCTCCATAAGTCTCTTTTATTTCAACTAACTCATCACGGATCACTTCCATTAAACGTTCAGGCGATGACAAAATGAAGAGTAACTCAGCAATAACCTCTAATAACTCTTGGTATTCAGCTAAGATTTTTTCATGTTCTAAGCCAGTAAGCTTATGTAAACGTAAGTCAAGAATAGCTTGAGCTTGCTGTTCTGATAAGTAGTACTGACCATCGCGAATACCTAGCTCAGCTTCTAACCAATCAGGGCGTGCTACATTGTCTTCACCTGCTTTTTCAAGCATAGACTTAACAGTACCTAACTCCCAAGGGCGTGCAACAAGTGCTTGTTTCGCTTCAGATGGGCTTGGTGATTTTCTAATTAACTCAATGATCGGGTCAATATTCGCCAATGCAATCGCAAGACCTTCAAGCGTATGCGCTCTGTCTCTCGCTTTTCTTAAATCGAAAACGGTACGGCGGGTAACGACTTCACGGCGGTGAATAATGAATGCATCTAGCATTTCTTTGAGGTTGAAACATTTAGGCTGGTTGTTATCCAACGCGACCATGTTCATACCAAATACAGTTTGCAACTGTGTTTGCGAGTAAAGGTTATTAAGTATTACTTCACCAACTTCACCACGCTTGACTTCAATGACGATACGCATGCCGTCTTTGTCAGATTCATCACGTAGCGCGCTGATACCTTCAACTTTTTTATCTTTTACAAGCTCAGCAATCTTTTCAATCAAACGTGCTTTGTTAACTTGATAAGGCAACTCATGAACGATGATCGTTTCTTTGTTAGTCTTCTCATCAACTTCAACTTCTGCGCGCGCTCGAACATATATCTTGCCTCGGCCAGTCTTATACGCCTGCTCAATACCCTTCTTACCATTAATAATGGCAGCAGTTGGAAAATCTGGACCTGGAATATAGTCGATCAACTCTTCAATGGTTAAATCTGGGTTTTGAATAAGTGCCAGACACCCATTAATAACCTCTGTTAAGTTATGCGGCGGGATATTCGTTGCCATACCAACCGCAATACCTGAAGAGCCATTCACTAGCAAGCTTGGCACTTTTGTTGGTAACACGTCTGGGATTTGCTCTGTTCCATCATAATTAGGAACATAATCAACCGTTTCTTTTTCTAAATCAGCCAATAACTCATGGGATATTTTTGCCATACGTACTTCGGTGTAACGCATCGCAGCGGCTGAATCACCATCTACAGAACCGAAGTTACCTTGGCCATCAACCAACATATAACGCAGAGAAAATGGTTGCGCCATACGAACTATCGTATCGTATACTGCGCTATCACCGTGTGGGTGATATTTACCGATCACATCACCGACTACACGAGCCGATTTTTTGTAAGGCTTATTCCAGTCATTTTTCAACTCGTTCATAGCGAACAATACACGACGGTGAACAGGCTTTAAGCCATCACGTACGTCAGGTAATGCACGCCCTACTATTACACTCATTGCGTAATCAAGGTATGAATTTTTGAGTTCATCTTCTATATTGACTGGCAGGATTTCATTGGCGAGATCAGTCATTCGATTCCACTTTCCTTCAGTGTCTACCTCTTTTATGTCAAACTAGTCAGACTAAGTATGACAAAGAGATTGAGTTATTATTAATTTCTGAATAGCTATGCTAACACACTTTTTAATAATTTACAGGCGCAAGATTTTAGTGATTTTAATCTGACCGAGCTTATAATGCGCTCAGATTAACGAGGAAGTTTTTTATGACCGAACATCAAAATGTAGATCCACAAGAAATAGCTAAATTTGAAGAGATCGCTCAACAATGGTGGGATACCCAAGGTGAGTTTAAGCCATTACACGAAATAAACCCGCTACGATTAGACTTTATTAATGATAAAAGCCAAGGTTTATTTGGTAAATCAGTACTCGATGTAGGCTGTGGCGGCGGCATACTAACAGAAAGCATGGCCAAGCTCGGAGCAAATGCAACTGGTATCGATATGGGGCAAGAACCGCTAAATGTCGCGAAACTACATAGTCTAGAAGCCGGTGTTAGCGTCGATTATCAAAAAGTACCGGCAGAAGCATTTGCAGAGCAAAACCCTGAAAAATTTGATGTTGTAACTTGTATGGAGATGCTTGAGCATGTGCCAGATCCAGAGTCAATCATCAAAGCCGTGGCACAATTGGCTAAACCCGGCGCTAGCGTCTTCTTTTCGACATTGAATAAAACCACAAAA
The DNA here is from genome assembly GCF_005886875.1 of Pseudoalteromonas aurantia. Taxonomy (GTDB): domain Bacteria; phylum Pseudomonadota; class Gammaproteobacteria; order Enterobacterales; family Alteromonadaceae; genus Pseudoalteromonas; species Pseudoalteromonas aurantia_A. The sequence goes on along the minus strand of NZ_PNBY01000048.1, from coordinate 40,972 downwards.
GCTTATTTACTCGCGATCGTCGGGGCAGAAAAATTGCTTAAAATAGTCCCTGAAGGCACACACGATCACGACAAATTTATTCGCCCCTCAACACTCATCAGCTGGGCAGAGCTAAACGGCCTTAAAGTACGCGCAAGCGCTGGTATTAATTACAACCCAATCGGCCAAACGTTTACACTCACCAATGATGTCAGTGTTAATTACATTCTTCATTTTGAGAAGCTAGCATGACCGAAGCCGTAATATTTGATTTAGATGGTACCTTACTCAATACTTGCGATGATTTAGGTGCTGCGTTAAACCACACTCTGAGCTTACACGGCTTTGCCCAAGTAGCTAAGGAACGCTACAGCCCTGCAATCTCTAATGGCGTTAAAGCGTTATTGGAAGTGGGCTTTGGCACAGAGCTAGAGAAGCTTGACCAAGCGTTACTCCGTCAACAAGTCTTAGATCATTACGCTCAAAATATTGCCGTCCATAGTCATTGCTTTGATGGTGTAAACGCATTGCTTGAGGGGCTAGAAAGCAAAGGTATTTCAGTTGCAATTATGACCAACAAGCCGACCTTTCTCACGCTTCCTTTGCTCACCAAAATACCAGAGTTAGCTCACATTCAAGTGATCGTTTGTGGGGATACTTTGGATGAAGCGAAACCCTCCCCTAAACCATTATTGCATGCGGCTGCACAATTAAAGGTTGATGCACGTAATTGTGTATATGTTGGGGACGCAGAAAGAGACATTCAAGCAGCCCGTGCCGCAGAAATGCGATCAGTTACAGCATTGTGGGGCTATATTCCAAGTAAGAGCATTGCATTGTCGTGGGGTGCAGATCTCAATCTTACTAACCCAGAAGCACTACTTAAGCATATTTAGTAGTACTAAAACAGATAAGGCACCATATGTTGTGCCTTGTCTGTATTTTTACACCAAGCTGCATATAAAAAAATCAGTCAGTTTTTTTTTTCAATTTAATAAAAAATAGTCCTCTCTTGGTTGATTTTTTTATGGTGGCTGAGCGTATAAAACCTCAAAGGTTAATAAGCACTAACACAATGCAATTATCCCTAAGTTATCCACAATTGAGAGTGCGTTGTTCTATTGCAAAATTGCGATAACCCCACTATCTTGTGATCCGCAGGGGCACTTCCACCATATATAGTGGTTAAAAGCTAAGCAATGCTTTATATGCTTCTTTGTCTCAGCCATTAATATAAAAATACACATTCCGAGAGAATACAGGCGCAACTATGAACCAACAGCTATCTGTCAGTAAAAGAAACGGTCGTAAAGAGCCGCTCGATTTAGATAAAATCCACCGCGTTATCACGTGGGCTGCGGAAGGTCTAAATAATGTATCTGTGTCGCAAGTTGAACTTAAGTCACATATCCAGTTTTATGATGGTATTCGTACTGAAGATATTCATGAAACAATCATCAAAGCTGCCGCAGATCTTATTGATAAAGAGTCACCAGACTATCAATACCTTGCTGCCAGATTGGCTATATTCCACTTACGTAAAAAAGCATACGGGCAATTTGAACCTCCTCGCCTTTATGATCACATTACAAAGTTGGTGGAAGATAAGCGCTATGACCAACATCTCTTGGTTGATTATACCAAAGAAGAAATTGATCAATTAGATGAATATTTAGACCATACTCGCGATTTAAATTTTAGTTATGCCGCAGTAAAGCAGCTTGAAGGAAAATACCTAGTTCAAAACCGCGTAACAGGTGAAATCTATGAAAGCGCTCAGTTTCTTTATATTTTAGTTGCAGCAAGCCTGTTCTCTGATTATCCAAAAGAAACACGCCTTAGCTATATCAAACGTTTTTACGATGCTATTTCTTTATTCAAGATATCATTACCGACACCTATTATGGCCGGTGTACGCACCCCTACGCGTCAGTTTAGCTCATGTGTTCTCATTGAATGTGGTGATAGCCTTGATTCTATCAACGCAACGTCATCAGCAATCGTAAAATATGTAAGCCAACGCGCAGGAATTGGTATTAATGCAGGCCGTATTCGTGCTCTAGGTAGCCCAATCCGTAATGGCGAAGCTTACCACACCGGATGTATCCCATTTTACAAGCACTTTCAAACAGCAGTTAAAAGCTGTTCGCAAGGTGGAGTGCGTGGTGGTGCGGCAACATTATTCTACCCACTGTGGCATTTAGAAGTTGAAAACTTACTAGTTCTGAAAAATAACCGCGGTGTAGAAGAAAACCGCGTTCGTCACCTTGACTACGGCGTGCAATTTAATAAGACAATGTACAGTCGCTTGATCAAAGACGACTACATTACATTATTTAGCCCATCAGACGTACCTGGGTTATACGATGCATTCTTTGAAGATCAAGATAAATTTGATTCACTATATGCTCAATATGAGCAAGATGAGTCAATTCGTAAAAAGCGTATTAAAGCGATTGAGCTGTTCTCTATGTTTGCACAAGAGCGTGCAAGTACAGGCCGTATCTACCTGCAAAATGTAGATCACTGTAATACCCATAGTCCGTTTGATTCAAAGGTTGCACCAATTCGTCAATCTAACTTATGTTTAGAAATCGCGTTACCGACCAAGCCACTTAATAACGTCAATGATGCAGAAGGCGAAATCGCGTTATGTACATTGTCTGCATTTAACTTAGGCGCACTTGAGTCATTAGATGAGCTTGAAGAGCTTGCCGATCTTGCAGTAAGAGCACTGGATAACTTGCTTGATTTCCAAGATTACCCAGTCCCTGCAGCCCATACTGCGACAATGGGTAGGAGAACACTCGGAATAGGCGTAATTAACTACGCATATTACCTTGCAAAAAATGGTGTTAAGTACTCTGATGGCAGCGCAAATGGCCTCACACACCAAACATTTGAAGCCATTCAATATTACCTAATGAAAGCGTCAAATGAGCTGGCAAAAGAACGCGGTGCATGTGCATTATTTAATGAAACCACCTACTCTCAAGGCATTATGCCAATAGACACCTATAAACGTGATCTAGACAAAGTATGTGATAAAGCATTACAACTTGATTGGGACGCGCTACGTGCCAGCATTAAAGAGCATGGCATGCGTAACTCAACACTATCAGCTCTAATGCCATCTGAGACATCATCGCAAATCTCAAATGCGACCAATGGTATTGAGCCACCTCGCGGCCATATCAGTGTTAAAGCCAGTAAAGATGGGATCTTAAAGCAGGTAGTACCAGAGTACGAACGATTAAAAGATAACTACGAGTTGCTTTGGGATATTCCGTCTAACGATGGTTACCTTGCACTTGTCGGGATCATGCAAAAGTTTGTTGACCAAACGATCTCAGCAAACACCAATTACGATCCGAATAAATTTGAAGGCGGCAAGGTACCAATGAAATTGTTGCTTAAAGATTTGCTAACTGCATACAAACTAGGTGTAAAAACGCTTTACTATCATAACACCCGTGATGGTGCTTCTGACTCTCATGACGAGATGAAACCGGAAGTTGAAGATGATGGCTGTGAAGGCGGCGCGTGTAAAATTTAAGTTTTAGCGGGCCTTCAGCCCGCTCTCTATAGTATTGAGTATTAACTATGTCCTATTCTACGTTTAGCAGAAAACACAACGACCAATTAAAGGAGCCAATGTTTTTTGGCCAAACTGTTAATGTGTCTCGTTACGATCAACAAAAATACCCGATTTTTGAAAAGCTTATTGAAAAACAGCTTTCATTCTTTTGGCGACCTGAAGAAGTTGACGTTAGTAAAGACAAAATCGATTTTCAAGCGCTCCCTGAGCATGAAAAACACATATTTTTAAGTAACCTGAAATACCAAACGCTACTAGACAGTGTTCAAGGTCGTTCGCCTAACGTAGCTTTGCTTCCTATCGTCTCTATTCCTGAGTTAGAAACTTGGATTGAAACATGGGCATTTAGCGAAACAATTCACAGCCGTTCTTACACGCACATCATTCGTAATGTTACTCAGTCGCCTGAGCTTATATTTGATGACATAGTAAGTAATGACAAAATTAATGAACGTGCTGACGCGGTTACACGTTATTACGATGTATTAATTGAGCAGGTTTCTATATTTAACTTATATGGTGAGGGTAAACACGAGATCAATGGTAAGACCGTTGTTATTAGTTTATTTGAGCTGAAGAAGTTACTTTACCTTTGCGTCATGTCAGTGAACATTTTAGAAGCAATTCGTTTTTACGTCAGCTTCGCTTGTTCTTTTGCCTTTGCTGAGCGTGAATTAATGGAAGGCAACGCAAAAATCATCAAGCTTATTGCGCGTGATGAAGCCCTACATCTTTCTGGTACACAGCATATACTTAATATTATGCAAGAAGGCAAAGATGACCCAGAAATGGCCATTGTAGCAGCGCAGTGTCATGAAGAAGCCATTGCGATGTTTGTTGAAGCCGCCGAGCAAGAAAAAGAATGGGCAGAATACTTATTCAAAGACGGCTCTATGATTGGCTTGAACAAAGACATTTTGTGCCAGTATGTAGAATATATAACAAATACACGTATGACGGCTGTTGGACTACCCACACAATTTGAAAACAAGTCAAACCCAATCCCTTGGATCAATGCTTGGCTAATTTCTGATAACGTGCAAGTTGCTCCCCAAGAAGCTGAGATTAGTTCTTACCTTGTTGGTCAAATCGACGCTAAAGTAGACGCATCTGATTTTGGTGATTTTGATTTATAATGGTTGAAAAGCCTTGTTCAAAGATCACCATAAATGATGTTGATGAGCCGCTAGAGTTTGCGGCTCAATCCCCTACTTTACTGCATACTCTAGAAGCCGCTAATATTGATGTACAATACCAATGTCGTGAAGGGTTTTGTGGTGCTTGTCGAGCGCAACTCAATGACGGGAAAATTGCATATATTCAAGAGCCATTAGCATTCGTTAGAGAAGGTGAAGTATTACTATGTTGCTCGCGCCCTCTTACAGATATAAAGATTACGCTTCTTTAAGACCGAGTATGTATTACATAGCCTGTCAATAAACTGGGCAATTACACCAGCTGAGTTACCTGTGTTTCGTAATAATCATTTTTATCACTAACACTCAGTTGGTTCTGCTCAATTACAACATCCCAATGCAGGCTGCGACTCAAAGCGCCGCTTAATGACTCGACAAATTGCGGCTCTAAAGAGAAGATACTCACATTTTCCACTATGTGTATGCGTTCAGATATTTCACTAAACCACGTTGGATTCTGCTTCGATAATATCACCACTTTGCCAAATAACTTTGCCACTCTTGCGATCTCTTCTAGTTCTAGCTCACTGGCATACAACGCAAGGGTTATATACCCAGTATCATCTTCAAGCCATACATCTGGCTTTTGTCTGTCGGAGTGTGTGTTTAAATGCGCACTTTGTTCATAAGAAATGGCACACAAACCCACTATTTTTAACACAAAATGCGCAAGCGATTCTGACTTTTGTAATGCCGTCGTAAACACCTCTTGATGATTAGCATGATGAAATAGATCAGCCACATTCACACGTGCTTTGAAGACGAAAGGTTTAGTCATGTCAATTTTCCTAACCTGCCACGAATTAACTATAGACTTTGTGTCGATTTTAGCAAAAATCTTTCGAGCTATAGTATAACATCATTGAACTGTCATATATGTGGTGTTATATTATTGCAAGTTATTTCAACCTCAACGTTAGTGTCTAATAAATTATGATGAAGCAATCCCTGATCAGCAGTGCAATTCTTACTGCGCTATTCTCTAGTAACGTACTAGCCGCAGATATTAAAGGTAAAGTACTCGACCAAAATAATCAGCCAGTAAGCGGTGCAAAGGTACACTTGCATGGTAAAAGTCAATCAGTAACAACAGATAAAAGTGGTCAATTCACCATAAATGTAGATGCCGACTCACAACTTCATATTACCAAAAATAATTACTTAGATGCTCGCTTAGATGTTACCACAAACAACGGCTATGTTACGGTTACCCTGAAGCCAAGTTCAGTTGAAAGTATTGTGGTTTATGCATCAGCGTTACACAAGAATAACGTTGAAATGGCTTCTCCAGTAACAGTACTGGCAGGAGATGAACTAAAAAATGCAGCTAAACCAACACTTGGTGAAACTTTAAAAGGTCAACCAGGTATCAACTCAAGTTATTTTGGCCCGGTTTCTTCAAGCCCAATTATTCGTGGCTTAGATGGTCCACGAGTAAAAATTACGCAAAATGGTTTAGATAGTAGCGATGCGTCACGTGTAGGTCCTGATCACGCGAACACTAACGAAAGTTTATCTGCACAACAAATTGAAGTATTACGTGGCCCTGCCACATTATTATATGGCTCTGGCGCCATTGGTGGTGTTGTTAACGTTGTCGATAACCGTATTCCTACTGATATCATCGAGTCACTATCTGGTGCAGCCGAATATAGCCACGATACGGTATCAAATACCAATACTTATGCTGCAGTGCTTGAAGCGGGTCATGAAGGGTTCAACTTTCACTTTGATGGTGTAAGTAGAAAAGGCGGAGATTACGAGACGCCACAGTTTAACCTGCCACACGACGAGCACGGTGAAGACGACCATCATGATGATCACGACGACCATGACGACCATGGTTCTGAAGCAGATCATGACGACCACCATGAAGAAGCACCAGAAACAGCCAATAAGGTAGATAATACGTATATTGATTCACAGCAAGTGAACTTTGGTACAAGTTACGTAAATGACCATTTAACATTGGGACTTGCATTTGGGCGCATTGAAACTGATTATGGGATCCCAGCTCACAGTCATGAAGATCATGACCACGGGCATGATGACCACGATGACCACGATGACCACGACAGTGATGCACATGATGACCACGATGATCATGCTGATGAGCATACTGAAGAAGCTGTTTATGCGCGTGTAAAGCAAGATCGTTGGCAGGCTCTATTCAATTACTCACTACATAATCAGTGGATTGAATCGATTAATGTAAGAGCTGGCTATACAGATTATGAGCACAGTGAAATTGAACATGGTGCTATTGGTACAACATTTAAAAACAAAACCACTGAATTACGCACAGGTGTAGAGCATCGTATTGGTGAGTGGCATGGTATCATTGGTTACCACTACTCAGACAGTGATTATGAAGCGCAAGGGGCTGAAGCGTTCACCCCAGCTACTGAAACTAAGTCTCACGCTCTTTTCTTACTTGAAGAACGTACATTTGGTGACTTTACCCTAGAGCTTGGCGCACGTATTGAAGATTTTCAGCTATCTAGCTTAGTCACAAATGAGTCGCACCACGATGACGATCATGACGACCACGGGCATGATGATCATGACGACCACGGGCACGATGATCACGACGACCATGGACATGATGATCATGACGACCACGGCGAGTTTGAAACAATTGCCTATGAATTAGACATGACTAACTTCAGTGCTTCAATTGGCGGCGTGTATAATTTTGCGGAAGGGCATAATTTTTCGGTTAACCTTTCTCGTTCAGAGCGTGCACCACTCACAGCTGAGTTATTGTCAAATGGTACACACATTGCGACTGGTACGTATGAACTAGGCCTGGGCTATGAAATCGAAGAGGGTGAAATCCATTTTGAACCACAAACCATAGAACAAGAGACTGCGACAAATATCGACTTTAGTGTTCGCCGTTTCATGGGTGATTTTGGTTATACCGTCAATGTTTTCTACAACGATATCGCCAACTACTACTACCAGCAAAATACCGGTTTAATGTATACCGCAGAGCATGGTTTAGAAGAAGCAGACCACTTTCATGAAGGTGCCTCACCTGTCTTTAAGTTTGTAAGTAACGATGCAGAATTATATGGTATTGAACTTGATGCGCACTATCGAATTAACGATAAAAATCGCGTAAAAGTATTTGCGGATTCACTGACTGCCAAACTAGATAATGATCAATATTTGCCGCGTATTCCTAGTAACAAGTTTGGTGTAAAATACGAATTTGAACATGCTGGTTGGAAAGCAAATATGACTATTACTCGTTACAATAGTCAGTCTAATATTACCAGCTATGAAACCCAAACTAATGGGTATACCCTAATCGATACCAGCCTTCGATATGACTTTGAAGCGCAAGGTATAGACTTTGTAGGATATGCAAATATCGATAACTTAACTGATGAGCTTGGTTTTGTGCACAGCTCGTTTATCAAAGATCAGGCACCACTTCCTGGGCGCAACCTTAAACTGGGTTTACGCGCTTACTTTTAAATAAACGCGACACGCAAGCCAAGTAATGCTTGGCTTGCGCTTTCTTAAATCTCCTTGCTGCGCCTTTTTCATTTTTAAGTACCTCAACGTTAACACCCTGTAATTTACTGTAATGGCCTATTTTAGTATCGCCTTCTATGCTATGCGAAATTCATCAAGTAAGGAAATACGCAATGAGCAAATTACGCTTGGTTATTACTTTCAGCTTAATTGGCCTCGTCACAGCCATTGGTTGTAGCACACAGCCACCTAGAGTAGCAAGTTCACCGCCTGAGATTACCCCTGCACAGGGGGATGATATTCAGCGAGTATGGCTAGACCAAGGCTGGAGTGAAAAAACAAGACAGAATTTTTGGTTCACTAATCAAGGCGCGCAGATCATCCCCTATGACTGGTTTGTATGGCTTGAACAAGCCGATAGCCAACAATTATTTCGCCACTCAGAACATATGGAAATGCTTCGCTACCTACCTATGCCGGCCTCAGAAGCGAACCCTGGTGGTCTTCCCATCGGCTTCGCACTGCATAGTAATCAAACGACCGGTGAGAACTGGGTCGGTATGACATGTGCTGCGTGCCACACGAACCAATTAGACTACCAAGGCACAAAAATATTAATTGAAGGCGCACCGACTTTAGGTAACTTTGTACTTTTCTTTAAAAAGCTCATAGAGGCCATGGATAAAACATTAGCAGACGATGTCAAGTTTCAACGCTTTGCTATAAATGTATTAGGAAAAAATAGCACCGTTAGCGCCATCACTAAGCTAAAACATCGCTTACAAAACGTGGCGCTCGCCTCTACTAACAGACAAAATGTGAATCAACTTCCTCCTGGTTACCCTGAAGACTTCACCAGCTATGCTCGGTTAGACGCATTTGGTAATATACAAAATGCAGGCACCGCGTTTGCGTTGCATGAGTTAAGTAACAAAAATACGCCAACAGGTCCGGTGTCTTATCCATTTCTATGGGGAACACACCAATCTGATGTTGTTCAATGGAATGCCTCAGCACCTAATACCCCCATAATTGGCCCGCTAGTACGTAACATCGGTGAAGTTGTCGGAGTCTTTGGCAGTTTAGAGATCAAAGAAGCGCCCTTTTGGCAGCGTTTATGGGGCAAGAAAGTACGCTACTCATCAACGGTTGATATTATGGGCTTAGGATATTTAGAGTCTTGGGTTAAAACCCTTCGCTCGCCACAATGGCCATTAGATTACTTTCCTGCCATAGACAATGACAAAGCAGCCAAAGGTGCCGTTCTCTATGAAGCACAGTGTGCTAGTTGCCACCAGGTGATCCCACGAGAAGATGAGTTAAAAAGATACATCGCAAACCAAACGCCAATTTCTGAGCTTAAAACCGATCCAGTCACAGCATACAATGCGTCTTGTCATATGGCAAAAACTCTTATTCTAGAGGGAACCAAAGAACGTATCTTGATTGGCGATAAATTCGATGAAATAGACAATGCCATTGATATTCCAGTGAATGGTGTAGTAGGTCTAGTGCTCAAAGATATTCCACTCGCACTTAAAGCCGGTAATATTGCAGAGCGTACAACTGACGACGGCAAGAAAATCAGTGGGCTAGCAGAATTTAAACAGTTAATATCCGAACACTTGGCTGCGCGCAATAAAAAAGCGCAGGTTATTGAGACTGACTGTCAAGATGGCACACTAGACAATGGTGTTTACAAAGGTAGGCCTCTCAATGGCATTTGGGCGACAGCGCCTTATTTACACAACGGATCTGTTGCAAATTTATGGGAGCTATTACAAATACCTGAAAAGCGCTTAGCTGAGTTCTGGGTTGGAAGCCGTGAATTCGATCCTGTTAATGTAGGATACGAGACACATACAGGTTTAAACTTATTTCGGGTCAATGATAAGAACGGACAACCGCAAAAAGGCAACTCTAACCTTGGGCATGACTACGGCACAGCCCTGACTGATATTCAAAAATGGCAATTAGTCGAGTATATGAAAACGTTATAATTTATTTGGGGCATAAAAAAGATGAGCTTGGTTTGCTGTTAGCAAACCTCGCGACTATGCAACAAAACTTGCTCAACATGACTGAAGATCTCAAACAAAAAATGGCGCTGCAAAAAGTTCAAGCCCTGGAGAATAACAGAACAAAGCAAGCTCTGGATAATGCCGCAGCGCCCGTTATGCTCACTTCACAGTAAGGAGGGATCATTTATGCCAAAATGGTCAGTCGGATCCGCATCACAGCTAACACAATAAATAACTCAGCCAGTAGTATAAAGTCTGGGATGAATGACTTAAGTGAAAGAACTGAGTCACAAGCTGCTTCTATATAACAAACAACCGCATCCATGAACGATATAACCGATACAGTTACAGTCAACTCAAAAGATGCTCACTCTGCGAGTTCTCTGGCTAATAAAGCCGATAAACAAGCACAGCAAGGTGGTGAACTTGTCCATTCTACAGTGAGTGCTATGAAGGAAATAAGTAACAGCTCCAGTGAGATATCGAATATTATCGAAGTGATAAACGACATTGCTTTTCAAACTAATTTATTGGCATTGAATGCCGCAGTTGAAGCTGTGTGTGCCGGTGAGTCCGGCAGAGAGTTTGCGGTTGTCGCAGTAAAAGTGCGAGAACTGGCACAACGCAGTGCCAATGCATCAAAAGAAATATCAGCATTATTAAATGATAGCACAATTAAAGTTGACCACGGTTTTCAGCTTGTCACTGAATCAGGTCAAACCCTCAGCGACATCGTTGATAGTATAAATAATTATCGAAATTCATGAGTAATATCGCACTTGCAAGTACTGAGCAGTCAAATAGCATTGGTCAAATTAATGTCGCCATAAAGCAGATGGATAATATTATTCAGAAAAACACATCTTTGGTAGAAAGTGCTAACTCATCTAGTAATGGCCTGTATCATCAGACAAATGAGCTCAATCGATTTATGTCAGGATTTGAAGTATAAGCACACTAGCATAGAGATATTGCGGGCGACCTACCCATAATATTTCTTTCAAATACCTGTTATTAATATTTTTAAAATGAAAAAGCTCATATAAGTTCAATCATTATTCCATAATCTTTTTCTTTACTCTGATGACAAGTACTTCCTTTAAAATTATGCTTATTAATTTAAAGTTTTTATTTCTTGTATATTTAAAAGAGACAAATTATCATGCCGCATTTGTAAATTATACTTAATATTTGAAGAGATATAAAAATGATAAAACGTTTCCTTGCAATCGCGGTCCTAGGTACAGTCACCTCTCAGTCAGCCCAAGCTAATCAAGTAAACCCTTGGCAGGACTGTGGTATCGGCGCGATGGTATTTCCTAATAACGGAGCGGCAGCTGCAGTTTCAAACATCATTTGGGATTTAGGTACAACCGCTATTTCTACCAAGATCTCTTCAGCTGAAGATTGTAGTGGTACAAATGTAAAAACAGCAATGTTTATCAAGCAAACTTACCCATCATTAGAACAAGAGATTGCTCAGGGTGAAGGTGAGTATATCTCAGCAATGCTATCAGTACGTGGTTGTGACATTGCATCACACTCACAAATCGTTGCTGCCGTTCGCGGTGATTTTGCACAGCAAGCAACTCGCACTGCAGAAGGCCTGTATAACTTAGTTGAGCAAAACATTGCAACTGACTTTACTCGTCAGTGCAGCGCTAGCTAATTATTAGATAAACGGGCTTTAAGCCCGTTTATTTTCCAATATGAACTTTACCCACTTATTCACTGCTATATTCTTTCTTTTGCTTAGTATCACAACTAAAGCATATGATCTTGACGCCTTATCACACCATGAACAATGGCTAAGGCTACTGCACTATAATACCGAGAGTGACACGTTTTATATCAAGTCAGATGGGTTCTATTTTTCGGCAGGTGATGTTTCCGCGCGTCGAGAGTTATCCCTCACGATACATAACTTGTCTCGCAACCCTAACCTACAATGTAAATTCCCAGCTCGTACTAGGTGGCTCAAATCTCAAGGGATTAAACTACCTAAAAAACCTATTTGTAATAAATTTGAAACTTGGAAAAAAGCGGAAAGTGTCGATTCAGTCAGCTTAGTTTTCGCGTCTGGTTATATGAGCAACCCTGCTTCTCTGTATGGCCATATGCTATTGAAATTCAATAAATCAAACACATATGGTACACACTTACTCGATCACAGTATTAATTACGGCGCATTGGTTCCTGAACAAGAGAATGGTGTTTCTTACATAGTCAAAGGCATATTCGGTGGCTACTCAGCAGGCTTTAGCGACCAACTCTTTTACACTCATCACCATAATTATGCATCAACCGAACTGCGAGACCTGTGGGAATATGAATTATCATTATCAGAAAGCGAAACTAAATTTCTTTTAGAGCATGTTTGGGAGCTCATAGAGCAACGATTTGATTATTATTTTATCGACGAAAATTGTGCTTATCATATCGCCAAAGTCATTGAAGTCGTGACTGGTAAAACACTGACTCATAATCTTACGCCTTGGGTTATTCCGAGTACTATTTTTAAGAAATTATCTAGCGCACGTTATCAGAACCACCCCCTCGTTAGAGAGATCAAATATACGCCTTCAAAAAGCAGTGAGTTCCATCGCAGCTACACCCTACTTTCTGAACCATTGAAAGAGTTAGTGGGCCAACTATATACGCAGCCTGCTTTGTTTGAGGATGATAAATATGAATTGCTTACAATCGAACAAAAAAAGCATGTACTTGAAACCTTAATGTCATTCGTCCAATTAAAAATCACCGAACAAGAGGGTATTGAGTTTCATCAAAGTTTAAAGAAAAAACTTATCAACTACCGTTTTAAGTTGCCCATTGGCCTGACAACACCGTCTAATAGCATTAAGCCAAATGTATCAGCCCCCCACACAGCACAAAACGCTTCCAAGCTTAGCGCTGGTGTTTTGTCTAGTCATGATATCAATGCTGCTACACTCGGATTTCGGCTGACTTATTTTGATGCTTTAAATCCAGATACTGCCCGTGTAAAGTTTTCTAATTTAGAAATGATTGACATTGAGCTTGAAGTGAACAACAAGAGCCAACTTAAAGTGCGAAAACTAGACATTATTGATTTGGAGTCCTTCAACCCTAGCTATGCAGAAACTCTCCCTGATGGTAATTGGGCTTGGCAGCTAAACGTTGGCTTTCAAAGATCCTATCTCGATTGTCATTCATGCTATTTTGGTGGGTTAAGCACAGGTGGTGGTTATTCAAAGCGCGTTAAAACCTCGAGTATAATATACGCACTTGCCAACGTAGAGATAGGAAAGAATGAACATAATTGGCGTGTTATACCTGGTATTGAATTAGGTATACTCAGTCGAGTATCTGACAAACTGGCTTTTCGAAGTTCTGTTAAGTCTGACTTTAATTCAGACCCTATATTAAATTTTGAAGCTTCTTTTCAATTAAACGATAACAATGATTTAAGGCTCATCTTTAAACAGCAAAACCATAATGAAGTGCAACTCGTGTTTAATTATTATTGGGGCTAACATAATCAACGCAAATTAGGAGTAAGGTAACAAAGTGTCAAGCTACTCTGTTACCTTATTTATTACTCGAGCTTAACCATTTTTATTATGGATAGCATCTAACCTAGCCAGCAGACTTGATGTATCAAAACGCCCGCCCCCTAATGCTTGCACATCTGCGTAATACTGATCAACCAATGCAGTTACCGGTAATGTCGCACCATTGCTGCGCGCTTCATCAAGCGCAATACCTAGGTCTTTGCGCATCCAATCAACCGCAAAACCAAATTCGTATTCACCCGCACTCATGGTTTTATAACGGTTTTCCATTTGCCAAGACCCTGCGGCCCCTTTAGAAATGGTTTCAACAACCTTTTCAGCATCAAGTCCCGCTTGTTTAGCAAAGTGCAAACCTTCAGCCAATCCCTGTACCACACCAGCAATACAAATTTGATTGACCATTTTGCACGTTTGACCACTCCCCACTTCACCAAGTAATTGACTAAAACGGCTAAATGCAGCCATGATTGGTTGCGCTTTATCAAAACAGGTTTGCTCACCACCTGCCATCACCGTTAACACCCCATTTTCAGCACCTGCTTGACCACCTGACACTGGTGCATCAATAAAGTGAACACCTGATTTTTTTGCATTCACAGCGACTTCGCGCGCCACTTTAGCTGAGGTTGTTGTATGATCCACTAAGATAGAGTCTGCTGCCATACCCGCTAAAACGCCTTCATCGCCATACACAACAGATCTAAGGTCGTCATCATTACCTACACACATAAAAACAAACTGTGCACCGATTGCCGCTTGTCTCGGTGTTTCTGCATAGTTGCCTCCATGCTGTTCAACCCATGTTTGTGCTTTTTGTGTTGTTCGGTTATACACCGTTACGTCATACCCTGCTTGGGCCAAATGCCCAGACATTGGATAACCCATTACCCCTAATCCGATAAATGCCACTTTGATTGACATAATTCTGTCCTATTTCGCTGATATGGTATTAACAATGGAGATTTTATACCCCAATCAATTGGCGTATAGCAAATTTAAAACACAAATTAGGTATTAAAAACACTAATTTACAACATGCCCGTGAAGGAGTATGCGTAAAATGGAAACAATTCATCGATACAGCGTTCAGTTGCTAAATGGCGAAACACTTTCACTTAAGCAATTGGCAGGTAACCCTGTTTTGATCACAAACATAGCAAGTAAATGTAGCTTTGCTGGTCAACTCAGTGCTTTAGAAAGAATTTACAAAAAATATAAGCCATTAGGCCTTGAAATCTTAGCATTTCCCTGTAATCAATTTGGTCGTAATGAACCATTAGAAGATGCGATGCTAAAAGAGTTTTACAACAGTCATTTTGACCTGAGCTTCCTTGTTTGTAACAAAGTCCAAGTCAACGGACCCGATGCCCATCCATTGTTTAATTATTTAAAATCGAACACGCGAGGCATCGCACAAAACCGCGCAATTAAGTGGAACTTTACTAAGTTCTTAGTAAACTCTGAAGGTGAGCTCGTCTCAAGATATGCCCCTCGCACCAAACCAGAAACCCTAAAACCGGTTATAGAGAGCTATTTATATAATGAAGATCGCCCTATTCAGTTCGCAAAATTATGAAAAGCCATTTTTTGATACCGCGCTATCATCTTACCCAAGTTTAGAACTTACCTATTTTAGTGAGTCTTTGTCTGAACGAACAGTGTCTTTGTGTGAAGGTTTTGATGCGGTCTGTGTCTTTGTAAATGATGATGTTGGTGAACAGATCCTGAGCCAACTCGCGAACTTTGGGGTAGGTTTAGTTGCGCTAAGGTGCGCCGGATTTAATAACGTCGACATCCACACTGCAAACGCTCTCAATATTAAAGTTGTCAGAGTCCCCGCCTATAGCCCTGAAGCTGTCGCTGAGCATTGTATTGCACTTATACTCACGTTAAGCCGTCAAACACATAAAGCTTATAACCGTGTGAGAGAAGACAATTTTGATCTCAATGGCTTATTAGGCTTTAACCTGCACAATAAAACCGTTGGCATTATTGGCGCAGGTAAAATAGGCCAAGCACTGATCTCAATATTAAATGGCTTTGGGGCAAACGTATTGGTGTTCGATCCAAATATTGGGGAAGGAAGTTATACCAAAGTTACATTCGACATGCTTCTTGCCCAAAGTGATATTATCAGCCTGCATTGTCCTTTAAACGACGCCACGTTTCACTTGTTGGATGCACACGCTTTTAGCAAAATGAAATCCGGTGTGATGTTAATAAATACCAGCCGAGGAGCACTGATTGATAGTAAGGCCTGTATTGAGGCACTAAAAAGTCGCAAAATTGGTTATTTAGGGCTCGATGTTTATGAGCAAGAGTCTGAGCTTTTCTTCAAAGACCGTAGTTCAGAAATAATTCAAGATGACATTTTTACCCGCTTAGTTAGTTTTCCTAATGTACTCATAACTGGTCACCAAGGGTTCTTTACTCAAGAAGCGCTCAGCCAAATAGCTCAAGTAACCATCAGTAACCTCTATGAAGTTAACATAGGGGCCACATTGACGAATCAAGTTATCTAGCATGAGAAACGAAGCACACTGTTAGGCCAGCGGCTTCGTTCTCCTAATGCTGCAAATGTGAACACAACGCCTTTTATTCCATACCGGTATATTAGTGATTGTGCATTAATTGTGTTCTACCCACTCGATCCCCTTTTCTTGCACGTACAGCTCGCAGGTGAGCTAAAGGAATACCTCCGTGTGCTGGTTGCCAGCCTTGCGCCGTTTTTATTTCAATATCAAACCCTGGTATAGGGGTGAAAAAGATCATTTCTCCGTTTTTATGCAACCCAATAGCAACATGTGGAATACGATAGAAAACACCTTCTTTGGCGAGCTTTGGTAATTCCTTGTAGCCTAAAATACTAATAAAACGCTGCCAATCAGCGTCTCTTTCTAATTGTGCTGTTTTGTCAAAATACTCGGAAGATACGCTATATATACGCCCTTTTTTATACTCCAATGCCCATTTGGGTTTATGCCATGCCCGCTCGGCAAACGCCAGTAAACGCGGGTATAACATGTACTCGGCTTGCTTGTCTGTGCGGATCATTTCAGACCATAAATGTGCTTGAATACCCGCAGCCGTAACTCCTTCGTTTAGCCCACTTTGAGTATCGTTCGCCTCGTAATGGTGATAACGGCTATTTCGCCAAACCTCTGCATGGGCTGGTAAATTATCAGGCATAAACTCAAACACCTTACGAGTATCTACCGCTCTCGTCGCCCAGTGATTACCCCGCTCCATAGGATGTGATGTATATGGGAAATCAAAATAGGTTACATCAGGGTTAGAAATAACGACTTGCCACTTTCTATTAATATGTTCATGTGAAACTACATGTCCGCCCTCGGCCAACGTTCCCCATACATTGCTTTGCACATTCGTAGGCATGTTATGCACACGTACGTCTCCTAAACCATCACTCCATGCCGCAACTTGTACTCCTTTTGCAGTCACCATTTGGCTAACACGTTCAATAAAATAACCATTTAATGATCCGTAGGTCTTAAGCAAGGTTTTACAAGCGGGCGAATTTAACCAAGCACCAGCAGTTTCATCGGCACCAATATGGTACGTATTTAACGGCACGCCCGCTTGGCGATGCAAACCTTGTACACCGTTTAATACTTTATCAATAAATGCATAGGTCTGAGGCAAGCAGACATTTAATGTGTTGTCGTTATAATGTTGAATAGAGCGATATACTGTCTTGTCATCAGTGTCGACTAGACGATACTTTTGCGCTGCTTCATACTTACCAAGCGCAGTTAAACGCCTATATCGCGCTTCCATAGATACAATGGCTGCACGAGAATGTCCGGGCATATCAAGCGATGGGATCACCGTAATATGATGCTTATCAGCATAACGAAGAATATCAATATAGTCTTGGCGATTGTAATATCCATTTACTGATGACCCCTTATCGTTCCCCGCGCCCAGTTGCGGTAATAAGCAGTTTTGTTCTGATAAATCAAAACAGCGATACCCTCCCACTTCGGTTAACTCGGGCAATCCATCAATTTCTAACCGCCAACCTTCATCATCGGCCAAATGTAAATGTAAGCGATTTAATTTATAACTAGCCATATGCTTGATGGTGTCAAGCACGAACTGTTTAGAGCGAAAATTTCTAGCAGTATCTATATGTAGTCCGCGAAATTCGTAGTGAGGGCTATCTTTAATCTCCACTTCATTAACGAGTAAAGATTTACCATCAAATAACCCCATCAAGCTTTGCAGTGCATAAAAAGCCCCTGAACTTGTGTTAGCAGTAATATATATACCCGCTTCTGTCACAAGCAAAGTGTAAGCTTCATCCCTCGTTCCACTCTTTTTGCGTAATGAGATATCAAGCAATACTCCACTTTCTCGCTCGTTTATTCCAACAGTCGACATTCTTCCTAGCGCGGCTGAAATACGATCTCGCTTGATGCCATTAAGTACTAAGCGAATACCGCCTGACAGGTCAACTTTTTTATCAGAAGTAACCTGCATAGCGCTGGGCTTTGGAATGATCCCTTCAGGAAAGCTTGTCTTAAGTGGTTTGTGGCTATTTTCAAAGTGATAACGAGGCCCCATCCAAGGGGTTTTGTCACTTTTACTGGTTCTTAGTTGTGATAACGTCGTAAACGGTTCGAGGTAGGGCTGAGTTTCAAGACCTGTCGTTGTATCTTCATCCACTAAAGTACTTACAATAACCTTCGTTGCCAACGCCTGCTTAGCGTCTGATAGTAGATAATTAGGCATAAACTCCGAGCGGGTAATCTGTGAATTTTGTGTATAAAACCGTAATTTATGCGCTTTCCCAGCAATAAACCCAGTAAAGGACTCTGATGGGCTAATTTTATGCAGATCGCCATTAATATGCGTGATGTCAAACTGCTGATTTGAACCATGTATGATTGGCATGAGTTGACTAAAATAAATGACCCAACTCTTATCTAACAGATCATACGGTAATGTGAGTGCAAGCTCAGATAAGTAACACTGCGTCACATATGCAGGGCATGTGGCATTTGCCTCTATGAGTGTATATTTCACATCTAACTGACGTGACATTTTATCTAAATCGACCTGCTCTAATGCCAAAGCGTTAAAACTAATAATAAACAACACTACTATTAAATACTTAACCATTTAATATTTCCTTAGCATGGGGGCATTAAAAAATAAAGCAAATGACCCTAACAATGGGGCATATTGTAATCGACTTGGTTGAATACACACTTCTGATACAAGCATGTCGTGACTATGCTCATCAAAAGATGAGAACATACTGCTTTTGAATAGCGAAAAAGACTGCGTAACTGAGCCACCAAGCACAATTTTATCTGGATCAAATGCCAATAATATCAGTGATATCGCATGGCCGAGGTGTTGTCCAAATTGATTAAATAGAGCTTGCGATTTTGCATCTCCAAGCTTTGCTTTTTCTGCTTCTTGCGAGCCATCAAGTCCCAACTGCTTAAAAAATTGTCCACTGGTATACTCTTCTACTATCCCTTCTAAATATGTAAAACTGCCAAACTCTCCAGCAAAACCATTACTCCCGGTATATAGTTCTCCGTTAAGCACAACCCCAGAACCTAACCCAGTCCCTAAGGTGATCCCTATCAAATTATTGCACGGCAAATGTGACCCATACTGATACTCGCCAAATGTAAAGCAGTTAGCATCATTATGAACCACAACCGGTAAAGCGAACTTCTTGTATAGCCACTCTTTCAATGAAATTGAATGAAAATTTGGAATATTAACCGTTTCTATAATATAGCCATCAGCGACTCTTACACAGCTTGGTAAGCCGATCGAAATACCTATACATCGCACACTTAGGTGCGCTGCGATGATCTGTTCAATGAACGCTAAAACCGCTTGCTTTGAACCTTGTGAAGGCACATCATAACGATGTACAGTGCCAAGACCATTATTAGAAACCTCAGCAACATGGACTTTAGTCCCACCTAAATCAATACACAAAATACCACTCATAATGATTGTGACACCTCTGTTCGACGATTAAATAAACTCACCGTATGATTATTAATCAGGGGTTTAGCCCATATGCCAACACTGAATATATAGCCAAGTGGGATCAACAAGACCAGCATTGCAATTTGCTGAGAGCCAATCAGCTCACTCAACAACCCTAAAATAGGAGACGCAATAGCGCCTCCTACAATCCCCGTGCACAAAATACCTGCCACTGCACCATGGCCTACTTGCATCGAGTTAAGGGCGAGTGAAAACAGCACCGACCACATAATAGATAAAAAGAACCCGACGGCCGAAAAACTTAACAGCGACGTTGACTTACTGCCAAATAGCGCAAGCAATAGAGCACTAGCAGCACCCATGCTAAAGATCATTAATAACTTCTGTGCATCAAAAAACTTTAAGAATAATAATCCAATCAGACAGCCTACTGTTAGCAGCAACCAAAACTGACTCACCGCATACGCACCATGAGTGTGCGCATCTAGTCCATGATATGACTGTAAAAACAAAGAAATTGAATTTGCAATACCCTGCTCTAAAGCAACATATGCGACGATCGCAAAGAAAAACTTTACAACTATCGGGTTTTTCAACAGTGCTAAGCTCTGCTTTACGCTAAGTAACTCATTACAATTACGGTCAACCTTTGCTATCGGAGTGAACAAAATATAAACCACCATCCCCAAGCACAAAGCAGCAAACAGCCAATACATGCTGAGCCACGCCATTGAGCTAGGCACTAATCCGATAAAAAAGCGGCCAACTCCTTTATTCAGCGTAATCCCTTCAACAAAAGAGCTATAGACTATCGGAGACAAGGTCGCTGCACCGCCAAACATAAGTTGTGCAAGTACTGAGTACATCGCGAAATGCTTACTCCCTCCGCTTACCCGTAACAGCGGATTAATAGCAACTTGTAACAAGGCCATCGCACACCCGATGGTAAATAACGCAAACATAGCCACCAAAAAAGATGGAGACAACGCAAAGCTCAAAGACCCAGCGCCAGCCAACGTGAATGCGAGTAACATCACCGGTTTTTCCCCTCTCGCCTGCACCAGCAAGCCAGCGGGAATTGACATTACTGCGTAGGCAACAAAAAAAGCAAACGGAAAAAAGCCGGCCAACGTAATACCAATATTAAAGTCATCGACGAGTTCAGGAAAAATCGGACCTAGAATATTGGTCATAAACGACACCATAAAAAAAGTGATCAATACCAACACCACAATCCCATATTTCACGTTCATATTCCTACCTCAAAATTTAGATAAGGCAATAGCGATAGAGCGTATTCGTAGAGATACAAACACTCGACTCAAGGGGGGCATTGCCTTAGGTTTGGGAGTTTTTTACTCTATAAAGCATTGTTTATAAAGTAAGTGCCGCCCATGCAGCACTTACTTTAAGCCTTATATTTTTACCAGCGTGCACGAAGACCAAACGTGAGTCGTCGCTCATAAATGTTTTGAGAAATACGATTATCTTTCCACTGTGCGTAATTGGTTTCATATTCTTCGGTCAGATTGCTGCCCGACATAAACACCGTGAAATTATCATCTACCTCATAACTGGCTGACACATCAATGTATGTCGTAGGTTCAGTCCAAATTGCCGTATCACCCATACCATAAGGAACCGAAATTTCAGCTAAGCGCTTAGAGCGGTAATTAGCCGCCAATCTAAATTGAAACCCTGATTTTTCATACCACAGTACTGCATTGGCAGATTCTTTAGAATTATCTTCTAACGGCAGCGCTTCACCATCTAAATCAGTGCGACCACTTTCACTATCGCTATAGGTATAGTTAAAAGACGCCCCTAACCCACTCCACATACCAGGTAAAAAGTCGAACGCTTGCTGATATGAAAATTCAGCACCGCTCATGGTGCCACCAGCACCATTAACTAAGCCATTAACGGTAACTTCTCTGCGAATGACTTCATCACCGTCAGGCATAGCCTGCAACCAAGTACTTGATTCAATGAATGAAGCCAATTTTATATTGAAGATACCAATACTCGCCATCGCACTCGGTGAGAAATACCACTCTACAGCCATATCGCTATTTTCTGCTCGCCAAGGGTTTAACTCTGGGTTTCCTTGCATCGTAGCATTTGTCGCTATAAGTAAGTCTGGAGAAATACCTTCTCGAGCAGCCAAGTCATCACCCGCCCGAGTACGGCTGATGGTTAACCCCCCCGCAATTTGCTGAAGATCCAGTTTTGTCATTGTCTTACCCCACGCAGCACGATAGACAACATCATCACTTAAATTAACGCTTAAATTGAACGATGGTAAAAAATCTGAAAAAGACTTATCTGTGATCACATCGCCAGCATCTTCGGCAACGGTGCCTGGGCAGTTAGTACAAATAGACTCTCCTATCACGTTTTGCGCTATTTCCAAATCAGTTTTAATGTATTGGAAACCCGCATTAGCTCGGTAATTATCCCCAGAAAAGTCTGCTCGCCAATAAAGAGACTGCGTCTGCTCGGTCACTTTGTATGAACTGCCGGGTACCATGCCTCGTACATTTCCCGGATAAAACCTATTTTGGAAAGCAAAAGGATCATCTAATTGCTTTGGATCAATAAAGTAGATACTACCGATGCTATTAGGGCCAAAATCAGAAACCGATTGCACCCAGCCTTCAGGTAAGCTCGCAAAAGTGATCAGATTATCATGGCCCATGGTTAAATCACCTGCGGAGGCACTTGGCGTACCGCCACTTCCGTCTGTATCAAAAGCAGCTAACCCTTGGTCTTTCCACATAACATTAACGCTCCCCTCACCCACAGGGTTATTAAATGGTGCCAATAGCACATATTGATCTCGTGAAATATCTCGCTCAGAAAAACGTACGCCAAAACGCATGGCATTTAAATGATCGGTATCAAACTCATAATCACCATCCAACCGCAATACATCTAAGGACGCGTCTTCATCATAATTATTCTCCGAGTAAGTTGATGTGACGGAATAACGATTAATATTAGAACCAAATGCTTCACCCTGTAATGATGACGGCGGCGTTAACGTCGCATATTTACCCGTAAAATCAAAGCGCATAGGCACTGTATTTGGACCATACCCATCCGGGTTCACGGCTATCGGGCCATTCCCTTCATTACGACGAAGGCCATGCGCCAAACCATTGGTTAAATATCCTTGAGCAACGTTTTCGGTATGATTTCGAGACGCATCCGCTGTAATCAAGCGCATTTTTGCTGAAAAAGGCCCGTCACCTTGGTAAACAAGTTCAATATTGTAGTTGGTCGATTTTCTTTTATTGGTGTGGCTTTCTGAGTGTGCAACCACACGAGGGGCATTCAAAGTAATATCTTGAGCAGTATATAAGCTATGGCCCGACGCTAATATTTCACCTCGATTAATTGGATCATGTTGATCTTGCCATTGCCAATGCCCGCCCCATGCATTGTCAGCCATTAACCCTCTCTGGCGATCTGCATCATCCATTTTGGTATAAAACACATCGGCATTTAATTCGAATGTGTCTGATAGCTGGGCTTGAAAACTAACATTAGCCCCCGTTCTTTCACGTTCAGTAAAACGATTAACCATCCCATAGCTGACGTACGTGTACTCCGCATCATTTGTATCACCATCACCATTCATATCTGTTTGCGGACAATACCAACACTCCCCAGATTCAGGGACAGCTCCAACCCAACCATGATTCGTTGCACCTAAACGATAGTTTGCCAGCGTCACTTCATCTTTTGATAAGGTAGCTAACACCGCAAACTTATCTGCGTTGTAGCCTGCGAAAACCATGGCTTTAGGGTCTGTTTCTTTAGAGTAAGAACCCCTTGCAGCTTCAATTGACGCAGCACCAGTAAATCCCTCAGCTAAATCAAACGGCTTTCTCGTTTGCAAATCAACGGTACCAGAGATCCCACCAGCCAGTGTGTCTGCAGTCGGTGACTTCATCACATTCATTGCCCCAACCATGCTTGATGGAATGTCTGTAAAGTCTGGCTGTACCTTCGTTAATGAACCGGCACTTAAAAACTGTTCGCCATTAAGAAGCGTCGTGACTTGAGGCATACCACGAACATTAATCGTCGACCCTTCACCCGCACTTCGCCTAATTTGAATACCAGGAATACGTTGCAGCGAATCTGCAATAGTCGCATCTGGAAGCTTACCAATGTCTTCAGCTGTGATGGAGTCAACAACCCCATCAGCAAAGCGCTTGGTATTTAAACTTTTTTCTGTAGAAGCCCGAATACCACGCACTTCGATTACTTCAAGTTCCTCTTCACTTTGCCCGTCAACCGCTAAGGCATGACTAGACATAACACCTGCTAAAATTGCGTAACTGATAAGGGAAAGCTTGAATGATCTCTTGTTGTTCATGTCATTCCTCTGATAATTGTTAGATAGTTTCACATTTACTACCAAGATTTTTGGTACCCCCTTATTTCAACAGTTGCTTTTAATAAAAGTGCGCAATATCTATCATCTATTAGTACTCACCTACCTACCTGACATCGCTGTCATAACGTGTAATTCACATGAAATGAAAAATTAATATATATTTTTTAGTAAGTTACAGCAATAAATGCAAGGATTGTACTAATGGTTAATTGAATCGTATTACTTTAAGGTGCTTAACTAATCATCATGTATTAATAACTTGTTAAGCTTAAATAAAAGGAGCGATTTATGAGAGCTTTATGTGAGAAAATCATCCCGTCAGACAACTGTTCATGGCGATATTGCCTCTATAAATTAAACGAAATCCCGTTCAATTGGCACTATCATGCCGAATATGAGATTTGTTTAACCTTAAATAGCCAAGGCGTGAGCCATATTGGTGATCACATAGCACCATACGGTGACTTTGACTTGGTATTACTCGGTCCAGATTTACCACATACTTGGCAATCACAGCCCAATCATGACGGAACAGAACAGCTGGTACATGTTGCACAGGTCCCTTCTCAATGGATTGAAGGGTTAGTACAAAACAATCCAGAACTCGCAGATTTAAATCACTTATTACGCAAAGCACGCTGCGGAGTGCGTTTTAGCGAGCAAACGGCAAAATCTCTGCTTCCTCTTTTTGAAACAATAGGCAGTGCAGATCCGCTTCATCGATTCAACTTATTAATGTCTTTACTGTATACGTTAAGTACTAACGAATCACAGACTCTATCTAGTCAAGAATTTTCATTTCCAAGAACGCTAGATCCCGCAAAAGATAAATTTGAAAAAGTGCTCAATTATATTTATGACAATTACTGCGATCCTCTCAGTGTCGACTCCCTCGCTCAATACACCCATATGAGTACCAATCACTTTCATCGTTTTTTTAAAAAGCGCACTGAATGCACCGTGACAGAGTTTATTAACCAACTAAGAATAGCTAAGGCCTGTAAACTATTAGTCAACAGCTCAGTGCCTATTTCGGTCATAAGCGACCAATGCGGTTTTAATAATATCTCCAATTTTAACCGGCGTTTCTTAGCCATAAAACTATGTACGCCAAGTGAATTTAGATCACGAATTCATCAAGCAACATTAATTTAGTATCCGTCTTTAATTTGGAGTCAAATCCATGTTAACTTATAGGCATACATCCTCATGGTACTAGGTTGTAAAGGACTACTCAGCGCTACATTGCAATATTGACACGCTCAATAATAAGTATTCCTTTATTACTTTATGAGGAATACTTATGTCTACACAACGCCCTACAATCGTGATTGTTGGTGGAGGTGCTGGTGGGTTAGCACTTGCGACGCAATTAGGCCATAAATTAGGAAAGAAAAAACACGCTGATATCGTACTGATTGACAAAAATCGAAACCATATATGGAAACCCTTACTCCATGAAGTAGCCACAGGATCTTTAGATGCCGATTTAGATGGCGTGGTGTATTCGGCACATGCCGCTAAGCATCATTACCGGTTTATCCTAGGTGAATTCACCACTTTAGATACTCAGCAAAAACAGCTCATACTCAAGCCTTTACTGAATGAATCTGCCCAACAAATACTGCCACAACGGCACATTCACTTCGATAAACTGATACTGGCTATCGGCAGTGTCAGTAATGATTTTAATACCCCAGGTGTAGCAGAACATTGCTTCTTTTTAGACTCCCATACACAAGCAGAACGTTTTCAACATGCACTGCTCGATAACTTCACCCGTATTCACCAAAGCAACTCTACCCAACATAAACCGTTTAATATTGCCATTGTTGGCGGCGGCGCAACAGGCGTAGAGCTCTCTGCAGAGTTGTATCATGTTACACATTTACTGAAAACATACGGGCTAAATAATATGACCTCTGATCAGCTACAAATAAGCTTAATCGAAGCCGGCCCTCGAATACTCCCCGCCCTTTCAGAACGGATCGCCAACTCAGCAAAAAGAGAGTTACTGAAACTCGGCGTAAACGTATTTGAAAATACTAAAGTAAGATCTGCCTCTGCAACGGCGTTTAAAACCCACCTAGAAACAGAGATTGAAGCAGATATAAAAGTCTGGGCTGCGGGAGTTAAAGCCCCTGACTTTATAAAAGAGCTTAATGTATTTGAGCTTAATGCAAATAACCAAATCAACGTTGATTCATATTTACGAAGTACCCAGTGTGATTCAATCTATGCCATTGGTGATTGCTGTTCATGCACTCAAACCGATGGCAGTATTGTGCCACCTCGTGCCCAATCAGCTCATCAAATGGCATTGTGTGTCCAACAGAACCTCATAGCAGAGATATTTGGATTGCCCTTAAAACAATTCGAATACCAAGACCATGGTTCACTCGTTAACTTGTCTCAGTTTACTGCGGTGGGTAACCTTATGGGCAATTTAACTAAAAACAGTTTTTTTATTGAAGGTAAAATCGCAAGACTAATGTACGTATCACTTTACCGCATGCACCAACGTGCAATACACGGTTCTTTACGCACATTCATTCTATGGCTCAGTGAGAAAATGCTGAAAATAGTAAGACCAAAAATGAAACTACATTAATATCTACGTTATCTACGCTTTAGTAGGCTAAACACATTGCTTAGCCTACTAAACCACTATTTCTAAAAGGCTATTTTAAAGCAACATTGACAAATACTGCCGTCATTAATACAGGGCACACAAAACGCACATATTGTGCAAACCAATAATGTGGCCCTTTACACTCTAGGTGTAATTGATTACCCCGCTTCCACATCCAGCCCACAGTAATAAAGTAAAACAATCCCATAAGCGGTAACTGATATTGCGTAAGTAAACTGATCACTAACCCAAATAGCCAATCAAAATTCAAAATAATAACGCTTGAAGCAATTAAAATAGTTGCCGTTACCCACCAGGTTGCACTAGTTCGCTTAAAGTCTTGATTTTCAAACAAAAACGCAACTGGAATTTCTGTTGATGAAATGGTAGATGTCAAAGAGGCTATCGACATTAAAATAAAGAACGTTAGTCCTACAAGTAGCCCGACCTCCCCCATACTGGCAAACAGCTCTGGTAGAACCGCAAAAATTAAACGTCCTTCGCCAATAAGCTTGCCATCTTGAAAGACCTCAACACCATTTTGCTGCGCAACAAAAATAGCAGGTATAATCAACAGGCCAGCAAGAAACGCAACACCCGTATCAAGTAGCGCCACACTGGCGGTAAGTTTAGGTAAATTTGCATTAGGTTTAAGGTATGAGCCATAAATCATCATACACCCGACCCCCAGTGATAATGAGAAAAACGCTTGACCCATAGCAGCAATAACCAAGTCTGGATCCGTAATGTGTGAAAAGTCTGGGACTAAATAGGCTTTAAATCCTGCGGCTGCGCCATCTAAAGTACTAATGTAAACAATTAAAGCAACTAACAATAGCAGTAACATAGGCATCAAACGACGAGACCAAGCTTCAATGCCAGATTTGACCCCTTTCAATATAATACTTGCGGTTAGCAGCAACATAATCGGCGTGAAAATAAAATTACGTAGTGTTGAATCACCAATTAAAAAGGCACTTAATTGCTCAAAGCCCAAAAAACGCGCAATAGGCTCGATTGAGTGAGCAAGCATCCACCCGGCAACGATTGAATAAAAGCTAAGCATAATAATAGCGCCGAACAATCCGATATATCCAGCAGATGCACCTATTTTAGGCCCTTTTTCTTGCCACGCTTGTTTTAATGCTTGGACAGGGTTTGACTGTGCTTGATGGCCTAGATATAGCTCAGTGTAAAGTGCAGGCAATGCCAAAAGAAAAATAACAATGAAGTAGACCAATAAAAAAGCGCCACCACCATGGTTTGCAGCTTGAGTGGGAAACCCCCAAATATTACCTAATCCTACCGCTGCGCCAGCAGCAGCAAGAACAAAGCCAAGTCGGCTTTGAAAACCATCGCGCAATTGAGCCATACCGATTCTATATGATTATTGTTTTGGACCAATGATTATACTTAACTTGTTAAAAAATGCGACTACCTAGGTTCAAATTAAGGAACCTTCCAAAACAAACCCAAGCCCGATTTAAAAACTAGACCCTGCTTGCGTTAAAAACTGTAATTCATCGTCACTCGAAACTCGATTCAATATTTGATTTCTATGTGGGTACCGACCAAATTGGTCAATAATTTTCTTGTGAGCCAACTCGAATTCATAATTGGGTAATGCGCGAAACAATGCTTCTGCTTGTTGGTGAATGATTTTACTTTCACTATGCATAAAAGGCATATATAAAAAACTCAGCTCTGTATCATTGAGTTGTTTATCCACTCCTTTATCAATAGCATGCTGAGCAAGGCATAACGCCAAAGCATCTGATGCGAATGCATTGGGCGTATCCCGAAACATATTTCTTGAAAACTGGTCCAATATAATTATTTCACATAGCGCACCAATAGGTTCTGCACGCCAATGGGCTAGCTCCCCTTGCATCGCCATGCGATGGTGGACTGAAAACTGTGATTTAATTTTATGGTCGAAGTGAACCGATTTTTTCCACCAGTCAGACTCTGAGCAAGTGACAAACCAAAATTGATAAATATCTTGATACTGCATGGTGGCCTCCCAATACTGCTTAATTAGCACTCTACTCGGGATCTTACCACCATGCAATCTAAAACTTAATTATTAGTTATTGTTTGATAAATGTTGCCAACAATTAGGCAACTTCAAGTAATTTAGCATGAATAGATTGAACCACTTTATCTGAGTCCGCTTGCTCAACTAAAAAGCACAGATTATGTTTACTCGCCCCATGACAAATCAAACGAATATTAAAGTCGCTCAACACTTCCATAAGGTTCACTTCATGCTGACGTAACTGAATTTGAGAGCCTATCAACGCCACTAACGTTAAATTGTTCTCAACCGTCACATGACAAAACTCACTGAGCTCTTCTAAACACTGTTGATCAAGCTCTGGACGAGAAGCATTGAACGCATTATCAAGGGTTATCGCCACACTTATCTCAGACGTGGTGACTAAATCAACAGAAATATTATACGCACTTAAAATGGTAAAAATACGTGCTAAAAAGCCACTTGCTAATAACATCTCAGGGCTTTTCAAAGTCAACAATATCTGGTTTTTTCGTTGCGTTACGGCTCTGATCCCAGTTTGCGATGAGGTGTCTTTTTCAATCCATGTGCCGCCCGCCTGAGGATCACGGCTTGAACCAACAAACACTGAAATATTACTTCGACTCGCCGGCAATATTGTTGCAGGGTGTAGTACTTTTGCACCAAAGGTCGCCATTTCAGCGGCCTCGTCAAAACTTAACTTCGCTATTGGCGATGCTTTGGCACACAAACGTGGATCTGTACTAAATATACCTACTACATCCGTCCAAATATGCACACTTTTTGCGTTTATCGCTTCAGCCAATAAAGCGGCACTATAATCAGAACCGCCACGGCCGAGTGTAGTTGTTTGATTGTAAGGATCACTACCAATAAAACCTTGCGTAACAATCACCGTTTCATCTAACAACGGCAGCAAGTGCTTTTGAGCAGCCAGCGCGGTTGCTGCAATATCTGGCGTTGCTTTACCAAATCGGTTATCTGTTTTAAGTACTTTACGTACATCAAAGCGATCGGCTTTAACGCCCAAGTTTCGCAGAACTTGCGTAAATAAAAATGAAGATAAACGCTCCCCAAAGCTTAACATTTCATCGCATTGTTGCGCACTCAGCGCCGGTAATGCTGCAAGCGATTTAAGTTCATTGAGTGTTAATTCAAAAGACTGAGCTAGATCGGCATCCAGAGTTAACTTAGCCAAAATCGCATTCTGAATTGTAATTATATTATCGACCAACGCTAAACGTTCATCTTCATTGGATTTTTGTTGGGTTAAAGTAACTAAGTGGTTAGTCACACCCGCACTGGCACTCACGGCCACAATACGCACGTTACTGTCGTCGTGAATAATGTGTGCACAGCGGTGCATGGCGTCAAAATCGGCTACACTGGTGCCACCAAACTTCGCGACCGTGTACTGTGAACTCATGATATCTCCTTGTGACTGCTGTGGTGCAATCATCAATAATAAGGAGAACTTGGCAATATTAAGGTGCTTTGTATGAAAAGAAGTAACCATTGCCAGAAGCTCTCCACCAAAAAACGGTGACAGTTCCAAGGATTCAACCTCGTAAACCGAAAGTGCATAATGACGTACTATGAACTTCCTCGGCGAGTACTTCCCTCTTTAGTGGTCTATGGCGTTCGTCACCTCTCACTAAATACCTAAGTATCGCACCTCTTCTGTCTATTTTGCCGTTTCTAAACTGAACACAGACAAAATAAAAACCCGCACAATGGGCGGGTTAAAAAGAAAGTACCGTTTAGACGTCTAGGTGTCAAGTAATAATTTGTTCAAGTTACACATCTCTAGATATATTGACCAGCGACATAAGCCCC
This sequence comes from Pseudoalteromonas aurantia, assembly GCF_005886875.1. GTDB lineage: Bacteria > Pseudomonadota > Gammaproteobacteria > Enterobacterales > Alteromonadaceae > Pseudoalteromonas > Pseudoalteromonas aurantia_A. The sequence goes on along the minus strand of NZ_PNBY01000048.1, from coordinate 10,221 downwards.
CGCATATCCAATGGTATACGCAACTAATAGATACAAGAACATACGCAAATAGCTCATAAACGTCAGCGCCTTCACTTTACTCATTGCAATAATACCTGCCGCAGAACCAATCACTAGCATTGAGCCGCCTACACCGGTAGCGTAGGTAAACATAAGCCATTGCTGTGGAGTCATCATAATCTCAGCTTTTAATAACGCGGCAGTTAACGGCACATTGTCAACCGCTGCTGAAAGTAGCCCCATTAAGTAGTTTGCATATTCAGGTGGAATATAGACATAGAGATCAGTAAACATAGCCAGTACTCCCACTTCTTTTAGCGCACCGACAAGGAGTAACACCCCGACGAAAAACAGTAAGGTATCGTATTCAATCTCGCGAATATAATCGATAATTTTCTTGTTCACATCCTTTTTACGCATCAGGAATTGCGCAACCAAAAACATCAACGATAAACCAAACAAAAATGTAAGTAGAGGCGGAACTTGATACTGCACACTCAAAAATAACGTCGCGAAAATGGTCGAAGTAAATATGACCGCAATGGTAATATCTGTTTTTTCAATACGTCTTTGAGTTTGTTTTTCAAAATTGAGTTGCTCGTTCATACCAATTGACAACATGGCAGCCAATGCCATGACACTCACAAGCGCAGGGCCAACCAGCAATAACAAGTTTGGAATAGTGACTTTATCCGCTAAGAAAATCATTAATGTTGTGACATCTCCAGTGATGAGTGACACACCACCAGAATTAACACTAAAAATAATTAACGTTGCATACTTTATTAACTTCTTTGGATCTAGCTTCAACGACATAACTACTGCCAAAGAAATCAAGGTTGCGGTAATATTGTCAGATATCGAAGAAAATACAAAAGCAGCAATACCAACTAAGAACATAAGCTTACGTTCGCTGATCTGCGATGGCATAACACGATGCACAATGTTTTGTATAAACCCTTTTGAGTTCAAATAAGCCACAAACGTCATCGCAGCCATTAAGAACAACCACAATGTGGCGATTTCCAGGATATTATGATCTAGCTCATGTTGTACAGTTTCTGGGCTTTGACCATGAATGGGGGAGATAAAAGCGATAATCCAACATAAAGTACCAAAAAAAAGGGTAGTTTTGGCCTTGTTTACATGGATGATATCCTCTATAACGATAAGCACAAACGCAATCGCTATCAGGGTAAGGATAATGGGCGTAACCATAATGCGTAAACAACCTGTAATTATAAGTTAAAAATTTAGAACGGTAAGGTAATTCGGCGCGGAGTCTAGCATTTACATATAGGATGCGCTATGACTAAGCTCAATTTATTTCCGATAAACGTCACATAAAAGATACACACTGGAAAGTTATGATCCCAGCTAAGAAAGTTTTAAACACGCTAAATGAACATTGGAGTGTATTAGAGCTACTTTTTAAACGCTTTAAAATGACCGACTTCAGCGTTAAAGATGTCCAAAACATCATAAAACATAAAAATCCTCAATGGACCAGCGAAAGAATATTTAGAGAAACAAACCGGCTGCTTAACCAAGAGATTATTATTCCTCTAGCAAAATCATCCCAGCTTGAAATTAATCGAGCAGTGGCGGACTTTGCCAGCTTTTTATTGCAAGAAGAGCACCTTGGTTTAGCCCAAGAGATCACCGTATTGGTTAACGATCTCGAACGACTCGGGAATCGCCTAGAACAAGCCGCTGATGAAGGTGACCACAGTGAACTTCGTCGATTTAGCCGGATCATGGATGAACGGGTTAGAAAAATCATTAAGCTCTTTATTCATAACGAAAATGCAATTTTTAATATTGTAGAGCAAGCAAAATCGGATAGTAGTGCCATATCACTACAAAAACGCTATCGCGCCGTCATTGAAGCGTTTGATGAATACATTGAACCCATGCTTGAAATGGTCGATATTCGCGGTGAATTTCATGCCTGCTTTAACATCATCGAAACGCAGCTCAGCCAACAAATAAACAACATAGAACTCTATGGTAGAGGCACTCAAGACAAAAGAATGCTTGAACAGTTGCGTACACGTATTTTAGATATGCATCTGATTGGCCGTGAAAGCTTAAGAAAAAGTGCCGATATGCTAATGCCTTTACGCGAGGAGTTACGTAGAAATTCACTGATCACTCGTCAAGCGTCAAAAGTACTGGGCATGATCCGAAAAAATGGCGTAGATAGAATGCTCAGCCCCGTTCAACCTGAGTTTGTGTCAGATATACAACGTTTCTCTCTCGGACAACAGCGTCACATGGTCGCCTATATGGCGGGGCTTGCTGAATTTGAACATGAAGAATATCAACTACCTGATCAAAATGATGTACCAACTTATCAGAGTCCACATATCCCCGATTATAGCGAAGTTAAAAAGCGCTTTTCAGGCACCACCAAGACGAAAAAAGCATTGTTAGGTTTTTTAACAGACCACTATCCAGCGTTAGAAGCAGACGAGTTATTGTTCTTGTATCAAAAATTAGTCAGTGACGATGCACTTGACCTACAACAAGATGAGCAACGCGTCACAGTGACCATTGCAGAACACGATTTTTCGTTATACCCGTTTAACGCCAGCACCAAAATAGAACATGCCAATGACAACAATTAATCTAGCACATTTAACAGAGTTACAAGCCATCAATAAAAAGCTTGCCAGTGGTTACCATATCAGTGAGCAAGACACCACATTGTGGCAACAGCTTGATCAAAACATAGACGCTTACCAAGCATTATTTAATGCATTAGGTCACGATTTACACCACGATGCACGCGGCTTCTACTATTTAGCAAGTGATGAGAGTACCCCCAATATGGGTAAGATTTCTCGCGCGATTGCGTTGACTGTATTTATCCTCATCGAGTACTTTGCCAATCAGGGTAAAGATCCACTGCGTGCAATTTTTGATGAAACCGCCGATTTAGAATTAATGCAAACCTTAGTGCAACTCAATAAGCACTTGTTTGATCAGCTTGAGATTTTTTCAGGTTCAGACTTACGCAAAGACGTGTATTTAAGAATGGTGCGCTTAGGTCTTGCCCGTGAAACAGAGCAAGGCTTTATGCATTTAGCACCTTTATACCGTTATATTGATGCGTTAATGGAAGTCAACGAAGAGAATTTTGATGGACTAGAGGAAGAACTATGAGCGACTTATACGGCCTAAGCAAACTTGCATTATTAAATACCGCAGGCTACGCAAAGTGTGTGATACCATTAGACAAAAGTGCCTCTATTTGTGCCCCCAATAATACCGGTAAAAGCTCGGTAATTAATGCATTGCAATTCCCATTGATCAACGATCTTCGACTCACTGAATGGGATGGCCATGATTTAGAAGAAACCCGAAAGTTCTACTTTTCATCTGATCAATCCTACATTTTACTAGAGGCTAACCTGCCCCATGGCGATGTGGTGATTGGTGTCGCTGGCCTTGGTAAAATAGCTGGCTTTGCCCATCAATTTTTTTGCTACCCAGGTAAACTCAATCTTGATGACTTTACCGAAGGGAAAAGCATCATAAAATATACAAAACTATTCAAACACCTACAAAGTAAAGGCATGAAGCCCGTCGAACTAAAAGCCGCAGAGCTTAATGCGCTGTTAACTGGGGGGGCCACACAGTTTGATGGCGACATTAATTTAAAAATGATCCCGCTTAACAATGTGCAAGATGCTGCAATTTATAAAGAAATATTCCGACGCATTCTTAATTTACACAAATTAGGAGCACAAGATGTTAAACGCTTTATGCTTCGAGTATTTGAGCGCCATATGTCTAACTCACGGGTCGACTTTTATGAAGTATGGCGTCGAGCATTCGACAAAGTAAATCGTTCGCGACGTGAGCTCAGTGCATTAGAATCAATGCAAGAACCTATTGCAGCATTGGAGGATATGCTCAGCACTGATGCAACGCTCAAAGGCAAGCTGGCTGCTTACGCGCCAAAAATAGATGTCGCACTGGTAGAGTTTGAGGAATACCAACAGTCTCAGCATAGCGAGTTGACTGAACAGCTACAAAATATCGAACAAGAAAAGCATGACTTTGAACAAAAGCAGCAGCTATACCTGCAACAATCGCGAGATATTGAGCGCCGCCAAACACAAATAGAGCAATGGTTTGTAAACTACAATGCATTAAAAACCGAATTTGAGCTTACTAATCACGCGACACTTAAAACCAGCTTACAACTATTAAAAAAAGAATACGAACAACTGTCTTTTTCTATAAATAGCGCACATGGGCAAAGTTTACATACGCTCGACTTTAGAATTAGCGAAACACAAAAACAAATCAAAAGCTTAAAACTGCAATTAAAAAACTTAGAATTCAATTTATTCACTCGCATGCGTGAAGACTTATCTTTAAAAGAAGTCGAAGAAATTTCTCGTATTCTAAACACTGATTTACTGTCGCTTGCCACGACCAGCCAAGGGGAAATCACGATCACTGATGACGACGCATTCGGTGAGTTTTTAAGCCAACTTTCAAAAGCTGTGAAAGGTACTGAACTTAAGGTACCCGGTGCGACCATAAAGCTGAAAAAGCTCTCGCCAGTGCAAATGCAAAGCGGCGAGAATAAAGCTCAACTTGAAGCTCAGCTAAGTGCACTGCAACAGTCATTGCAAGAGTTTCAACAGCAACGTGATGTTGCAGCTAATGTGGCGCAAAAGCAGCAGGAGCGCGATACTTTATACGATGAGCTCATGGCACTAGAGGCTGCGGTTAAACGCTTTGAGCAATATCAAACCATGTTGCAATCTGTTGATGCACAAGAATTTCTCAAAGAGCAGCTAAATGCAGAGCGGGAGCAAGTAGACGAGTATTTACAAGACGTTCAACGTAACGCCGGCTCTATTTCAGACAGACGTTCAATCATAAAAAGTAAACAAGATTTACTGACGCGTCAGGCTGACCGCTTACGCCAAGTTAAGTCAGAACGTATAGACCATACGCTCGATGTGTATAGCGGCTCACAAACGCCTTACCCCATCGATGTTAAAATTGAATTTGATAATTTGTCAGAGGTCGTGCATCAATTTAACAAAGAGTGTAATGAACTGCGAAATTTAGCCGTCAACGTCAAAAATACGTACCTACATATTTATAACGCGGGGATCACCAAGTTTGATAATGAAAGTGATGAGACAAGTAAATACAGTAAACTCATAGGGGCATATCACAATATTGACAACGAACGTGATGCTGTAGACCGTCAAGCCCGTGTGGCCCTTACAGAAGTTGCCGCTACCATTAAAGGGCTTCGTGAAGACTTAGACCGACTGCGTCGAGAAATGAACAGCTTTAACCGAGGGATCAGTCAACATCGTATCTCTAACCTCAAATCGTTCAAAATTAACATTATCCCACGAAAAATGCTGGTAGAGAGTATTGATACTATTATTAGTACATCAGACAGCTATGAACAGGGGGATAACTTAGACTTGCTATCGGAGCAGCCTTCAGACGAAAAAGCACTCAACGAGGCCAAAGATCACCTTATTAAGCTAGCAAGCGATAAAGCAGGTTTAACACTGACCGATCTTTTTGATATTCGCTTTGAAATTGTTAACCGTGCAGGCGACACTGAACATTTTGACAAAATAGACTCTGCGGGCTCAAACGGTACCCGTATTACCATTAAGCTATTATGTGGTATGTTATTCATACGTTACTTACTCTCTGATCAAGAACAGTCTTTATTCCGTATTCCTATATACATTGATGAAGCCGCTGATATTGATCCACAAAACCAAAAAGCAATTATTGAAACCGCTTTGAGTTTTGGGTTTGTGCCAATTTTCGCGTCCGTTAAGCCACAAATAAGCTGCGACTATATTGTACCAATACGCAGTGTCAAAAATGGCAGTCAAAACTGGGTTTCAGAAAAAGATTGGATTGAAGTGGAACATTCCACAAATTAAGTAGTCAGACAGGACAACACGCAGTATGGGCTGGCTTAATATCAGCCCTCTAGGAGATGAAATATGTTAAAAAGTATTATATTAGCCGCCTCAGTACTTATTTTAAGTGCATGTACTAATACCCCAGATTGGGACTATGACAAATCTGTGGAGTTTGCCAATTATAAAACCTTTGCTTGGTCAGCTGATGCGGATCTAAGAAATAATGATGGTAACGCCTACCAAATTAACGATTTAATGGAAAAGCGTGTTCGAAATGCCATTATCGAGGCAATGCTCAAGCATAACATCAAGCTGGTTGAGACAAAAAATGCCGATATTCTTGTGAATTATCATGCATCTGTGGACAGTAAAATTGAAACAGATTCTTTTAATACCAGCTACACAGCTCGCTGGAATTATTGGGGCTTTGGCTACCAAACACAAACACATACACGTGAGTATGATGTTGGCACACTCGTCATCGATGTCATAGACAAAACATCAAACCAATTAATATGGCGCGGTGCGAAAGAAGGCCGGTTACGCAATAAACAAACACCAGAGCAACGAACTACGTCTGTGAATAAAACGGTGTCTGCTATTTTAGCTAACTTTCCACCAAGCGAAGAACATTAAACTGGACACCCACAATGATCGGATATTCTTGATCATTGTGGCTACCAATTAGCAATGAATAACTGGGCAATGTTAGTGGCCAAGCAATAAGTACATGTAACATTTCCAAAACAGCACAAAGTGAAGGCGGACTGTTTCATCGGAGGGGGCCACATGCCGCCATAGGTGTTCAAATAAGACTTGCTATAAAGGATAAAAAGCGCAACTAACATAGAGGTATTGGGTAATAGGGTCTATTATAAATAATACACAGCCGATGTGATAATATGTGGGTTTTGAGGGGGTAACTGCATCAAGCGCGGTCGTGTAAATATATAAAGTGCAGTAGAACCTAAGCTAGCCGGTTAATTCTTCCATCTCTGTCAAAATCGCCATCGCATCGGCAGATGTTTTACCACATGCCCACTCTACTGCTTTAAAATCATGACATACGGCTGGCCGCTCAGGTTGACCAAAGAGTTTACACAGATTGTCGTCTGATAAGTTTTTACAGCGCTCCCCTGCGGCCTTACCGTTTGGGTGCAAAGGAAAACTTGAACTAATACTGGGCGCAATACAACATGCACCACAGTGCAAACGACATTCCATAATACTGATCAAAAAAAAACAGAGCCGCAGTATACCAAAAATAGCGATAAGATTCTTTCATTAGTTCTATTTTTAATACCTTGCGTATCGTGCTCAGCATTTCTGAGTCTCATTTTAATCGACCAAAGGATAAACAGAAGATGAGAAAGCATTCAAAGCAATTTCTGCCATTCTATTAAGTCAGGGTAAACATCCCCCCTAGTAACAAATTAAAGCTCACATCAGATGCTATTTAATACGGGACATCAGCTCAAATATTTCTGAAACGACCATTTCAGGCTCATCATTTTGTGGATAATGGTAACTTTTTTCAGTTAAAATAACCTTCCCTTGAGGAAATGCATTTGCCCAATCTGAATGCAACTTTCCCCACATCTTCCGTCCCTGAGCAGTGAAAAATAATACCGGTGGTTCAGAGTAATTTTTAATTGAGGCAATTACGGTGACTGGAATATCGGCTATTTGAGGATAATCTGGCAATGGACGCTTTGACCAGAAATCTAAATATTGATTAGACATACCATTTGCAAGGTCATCTAATTTTATTTGCGCGATTTCTTTTTCAGCTTTTACCAAATCAATTTGGCGCATGATATCTACATCATGTTCAGAAGCAGGTTCGATTAACATTAATGCTGCTATCTTTTCAGGATACAAAAATGCAAACCTTCTGGCTACATATGCACCATAGGAGTGAGCAACATACACAACAGGTTTTTTAATCTTTAACGCATCAAGGAATAAAGCAGCTTCTTGCGCATACTCTTCAGAGCTATAGTTCTTTTTAATTGGCTCAGAACCGCCATTACCAATTCTTGAGTAACGAATTACTTTTGCACTACTAGCTAAACTTTCAAAAATAGGGTCCCAATCAGATAGACTGGCTGATCCACCAGCTTCTAGCAAAATGGTATTTTTACCATCACCCTTTATTTCGTATTCAACGTCGTAACCCTTTACTTTTACGATGCTAGTTTCAGCTAAAGCACTAAAGCTAAGTAAAAAAATTAAAAATAACCAACCAAATTGCACAAGAGCACCTTACATAATAACGCCGTTAAAATCGACTAATAATAATTAGCTAAAATACGCGAGTAATGCGCGCCAGCCAACCGTTAGACCTCATTCTTATGCAATTTTTTTATTAATAATCATTAAAGTGTGGACATAATAAAAAATGAAGTCTAAAAGTGACACCCAATCACAGTTTGAGATCAATAAACAGGCCTCCTTCAATCTGAAACATCGCTTAGTTAGTAAAATCAAATGGACTACATACGCTATAAGACCAAAAATAGATGAAGACTAAAAGTGACATATATGGACACTCCCGGTATGTCAAACAAAATAACTCTATAGTTTTAAGCTCAAAACTATCAAAATGAGAGAAGCACTGCATGCCATAAAGGTTCTAATCTCATTTGATTTATTCCAGCGAGGCTCAAATTCAATGCGGACTGCTTTAAGCTCTTCTTCGCTGGAATTATCGACGTCTACTTTCTGCAATTTATTGTTCAGAGGCAGATGTATAATAATTGTAGGCATCTGAACACCTAAAATATATGTAGCTAAAGCCAATAACATCAGGAAAAAATCGATACCATCTAATTTTCCAAAACTACTGACAGAGAAAATAATAATAGAAACTGCTGAACCGAGCCAAACTAGAAGAAACAGGGGGTGATTATCCTGAATAATACGATCTGTGACTTGAAAGGCCTTGATAAAACTCTTGTCATCTAGCCCTTTTAAACCTGGCATTACCACTATCGCATAGGAAAAAAGGAGTCCAGCGACTAGCGAACACATCAATGTAGATAAAACTAATGAAACATCCGAAATAACCAACATTCTACCTCCTCTACTAGATTTTTAGCCTAGACATAATGACTCCCACACGGTGCTAGCCTCCGCATTTTCGTGGGTTAGCCTAAAGCCAGAGCCATACTTAGTTTGTCAAATAACTAAATAGCAGAGGCTAGCATGACTAAACATAACATACTTTTCATTGGCTTAGATACTCATAAAGGGTTTAATGAAGTGGCTTATATTGAAGAGCAACGCGGCGCTCAACCTATCCATCACGGCCGAATTCCTTCTTCTAAAGTCGCTATTAAAAAGCTTATCAGGCAATTTGAATCTAAATACCCTAATGCAACTCTGCATTTCGTTTATGAGGCTGGCCCTTGTGGTTACTGGATTTACCGTTTAATGAAGTCTTAAAGTGAAGTCTTAAAGTGACACCCAATCACAGTTTGAGATCAATAAACAGGCACCTTCAAGCTGAAACATCGCTTAGTTATTAAAATCAAATGGACTACATACGCTATAAGACCAAAAATAGAGAAAAACTGAACTCATGCCCAGTAGTAAGGTACGGCTAAGCCGCCAAGTTATGGAGTATCGGTTATATAGAGATTATCTTGATGAACTAAAAATTAAGCCAGTAACTTTTCACACTGTGTGTAGTTGGCCCGCCGTTTTATTTCTAGGCTCGCACAATAATTATCAAGCTTTTGAGGGCGCCCTACTGCGCCATGGAAGACTTTAGTAAATTGTGTGGTGAGTTTTTGCCAGTTCTCTGGGGCGATGTTGAGTCTGTCTAGAATTGGTGAGTTGATTGTGCTTATAGCGCCTCGCTTATCTGCCCGCATACATCGGCCTGTCAACTCTACAAGTTCTAAGTAGGACTTTAATTCAAAGGGTAAACCTTTGGGTATGTACTTTCGGGGGCTACCTGCAAAACGCGCCAAGTGTTTAGGTTGCTTGCCTTCTTTGGCATGTTCACAGCGGGTTTTAACACTCGTGTAGTCTGAGGTTTCGGGTGTATTAGCCATTTTGGCTCTGATTGGGTTTAAATCAACATACGCCATACAGGCTGCCAGTGCCGCTTCATCGAGTAAGGCTTGTGATTTAAAGCGCCCCTCCCAAAATCGGCCTGTACAGTTATCTTCTTTATTCGCTTTTCGGGCAATGCTTTCGTTCAGCACCCGCATAAACCAACTGATACTCGCTAAACGTTCTCTAAATTGTTCAATGTCTTTATTTAAAAAGGTTTGCTGGGCTG
>NZ_PNBY01000047.1 GCF_005886875.1 Pseudoalteromonas aurantia | reverse complement strand
ATACGTACAATCCAATGATGATATTTTTTTCGATATTAAGGCGCTTTAATGCAGTAATAGCGGGCTATTACAAAGAAAGCAACGCCGAGAGTGAGTAAAATAGCTTTATTGGGCAAATTCGCTTATCCAGAGCTGTGGTTACTTAGTAACCGTATAGTTTGCAATTAATTCCTTTTAAGGTTGAGTATCTTTTATTTTTCAAAAGGGGACTACAGGTCGTAAGATATAGTGATAAAGGTAAATCGTGGCGAGCAGATCTCGCATCATTCCGTTAACTTTTTATTGGCACTTTATCGTAGCATAAGGTTGATAACACTGATTCTTGTTTCCAGTGCTCTTGTACGTCCAGCTTTTACCATACCAGTCGTAATTAGCATATGAAGATTCATCTTCACCGCATTTTATCGTACTGCCAGAAATTTCGTGATTATGGCCACGTTCTTCACAGAACTGATTACCATTGGTAGAGCCCACAAAAAAAAAGATTTTAGACGACCATTAACCCATACTTTTGGATCGTATTATATGGTTGAACTTGCAGAGAAAACACCATCTTTGTCGAAGCTAACAGTATCTACTGTAGAATGTAAAGTAATGATGTCTGATTGTGCGGCAACGCTTGCAGTTGAAAGCTTAGCGAGTAGGCTAACTGCTAATGTTTGCATATTTATGTCCTTTTTAATGTTATTAGGGCTCCCATTCATTAGAACGTGAATATGTGTATCTTATAGTTACAATTTATTTAATTTAAATTAATGTTGAGTCAGCACACTACGGTTATAGTTTGTCGAGTACAGTCGCATATTGATAATAGGCAAGTTGCCCTAAACGCCTAAATTTTGGCAATGGAATATACGGCAGAGGGGTATTATAAAGAGGTAAATTAGGGATCTTTTGTCCTGCAATCTGTTGGGCGAGGCGAAAGGCCGCTTGCGCGCTAAAGCTTAATCCCGCGCCACAATACCCTAGTATATATCCAATGTTGTTATCAAAATTGACATGTGGCATATCATCTAACGTTGCCGCGATATAGCCACTCCAATAATGATCATGTGGTATTCCATCTAAGCATGGAAAGCAATCGCTTAGCCCCTTTTTAAGACCATTTAAAAACTTAGGATGTTGCTGCTGCGATGCGAACACCGCGCCTCGTCCACCAAACAATAGCCGTTTGTCAGGGAGCAAACGAAAGTAATACTTTAAGGTGCGTGTATCCATAGTAATTTGGTGGGTTTTGAGTCCAGTTAAACCCAATTCGAGTTGGGTCAAAGGCCGAGTGACCATAATACTACTCAATATTGGAATGTAGCGATTGTTAATGAGCGGGTGGATCATTTTGCTATTGTAGGCGTTTCCGGCGAAGACAATATTGTTCGCACGAATGGACACAGACGTATCGTTAATGATCAACTCGTGCCTGTTACCTGTAGAGTGTATGGCGCGCACTAAGCTATTTTCAAATAATGTGACGCCTGTTTGAAGCATAATATGGCGATAACCTAATAATAGTTTTAATGGATTTACGCCAAACCCATCAGGCAGTCGCATTGCACCATGAGCTTGAGTATGGTTCATGAATTGTGCTTTTAACTGAGGTGCAGATAAGAATGTCGCATTATCACCAAACCGAGTCAAAAATTCGGTTTGCTCTTTGAGGCGCGTCAGTGCACCTGGAGTATGGGCGACTTTTAAATAGCCATTTTCTTGGCGTTCACAAGCAATCGAGTGTTCAGTGATTAAATTACTTACGCGCTGGACGGCATCACTGAACTCAGAATACACGTCTTTGGCGGCCGACATTCCCCATTTTTTAACCATTGCTGGGTAGCTAAGTCGACCTGCACCTTTTAAAACAAAACCAGCATTGCGTGCGCTTGCCCCAAAGCCGACCTGATTTGCCTCTAAAACGCAGCAATGGATATTAAAATGAGATGCGAGATAATATGCGGTAAGTAGTCCGCTAAAGCCGCCGCCAATTATTGCGACTTCAAAGGTTTTTGATGAGGTAGGAGGAGATTTAGGGCAGGGTAAAGGAGATGTACTTGCCCAGTAACTAGGCGCATAGGATTGAGCCTGGCAATGGGGATGGGTAAGTGGATCGTAGTGTGTTTTCATCTGTAAGCGCCTAAAAAATAAGCGCCATTTCTGCGGCTTGGCATTGGCATTTATTGCCACATAGAGTACAAGTGTAACCGTCATTAATACAGTTTTCTAACCATCGTTCATCATGTATTTTAATTAATTCACCGCCAGCTTTGGTAAAGTATTTAACGGCGCCGTTACCCGGGCTTTGTTTCCATAAGTGTGCGACACCCGCTAAGGCCCCTTGTTGTCGTAATGCGTTTATCGATGCTTGCAATAGCTTAGGGCCTATGCCTTTACCTTGCGCACTGGGTTCAATAGCAATACATTTAAAATAGGCCATTTGGGAGGGGAGAACAGGCCACTGTGAAGGCGTACACCATTTATCAATAGGCCATTGTTGTGCGGCGTAACTTGTTCTGAAACCAAGTAAGTTGTTTTCGTCATCCAGGGCTACAAAGCAGGCATTAATATTGTGTTTTGTGCCTTTCTCACACATTTTTGATAAAAGTGCAGTGTTTAAATAATTTGCGCCATGAACCAAATTAGCTAATGTGATCACGCGATCATAATGTTCACGCAATAATGGGGTAATCGTCATCAATGGAACTCCATAGACATTATATTTAACCATACCGATAAAATCATAATAAATCTTTAATATTTTTGTGATATTTCGGTTAATTTCACCTTTTTTTATTTTACTAAACTAATCAATGCATTAGAAAGGAATTTCATGTTGTAAGGGCTGTATCATTCGCATTTTTTAAGTAGCTCAATCATTTTGGCTTATTGACAGCGATGTCATTGTGTTAATAATGTAAATTGCTTGTGCTTTTCTCGAATTGGGTACAAATCAATACAACATGACACAAAGGAAATAAAAATGCATAAATTAATCTTAACGGCGGTTGCTGTAAATATTACGCTGGCCACCAGTGCCTCTGCAATGACCATCCAACCCGATCCTCAAAATCCGACTGGGTACATTGTATCAGGTACTGAATTAGCTGACGCTGAAAATCGACTAACACTTGATCCAATGTATGACGTGTGGGCGAAAGCGCTAGAGACAAGAGACAATTCGATTGTAGAGGCCATTGTCCCTAATGCAGCTTCAAACCCTGTGAATGTAAAACGTGTCGAGCGGGTTTTTCCTCAAGCACAGTGGGATTTTTTAACCGGTATGGCGGCACCTGAATATACCTATACGCGTTTCTTAAGAGCCATAGGTAAATTCCCAGCATTTTGTGGTGAGTATACCGATGGTCGAAATGCAGATAAGATCTGTGAGAAATCGATCATCACCGCCTTTGCTCATTTTGCGCAAGAAACGGGTGGTCATATTGCAAAAGATAATATTTCAGATAACCCTCAACAACTAGAGGAATGGCAGCAAGCACTGGTTCATGTTAGAGAAATGGGCTGGTCTGAAGGGCAACCTGGTTATACAACTGGCTGTGGCCAAAACGATTGGCAAAACCGCCGTTGGCCATGTGCAGAAGGCCAAGGCTACTTTGGCCGAGGTGCAAAGCAATTGTCGTATCATTTTAACTACGGTGCATTTTCAGAAGTTATGTTTAACGGTGATGCAACCGTGTTATTAAATAACCCCGGCCTTGTTGCTGATTCATGGTTGAACTTAGCATCCGCAGTTTGGTTCTTTTTAACACCACAAGCGCCAAAACCAGCTATGTTACATGTAATTGATAGAACGTGGGTGCCATCGCAAAGAGAAACCGCAGCTGGGATTGGTTATGGTTTTGGTACAACCATCAACGTTATTAATGGCGGTATAGAGTGCGGTGAACAGAATAAGAATAAAGGCCAACCTGTAAATCGCATTCGCTATTGGGAAGGGTTATCAAGCTACTACAATATCCCAATTGAAGCAGATGAAGAAAACACATGCTGGCAACAAACACCTTATGGTGGTTTGAACTTAGGCGGTGCAACTGACGTGTTGTTTACCAACTGGGACGGAAATTGGAAATATCATGCTGATAGACCTGGTGGTTTTTCTTTTGAGTGTGAATTGGTTGGCTATCAAACCGCATATTCAGCGCTCGAAGCGGGTGATTATGAAAAATGTGTCACTAACTTTTATGGTTCACACTTGAGCTGGCCTGAAGTACGCGTAGTACCACATATTGAACCGCCTGTGGATGTTCCTCCTGTGGGTGGTGTTGCTGCTTGGGATAGTAGCAAAGTTTATTTAAAAGGTGATCAGGTTAGTTACAACAAGACTATTTACGAAGCGAAGTGGTGGACACAAGGTAATGCACCTAAGCAAGGTTCAGGCCCTTGGAAGTTCATTAAAGCTTTGCCATAAAAAGCGAATAATTTTTATTATAGAATAAGCCGATAGGGCAATATCGGCTTATTGTTAAACTGATAAATAGGCTCAGTTTATTATGGTTTGTACGGTACTATTTCCTTTTTTATCAGTGAACTTCAATACAAAATCATCTTTTCCATCTGCATTGATATCGACCAATAGAATGTCGTTACTATTTTTTGGTAAGCGATGTTTTATTTTGGTACGCTTTTCACTCAGTAAAGTGTCTTCTTGACCAAGGTAAATACTTAATGTTTTACGAGAGTTTCTAAGTACAATGTCATGTTTACCATCGCCATTTACATCACCAATAAAGAAAGACATAATTCTGTCATTGCCGTTCATATTGATCTCCATTTCGACCTCTCTTTCAAGGGTGGGCTTGGCAGGGTAATATTCATTGCTTTGCTTATAAAATCCGACGTCAATATCAATGTCTGTACTTCCACCACTTAAAGCCATAGCTGCGATCGTGGCAAATCCAAAGTCAGCTTCAAACCTCTGTAATTCCATTTTTCCATCGCCATCAAAATCATAATCAAATCTGAGTTGGCCGGTACCATTGGTGCTTGGTAAAAATAATTTTTTTAGATGAAATTGACCTAGCGCTTTGCCTGGGTAAAGTGCGTAACTGGTCTCTACTTTTATCGCATCCATCCCTTTTGTGCGAGGCGCTTGGCGTGTTATTAAATCAACAAACCCATCATTGTTGATGTCTTTTAGTGCATAGATGCGCCGCTTACCGCCATCTTCCAGTAGCCCTAATTTAACGGGCAAGTTTAATGGTGTAAGTTCTGTATCATAGCCTTCTTTACGAGCATAAAGTACTTGAGCTTGGTAACGGGTATGAAACAATAAATCCAACATACCATCTTGGTTCAGGTCAATGACTTGAGGTTTTGGATTGAGTTCAATTTCAACTTCTAGCTGACTACCTTTAAAGTAACCGGAAAGATCAGATTGTTTTGCGAAGGTGTGCGGTGTAAATTGCCCCGTCTTAGATTGAACATAGAGCGTTGCATCGCTGATCCCTTGTAGCATAATATCACTCAGTCCATCGTTATTTGCATCTAACACAAATTCGATTTTATTAAAGTTTTTCATTTTCAAATGTGTAAAAAGTGATGAGGTTGAAATTAAAGGTGTGTGGTGTTCTTTATGGCTACTGAACACCCCTTTAGGGGTTAATACCCAGGCCTGTGGCGTTGGATAATTAGCAGATGTTGCATAATCAAATCCAATTGCATCTTTAGGCATCGATAGCTCATTGCTGGTCTGTTGTTTTACGTCGACGACAGCCAGCTTCTTTAATTCATTATCAAATGCATAAAAAATTTCTGACTGAGTGCTAACTAACGGCTTTGGCGTCTTTATTGCGATGGGTTGAGAAGCAAGCGATGTAAAGCTTGATAGTACCAATGCTGTCGTAAATAGAAATTGTGTCATGATCCTCACCAGTAAAACCATTGTTATTATTATTGCGTAAGTATTGGTTAAAAAATAATGACGAACAATTCAATTCTTGTAAGAAACTGTTACAAACGCGTGGAAATGGCGTTTAACAACGCTCGCTGTCAATCCTAAAAAAAGTTACAATTACTGTTGTTTGTTATTTTAATTAAGGGTTTTCTGTGCACGTTGAACGTCAATTTGTAGAAGCGATTGTTACTACTTTAATGCAAGTCTTTTCTCAGCAACAATACGCAGATAAAGTGATAGAGCATACACTTGCAGAGTATCCATATTGGGACTTAAAGCGCAAAGAACGTTACGTTACAGGTGTTTACAATGTACTGCGATTTCATCGTAAATTAGAGACCGCTTTGGGCAATATCCGTAGTCGTGATGCACAATATGCATGGCAACTTTGGGGCGCTATGACGTTACTGCTTGGTGAAGAGCCGATGCCAAGCTGGCCTGAGTTTGAAGGTTTATCACTGGAAGCGTTAAATAGTAATTTATCAATGGCCAGTGAGGCACAAAAGCTGTCTTATCCCGACTGGTTATGGGAGAGAGGGCTAAACGAACTCGCTGATAAGTGGCTTAATGTGGCACATGCGCTTAATCAGCCTGCAAAAACTTACTTACGAGCGAATACGTTAAAAACTGACGTTGTAACATTACAAAAATCCTTAAAAAAATTAAATATTGAAACACAGCAAATTGCAGAGAGTGAAGGCCTTGAGATTACACAATATGGCCCTCTATTTAAAAGCGATGCATTTCAAAATGGCTGGTTTGAAATGCAAGATGCGGGTTCGCAAAAAGTGGCCAAATTATTAGATGTAAAACCCGGACAACGTGTTGTTGATGCATGTGCGGGTGCTGGTGGCAAAAGCCTTCATATCGCTGCGCTAATGCAAAATAAGGGTTATGTGTTGTCGATGGATATCCACCAACATAAGCTAGATACATTGAAAAAGCGTGCTAAACGAGCGGGTATTCATACCTTAGAAACCCGTGTCATTAAAAATAGCAAAACAGTTAAGCGCTTAAAAGACAAATTTGATCGTGTTTTGTTGGATGTGCCTTGCTCTGGTACAGGTGTTTTAAGGCGTAACCCAGATGCTAAATGGCATTTAAATAATGAGAGTATTGATAACCTGGTTGTGTTGCAGGCCGAAATATTACAGCGCTACAGCCAGATGTGTAAACCAGGTGGCCGCTTAGTATATGCAACTTGCTCCGTGTTACCGAGTGAGAATGAACAGCAGGTAAAACAGTTTCTTGCTGCGAATGAGCACTTTAAATTGTTAGAAGCGCAAAGTTTATTACCGGGTTATAGCTCAGACTATGATGGGTTTTATATCGCGGCACTTGAGCGTTTACCCGTTTAACTGACCATTGCTTTCTCGTGGTTAATAATCATTCACTATCGTAGTAGAGCCTACATGATAAGCTGCTATTCATAATAGCGGCTTTTTATCTTTTTTGGCTGAGGATGGGTTATTATCCGTAGTGCATTCTCAACTCCCTCAACTCGTTCAATGACAGAGCACAGTAGAGCCCGGCTCATATGCCTTAGCGAGTTCAATAGCAGCTCATGAGTAACCTTAAGTACTTATGAAGTAGGCTTTCAGTCTTTAAGTGTTATCAATCATATCAGTTGCAAGTATTTATTTGAGTCTGTTTTGATAGTTACTTCCAGTTATGGCGTGAACTAAGTTAGTACCCATGACACATTGGGTACCACGTTATTTTTGGAATTTTCCATGGAAATTATTCTCGGCTTAGTATTACTGACAGCCATTTGAGGGGATCATTTTTATTTACGGCTTAGTATTACTGACAGCCATTTGAGGGGATCATTTTTATTTATACGTATATTGGTGACAGATCTCGGGCCAATTTTATTGACGGAGTTACGCGTTTTACTCTGTGCGCGATTTCTGTGTGTTGCTGGGGTCTCTTAAAACAGCAGCCGTACAAAAAACATTATTTGACTTTAGGCTGCTTTAATTGAGCATTGCCTTTTTTATGGTTTGCTGATGCAGTTCAAACATTAAATGCATTATTGTTAGCTATTATAAATTCGACAGCCCTACTCTGGGGGGGACTGATCGGTGCCATTTACTCTAAAGGCAAGATGGGTAAAGTAAGAATACTGGGGTGATTATTGGTTTTGTTAGGTATGATCACACTTGTCTGGGCTGACATCGATGTGTCAACGGGGTATTCGGCTGGTGCCATATTTGCCACACTTGGTACGACGTTGAGTTATACTGCGGCTTCACATTACACCAAATTAGCGCCTGATTGTGGTATTTTAAACAATGCTCAAGGCAGTTTATGGGGCTCAGTAATATTACTCGATGTCGTGCGTATTGGTACGACTTATATTTTGTATTTTAAATTGATAGCGACAATGGGCGCACACTCAGCTTTATCGGTGACATTTTTGATCCCATTATTTGGTATGTTATGGGGATGGTTGGTACTCGATGAAACGTTGACTGACTATACGGTTGTGGGAGGTCTATTAATATTACTGGTTGTAGGATTTGTGACAGGCGTGTTAAGTAGAATGTAGCACAGTATGGCCGTAAAATGTGTAAGTACATAAAACGATAAAAGGGCCTTACGGCCCTTTGGTGAAGTATCGTTCAAGTTAGTGTGATAGCCTTAACCCCTTAAGGCTATCAACCAATTGTTTTGCAACTGTGTCAGTTTGTCTCGTTAAGTTTCTAAGCTAGCGAGAGAAAAAACCCTGCAATTGCGGCGCTCATTAGGTTAGCCATTGACCCTGCTAAAACCGCCCTGAGCCCTAAGCGTGCGATATCCTTTCTTCGACTCGGCGCCATACCGCCCAGTCCGCCTAGTAAGATAGCAATCGATGATAAGTTAGCAAATCCACATAACGCGAATGTGACAATCGCTTGTGTATGTTCACTTAACGTATCTCGATAATTCATAAAATCTAGGTAAGCAACAAATTCGTTAACTACCAATTTTTGGCCGATAAAGCTACCCGCGGTAACCGCCTCGTGCCAAGGTACACCAATCAGCCAAGCTACTGGCGAAAAGATGTAACCCAAAATCTCTTGTAATGTCAGTGTTGGGTGGTCAAATAGCCCACCAATATTGCCTAACAGGCCATTTAATAAAGCAATTAATGCAACGAATGCGAGTAACATTGCACCAACATTGAGGGCAAGATGCATCCCACTTGACGCGCCACCTGCAGCTGCATCAATAACATTGACCGGCTTTTCATCGTTTGCACTAACATCGGCTAAGTTCTCTTTGGGAGTTTCAGTCTCTGGCACTATCATTTTTGCCATTAAGAAACCACCTGGTGCCGCCATAAAGCTTGCCGCAATCAAGTATTTTAGCTCAACCCCTATTGCTACGTAGCCTGCCATAACTGATCCTGCTACGGTTGCTAAGCCACCAACCATCACTGCAAACAACTCAGACTTAGTCATTGTTGGTATAAAAGGCTTTACAATCAGTGGCGCTTCAGTTTGTCCAACGAAAATATTAGCGGTTGCTGATAACGACTCTGGACGCGATGTTTTAAGCAATTTTTGCATCCCACCACCGAGTATTTTAATCATCCACTCCATAATGCCAATGTGATACAACACAGCAACTAAAGCAGAAAAGAAAACAATCACAGGCAATACTTGCACAGCAAATATAAAACCAAGCGCTTCTTTATCGGCTAAAGAGCCGAATAAAAAAGCAATGCCATCGTTAGCGTAACCAATGACAGCCGATACACCAGAAGATATATTGGCCAACACGTTTTTGCCTGCTTCTACAAACAGGATAAAGCCACCGATCAGTACTTGCATCGCAAACGCAATACTGACTGTTCTTTTATTTATAGCACTTCGGTCAGTTGAAAAACCGTATGCTACACTCAGTAGCATAAACATGCCGACCAAGCTCATTATTGTTGTCATGCCAGAAAGTCCCGTTTTATTCTTGCAGTAAATATTTTATTTTACTTTTAATTATATCAATCGCAACGCGATTCATACCGCCACGGGTCACTACCAAGTCAGCATTGTGCTTTGATGGCTCAATAAACTGATAAAACATGGGCCTTACCGTAGCTTGGTATTGTTCAACCACTGACGGTAAGCTTCTACCGCGCTGCTCGATATCTCGTTGCATTCGGCGCAGTAAACAGATATCTAATGGTGTATCTATAAACACCTTGATATCGAATTCTTCACTAAGTGCTGAATCGCTAAGTAGTAATATACCTTCAATAATTAATATTTTTGCCGGTGTTACTGTGCGCGTTTCGCTGCTACGTGTGTGTTGAGCGTAGTCATAGGTAGGGACTTCAATGGATTTCCCTTGCCTTAACTGCTCTAAATGCTGTCGTAGTAAATCATGTTCAAACGCATCCGGATGGTCATAATTTGTTTGCGTTCTATGTTCAAACGGAAGATGCGATTGATCTTTATAATATGCATCTTCTTCTATAATGGCGATAGCACCTGTTTCAAGCTCATTTACTAGCTCATTATAAATTGTTTGTGTAAAGAGAGATTTGCCAGAAGCAGAGGCCCCAGCAATAGCTATAATTGTTCGTGTCACTAAAGTTCACACCCAGCTGTCGTTAACGTTGGAAGATCACAATAGCAAAAAAGACACGATTAATCTCTTTTGCTTCGCTTAAGTTGCAAATTTAGCGACTTTGACGCCGACAAAACAGGACTTTTGTCCTGTGAGACAAAACAAGATTTTTCAAGTGGTAGGTGAATTTTGTTATGCTTTTATTACAGCGGACTTATGTCCTGTAAATTATTGCAGTGCAACAATAAAGTAGCAACCTCTGAGAGCGTGACAGGACCAATGACGCATTAAAGAAAACTCAGATAGTTTATTAAAGAGGTGATTTATGGCAAGAGCAATCATACTAATGGCAGATAGCCTCGGCGTGGGTGCTGCACCAGATGCAGAAAAGTTTGGCGATGTAGGTTCCAATACACTTGCTCACCTTTTAGAAGCGTATAAAGCAGACACAGGTAATGCACTTCCTTTACCTAATTTGACGAAGCTTGGTTTAGTTGACGCATGTGAATCAGCAGGTAAAAAAGCCTGTCAGGTTGCAGAGCGCCAACCGCCAGAAGCCGCTTGGGGTTATGCCAAAGAGCTTTCTAGTGGTAAAGACACTCCTTCGGGTCACTGGGAGATGGCAGGTGTGCCTGTTTTATTTGATTGGGGCTATTTTCCAAACACGACACCGTGTTTCCCCCAAGCGTTTATTGATGAACTATGTAAGCGAGCAAGTATCCCAGGCATATTGGGAAATTGCTACGCGTCAGGTACAACTATTTTAGAGCAACTGGGTGAAGAGCATGTAAAAACGGGCATGCCAATTTGTTACACCTCAGTTGACAGCGTTTTTCAAATAGCCGCTCATGAGCAATCGTTTGGCCTTGACAAGCTTTATCAAGTATGTGACATCGCACGGGCACTGCTTGATGAAATGAATATAGGACGAGTAATTGCGCGGCCGTTTATAGGCACTTCGAGTGCCGACTTTATTCGAACGGGTAATCGCAGAGATTACTCTGTGTTGCCTCCAGCACCAACGTTGTTAGATAAGTTGGCTGAAGACGGTGGTGAGGTGATTAGTATTGGTAAAATAGCCGATATTTATGCGCATCAAGGTATTACACAAAAGCATAAAGCACCAGGGTTGATGAATTTATTAGATAAAACATCAGAGGTGATTGATGAAGCACCAGATCATAGTTTGATCTTTACTAACTTAGTCGATTTCGACGAGAAGTTTGGTCACCGACGTAAACCCGTTGGTTATGCTGAGGCACTTAAGCAGTTTGATGACTATTTGCCAACTATACTAAATAAGCTAGGTGCGAATGATTTGCTGATCATTACCGCTGATCATGGTTGTGATCCGACAGCGCCTGGCAATGATCATACGCGAGAGTACGTGCCAGTATTGGCATACACACCGGGTATGAAAAATACTCCCTTGGGAGAAAGACAAAGTTTTGCAGACATAGGTCAAACCCTTGCCCAGTGGTTTAATTTATCTGCGCTTGAGTATGGTGAAGGTTTTATCACTTCACTTAACAAAGCATAAAGAAGGAAATAGGTGATGAGCACTCCTCATATTAACGCAAACAGTGGTGATTTTGCTGAAACGGTATTAATGCCTGGTGATCCACTACGCGCTAAATATATTGCAGAGCATTTTTTAGAAGATGCACGTCAGGTAACTGGTGTACGTAACATGTTTGGTTTTACAGGTACATATAATGGTAAACCTGTGAGCATCATGGGCTCTGGTATGGGGATCCCATCAATGTCTATTTATGCTCGAGAACTGATTGTGAGTTACGGCGTTAAGAACCTGATCCGTATTGGGACTTGTGGTGGTATTAGTCAAGATATCAAAATACGTGATGTCATCTTTGCACAAGGTGCAAGCACAGATTCGAATGTTAATCGTGCGCGTGTACGTGGATATGACTTTGCAGCGATTGCTGACTTCGGGTTACTTGAAAACGGTATCACTTCAGCACGTAAGCTTGGTATTGAGGCAAAAGTAGGCAACGTATTTACAACTGATACGTTTTATCAAGCGGATGATACGTTTTATAAAGAATTAGATAAGCTTGGTATTATGGCTGTGGATATGGAAACTGCTGGCATGTACGGTGTAGCTGCTGAGTATGGTGCTAAAGCAATGGCTTTGTTTACTGTTAGCGATCATGTAATTACAGGTGAAGCAACACCTGCAGAAGAACGTCAAAGTACCTTTAATGAAATGGTCAAAATTGCGTTAGAATCAATTTAAAAAATTATGTTTACGGAAGTGATTCGGTAAACAAACCAGTTCCTTGGTAACGTAATCGCAGAGTTTTGGAGACACGCCTAAAACAAAGCGAATCACACCCAAAAAACCGCAGTTAGTGCGGTTTTTTTTTAACTTCACAGAGCAATAAACCCAATGAATAACATGATCTCGCCGTTGAATTTTTAATCGTTTATACAAACATTTTCAGTTATAAAAGTATCAGCGATACTTTAATGTTCGGTTAAAACCGACTATCGGTATTTTTAAGTCAGAACAGTGGATTATGTGCTTATCAACCAGTATCGACAGTAGATTTGAACACTGGATTTATCACCTATTTCAGCCGTGCGCTATGCCACCTAGTTACTTTATTCATTTTCTGTTCATTCGTGTCTATTATTGTCTTATCACTAAAAGTTTAGAGTGGTAGGCATGTCGGTATCTTTTTTACTGTTATCTTCTTGGTTAATGTTGCCTATATCAATTACAGAGTTGAGTAATTTCAAAGGTTTATCGGTAAATAAGCCGAAGCAAGCGTTAGTTGAATATCCAATCTTAGTTAATCGTTACCAAAACGACATGACAAAACAAGTGGCGATGTTGCATTTTTATGCGCTGTCTGCTGCGTCTAGAGCTCGAGATTGGCCTGCTTTTCTGAACATTCTCGATGAAATTTTTTCTGAGAAATTAAAAGTATATTTTGATGAAGAAAAGTTACAGATCCTGTCTAAAATTGGTGTTGCATACCGATTAAACGGCCAACTCGAACAGGCAAAAAAACATTATCAATGTGCTTTTGAATTTGCGAATAATGATATTGAGCTTGCACAGTTAAAAGTGAATCAGGCGATTGTTTTTCGCTTGCTCGAGCAGCCTGCATTGGCTTTCCAACTATTAGAAAGTGTAGATATAGACATGTTATCTGAGCGAGTTAAAGCTGGTTATTGGGTGGTGCGTGGTAATATTAAGCAATCTATTGGACATTTCGCAGAAGCACTTGAAAGCTTTGAACGAGCCCATAGGCTGTATTTAAACGTAGATAATAGAAGTGCTGAAGCGGGCGTAACAGGTAATATATTAAGTGTAGCATTGGCTGCTAACAAGCTCGAGTTGTTTAGTCAGTATCGAGCCGGTTTTGATGCTAAAGCAAATGAATACTATCCACAATTATCAGATTATTTAGAATGGTTAGATATTATTGCTGATTCATATAAGGCTCAAAGCCTTAGAACAGAAGACCATGCGTGGCTAAAAGAACATGTAGACATCTTCGTTGAGCGAGGTTTTGGTGATTCTATTTATGCACACCTACAACGTGTGGGAGCGGCACAATTGTACCCTGCTGGTAAAACGATGAAGTTTCACGCTTACAAATTACCAGAGAAGCTTGGTAAAGCATGGTGTGAACCTCTTTGACTTTATACACATTTCTGCCATGGTTAACAGTATAGTATTAAGGGTGTGAGCGTTATTATGGCACAGTGGGTTTGTGGAAGAATTGTAGAGTTTCATTGGTGGACACCAAGCCTTTTTAGCATCAAGGTTGCTGCAGATGTAAAACCATTTGTGGCTGGGCAATTTACAAAATTGGCACTGAACACTGATGGTAAGCGTGTTGCTAGAGCTTATTCTTTTGTTAACGCGCCACAAGACCCTTTGCTTGAATTTTACTTAATAGAAGTCCCTAATGGGCGGTTATCGTCGCATTTAGCTACGTTAGATGTGGGAGATAGTGTAGATATAGAAGCTGATGCGCATGGTTTTTTTACACTAAATGAAGTGCCTAAGGCTGATGTATTATGGATGCTCAGTACAGGTACTGCAATAGGGCCCTTTCTGTCGATATTAGCAGAAGGAAAAGTATGGGAGCAGTTCAAACGTGTTATTTTGGTACATGGAGTCAGACACAATACCGACTTAACGTATCAGGATAGTATTCATGCCACGGCCGCCCTGTTCAAACAGTTTACTTATATACCGCTCGTAACAAGAGAACATCCCGAGCACGGATTACGAGGTCGTGTTACTGACTTAATTGACTCTGGGGAATTACAAGCACATTGTAAAATGAACCAACTCCCTGATAATAGCCATTTTATGATTTGCGGCAATCCGCAAATGGTAAAAGACACAACGCAGCTTTTATTGGCACAAGGTTTTACTCGACACAGAAGAGCGGGATCTGGCCATATAACCGTCGAACAGTACTGGTGAGCTTTAAAATTAACGATATGTCTGCTATGTTAACGTGAATTTGTACCCTACTTGGTTATCATGAAATATATTATTTTTCTTCTTGTTACTTTCGCGTCTTTTGTATGCAGTGCAAACCCTGCGTTAGAAAGTGCCGTTAAACCAACCGATGCGGTGGCGACGGCACAAGAACGACTGGCGTCACAAGTTGTTGATGAATTGATATTGGCATACAATAACAGAGATATTGAAGCGTTTCTTTCATTGTATGCTGAGGATGTTGAGTTTTATATGTATCCACAGACGTTGATGTTTATTGGAAAAAAGAAGTTGATTGAACGCTATGGGCTAATGTTTAAGAAAACAAAGTGTTTAAAATCAACGTCATTAAAGCGAATTACACATGGTAATATTGTTATTGATCTTGAATCATCGCAGGTGTGCTTTAAAGATAAAAATACCATTGATAAATATTCTGAGTTTGTAACAAGTTACCAGATTGATGGTGGAAAAATACGTAAAGTTGTATTTTTTAGATAACTTTTAAAAGTTTAGGCACATTTTTATGAGTCAAGATAAGAGATTACATTTGTTGTACCGAGTTGAACCTGGATGTTTAGGGCCAACTGGTATTAACTTTGTTGAGGGCTTTTGCGAATTTGCTCAAAAGAAAATAAAAGCGCCTGTTTATGCTCAGTTTGGTTTTGTGCCACGATACGATAAGGCGTTATCTGAAAGAGAGTATACCATTGGCAATAAAAACCTCTCAGATACACAAGTCATCGCGTTTTTAGATAAGTTTGATAAAAAAAAGAGTGATTTTGAAGAACAGATCGACGAATTGCTTTCACATGCTATCGACGCATATTTAAACCGACTTTAAATATGTGACTGAAAGACGGCAATACCAAATGTGTATTGCCTCAGGTTATTTGAAATACACTTCCACTTGCTCGGTTAAAATAAGCTACATATACGTATCAATACATGTTGCTTTAGATCATGTAATCAAATTCTTAAAATTGTCGTTGTCGTGCAAACTTGTGAAAGCTGCTTCATTTAATAATTCGTTCTTCAGATGAGGCGCATACTCAAGTGCCATACGGATGTCAGCGAGTGCATCAGTATGCTGATGGAGCATAGCGAACGCACAAGCCCTTTGCCAAAATGCGTACCCATAGTCATTATCTAACTCAATCGCCTGATTACAAAGCTGAATAGCAATACCTGTTTGACCTAGCTCCAAGAGCGCGTCTGCTTTATAGGCGATGGCTTCTACTTCATCTGGTTTACGTTTGAGTATTTCATCATATATCTCTATTTTAGAGTTCATATCACTCTCAAGATTTGCGCGCATCCATAGCGAATGGACTTCGTTGGTTATAGTGATTTTTTTATGGTTATTTAATATTTCTTCTGAACGTTCTTTTAATTTAGATTCAAGTACTTGCAAACGCTGTTCGTATTCATCGGTAATATCGCCTACACGACGATTTACAATATCTTCTACTTTACTTTTTATGTCTCTCAGAGAGTTCCATCCCACTAGCATTAAAATAGACGCTGTTGCAGTGATAATAAACAGAATATTGTTAACAGTATCAGTGGTGTAAGTGAGTGCACGGTCGGCAGCATCGAGCTGAGTATGCGTTATTTGTTTAGTGACATCTTCACGTAATTGCTGCTGATCTTGACGGACTGCTTTGAGTTCATCCAGTATATAGCGTTCGATGAGTGGTTGATAAAGTGGGCTTTTAACATGCTCAACAGAGTGGGTGGCTGAGGTATTAGGATCTGTTGGTTGCTGTGCTAAAGAGTTATAACTAAATAATAAAAGAGTAATAAAAAGGAGTGTGTATTTCATAATGAACAAGACTTAAAAATGCAATGAATGCATGGTGCATCAGTTATCTATAAAATGCAAAGGACATTGCAAAACGGTGTTTTGATTTTGCTTTAATGCGCATTAAAGCTCATAATTCAGAGTATATGAGTACAGGTGTAGGGTTAATGCGAGTAATCGTCTTCATTGGGCTTTTTAGTTTTTATACTAATGCTGAGGAACCACAGTTACAAGTGGTTACTGAAGAGTGGGTGCCTTATAATTTTACTAATAATAAAGGTGAAATTGATGGCCGGGCAACAAAAAAAGTGCGTGAAATATTGGCCGATGCCAGTATCAGTTACGATATTCAAAGCTATCCATGGGCAAGATCCATGAAACTAGCACAAACTGATCGTAACACCATGATTTATTCTATATATCGCACGCCTGAACGCGAAAAGCTATTTCAATGGGCCTGTCCGTTATTACAGCCCGTCAAAGAGTACTTATTTAAATTAAAAATCAGAAAAGATATTAATTTAAAGACTTTAGATGATGCTAAGCAATATTTGGTGTCAGTGGTGCGAGGGAGTGTATCAAATGAATTTTTAATAAAAAATGGCTTTGAAAATGGCACTAATATAGATATCACTGCAGACCCAAGCTCGAGTCCGAGAAAGCTGTTAGCAGGTTATACAGATTTGATCATGACTACAGAGTACACCGCTTTTGAAAGTTTGAAAGCACTTAACGTTTCGTTCGATAAGATTGAGATTGCGTTAGAAGTTACTAATACCAATAACAATAAAGCGTGTGTTGCTTTTAGTCATACCACAGATAAAGTGTTAGTTGATAAAGTGAGGGCGGCGTTGAAGCGACATAACTTACGCCACATTGGGCCTTAATGACATATCTAGCTGTGTACTTATATATGACGTTAGATTGAGTACTGTGATGTTAGCGTAAACGATTTATTTATATAAGCGCCGCTTGCTCAACAATAATGGCATGTCTTTGAGCTAGCCTTTTATGATCTCGGTCATAGCCACCACCAATCACGGTTGCAACGGGAACCCCTGCACTCTGACAGGTGTTAAGTACTAAAGCATCACGCTTTTCAATACCTTGCCAAGTAATATCAAGCTTACCGAGCCCATCGTGTTGCCATACATCTACGCCAGCATCATAGAGCACTAGATCTGGGTTAAGATCGGCAATGAGTCCCTCTAAGGTATTTTTTATGATGTCTAAATATCGTGTATCGGAGAGATTGTTTGCCAATCCAATATCTAAATCACTGTCGTGCTTACGAAAAGGAAAGTTCTTTTCACAGTGTACTGAACAAGTGAAAACATAGGGATCATGCTTTAACATTGCCGCAGTGCCATCTCCTTGATGTACGTCTAAATCGAAGACTAAGACATTATTGACGTTCTTATTTTTAACGAGGGTGGTTGCAGTAAAAGCGAGATCATTCACCATGCAAAAGCCCGAACCAAAATCATAATGTGCGTGATGTGTCCCTCCTGCTAAATGGCATGCTATGCCATGCTCTAATGCCAGTTCTGCTGTTTTTAAAGTACCTAGCGGCGCGGTGAAAGTTCTTGCCATGAGCGCTTCTGACCAAGGTAAGCCAATTCTACGCATTACTTTATCAGACAAATTATTGTGCCAAAGATCCCATAGGTAGGATTCACAGTGCACTAATTCTAAGTCACTAGGTGTTCCCAGTTCAGGCTGATATAGGTTATTTGTGATCAGACCCTGTTGTTGCACATGGTGATATAAGTTAGCAAATTTACTCATAACAAAGCGGTGTTTTGGGTCGAAACTAAATGAGTAGTTTGGATGATAAACGAGTGGTAAATTTGGATTTATAGTCATGATTTATGTATTAAAGGCCGTTAATTTTATTTTAATCAGTACTAATCGGATTAGCAGATTGATCATGGATGGAGATTAAATAATAGATAGCAGGGTACAGTGTGCGATCTTAGCTATATAACCTCAGCTCTGGATGAGCGAATTTGCCCAATAAAGCTATTTTTCTCACTCTCGGCGTTGCTTTCATTTGTAATAGTCCTCTTACTGCATAAAAGCGCCTTGATTTTGAGCAAAATATCATCATTGGATTGTAGTTAAGTTTGTTTTCAAAACATTTTCTATTCCAAAACCCTTATCCAAACCTGAGGTTATATAGTAACTTTTTTTGATGTGTTGCACGAGGTTACAATAAAGCATGGTCCTATAATTTTTTGCTGCAGAAATATATAGGTAACGGGAACATCGCAGCTGGCTAGTATGCTGAGTAATGATCAGGCAAAGAACAAGATAGTAAGTTATAAACTCGTCGAAGCTTACTTGTTTAAGTTGACTTTCTCACTGCGCTAACGTGATAGCGCAGTGAGGAGGGGAGGCATTCAAGACGGATATTTATATAGTTACTCATTAAGAAAATATAACGTAAAAACCTACAAGGCCACGGCGCTAAACTAGGCGATTGACTCAAGTAAGCACTATTTAGGTAAATGACCCGTTTTTACCAGAATAATGGTGTTTTCATCTACAAAAGGGTGATGTGTACTTAAGTGCGGGCTTCGTAACCACGTGCCTTGTGGATAGTGACCATGTTCATCTTTAAATACACCACTTAACACC
This sequence comes from Pseudoalteromonas aurantia, assembly GCF_005886875.1. Taxonomy (GTDB): domain Bacteria; phylum Pseudomonadota; class Gammaproteobacteria; order Enterobacterales; family Alteromonadaceae; genus Pseudoalteromonas; species Pseudoalteromonas aurantia_A. The sequence continues at coordinate 1,383 of NZ_PNBY01000047.1, read as the reverse complement.
AAAATTTCTTCACCACCATAATGGCGGTGTGGTACGAAAGTTTCTCCTTTTGGCCACTTAACCAATGCCGTGTGCTCCGTGTCAAAAGAATGCAGTGGCATAACGTGCAGACCCCCTTGCCCTGCTAACCACTGCGCGCTGTGGGTGTTTATGCGCACAGCCAGCGAGTCTGACCTTGAGAATTGATTGAGCTTAACAAAAAGTGTACAGCCAGTATCACTAAAAGGGGTGTGTTTACTACCCGGTGGATTTCGAATATAACTGCCAGCAGGGTAGTCACCCTGTTCATCAGAAAATATGCCGTCTAGTACCAAAATCTCTTCCCCAAGAGGGTGAGAGTGTTCAGAGAACACAGCCCCAGGTGCGTATCGAACAATGCTGGTTGCATGGCCAAACTCTGCACCTTCCCTTGCTAGTAGTTTGCGCTCAACACCATTGAGTGGGCTGGGCAACCAAGGCTGCTCCGGCGTATCAATTTGTACGCGCTGTGCAAAGTCGACATTTAATTTGTGTATTGTTGAAGTCATGGTGTTACCTAATTTCTGCCAGCCATTACACCACCGTCCACATTGAGTATGGTGCCTGTTACCCAGCTGCTTTGTTCACTGAGTAAGTAAATAATACTGTGTGCAACATCGTTTGATGTACCAATACGGCCCAATGGATGGAATTGGTCAAAGCTTGCCAGTGCACTGGCTACTTCTGCTGGCTCAATAAAGTGATTATAGATTGGTGTATGAACAACCGCAGGTGCGACCGCATTCACTCGAATGTTATGCTCGGCGAGTTCCATAGCCAGATGTTGTGTTAAAGCATGCAACCCCGCTTTTGCCATTGAGTAGGCAGAAGATGGGGTGGCTTTAATCGCTTGATGGGCCCACATTGATCCAATGTTAACAATTGCTCCCTGTTGAATTTGTTTCATGCGTTTGACTGCTGCTTGTGTTATGAAAAATAGACTTTTATTAAGTGCCATGTATTTTTCATAATCGTCGAAAGAGTGCTCAGTAAAGGGCTTGGGGCTAAAATAGCCTGCGGCGTTAACAAGATAAGATATTGTGTCGGCTTTTGAAGTTATATAATCTTCAATACGCTGTCGGTCGCGCTCGTCATAAAGATCGGCATGAATACCCTGCACCAAAGAGGAACTTAATTGAGCAATGGCCTTATTGAGTTTGACAGGGTCTTTACCAATGATAACGACAGGCACATTGTGCTCAATAAGTTGTTTGGCTGTTGCGAACCCAATACCACTGCTTCCGCCGACGACCAAAGCATATCCTGTTTTAGACAGTAACATAATAACTCCTGATTAATTAACCTCAGCTCTGGATAAGCGAATTTGCCCAATAACGCTATTTTTCTCACTCTCGGCGTTGCTTT
>NZ_PNBY01000046.1 GCF_005886875.1 Pseudoalteromonas aurantia | reverse complement strand
ACAGATCTGAGGTTAATTAACGAAAGCTTCATCCCTTCACCAATAAACCCCATTAATAAAAACAACAAGATACCACAAAAAAATAGAGTGCTGGAAAGATTAATTGTTAGTTCACGCTAAACCCCCCACTAAAGCATTCATAAAATAGACTATTCTTACTTCACAAATTGGTGTACTTTCATGCTATCAAGAACTGACGAAATAACCGTATGAGTCATAAGAGCAACCCCTCAAGCATACTTATTGTCTGTATGGGCAATATTTGTCGCTCTCCAACGGGTGAAGCCGTATTAAAAGGCATGGCCCGAGATGCAGGGCTTAGCCTAGATATCGACTCAGCTGGCACGATTGCTTATCATCAAGGCAATCCACCAGATAAAAGAAGCCGAGCCGCGGGAGAGATGCGGGGCTATGATTTTAGTCATATGCGCGCTCGCCAAGTTCGGCAGCAAGATTTTACTGATTTTGATTTAATATTAGCGGCTGACAAAGTAAACCTTAGTGACCTCCTTGCACTATGCCCAGCGCAACATCAACACAAAGTAAAATTATTTCTAAGTTATGGCAAGCAATCAGTCGACGAAATACCAGATCCATATTACGGTGAAGGTGATGGCTTTGAGGTCGTACTCGACCTCATTGAAAGTGCAGCAAAAAATATCATAAAAGGGTTTAATACGTGACTTTACTCTCAAATACTGAACCTCTTTTAACATCTGCGATGACTAAAGTGTAAGGCTATAACTCACAGTAAAAATATATCATCAGTACCTAAAATAAAGCACGCTTGAAATTTAGCACAACTATCTGTCATCGCTTTTAACCAAGATCTTTTGCTAGCCCATCATCTCTAGCAAAACGAGGTACCTCTTATCAAAAAAAATACTATTTGAATTAACAATATTTCCCCATTAAAAAATGCATAACCCCTCATTGATAAATCTACTACTTAGATCGCGTCCCAATACTCAACAATTTTGCCACCTTCCACTCTCCATATGTCAATGATATTCATAATTTTTCAGTCGTTTCCTCTATTTTCTTTATTCAAAGTAACGTGAGAATGAAAGACCACATGATTTCCATCAACATACCATGTTTAACGTCATACCCATAGGCAACGAAGTCCTCTACAAACCCTTTCATAAAACTCACTAACCCAGTCACTTTATCAGGCAAATTTCGATTATGCTGTACGTAATCGCTATTATTATACTGCTTAATAATGTAATCGAAATTGTGGTTATTCATAAGATTTTGAACAACGTCAGCAATGCGCTTGGCATTCACAGCTTCTTGCTCCTTCCAATTTGGCTTATTGAATGTGGATAGTTCAACCTCCACTCTGTTTATGCTCTGGTCATATGCCAAACGGCTTGTAAGGAGAAAAATAAAAAGATAAGTATTTTTAACATAGGTAACTACAATGGCTGCCTTTTGGTAATCAAGGTGCAAAATGAGAGTCAAAATAGGAATTCAGGTAAGCGTGTTTTTCACAATAATGAGGATTGCCCTGTGCGCAACGTGGTTGCACAAATCGGTGATATGTGGACGCTGTTAATTCTATTTACACTTGTTGATGACTCAGAACGATTTAATACGCTGAAATTTAGAGTAAAAGGGATCTCTCAACGTATGTTCACCCAAACCCTAATAGACTTAGAACGAGAGGGTTACATTAGCAGAACCGTTTACCCTGAAGTACCTGTTCGGGTTGAATATGTTTTAAAAAACTGGGAAAAGGTATTGTAAAGCCTTCATATGAGCTGGTTCTTTGGGCTGATAAGCATCAATCCACGTTCGAACGCGCTAGAAAAACATATGACAAACACAAGAAATAACTTAACGGTAATTAACCGTTGAGAGAGATGGTTAGCATCCATGATACAGGTGCTATTGAACAATATTTATAATAACCGCACAAGGATTAAAACGTTATAACATAATGCTTTTATTGACTTTTTCTATATTTAAATAAAGATATAGTGATACTTAATTAACAAAGAAGGAAAACACTATGAAAAAGGCTTTATTATTTTCAACGTTATTTTTAGCTGGCACAGTTATAGCCGGGGAGCATAAGGAACATAATGACCATAAGCATGACCATAACGCAAAGTGTGGTCATGCAGCTGAATGGCACAAAGACCACTTTGACTATAACCACGATAACCATGATCATCATATGCATGCAGGTCATACTCACGAAGCATTGGTCAGTGTGCATAAGAAACACAAACATGCTCATAGCTTAAAGTGTGATCACAAACAACGTGTCGAAAATGGACGTGTTGAATATAACCATGATGGGCATTGGCATCACCAACATGGCCAGCATTTCCATGAATCACATGGTGAATAGTTTAAACTTCACAGCCTTAACTTTATCTGCTTAATATTATTTGAGTCGATCCTAGATCCTGTGTTAATTGCCTAAGCGACAACCTTAATCAGCTAAGTCAATTAGCTCAGGATCTCACTTCATTTTTTCGAAGCGTGCTAACTATTAAAGCAACTGAAACTATACTGAAGTGTGAACATTAATAACCATTTTCACTTTGAGTGATTCCCGAGCCCACTCCACAGTCCGCAGAAATACTATATGTATCAAAGAGCGACTAGTGCCAAGAGTTTTTGGGAATTCTGAACAGGATTAGAAAGGACAGCCACCTATGGTGCCGGCTTATGTAAGTTCTTGCAAGGTAAACACATTACAGTTTTTGAAGTTAACCGTCCTAATCGAGCAGTTAGAAGGCTAAGAGGAAAATCCGATCCTACTGATGCTGAAAATGCTGCTCGCTCTGTCTTGGCTAATGAATCTACTGCTATCCCCAAATATCATGATGGAAAAGTTGAAGCTATGAGGTTTTTGGTTGTAGCAAGGAAAAGCTCAGTAAAGTCTAAAACACAAGCAATCAACCAGATTCGAGCTTTACTTGTTACTGCGCCAGAACATATTCGTCAAAAGTGCTATGTCCCTTCGAGTTACCAATGCATTCTTGCCTGTAAAGCACTAGAAATGAATTCAGACAGCATACTTGAAGAAACACTTATATCAATGCTGAACCTGCTAGCAAAGCGATGGGAAATGCTGTCACACGAGCTAAAAATAATTGATAAACGACTTAAAGCATTAACCAGCTCAGCAGCTTCTACATTACTAGAGCAATATGGTGTAGGAAGTTATGTTGCAGCGACATTGCTTGTTGCTGCTGGTGACAACCCTGAGCGACTAAAAAAAGAATCATCCTTTGCAGCTTTATGTGGTGTTAGCCCCTTGGATGCATCATCAGGTAAAAAGCAACGGCACAGGTTAAACAGAGGTGGTGCAAGAGATGCTAATAATGCACTTTGGACTGTAGCTTTAATTCGAATGCGTAATGATTCTAGAACAAGGAAGTATGTAGAAAAACGTTCATCAGAAGGCAAATCAAATAAAGAAATCCAGCGTTGTTTAAAACGCTACATAGTAAGAGAGTTGTATCCTATTATTGTTTTTGATTTATCAAAACTAAGTTGACCTTGACATAGGAGCGTCAATGCGGTTGTTGAACGCTTCTTCGGTAGCTTAAAACACGATTGGTTGTTGAAAGTTCCTCAACCAACACATGAGTATATGAGAGATGATGTGGCAGCGTATATGCGCTATTACAACTTAGAACGACTTCATACGGCAAATGGTGCTCTGTCGCCAATTGAATATGAGCAAAGTTCCTTAAGAAAAGTGTCCTGATTTAGTTGCGCAGAACACTTTCATAAAACTCACTAACCCAGTCACTTTATCAGGCAAGTGGCGTTGTTTCCTAGATAATTGAACTTCTATGATTCGGTGCGATCAGATCATTAAATGCCTTAACCCATGATGCGAAATGAAGAATAAAATTAGGAATTGGTCACAGTACAACCGTGCTTTAGTTCAACGCAGTAACATCAATATTTGGCTAAGTGAGCGTGCCATCTCAAAGTGGCAAAATACCGAAAAACACGGTGGCCGTGGTCGTTCAAATTACTATTTTAATTTAGCAATTGAAACGTGTTTAACCTTAAGGGCCGTATTCCATTTGCCACTTAGGGCCTTAGAAGGGTTTGTAAATTCCTTGCTCACTATGATGGATACCTCGCTGCAATCATCGGGTTATAGCTGTTTATGCAAACGCAGGGCCTTGTTGATCAACAAGGCCCTGCTAAACATAAAAAGTAACTATGCGCTAACCCCCTCAGATTGCAGAGTCGTTATTTTTACATGTCTTCTTTGCCAAAATGGGGCTTGTTGCCAACGACCTTCTTGCTGATAAAACTGCTGTCTGAGTGTTAGGTAGTGGTCAAATTGGTTATTCAAATCCATTTGAAATTGATTAATAAGTTGTTCTTGATTACTGTCAGTATCTGTTAAATTAGCAGCAATCAAATTGGCAGCATGACAGCCCGAAGATAAAGCAAAGCCAATACCCAAAGATGAAATTGGATCAAAAGCACATGCAGCGTCACCAATGGCTAAAAAATTAGGTAAGCTTTCAAATACATTGCTCTGGCTATAAGCCTGACGTACCCATGGGTGTGGCGTGGTTACTTTTGTCTCCTTTACTAACTTTTTTATATGCTTGGTTTGAGCCAAGAGCGCATTAAAATGACTTTGCTGATTCAATCTGAGATTGGAAACGATATCTGCATCGGAGAAAAAGCAAATACTATATTGATTGTTTGGCAATAGAGCGCCATACCACCAGCCATGCTCGGTACTTTCAATCAAATACTCCTGCTTTTTTTGTTCGTCACTGGTACATTCAAAGAACCGTCCAACAGCCATTAAATCATCCACTTTCTTGCCCGTAAGCCCGAGCTGACGACTGATATTAGCGTTACGTCCACTTGCATCAACAATAAAACGAGCGCATAGGATAAACGCTCCATGTACTGGATGAGATAGTTTCAACTGCCAACGGCCATCTTCCCATTGATTGATTTGCTGACAATGAGTTCGAGGCATTACCCTGCCACCGCGCTCGGCGATGTTTTCCAGCAACTGTAAATCAAACTGCTCCCTGTTTAATTGAAAGGTAGATTGTTGTGCAGTAAACACTGAATTGCGCATCCCAGGTAAATCCGATCCCCAATAAGAAGTACTATCAAAGGTAGGAATGAAACAGTCAGAACCAAAGTTTTCTGGTTTGATTTTTAAATAATCGATAAAGTCAAAAATACTTTCAGTGACATGCTCACCAATACGCTCTCGATTGAGATCAGATTGTTCAATCAGGGTAATATCCAAATTAGTATGATTCAGCAGGCTCAAAGCGGCGCAGGCCCCGGCTGGGCCTGCGCCAAATATGGCCACATCAGTATCAATTATTGATGAAACCATCGTTTACTATCTCCTAACTCGGCGACCAGATCGCGGTGTTTGCGAATGGTTATACGCTACTTGGATAGGTTTAAAGGCTCTAGCCTCAAGGGCCTCGACCATTAATTTAGCGCGTTTTCCCCGAGCTTTAACCGTTGGGCAACGCTTTGACTCAATATAGAAGACAGGAATACTAGTACCATCATCTTCCGGGTTACCAGTAATTTGGCCAGTAGATATTTCCTTATACGAAAACAAAGCGTGATTGCGTTCCGTTTCGGTAAAATAAGGGTAATCGGGATCTTGCGCATTTTTATCTCGAATAAACGCTAAAGCTGACCAATGCTCCACCATTTGGACAAAGCTGTTGATCCCCCTTTGATAATTAACCTGCTCACCTGCGGGTAAATGGGATTCAGCCTGCCCAATCTCCGTTGTTTCGCCTGTCAGCACATCCCAAGGACTTTGAGGTGGCCACCAGTACGAATAATAAGTCGGTGGTAAAGGTTGATCACTGATTTTATTTTTTGCTGGATTAGTGAAGTTTATATTTTGAATCGTACACTGAAAAAAATCAGCCTGCCACGGACACGCCATACGTTTGGTTAAATCACCCGGCTCACATCCACCCCCTTCACATTCATCACGAGAAGGTGATAAACCCGTTTTGTTGTAACCATTTTTACCTTTGTAGTCACTGATTATATAAGGTGATGTATAAACCTTCGGGTTTTGAAGACTCCAAGTAACCTCAATACCTGGACACATTGGCAACCCAACACAGTTACCAACACTTCCCTGATCAAGCGGATCAACTGGGTGAGGTTTAAAGTTTTCCGTTGCTTCAAAACAGCCCCTAGCCCATTGGCCTAGCAAAAATTTTTGGGTTTGACTCAGCGCATCAAACTTTTCAATAGTTTGATTACTCACCGAGTTACTGCCAGAGTTCAACGGCATCATTGGGAAGTCATTTTTAAATAATACCTGCTGAGGTTGATTAGGCGACAGGTTAGACTTATCGTCAGGCTCTCTGAAATAAGAAAAATAGTTTTCACGATTAGCCCGATTTTCTTCACTACTATCTGTATAATCAAATGAATCAGCACTAAATGCGGCCATAGACTGAACGTTAGCAACCCATTGATAACGGCTAAAGCGCTTTACGATAGGTAAAATATCTCGCTGGTAGTTAGCAATATAAGTATCGTTATAAACCCCATCAAGACACATATCAGGTATTAGATTAAAATCTCTTACTGCCACATCAAACATACTATCACTCAGGTTTGAAATATTGACAATTTCCGGAGCAAAGTCCGGCGAGCCAACCACAACCCAAGCTTGTAATGAAATTGGTTCGCTACCATCTTCAAATTCAACCGTACAATAAACCGGCCCATCGGCAATGTCATCATGCCAAGTATCGGAACCACCATAACTCACCAAAGGTTTATCACCACCAGCATGGCCATAGCCACCAAGCACAATCAAGCGACCCTCATTGTCCGTTTTTAGATCTCCTAGTGTTAATACAGCAGTACCATATTCGACATCAGAATTAGGGTAAGATACGGGGTAATCAGCAGGCACTGGCTCTGTACCTTGATCGAAACCTACTGAGCAACTTGCGCCGCTGATCTCGCGCGGACCCGGATCAACAATGAGTTTTTGCCGCGCTTCATTGGATGTTTTATCTGCATTTCGTAATGGTGTTTCACGATTAACGTAGCTATTGTTTTCGCCATATAATAAGTTACCTTCAAGCTCACTATACTGATACCAAGCTGCTTTTTTATTGGCCAGATGTACAGTCCAATTGATAGCTTTCACATTAGGCGTGTTAAGTGTTAATTCAGTGCCATCTTTCTGGTACAGCTTAAAGACTTGACCCTGACGTTTAATTTGACCTTTTTCATCTTTAAATTCGACGATAGGCCCAAGCTTATTACCGTTAGCATCTGCTTCATAAGGAAGTTGGCCAATCCTCTCAGGTGAAAGACAAAAAGACTCAGGGCTATTGCCTAAGCGAGATACCCCAACTGAGGGATGTATTGTAAGTTCCATAAAATTAACGCCTTATTTGTGGTTGCAGTCAGATTCATATTTTTGTCATGTACATAACAACCAAGGTGAACAAAATTAACTTCTATTTAGCAATAAATCTAACACTGTGAATTTTTAAATAACATTACAATGCATTACATTGTTAACTTCATTTAACTCCCACCTAAATTGCGCCAGCTTAAACTGAACAAGCTTGAAAGGTCGTTGCGTTACATAAATAGCTTTATATCAATAGAAGAAAAATTGAGGAAAGGCAGAGTTCAATCTGCCACAAAATGGTTTCTCAATAACCAACACTCAGCTCAATAAGTAAACTACTCGGAGTGTTGATAAGGTCCAATTTCCGTTATATGCCTTCGACCATCAATCGTGTATCAGGTAAATTAGCTAAATGTACAATTGGTTGATTTGGATCTGCTATTCTACTTACTGCATGTAACGCAGCAGCAATCGCCCCTTCTTGCCAACCCGGTAATGATGACAATTGGTCGCCAACGACAAAAAAGCAAGGATCAGTTTTTGAGCCATCTGAATTGTGCACAACTGAACCTTGGGCGATAGCATTAAACTGCTTGGTCGCATATTTTGCATCACCAACCGCTTGCCAATAAGCCCAGCCACCTTTTATATAAGGCATATTTTGCCAAGCAATTGCCACCCCATCTTGCAGGCCTGCGGCAAAAGGTTGGCTAAATTTACGGGCATCATCTCTCGCCTTTTCTAATCGCTCATCAACCGACAACTTCCCCCAATCATGAGCAACTTTGTCGAAATTATAAGCTCCCGTTAATACACCTTTTTGATCTTGATAAGCCGTTGACGGGTACCAGATTTGTTGAATGTCACTATCTGTCCACGAAATACCGCCAAATATGGGCACTACGCCAATTTCAGAGGTGGGCACGCCATTTTTTGCCCCTGTTGGATGTGAGCTATGGCCGCTATCAATAACACTGCCCTGCCATAATGCACGTTCAGCTTGCCAACCAACTTTGGCTGTGCACGCTAAAAAGCGAGGGATGTACCCATCGTTTCTTGCTATATATCCTGGCGCTTTTTCAGGAGAAAATTGTGCAGTGTAAACAGCATGCAGCGCATTTTTAAACTCAGGTTCAAATCCCGTTTCTTTATCGGTATTTTGTAGATTGTCTGACAGAATGTCACTTAAGAATGGCATTGCTAAATTGCTAATACAATAATCGGCTCGGTACTCCGTGAGTTTCGCTGAGCCCATTGTCTGCACCAGAACAACAAACTGCTTTGCTTGCTCATCCCAATTGATATGTTTCACTGGACTATTCAGTAAGATATCTCCACCTAGTGACGCGACCTGTTGCGCGAAAGCATGTTGTACTTTATCCATACCGCCCACGGGTTGAAATAATGTCGGTTGCCACAAAAAATCGTTTGGCTGAAAAAATTTGGTGTTTTTCCAAAACTTAGACTCCAATAGACTCTCAAAGCTTAACGCCTCAGCAATAACACCCGGCGCGACGCCTGGCAGTTCAGTATAACCCGCCCGAGTAACTCCGTTTTCAAACCCTTCATCTCCAGAACTAACATGATATTTCCCATTTACGTCTAACTCCCCAAAGCTGGTCATTAAACTCTGTAATTCTTCAACGCGCTCAGTGAGCTTTGCACCCTCAACATTCATATTTTTCAATAGTAATTCTGCTTGGTCATACACCATCTGTGCTAACCAACCTCTCGTATTATGATCTAAACGTCGATAAACAACGGGTAACCCGTTAAATGCATCTTGCTTTTGAACCAAGTTTGAACCGCTGTTCATTACATACACTTCTATATCAACAGAAAATTGCTTTAAGTAAGAAAGTAGTCTTTTGTGACTACTAGGTATACGGCCGGGCCCAGCATTTAGATAAGGTTCACTGTCGCCTTGCGGGTGTTTAAACCTGACTATTTGCGGTTGACTAGGGCTTGAATTGAATAACTCACTATCACAATCTTCTATAAGAGTGTCTCCCGTACGCAAACTCAAGCAGCGCCCGCCTGTGCGGTTTTGAGCCTCTAGCACAGTGACTTTTACGCGCTTTTCTTCGGGAGAACTTTGCTGTTGATTTAAAATTTCATAGGCAGTGGTTAATCCCCCAACACCTGACCCTATTACGATGACTTTTTTACCATCTAGCTGCCCTTTCTTTAGATGTTTTAATGAATCATCAGTCACTGCATTTTGCTGCTGAGTTGCATTTGCCAACGCAGCAAAAGCGCTCGCTTGTGGATTGTCTTTTAAAAAATCGGCTCTACTATTGTATTGAGACATGGACTTGCTCCCTGTTTTAATAAAAATTTACGTGCGTAACCGCTTAAAAATACGTTCGTAAATATGAATTACAGGAGAAAAAAACGCTATTACAGCCCATTACAAGGTGATCCCCCCGAAAAATAACTGAGGTTAGAAATAGAATTTTCTCGTACACTAAACGCAGGAGGAGATCCCCCATGAAAAAGTCAAAATATTCAGAGAAACAAATATGGCTATTATAAAATAAGCCGAAAACGGGGGCTGCTCCAGAGCTGTGTCGGAAGCGTGGAATGAGTAGCGCTATTTTTTATCAATGGCGTGCTCAATTTGGAGATATGACTCCCTATTTAATGACTCTAATGAGAGAGTTTGAAGAAAAAAGCCGTCGCCCTAAAAAGATATATATTGAAGGAAAAGGTCACGACACATTCTTGTACCTGAAAGAGAGCCTGACTCATGGTCAAAACCTATCAATCAGGGCTTTACAGTAAAAACGCAGTATTCAGAATACAGTATCAAGAATTACGCCCAATGGTAAATTCTAATTTTTTGCGCGCTGCAATGAACCTAATAGTACATCGAATATTAATTGGATAAGTACGCAATTGTTCAGCCAACTCAAACATCAATATTTTAATAACTGACTTTTTAGCCCGAGCGACAATGTAATAAGGCTGAATTTATTACACTACTATCGCTGCTTCACATACATCAAATTTACCCATACTGAGTATCGTTACCAACGAATGTACTGTACCTGAACTGCTGTGCTCAACCTTTTATTTAAATACGACTCTAGTCTATTAATCACTTAAAGCATCCCAGGTAAAATATAGCCCGCGCCCAGTGCCAAGAAAAGCATGGAAGTAATTCTAATCAATTTTAATATTTTAGATACAGCATATATATCTTTTCCTTTGAGCAATGAATCTACTATATAATCTTGGCCTACAAGAGAGAAAAAAATTGAAAGACCTAAAAAACCGAGGGAAATATAAATATCCTTCCCTAATTCAACCGCATTTAATTGAATTAGGATAACAATGGCACCAATAACGGCAGAAGCAAGCCAAGTGTATTGCTTTAATAGCTCAAAGTGCAACTCAGTTGTGAGAGACTCATTCTTAACTTTGTTTTCAGAAACTGAATCGACTCTAGGTCCCTTTTCTTTTTTAACCGTCTGCATAACTAAAATGACACTCCTACGTATAATTAGAAAATTAGTGTTAGAAAGCCTGTTTTCTTATTAGGTGATGATAAAACAAACAACACACCTTAGCCAGTCCAATAAATTAATATAAATCAATTCATTATACAAGAAACATAATCATGCGGCACACCCAAACAACACATACACTGCTATCTTATCGCTTAAACATGACGATATTTTTGGCACCGCGTAACTTATTCATTTCTCTTTTTTCTGCGTCCAGTTTGTCGTCACTGCGCCAATCATACGCACCGTCACACTTGTGGCTCTGTCACTATTTCTGCACAATGGTCTGATTAAATCGACAACTCTGCACTTACAACGTCATGGATGGTCACATCAACTGCCAAGCGCAATTTGCGCCAAGTTCGCAACTTATTTGCACGGTACTTTATCGCATGCCCTCACCATAACCGTGCATTTTAAGGCCAGTGCTATCGACCACGATATCTATGAGCCTTTGCTTTCCCTCTTTAAATAGCGCACATCAAGTGTTTTGCTGCGTTTGCGTTTGCATAAACAGCTATAACCGGAGATTGTAACGAAGTGTCCATCATTGTGAGCAAGAAATTTACAAACCCTTCTAAGGTTCTGAGTCGCAAATGAAATACAGCTATTAAGGTTAAACAGGTTTCAACTGCTAAATCAGAATAGTCATAGTCATACTCAAGCAAATAGCCCGAGGCCGTATATCAATGATATGAGACCAGTTCATGGATTGAACTCACTATAAAGGTGTGATTTAGCTGATCTATGCATTTTCAAGTCGCCTAAAACGCTGGTATGTGGTAAAAAGCCTACATAATTTATTGCACAGTTCGAGATCCTCTTGCAATCAACTGATGAGTTATTTGATCGTATCGCCCACGACTTGCGCGTGTCTGGTTTGAGTATTCAAGCCATTGATAAAAACGCACCTGCATTACAGGCGTTAACCCAACGTTTAGCGTTGTTTTCAGACGGTGATTTTGCAACCGCGGGCATTGGTAGGCAAACCGAACACACTCAAAATAGTGAGATCCGACGAGACAAAATTCACTGGCTTGATAGCAGTGACCCGCTTGAAGAGACCTTTTTAAGCTATATGGATGGGCTAAAAAACCATTTAAATAGTCAGCTGTTTATGGGCTTGTTTAGCTATGAATGCCATTTTGCGCATTACGAACCTGGTGCATTTTACAAAAAACACGTAGATGCCTTTAAAGGCAATACCAATCGTGTCCTCTCAACCGTGTTATATTTAAATCAAGATTGGCAAAGCGAATATGGCGGCGAACTTGCGCTGTATGACACACATGATCATGAGCTACTTACACAAAAGGTAACGCCCCACTTTGGTACATTAGTTACCTTTTTAAGTGATGAATTTCCACATGAGGTCCTCCCTGCAACACAGCCTCGTTATTCCATTGCGGGTTGGTTTAGGGTGAACAGCTCTGTCAATGGGCAAGTTGACCCACCTAGATAAACACAGCCATATAGCTTAGTGATATCATCACCACTAAGCTGTCTCGTTCGGTATAAATACCGGTATGAATATTTTTACGATCACCCCGCCTTCATCGTGATTATGCAAACTGAGCTGCCCGTTGTGCGCTTCAACAATTTCACGACAAAGCGCGAGCCCTAACCCACTTCCTGTCGATTTGGTAGAATAAAATGGGATCAAGGCATTGGCCATCACGGTTTCACTCATGCCTTTGCCATTATCTTGTACCGTAAACGTTGCGCCTTGCTCACTTTGCATAATATTTACGTTAACGGCTTCTGATTCACTCCCAGATTCATGGGCATTTTTTAATAAGTTGATAAACAGCTGTTCTAATTGCACTTGATCAGCAAAAAATGGCTGCTCAGGTAGTACAGCTGGCAAATTAAACTGCCATTGCTGCTGTAAGCCATCAAGTAAGGATCCCCAATCAATTTGGCTATATTTGGGCTGTGGCAATTTGGCAAACTTACCGTACCCTTGCACAAACTCGCTTAAGTGGTGGATTCGCTCTTCAATAGTGGAGTAAACCCGTTCAAGGCGGTTATCATCAATGTGATTAGTTAACAGTTTTGCACTGTGTAACATTGATGACATAGGGCCTAAGGAATTATTCAATTCGTGGCTGATGATCCGGATCACTTTTTTCCATACGGCCACTTCTTGGCGACTCAACTCTCGTGTTAATTGTTTGAACAAATACAACTTATGGCTTTGGTTGTTCAATAAAAACTGCCCAGTGGCTAAATGCCATGTTTGGGTTTCATCCTTGTCTATGTTGAGACTAAACAAGCCATCTCGCCCAGTACGCAGTGCTTTAAAAAAGTCCGGTGCTGAATCTTGCATAAGTGCATCAACCCGCATACCTTCAAGTGGCGTATTACTATTACACAGCGCTCTGGCACTGTAATTACTGAATACCACAATATCATTGCTATCAACCAAAAGAAGCGCTTGAGGCGAGCTTTGCAAGACTTTATCTAACATCAACTCACGTTGGTATATCCACTGTTTTTCTTGGCGTAATTGCTGTGCGGTTTCATTATATAAAGTACATAAGCGGCCCAGTTCATCCTCACCTGAATACGCTAAGGTATGAGAAAATTCACCATCTTTAAAATTAAGCAGCCCCACTTCCAGCGCAAAAACAGGCTTCATTAACGCCGAAAAAAAACAGCGACAAAGCATGTTAGTAAATAGCAATGCAACAATACTCACTGTGACTATTATTTGCCAAGAGGCTAATTGCCACACTAAAAAAGGCACAATTACACACAATACGGCACAACTTGCCGCACCAATAAAGCGCCCTTTTAATGTCATTCCCTTACATCGTGAAAGCCAGTGCATCAGTAATCAATCTCAAACTTTTGTAAACGCCGATATAGCGCTTGCCGGGTTAAACCAAATTGCCGTGCCACTTTGGCAATAACCCCTTGATGTAAATGCATCGCAGCTTCAATATCTTGTTTGCTCGGCTCAATTTTGTTTGCCGTTGTTTGGCTGGCTATGTTAGTCGCCTGCTCAACGAGCCCAAAATCTTGTATTTCTAACACGCCAGAAGGCTTAAGCACACTCACACGTTTACAAGCATTTTCAAGCTCCCTGACGTTACCAGGCCAACTATGTGCCGTGAGTGCTTGCTCTGCAACATAACTAAGCTCACGATCAGGTAAAAAATGACGAATAAGCGGAATAATATCATCTTGTCTTGCTTGCAAAGGCGGCAAGTTAAGCTCAATAACATTTAAACGGTAATACAAATCCTCTCTAAAACGTCCAGCTTGAATATCGTGTTGTAGGTTTGCGTTAGTTGCCGATATCACCCGTACCGAGACTTTCTGAGTGTGTGTTGAGCCTAAGCGTTCAAACTCCCCCGTTTGCAAAACTCTGAGCAATTTCATTTGCCCCGATAACGGCAAATTACCAATTTCATCTAAAAATAAAGTACCGCCATCAGCCGCTTCAAATCGACCTATGCGTTTTTTATTGGCACCAGTATAAGCCCCCGCTTCAGCGCCAAATAATTCAGCCTCGATCAGCTCTTGGGGTAAGGCACCGGCATTCACTTTAATAAACGGCGCATCGCAGACTGCTGAATTAGCTTGAATAATCTCAGCTATACGCTCTTTTCCGCTCCCGTTGGGGCCCGTGATCAACACCGACACATCCGATTTTGCCAACTGCAACGACATGTCGACAACTCGCTCCATCGCTGTGCTCGCATACACCAGCCCCACCAAGTTTGCATGTTGCTTGGGCTGCATACGTTCTTGTTGCTGCCTTTGATGAGTTTGATTTTGTGCATTGGCTTTACCCAGTGCCACAAGGTTGGTAATACTGGTCAGTAGTTTGGTGTCATCCCAAGGTTTCGCAATATAATCTGCGGCACCCAATTTAACGAGTTCTATCGCGGTTTCTAATTCTGTCCATGCGGTCATTAAAATGATCGGCAGGGTTGGGGTTAACGCCCTTAACGCGGTAAAAAGTGCCACCCCTTCTTCGCCAGATGTGGTGTCGGCGGTAAAATTCATGTCTTGCATAACGAGTGCAACTTTTTGATAACGTACAATTTGCTCTGCATCAAACGGAGAAAGTGCTGTGACCACCTCATACCCGTGAATTTCAAGTAATAACGATAGCGCATCAAGCACCGCTTGGTTATCGTCCACAATCAGTATTTTATCCATCTTATTCTTCTTATATGTTACACCACTTACGCAGTGTAACATTTTGTAATTAATGGCTAAACATATAAAATTAAGGGATAATTATATACTTCTAGTCGCGATACTTGGAGATATATCAGCTGCCCGTTTGGCTGGGCCAACTACTGCAAGTAAACTCATTACAATAACCAATAAGCTCGTTATCACTATGTATGAAGCAGACAACGCAGGCACTGAATATAATGCCATCAGTTTATTGCCCATCCATATCGCCCCCAAGCTCCCAACAACCACTCCAACCGAGCATATCAGTGCATTTTCCACTAAAAAATAGCGTATAATCGCAGATTTTCTGGCTCCAAGCGCTCTTCGTGTTCCAATTTGTTTTAGACGTTTGTTGATATTGAACAAGGTCAAACCAAAAATACCGAGCGCCGTGATCATAACCAAAATAACGATAAGTACCATTAACATACGCACCATCAGGGTGTCTTCCGCAACATACTTTGCTTTTAGTTCGTCTAACCCTCTTACCGAGTTAACTACCCTATGCGGGTATTCTGCTAACAATACATCTTCGATTTTACGCATGATTGTGGCTCTTTCATTGGGCTTAGTCCTTATTATAAACTTTTGAAAGGTACGTGGTCGAACATGCGGAAATATTAAAGAGCGATCTTTACGCTTGTCATTTAACCAAGGTCCTTTCATCAGCTTTATAATCCCTATAATTTTCACAGGGTCATTCTCACGGTAGATTGTTTGCCCAAGCCCGTTCCCCTCAGGGAAAAATTCATCATGCATGGCTTGTGTGATCAAAGCCACTTTCGCAATTGCAGCACCATCATTAGATACAATGACCTCTGATTCTTCAAAATTTCGCCCAGCGACAAGCTCTACGCCTAAGGTATTCAACACATGGTTGTCAGCTAAAAAGTAAGCGGCACTAACAGACTGTGATACTTGGTCTTGCGGCAATAAAGTGTAAGAGCCTCCAGAGCCACCGCCTGACAGTGGCACCGCATTTATATGCACCGCATCAATAACACCAGGTATATTCCTCAATAATGCTTCATCTCTTTCAATCTGTTTATCTAGGTCAATATCCCCCCCATACATCATCATTTCAGCTTGAAAAAGGTCTTGTTCTGGTAGGCCGGTTTCTTGTTCTAAATATGCAATACGGTCTTTAATAATAAACGCCGCATTGCTCACGATGGCAGTCGTAATCGCAATTTGCAGTAAGAGTAAAATGGCACCCGACTTCGCGCGTAATAAAGCATTTAAAATAGGTTTAAATTCAAACATAAGAACTCCTTATTGGCTTTTCAGGTGGGTGGCTGGTGTAGTTCTACACACTAACCAAGCAGGATATAGCCCCGCTAAAATACACACGCTTACCGCAATAACCGGTGCGGCAAGCAGCATGGTTAAATCCATATCAGCAATCGCCATATATGCGCTATTACTGGTACGCATACCCCATAAGCCTACTTGTGCAATTAAAATACCGAGTAACCCACCAATCACCCCCAATAACCCAACTTCAACCAAGTGCTGAATAAATACTTGAGTTTTACTTGCGCCGAGCGCTCGCCTCACACCCACTTCGGGAGCACGTCGTAAAAACTTTGCCAGTAATAGCCCTAAAATATTTGCTAAACATACGGCTAAAAACATGAAACTCAGCACCACTAATATTTTATTATCTTCATTTACGACTTCGCGATACACCATCATTTCATTCACATCTCGTAATGCATACTTCAGCTCTTTACGTGCAAACCGCCCTATTTTTTGCTGCTCTGCCATATACGACATTAAGAAACTCGCATATGCCTCTTTATCTTGGTGAGTTGGAAGCTCTACCCAGTACTGTACCCAAAAAACCTCGGAATTAAGTAAATCTTGATAGTTCCGATTACTTTGCGCTTTCCAGTTATTACTATTGCCCCAAGATTCAATTTCATTCGGTGCAACCAAACTAAAAGGGAGAAATACCTGTTCAGGTTCACGAAATGCGCCGTTATTAAGATCATAATACTTCACATAAGTTGGCCAATCTTTAATAACCCCGACTATGCGCACTGTCATATCATCTAAATTGATTGTTTTACCAACCGAGTTTTCACCTTGAAATAGTTTATCGTTTAAGCTTTGTGCAATAACTACCACCGATGCCGCACTTTCTTCATCGTCCGAACTCCATGCCCCGCCATAGATAAACTCTAAATTAAACATAGAGAATATATCACCACTTGCTACTCGTGCTTGCTCTATAAATGGCTTTATATCACTATTATCAAGATGCACAGCAAAACCGGCTTTGAGCATGGCTGTACGTCGATACGGTAAATCCGCGCTTAATAGATTCATCGCATCTTGATAGGTCACTTGATAAGGCATATCATCTTTTGTCCACCAAGTCCGCTCTTCATCAAGTGCTAATAGTTGAACATGATGTAATTGACTACTTTTACTTGGAATAGGATCTGCCGACATCATGTGATACACCGATAAACTCGTCATGGTCACACCAATGCCAATGGCAATGGCGATGATCATTAAGGTACTTACCATTGGCGTACGCTTTAAACTACGCCAACTTAAATCTATATAATGAAACAACATAATTACACTCCTACAACAGCAGCAGGATTGCCTTGATACAGCGAAAAGTCTGCAATTTGTCCATCAACCACTTGAATGTTTCTGGGTGCTCGACGTGCAAGCTCAGAGTCATGAGTTACCATCACAATCGTGGCCCCATCTCGATTAATTTGCTCAAGTAATTCCATAACTTGTCGTGCCATTAAGCTATCTAAATTACCAGTTGGTTCATCTGCCAGTAAAAAGCGAGGTTTACCTGCTAACGCGCGCGCAATGGCCACTCGCTGTTGTTGGCCCCCAGACAGTTGCTGTGGCAAATGCTTCGCTCGGCTTGCCAACCCGACTTGCTCTAAACTTTCTTCAATACGTCGTTTACGTTCTGGCGCTTTGATCCCTCTGTAGCGCAGAGGTACTTCAACATTTTCATACAAATTTAGGTCTGGAATTAAATTAAAACCTTGAAAAATATACCCTATTTTTTGATTTCTGATATCAGCACGTTGATTATCATTCAGTTTGCCAATATCCACACCATCGAGTAAATATTCACCCTGCGTAAACGGCTCCAATACACCCGCTATATTCAAAAAGGTGGTTTTACCTGAACCCGACGGGCCTGTTACCGCAATGAACTCCCCTTCATTCACCTGTAAATTAAAATCACGTAACGCATGGGTTTGTACCATTTCAGTTTGATATACTTTGCTTATTCCATTCATATTTAACATTTAACATTCCTCATAATTCTTATTTTTATCGCAATTCAATGTATGCTATTTTCTAATCGTGTCCAAAGTGACACCCAATTCATTTATTGACGTAATAGCACCGTATTGGCTTTTTCAAACTGCTCATAATTCGACACAATTACTTCATCCCCGATCCGTAAGCCATCCAATATTTCGACACTACGAATACTGGTTGCCCCGGTGTTAACGTTAATACGCGTCGCAATATCACCTTCCACTTTATAAGCGACATGGCCACCTGAGTCTAAAAACGCCCCTCGGCGAAGCATTAACACATCCTCTTTATTTTCTAATAGGACCCGCGCGGACAAACGCTGATTTTGACGAATGCTCTTAACATCCTCTTGAGAAAAACGAACCCGGGTTGTTACTTCACGGTTATTTACCTCTGGAGAAATAGCAGACAACTTGCCCATCACATTCTGGTCACCAATTTTTAATGCCACATCCATCCCTAACCCCAACTCATTGGCATAACTTTCAGGCACCTGCAATTGCGCTTCAAAGGCACTTAAATCAACTAAGGTCATTAATGCTTGATTCTTTGTCACCGCCGATTTGGGTTGCACCAATAAATTACCCACGATGCCCGCAACACTGGCTTTTACTACTAGGTTATTGACTTTACGCAATAGCTCATCCACTGCCAGTTGCTGCTGAGTAACAGTACTTTTTGCCGATTTTAATTCAAACGCCAGTGTATCTTTTGCTATTTCCGCTTCTTGAACAGCATGCTTATAGGTCAATTCGGCCCTTGCTAAATCATCTTGTGCCTGTTCTAAATCAATTTGACTAATAAGACTTTGCTTAATTGATAATTGCGCACGTCGATTTTCACGCTGTGCAGCAGTAAGTTCAACTTTTGCTAAATCTAACGTGTTGTTTAACGTTAGAGTATCCCTTCTCGCTTCAAGCTCTCTACGAGATAGCTCACCGTGTAAACGAGCTAACTCTGATTGCTGTTGTTTTAATACATTTTCTAATTCTGGGCTATCTACCAAAGCAATAGTTTGACCTAAGGTAACGCTGTCGCCCGCTTGTACCTTTAGAGTTACAAAGCCTTGCTCTGGGCTATACGCTTGCGGTGCATTTGCCGCCACAATAAATCCGGTCGCAGCAACGTCTCTTACAAAGTTCCCTGACGTCACCGTTGCAATATTAAGACTGCTTTTAGATAAAGAAAATTGTGGACTACCTGTATTTATTAAGGCATTGGCTGACACTGCAACGCCTAAAAACAACGCCGCGCCCAGCAGGCCTTTGATATTAGTTCGCTTATTTACTGTCACTTGCTGATCTTGTCCGCTTGTATCTCTAATCATTTTGCGCTCCTTAGCAGAGTACTTTTTGCTTCACATAGAACAACCAATACAACCGCAATCATCATAATTGTCGGAGAAATCAGAAACGCGCCAGTTAAAAACATAGTGTACTCTTTTATATTATCTTATTTTCCTTGTACTATTCGATTATCATGCCAAAAGTTAAAGCATTGATTAATAGAAATTAAAATGAAATCATTAACGATTAAAACTGTCCGCGGACACTTAAATATGTCCGCAATGGACACATGCTCTACACGCTTAAATCACCAAACTTATCAAGCACAGATTAAACAGACATAGATCCGCAATTTATGTAGTGTCATTCAAAACTCACGCTAGATTCATATTGTACTTATCAAAGCAACTCTCATCACCAATACACAAAATGAACAAATTATAACCAATTAGTATTACTATCTATAAACTAGAGTAATCACAGAAAAAACTTCATTTTTAAGCCCTCCTCCCTCTTCGTAATTTATAAAAACAAGATAAAAAAACAAGCCATTGAAATTAATAGATTTGTTGTTGAATTAAATAAGTGAAACGAACAAAAAGTACCCGAAATAGGTTTGCAATTGATATTTATTAATATTTACGTTGCCAAAAAAACAACAAACCACACAGATTAAGGTGCATTAGTGTGTATTATTTGTTAATTTTTTAATGTAGGATTTAATTAAAAGTTAATCTAACTACGCGTTTTCTTCACAATCGTGAGGGATTATGTAAATAAGAAAAACCAAAAGGATTATGTAGAATGGGAACCTCCAACCCTCTTTTCCCAAAAAGAGATCTCTTACAGTGTGAAGCAGATAGCTTAATAGACTTACTCGCATCAGATGCGATTAACAAACCAGAACAAGAAGCTTTTCAGTTCATAGTCGACAAAGACGAGTCGCCAACCAGTTACAGCTATAAAGCTTTAGCAACAGCGGTTAGCCAAGTTGCTAAACAGTTAATAAATATATCGCTGGGCCCTCAAGATCCACAGGATCAGGCACTCATTGTATTGCCGCAAGGTGTCGATTTTGTGACGGCATTTTATGGTTGTATGGCGGCGCGAGTTATTGCCGTGCCATCATTCCCGCCAAAAAATCAATTACAAGTCGAACGTCTTGAATATGCAATGACAGATTTAGGTAACCCGATTGTGATCACCACTAAAGCGATTCAACCACTACTGCAAGAGCAGCTGGTTGACAAAGAGGTTCGCTGGCTACTTATTGATGATTGCGCCACTATAGATGCACCACAATTACATGAATTTAAGACAAAAAACTCAGACATTGCGTTACTTCAATACAGTTCAGGGACAACCGGTAAGCCTAAAGGTGTGATCATTACCAACCAAAATACCCTAGAAAACTCAGAGCTGATCAGACAAAGCTTTGGCCATAAAGAAAACACCACACGCATGATGTTATGGCTGCCACCCCATCACGATATGGGCCTTGTTGGTGGTGTAATGCAAGGCGTTTACACTGGTTACCCAACCTTATTAATGCCAACAGACATATTCTTACGTAGCCAATACACTTGGCTAAAAGCCGTTACCGATTTTAAAGCAACCACCACAGGCGCGCCTAACTTTGCCTTTGACTTAGCGGTTAAAAATATTCGTCCAACACGATTAGATGAACTCGATTTATCTTCTCTTGAAAACCTATTTTGTGGTGCCGAACCAATTAACGCCCAAACAATCACGCATTTTTTTGAGAAATTCTCACAGTGTGGGCTAAAGACGAATGCCTTTCTGCCCTGTTATGGCATGGCCGAAGCCACACTTATGGTCAGTGGTAAACCGCACGGCGAACCGTATCAACAATTATGTATTGACGAACCGCTATTAAAACGCGGCGTTGTAAAACAAGTCTCGCCAGAAGCAAAACACAGTCAATGGCTAGTTAGTAGCGGTGTTGTACATCACTCACTGAACGCAAAAATAGTTGACCCTGTAACACACACTGAAGTCGCTATGGGTCAAGTCGGTGAAGTTTGGCTACAAGGCAGCAGTATTAGCCCGGGGTATTGGCAAGATGAGCCACGCACCGTTGCAAATTTTGGTTTGCAGCTAGGTAATTATGCAGAAACATATCACCGTACTGGCGACCTTGGTTTTTACGATAATGATGAGCTGTATATCACTGGCCGCTTGAAAGAGGTGATCATATTACGAGGTGCTAATTTCTACCCTCAAGATTTAGAATATGAAGCATCTTTGGCCTTCCCTGAGTTAAAAAACTGCCGCAGTGCCGCTTTTTCAGTTGTAAAGGAGCAGCGTGAGCAACTTGTGATGGCAATTGAAGTACCACGTAATGTCAGCAATTTTGAAGAATTAACGGTTACGTTAAATGCTCGCCTCATTGAGCGATTTGGCATCAAAGCAGATCAGGTACTCTTTTTACCTCGAAAAACCATCAAAATAACCTCATCAGGTAAGCTGCAACGTGTTGCTATTAAACAGGCATTTGAGCAAGCGCAACTGCAAACTTATTTTCACTTTAAGGCACAATATCAACAGAAAAACGACACCAATGATAATGCCTCAACCCATGTGCTGAACCTACAAGACACAACCAGTGTTCAACAATGGTTGGTATACCAAGTCACCGAATTAACAGGGGTACCCAGCGCACAAATCTCTGCACAAGATTCATTGGCAAACGTGGGGCTTGATTCAGTGTTAGCCATGGAGATCCTCTTTAGATTAGAACAGCAAACTGGCGTTTATCTCGCACCAGATGTGCTTTATAGCTCTAATACTCCGACCTTACTGGCAGAACAAATTACCCAAGTAGCAAATAAAAACCCACAAACGGAGTTAGATTCAACATGCTAAATCTTTCAGTTGACACTGTGTCGGCCAAATTATGCCAGTTTATCGCATCTAGTTACCTTGAGGATGATGAACAAGTGGCACCAGATACGCCAATAATAAAACTCAATATTCTGGACTCTGCATCTATTTTTGATGTTGTTGATTTTATCCATCGAGAGTTTTCATTGCGATTACCTGTTATCGATATTCACCCAGACAACTTTGCTTCCGTCGAAGTGCTAAGCAAGGTTATTGAACATCACAGCAATAAGGAGGCCACACTATGATCCCTAATCAATGGTATGCAATTTCAAGGATCCAAGACGTAAAAAAGAAACCTATCGGCATTAAACGTCTCAACAAGTTACTGGTACTGTACCGCGATACCAAAGGCGAACTTGTCTGTATGGATGATAAATGTCCGCATAAAGGCGTAATGCTAAGCCGTGGAAAACAACACGGTGATATTATAGCTTGCCCTTACCACGGTTTTCAGTTTGACCAAAAAGGTGACTGCGTTCACATGCCTGTACTAGGGAAAAATGGTGATGTGCCTAAAGGCATGTGTGTCAAAACTTATAAAGTAAAAGAAGAGTTTGGCCTCATTTGGTTTTGGTATGGCGATTTAATGCCTGAAAGTGACTACCCTGAAGTGCCGATGTTCAAACAGTTTAAAGAGTACAAAGGTTACTACTCATTTTACGGCTGGGATGCGCCAATTAACTATACTCGCTATGTAGAAAGTGTATGTGAAATTTATCATATTCCATTTGTACATAAAGGCTCTGCCATTAATATTTGGGATCCCAAAGGCGGCAAGGTCGACAACTTCGAATGTAAAGTCGACGGCACTTTAATTACCAGTGATTTTGTATTGCGCCCAGATGATGAGCGCACAGCAGAAGAAACCTTAGTTGCTCGTAAACCTTGGACACGCGGCTGGAAATTTGGCATTGATGTACAAATGCCGAACCTTGTTTTGATCCGAAGCGATGTATTCGATGTGATGTTTATACCAACGCCTATCGACGACAATACATGCTGGGTCTGTGTATGTTATCAAGAACCAAAACGTGATTTATTATTGCCGTTGATTAAACCATTACCTATTCCATTCTGGCGCCCTGTTCGCCCTTGGTATATGTGCCGTATCGAACGATTTGTACAACAAGATAAAGATATGGCGGTTATTTCATATCAAAACCCTAAAGTATCTAGTCCAAAAGCCAATCGTTTGATCCCGCTTGATAAAGTAAATGCACATTATATTCGCTTTAGAGAGAAACTTATTCGCGAAGCAAATGAAGAAAAAGCACTAAAAGCACGGCTACAAACCAAGCCGCAAGCTGATATCGAGGCGCCGTCACTCGAACAAATCATTGGTATTGAAGAAATTAACTAGAGTAAATGGATTTAACTATGACACACAACACATTATCAGCGGCTGATGTTCAGCCGCTTGTTTTAGACATCGTAAAAGAACAAACATGCTATTCAGAATCCGATTTACGTCTGGACCAAGCGATGGAAGAAGGCTTAGGTATTGATTCAATCATATTAGCCAGTATTGTAGATGAACTTCAACAGCTCTTTGCTTTTGACACCAAGCTTAATACAGCGAGCTTCAATACAATACAAGACTTAATTACACGTTGTGCAAATGTGGTTGTTACTGAAAAAGGTCAACAAAAACTCGCTAATCTGGGTGTTGAGCATACTGTTCAAGCAACACCTCAAGCCCCTTCTATGGATGACGCAACGTTTCAGTCAACACACCAAACAATGCGTGACTTTGTCGCTGATGGCAGCCCAGACTTATTCAGTAAAGTGAGAAAGTTTAACGATTTTTATGAGTCACAAGAGCGAACTGGTAACTTCTGGTATGGCATGCCATTGAGTTCAAAGTGTGAAAATCGCGCCACTATTTTTGATGCATACCAAAATAAAGAACGCGAATTCTTAATGTTTGCCTCTAATAACTACTTAGGCTTGGCCAACGAGCCACGTGTGATTAATGCAATTAGTGATGCGGTTAAACAATATGGCGCAACAAACACAGGATGTCGGTTGATTGGCGGCACCAACCACTTACACCTTGAACTTGAGGAACGCCTAGCACGCTTTAAGGGCCGTGAAGCCTGTATTGTTTTTCCGTCTGGTTACTCTGCAAATTTAGGTACCATCTCTGCGCTAATGGGCCCTAAAGACACCATTATCACCGATGTTTACAACCATATGAGTATTCAAGATGGATGTAAACTCTCCGGTGCCAAAAAGCGTATTTACAAACACAATGACATGGCCTCATTAGAAGAAGTACTCAAAAATTGTAGTGATACTGATGGCGGTAAACTCATCGTCGCGGACGGTGTATTCAGTATGCATGGCAACATTGTCAAACTCCCTGAAATGGTGCGTTTAGCGCGTAAATACCAAGCGCGTATACTCATTGATGATGCGCATTCAACGGGTATTTTAGGCGCGACAGGATCTGGCACCGCGGAACACTTTAACTTAAAGCATGAAGTTGACTTAGAACTTGGCACCATGAGTAAGACGCTAGCAGGCATGGGCGGCTTTGTCTGTGGCGATAAAGAAGTCATCGACTACTTACGTTTTTACGCCAATTCATATGTATTTGCGGCAACAATCCCTGCACACGTAGCAGCGGGCTTGATCCAGTGCATCGATATAATGGAAAAAGAGCCACAGCGATTAGAAAAACTCTGGAGCAACGTGAATTACCTTCACAGTGCGCTGCGTGAATGTGGTTTTGATACCGGTGACAGTGAAAGTGCCATCATTCCTATTGTGATTGGTGATGAAACGCGCACGATGGAGCTTGGCCATCACGTTCGACAGCTCGGTATGTTTTGTCAAACAGTGGTCTTTCCAGGTGTCGCAGTTGGTGATGCAAGGCTGCGGATCAGTGTGCTATCGCAACATACCAAAGAGGATTTAGACCAAGCAATAGAAATACTACTTAAAGCCGCAAAAGAAGTGGGTTTACCCGGTTTTAGTCGCTAAGGAACAGCCATGAATAACACGTTGCCAACAGCGCTACATAAGGCGCTATTTCATTGGGCTCAATCCCAACCAGAGCAGCCATTTTTATTGGCTGAACCAGTGTGTAGTTACCAACAAGCCGTAAACTATGTGAGCGCCTTGGCAACTGTGCTAGCGCCTGCTAGCCGAACCGCCATTTGGTTAGACAAAAATAATCATTATGTGCTGAGTATACTCGCCGTATTAAGCGCGGACTCAGCATATATACCTATTGATGCAAAACAACCCACGAACAGAGTGGAATTAATACTGGCTGATGGGAAGGTAGATACCTTATTGGTTGATATCGCGCATCTACAACAAGCACAGGCTGTATTGCAGGTATTTCCCCACATCAAACTGATAACTTTGGTCGATACCTATGAGACGACTTTAGAACTCACGCAGTTTGTATGGCCAGAACATATTAATACCCTCCATTGTGCACCTATCTCACACAGTAAAAAAAATGATCTCGCCGCCATTTTATTTACCTCTGGTTCAACTGGGAGACCTAAAGGTGTGCAATTGTCACTCAATAACCTGCAGCACTTTATAGATTGGAGCACGCAGTCGCTATCGCTGAGCAAACAAGACCGTTTTTTAAATATTGCCAGCTTTAACTTTGACATTAGTACCTTCGATTTATTTTCAAGTCTGAGTGTGGGCGGCAGTTTATATGTTGCAAAGGATGATGCGGCTAAACAACCACTTAATTTAGCCACAATCCTAAAAGAGCAAAAAATCAGCATTATGTACACGGTACCGTCACTACTGAGCCTGATGAACCGGATTGGTTTATGGGAGCAAGCTGCCCCATTGAGCCTAACGCACGTTATTTTTGCTGGGGAAATAATGCCAAAACCTTGCCTTCAAGCACTGGCAAGTAGTATCAAAAATTGTACTTTTTATAATTTTTACGGCCCGACTGAAACAAATGTCTGCTTGGCTTATCAAGTAACAGATAAGGATATTATAAGTGATGCGCCACTCCCGATTGGTTCTGCGATTGGCGATGCTCAGGTTTGGATGGTGGATGAAAATCACCAGCAAGTCACTCTACTTGAAGGGGCCAGTGGAGAGTTGATTGTGAAAGGGAGCTGCGTCACTAAAGGGTATTGCCATGATGCGCAGCAACAAACTAGCCACCAGCAACACATACACCACACGGGCGACATAGTGCAATTTTCGAACGGCGTTTATTATTTTCTGGGCCGTAGAGACCGTATGATAAAAGCCGCAGGCTATCGTATCGAGCTCGCAGAGATTGAAGCAAAACTCATTCAACACCCAGATATTAAGGAAGTCGCCGTTCACTTTTGTGCTCAGTCAACCAAGATTATAGTGACCTACTCACCTCAAGACAGTGAAAATAAGCCAAGCTCTTTGGCACTCAAAGCATACTGTGCTGAGCATCTTCCGGTGTACATGATCCCACATAAATTTAAAGCGTTGGCACAATTACCTAAAAATGCTAACGGCAAAATAGATTACCCAGAAATTGCAAAGGTAGACAATTAGATGACATCGTATCCCCCCACCGCCATTGCACTATTAGATTGCGCGCAACTTGTTGGATCACCAAAAGATGGGTCATTGGCTGTGCTTGAAGACCAAAAGCAGTACGCCAAATTTGCGATACCACCACTTTATCGAAATGCGATTAACCGCATGCAACTACCGCTACTAGAGCTTAGTCACAATTTAGTCGAATCTCACCGCTGCACCATAGATCAAGACCGTACCGATGTGATCTTATGCACTCATGCTGGTACAGATCGCCAATTGGCAAATCATTATCGTGTTACCGCTAACGCTATGCTCAGACAGTTAATGACCCTAAGTAGTGGACAAACAGCTGAGCAGCTTAACAAATTGCTACCAACACAGTTTACGAGTAGTCACGATAAGGTCGGTGAAATGGCAACCACAATGGCCACCCGAATAGCGCAAAACTGTAAATTAACTGGTCGAGCGTTTGCAATTGAAGCTGGAAATCATAGCTTCTGTCAAGCTATCGCTTTAGCGTATGACAGTTTGACAACTAACCAAGCCCAGTCAGTATTAATTGCCATCGCCAATGACACACCGGAGCATTCGTCGACACAGCGTTTGGCCGCCAGTGTCATACTATTAAAGCGCTGTGATCAACCCATTGCACAGGCAAAAGGCTATCTTGCTAATGTATCAACATGTAAACGGGATGCACTTCCAGCGCATGCAAGCTCTGAGGGAGCGAACTCTCTTGTGCTATGTAATCCTTGCTCAGCATCGTTAACTGAGCAACTTAAAACCACCCTAAATACACATAATATTGAATTGGATCCGCGCGCTAATATATTGCCTGAAACGGGCATTGTCTGTGGCGCTCTGGTACTTAATAACTGGCTAAAAAAACCCAACCACCAAATCCAAGCATTGTTTTCTAACATCCCTGATACTCAAACCGCTATGTCCTTTGCGATTAGTCGTGAGTTTAAAACCACTGAATATCAAGAAAAAAGCACCGTGGTGCTGTGTGACAAACAGATATGGTTAGCAAATCGTTTGGGTGCGTCCGCTTTCTGGCAAGGCTTGACAGACCAAAAAGGAGGAATATCTCCCCTGCAACATGACCGCTATGCTGCTGGTACACTCTTTCATCCCCATGGTGCACAGCATGACAATTATTATTGCCATGCTACTGCTAAACTCAATGCTGATGAACTAGATTTACTTGCACAACCACAGCCCAAAGAAGTATTGGCACATACACTTAAACAGTGGCAAACCCTTAATTTACCAAAGTACTGCAAATCAATGGTGATCACGGCAACAAATCTAGGGCCATTTATAGAGCGTCGTAAATTACTGGCGACCAAATTACATGCTCTCTACTCACAGTGTAGTGAGATATTAGGAACAGGTAGTAGCCCTGCTCACATATGCCTACAACAATGGCAAGCGCAATTTAATAAAGATGCGCTCAGTGAAGACTTTCAGGCCAGCAATTTAAGCAATCAGATTGCTGCACATTTTGAACTCAATGATTGTCAGCATCTTGCAATAGAAGCTGCTTGCGCCGGCTCTATTGCGGCACTTGATTGTGCAAAAAATGCCATTTCAAGTGGCCGAATCGATGTGGCAATCGTCGCGGCGATCGAACTCCCTGCTAATTTACATGATCTAAGTTTATGCTCTAGCCAACAAATGTTATCCCACGATGTTATTGCCACATTTTGTGAGTCGGCAGACGGTTTTACACCGGGTGATGGATGTGCATTGGTGATCCTCACAAAACACCCATTTGCTAGAAAATACCACTGGTCTGTGCTCGCAGAGCTCAACGCGATTGGTTCAAGCACACTGAGTAAATCAATGATTGCACCTAATAGTGAAGGGCAAATCCACGCAATGGATCATGCTTTTTCACAAACACCAGTGAAACCCGCGCACGTTGAATTTGTTGAAACTCACGGAACGGGCACCGCAGTTGGTGATGCTGTCGAAGTGGCTGCCATTTCGTCAGTCTATGGCCCGCGGCAGCAACATACTTTGAAGTTAGGTGCACTAAAAACGCAGTTTGGACACACCTTTGCGGTCGCGGGATTAGCCAGTGTTATTAAAGTGATGCTGAGCTTTGAACATGGCCAAGTCCCAAGTAACTTAATCAGAGGTGAATTACGCAGTGATTTACAGTTATCACAATTAGGCTACGACCCAATGCATGATGAAAAAACCTACATAGCCCCTAAGGGAATGCGTCATGCCGCCATTAATGGCTTTGGCACAGGCGGCGTCAATTACCACGTGATCATGAGCGACTTTGCTCAATAAAAGTAAAGCGCAAGGAAATAATTATGAATTTTGATTTTACCGAAAAACAACAACGTATAGCCGATCAAGCAAAACAGATAGCACAAAAACTCGACTTAGAAGATGTTGTGCAGCGCGACTTAGCCGGCACATTTTCAAAGCCTCTATTTAGACAACTTATTAACCAAGGCGTGGGTAAATGGTTGCTACCTAAAAGCATGAAAGGCTATGATCTTAATGCTCTTGAGCTAACGGCGGGTATTGAATCATTGGCAGAGCACTGCGAAGATTCAGGGCTAATTTTTGCATTATCAGCCCATTTATGTGCTTGCATTCATCCTATTCGCGCTTTTGCCTCCTCAGAACAACAAGCGCAGTGGTTACCCAAAATTACCAATGAAGCCTGGATTGGCACACATGCCATTACAGAGCCTCAAGCAGGGTCTGACATCTATGCCATGACCACTAACGCACAAAAGAGCGAAGACGGATTCGTACTTAATGGCCATAAAGACTATATCACTAATGCACCGGTTGCAGATTTCATCGTCGTACACCTCAGAACAGAAGACCGTGGTAATTACTTCGATTACTCCACTTTTATTCTGCATTCACATGAATATGGTGTCTCACTCGCAAAAGCGCCACACAGCAAATCTGGGCTTCGCACTACAGCTATGGGTGACATTCATTTTAATGACTGCCAAGTTCCTGAAGACGCGCTAATTGGTCGCCTAGGTGCTGGTGCGCCTATCTTTCAAGTTTCAATGGAATGGGAACGTGTTTGCTTGTTTGCGCTGTACCTTGGACAAATGAAACGACAATTACAAAAAACCGCACATTACGTAAGCGAACGCCAGCAATTTGATGCGCCATTATCCAGTTATCAAGCCGTGCAACATCAATTGTGCGACATGTATTTCAACTATGAGACTGGCCGCCTACTTTTATATAAAGCCGCGTGGTCACTTGATAAAGGCGACATGTCTGGGGTTGCCAGTAGCTTAGCCAAAATTTCTATTTCAAACGCAGCAATTAGCAACGGCCAAACCGCCGTGCAATTGCATGGCGCGCAAGGCGTGATCAGCGGTGATATAGAACGCATGCTGCGAGACGCTATGCCTAGCGCTATTTTCTCCGGCACCTCTAATGTGCTTAAAAACAATATCAGTACAGCGCTTATTAAACGCTTAAAAGCTCAGTGGATTTAAGGATATAAGTTATGCAAATTCGAATCGGACAAGAAATATTAAGCCGTGAAGCGTTACTAGACAGCGCTGGGTTACTGGTAGAGTTTTCAAAAGCCAAAGGTGATATGCTGACGTGGCAAAAAGATGAACAGCAACACGATGTTATCGACTTAGTTGGTGGCTTTGGCAGTACATTGCTCGGCCACAACCATCCTGAACTTGTGCAAACTATGCAACAACTGCTCAGTGCAGACCGTCCAATGTGGGTACAAGGCGCACAACGTCCCATGGCGCAGCAATTGCGTACTGTATTGGCTGATAAGCTTTATTCAGAGACACAAAAGCAGTATCAAATCGTGTTGTTAAATACTGGAACGGAAGCCGTAGAAGCGGCTTTAAAACATGCGCAATACGAATACTTTCAACGTATCAATGATGCACAAAAAAGCTGCGCGCAGAACTGGCGAGAATTAGAGATACGCTTGGCGACCAATCACATAGAGTTGAGCGATGACTTCTTTTATGAGTGTGAACGTTTACTCGAACAAGAGCCTATTGAAACCCTAGATGAACTAAAGTCTGCCATTGAGTTTCGTAATCAACATGCTTTTAATCTACCGAGTAAAGTCGCAGCTTTCAAAGGTGCATTTCACGGAAAAACACGGGGCAGTTTAGCCACAACTTATAACCGTGATGCTCGCTTACCTTTCATAGCGAATAACCCTGACGCCACTTTCATTGATGATGCTGATGAATTTGCAACCAAAATAGATACTTGGCAAAGCCATTATTGGTATATCGAATTTTCGCCGCTGCGACTGGTTAAAAAGCCCATTAATCAATTAGCCGCCGTGATCTACGAACCAATTCAAGGGGAAGGCGGCGTCGTACCGCTTTCAGCTTCACATAATGCATTATTGCGCCATATTAAAGCACAATACCCAAGTACTGCGATCATTGCCGATGAGATCCAGTGCGGCTTAGGCCGTACCGGTGTATTTTTGGAAAGTATCGCCAATGAGACCCCCAACGACTATATTACGCTCGCTAAATCACTTGGCGGTGGTCTGTGTAAAATATCTGCCCTTGCTGTCGAGAATAGTCGCTATCACAACGAATTCAGTATGCTACATAGCACAACATTCTCTGATGATGACTTAAGCAGTGCCGTGGCATTAAAAACCTTAGCACTACTTGAACGTGACGATATAAAACTCAAAACAAAGCAACTTGGCGAACATTTTCTCTGCGCGTTTAATCAGTTAGCTCAAGACTACCCTGATATGATCACCCAAGTACGCGGCAAAGGTTGTATGCTTGGGATCGAGCTTGCGTCATTTGCCGATCACCCCAGTGCCACCATCTCTAATTTAGACTGTGAAAATGTACTTTCAATGGCCATTGCAGGGTATTTACTGCACAAACACCATATTCGTGTGTTGCCTTCCTTGGGTAAGCGAAAAGTATTAAGAATGCAGCCCTCAGGATATTTTGATAGTGCACAAATAATCAAAGTAGTAGATGCTTTTCGACAGGCCTTTGATTTAATTAGAAGCCACCAAGTAGCCCCTTTGCTTTCACATTTGATTCACAGTGAACTGGCATTGACGCCATTTAGCAAAATAATGAATCATCCTCAACGTGACGATCCAATAGCAACAGGGGTAGATAAAGTCGCCTTTATTAGTCATCTTATCGACCAAGATAGCCTTAACGAGATTGACCCTGGTTGGGACGTGTTTGATGAGTATGAACAAGAAGAGCTCAATCAACATATATTGCCCGTTACACTGCCCAGTATTTTGGCACGCAGACTCGTTACATCAAGTACCGGTAAACAAATTGAATTGGTCTTATTTGGTATTCAAATGGATGCCGAAAGCATTGAAGCAGACAGACGCTTTAATCAGGCTAAAATCATTCGCTCACACGTGCATGAAGCGTATCGACTGGCCCGAGAAGAAGGCTGTAAATTAGTTGGATTCGGAGGCTACACCTCTATTGTTACTAATAACTGCTGTGATTTTACGTTTAATACACCTGCCGCAACATCAGGGAATGCGTTAACCGTAGCAGCCAGTATTAACACTATTTTAAGTAGCGCTGAGCGCCATGGTATTGAATTGTCAAAAGCGACAATTGCTGTCTGTGGGGCCGCTGGCAACATAGGTCAAGTTCACAGTGCAGTACTTGCCAAGTACTGCCAGTCATTGTTACTCATTACCCGTGCAGGCAGCACCAGTAACATGAATAAGACGTTGGACATTATTTGTGAGAATTTATATCAAGCAGTTGATCAGCAGCAAACTGGCGGTCAGCTTCTTAAGGTATGCCGTGATTGGCTTGCACCTCGCCTAGGCTCAGAAGAACCGCATGTCCTGATCAGGGAACTCAAAAGTATTTTACTTGCCCGACAGTTACTCGTCGTCAGTGATCAATTTGATACCTGTAAAACAGCCGATGTCATTGTCAGTAATACCAGCAGTCCAACAACAGTCTTTACGCCCAACTACATCGCACAACACAAACCAGTGCTGATAAGTGATGTAGCAGTACCAAAGGATGTCCCAGAAGACATTGTTTTAACTCGTCCGAATGTCAAATTGATCCGCGGTGGCGTAGTGAACTTATCTCATAATCCAAACTTTACCTTACCAGGCATGTTACTGCCCAGTGGACAGGTTTATGCCTGTTGTGGCGAAACCATGTTACTGGGTTTAGCCGGCACCTTTAGTCATTTTAGTATGGGCGCATTAACCTGCTCTCAAGTTGAGCAAGTACAAGCATTAGCATTAATTCATGGCTTTGAACTGGATCAGGAGAAACCGCAAAATGACGTCTTGCAAGCCGCTAGCTGATCTGGTTTCTGAGTGTATTGAGTTAGCAAAACTCGTACCGTCATCTCACAACTGTCAGCCATGGCAGGTGCAATGGTACGCGCAAAGCGTGCCATTTGATGGGCGTTTACAAATTGGGTTTGACCCAGACAATATTATTAACGCACTGCCAGCATTACAGAATGAAATGTGGATGAGTCTTGCCGGGTTCAGTGCCGTATTGATAAACCTGTTTGAGGCCACGGGGATCACATGCGTGGTATCGAGCCCCATTACGTCAGGCACAAACAATGCGACCTGTGAGCACCCTTACATATTAGAAGCACAGTTAACATATCAGCCTGAGCGTATAAACCTCGCTCGGTTTAATCAAATTAAGTCGCTGTTGGCGCAACGTTATACCTATCGAGGAGCACTCACTGGAAACAAAAAACTGGCGGCTCATGACCGTATTTTGTCTACGGTGCTTTGGCATAGTCCGCACATTGAATGGCAAAGTATAGAAGGTGATAAACACCTAAAAACGGCTGAGTTAGTGGCGCGCTTTGCCAGCCAAGACTTTAAACATGCCAAAGCATGGCAAGAAACTTATGCATTTATTGATTTTTCTGAAACGCCCAATAAAGAGGCTGAGCGAGGCTTTAACATCCAACAACTGATGGGGCCTATGTCATTGATTAAGCGCAGAGCGCACCAACTGTTACTCAATCCACTATCGATGAGAGTGCTCGCTAAACTCGGTGTTGCAGATAGCATGGCACAGGCATTGAGCCAGCTTACTGCCCAAAGCAGCCAGATAATTTGTCTGTGCCAAAAAAGCACGCAAAGCACCTTTGATTGGTTATGTGCAGGTCAAAAAATGATTGAAATGTGGCTTCAAGCCACGGCACAAGGCCTTGCGATTCACCCTCTGAGTGTTCTATTGCAACACCCAGAAGCCAAAGCTGCATTACACGAGCAGTTAGGTAAAGAGCATCACCCTCTGTTTATCGCTCGCGTTGGCAAAAGTGATGCAGACCCAAAATTCATCGCCCAATTTAGATATCGCGCTGCATTACCGCGCATATTAAAACAACACTAAAAGGACCATTATGAAACAACTTGCTTTTCTTTTCCTTTGCTTTGCCTCATGTGTTAGTGCAGCAAAGACAGATTTACCACTCGGTAAATGGATAGACAGTGCGGAACGTATTTTACGGGCGAAAACCTCCGCATCGGTCCTAAAAATGAACATTAATAAAGCTGAATACCAAAGAGATTTTACCCTCCTGGTACTCACCGATGACCGTGATGAAGCGCAAAAGGTAATGGTACGCATGCTGGGACCTGCTTTATGGCGTGGCAATATGACTTTAAAAGTCGATGAGCGAATTTCATTCTTTGAGCCGCGAAATAAACGCACCACGGTCATGAGTAGTTCAATGCTTGCTTCAAGTTGGATGGGCAGCCACTTCAGTAATGATGATTTAATGCGCGAAACAGATCTCGCGCAACACTATGCCTATAGTGCCCAAAAAGCATGGGACAAAGACACCCGTAATTATCACCTTGTTGAGCTTACACCACTGCCTTCTGCACCGGTCGTGTGGGGCAAAGTACTATATACGCTTTACATCGAAGAGGGCCGAGTCTACCCAGAGCAAGTCACCTACTTTCGCCGCAAAGACGACCCGCAACCAGAACGTACTCTCACTTATTCCGATATTAAAAATATGGATGGGATGAAAGTGCCGACCATGATGGAAATGCGCGTCACTGATAAACCAGATGAATACACACGTATGCATTATCAGAAAATAAAATTTAACACCGACCTTGCAGCCAGCAAGTTCTCTGAACAAGCATTTTTGTAAGGAAATAAAATGGGACTATTTATCAGACTCGCGTGGCGTAATTTGCTCCGAAATAGAAAAAGAAGCACCGTAACAGCGCTTGGTATTACCCTTGGAATTGGCTTTTGTATTACAACGTTGGCCATCATGGATGGGTTAAGCCACGACTTGATCACCGGCACCACGGCTGGGCAAGTGGGTCATATGCAAATCCACCAAAAAGACTACTTAGCCAAACGTCA
This sequence comes from Pseudoalteromonas aurantia, assembly GCF_005886875.1. Taxonomy (GTDB): domain Bacteria; phylum Pseudomonadota; class Gammaproteobacteria; order Enterobacterales; family Alteromonadaceae; genus Pseudoalteromonas; species Pseudoalteromonas aurantia_A. The sequence goes on along the minus strand of NZ_PNBY01000046.1, from coordinate 75,363 downwards.
GTTACAACAAACCATTACCAATAATGCTGAATTATTACAAAACGTACGTCAAAACACGCAAATTAGTGCCGCTGCGGCTCGAATATACAGCTTTGGTTATTTAAGCAAAGAGAATAAATCAGTTGGCGTTAGCCTGTTTGGCGTACAACCAGAACACGAAAAGCACGTCACAACATTGGCAGAGCAAATGACCAGTGGCACATTTTTGAGCGCTCCAACGCCATGGCCGCTCGGCCAAGCATTGAACGAGGAACAAAAACAACTAGATGAGCAACTTACCGCGCAAGCGGTAGCCGAGGCGTTTGCTGAACTGGACGGGCTATTTTTAGACAATACCTCAACACAGCAGCAAACCAATCAACTCATTGATACCCTAGCGCCATTACCAGATGTTCCCCCTAAAGTTATTTTAGGTGTGAAGCTTGCAAAAAACCTCCAGGCGGATGTCGGTGATATTGTGACACTTCTGTATGAAACCTCGTTAGGGGCACAGCAATCATTACAACTTGAAGTGGCTGGCACCAGCCGTCAAGGTACTGACTTAATAGACCGAACTCGAATTGTATTTCACCTACAAGATTTGCAAAAGCTATTACAACTACCTGATCAAAGTCATGAGATTGCGATTAAAACACAAGACTTAGCGAATATCTCGCTGCTCAGCGATGCAGTATCTGACACTATATCAGTGCAAAGGCAAGAACTAAGTGTACAAACTTGGTCTCAATTGCGACCGGACATTCTGGCATTGATTCAATCAAACCAAGCATTGATGGGCACCTTAGTATTTATCATTTTCCTTATTGCGGGTGTTGGTGTGATGAACGCAATGCTAGTCAGTGTGATGGAGCGTCGCAAAGAGCTTTGCCTTCTCAAAGCTCTGGGATTAAAAGGCAACAATGTGGTCTGGCTGGTCACGGTAGAAACCCTCATGTTGACTTTTGTCGCATCCATTGCCGGACTAATCATGGGCATCGCACTGGGGAGTTATTTACAACAGTACGGCTGGGATATCAGCCAATTTGGTGAGTTTAGTCTTGCAGGTGTAGGCATGACCAGCGCACTAAAGGCTAAACTCACACTAGATAATTTGCTCACACCTGTTGTCGTGATGTTCGTCATTGCATTATTAGCCGCCTTATACCCTGCTCTATCAGCAGCTCGACTAATCCCAGCACAAGGAATGAGAAGCGCATGATCCACAAGCTCGCATTACGAAATTTATTAAGAAATAAACGACGTTCATCTCTCACTTCGGTGATCATTGTATTCGCATTTAGCATGATGATTTTATTTATGGGTCTGTCCGATGGTGGACATAAAGCCATGATTGATATCGGTGTAAGAATGGGTCTAGGTCATATTATTGTGCAACATGACTCTTACAGTGACGACCCTGCTTTACAGCATTTAATCGCAGAACCAGAGCAATTAGTTGCACAAATAAAACAGCAGCATCCCACACTCACTGCCGTGACACGATTACGGGTAGATGCATTAATTCAAGCAGGACGACATGGTGTAGCGCTTACAATTTCAGGCGTACAACCAAACAAAGAAAGCCAAGTGTCTGCAATCGCAGATCAAAAAGCCATTATTGCAGGGAAAACACTGGCTCAGTTCACCAATGATCAACATATGCAGCGACTCAGCGGTATCGTCATTGGTGAAACATTAGCAAAAAACCTGGAAGTGCGTATTGGTGACACCGTAACCATCACAGCAAAACCTGCCAGTGGTGCCGATCTTGCGCGCTCTGCATTTATGGTTGCTGGCATCTTTAAGACGGGTCTACATGAGCTAGACACCTTTTGGGCTGAAGTGCCCTTAATATCGTTACAAACCCTGTTAGAAGTGCCAAATTATGCCAGTCAAATTGCATTGTACAGTCAAGCAAACCCAGAAACGTTGGCCGTCATAACACAACAGCTAAAAACTGCTTTTAACAGCTATGATGTGCAACCTTGGCAAACAGCCGCTCCAGAGCTCTATTCTGCGGTCACTCTTGATGCCGCTGGCATGTACTTGCTGATGTTAATCGTCTACATAGTGGTTGCTGTTGGGATCCTCAATACCGTATTGATGTCTACTTTTAGACGCCAAAAAGAATTTGCCATGATGATAGCTTTGGGTTCTCGTGCCAGCACGGTCTCTAAGGTCGTGTTATTAGAAGCGGTTTATCTCAGCGCTTTTTCACTCTCTATAGGGCTTGCGCTTGGCCTATGGGGTCATTATCACTTCGCAACAGAAGGGCTCAACTTTAAAGAGGTCTTTGGCACAGCGATGGAAGCGGGAGGCGTATTGTTACCTGAAAAATTCTACTCCATTGTTGATACCAGCAAGCTGACTTTAAGTGTGCTGTTTGTCTTCCTACTGACCATTATTGTTACTCTGATCCCTGCTATTCGTGCAGGTCATCGTTCACCACTTGCCGCAACCCAAGATGCCTAAAGGAATAACTATGATTAAATTAACCAAAATAAATAAAATCTTCGCTGACAAACACCAGTCTTTTCACTGTTTAAAGGACATTGATTTATCCATTGGCCAAGGTGAGTTTACCGTGATTGCAGGACCATCAGGATCAGGTAAATCAACCTTACTGAATATTATGGGTATGTTAGATAAACCCACTTCTGGTAATTACCTTTTTGATGAAAAAGACGTCGCGCAATTTAGCAGCAATAAACTAGCCGATATTCGTCGAGATAAAATTGGCTTTGTATTTCAAGCCTATAACTTAATGCCCGTTCTGACCGCATTAGAAAACACCGAAATGATCATGGAGTTCTCAGGGGTAAGCAAAAAAGAGCGTAAACAACGTGCCATTGAAACGCTAGAAGCTGTCGGGTTAGGTGAATTTAAAAATCGCTTCCCAGCACAACTGAGTGGCGGTCAACAACAACGGGTTGCCGTCGCCCGTGCTATTGCCGCACAGCCCTTGTTGGTGATTGCTGATGAACCAACCGCTAACTTAGATTCTCAATCTACCGAGAGCTTACTCGACCTTATGGTCTCTCTTAACGAAAAACTGGGGATCACCTTTATCTTTAGCTCACATGATCCTCGCGTTATCGAACGCGCACATCGTGTTATACACCTGCAAGATGGAAAGGTTATACGAGATGAACAGCTGGCTGATATGAGCGCAGGGCACCCTCAGGCTGCAATGTCATCGTGATTAAAAATGTACTTATTAGCGCCTGTATTGTAATACAGGCATCCTGCTTGGCATTTGAAGATGACCTCGACATGTTACTCGGTGAAGCGCCTGCTAAGCAGCAGACGTGGTCTGGAGTATTTGAGGCTAATTTACTCGTACTGGATGGTCAAACACAATCCGCAATAGGCACTAACCAGTTCGCTCGATTAGAGTCCTACACACAGTTATGGCAAGGCCAATGGGTGAACCATGCTCAAATTGACTTTGACTATATTAATCATGGCTGGGCATTGCCGATGTTTGTGCGCCCAGACGTTGCCGACCGCGCGGTCGATTTAGAATGGCAAGATATTCAAAGCCACCACCAATGGCATACACAGCTAGACTGGAGCTATTGGCAACGCAGTTTTGCTAATAGTAGTCTCACAGTGGGCAGACAGCCTGTTACTTTGGGGCTCGGCCGCGTGTTTTCTCCAACGGATCCGCTCGGTGCGTTTAATGTCTTTGACTTAGACAGGCTCTATAAAAGTGGGGTAGATGCCATTAAATATGACTATTTCCTCACAGGCTCGGTGCAAACACAAAGTATTGCTACGGTAAATAACCATGATCATCTGCAGCTACTACAAACAATTAAAGGCAGTTTAGCGCAAGGTGTTTGGTTAGTTACGCTCGCCCACAGAGAAGAGCAAAACTATATTTCCGTCAGTGCGCAACATTACATTGCAGGGCTTGATGTTGATGGCTATACCGAATATCTATATGGCAGCCTGTCCAACACCAGTGAAACGGTATTCAAACAAGACTCGCATCAACGTATGTTGCTGGGGATCAGCACTAAAATGGGTGCAAATGGGACACTTGCGATTGAGTGGTTACAACAAACACTCGCGGCCAATACTCAGTCCGATTACACCCTATGGCAACAACGTTACAAGCGCAGCAATATAACAAATCTGGGCATTGCAAAGCGCTATTTAGCCGTGTCTTATGCCGATGAGTGGAACGACCTAACGCGCTACGAGTTACTCGCAATGCAAAACCTCGTCGATGACCACATTAATGTTTCTGCCGTGATCACCCACTCTGCAAGCGACAATCTGCAACTGCGGTTTGCGCTGGCTTATACCCCCTCTTCGGGGCCAATTAACAGTGAGTTTGAGCAGTTTTCTGACCTTGTTCAACTCGGTATTCGTTATTATTTTTAGGGCTAAATAATGCAATTATCCACTTTAAAGAAACTTATTTTTGACAAGAACATCTTTGCGTTTTTACGCTTAGGAAAGCAAGTAGACACCGTATACCGCACCAGTTTTGTCACCGCGGCTAATTCTAGTGGCCTGTTAAATAGCTTAAATCAAGGGGAACAGAGCCTGATCCAGCTACAACAACAGCTCACTATCGATGATACCAAACGTGATGCACTAGAAGCTTGGCTAGAATGCGGTGTTCGCTTGGGTGAATTAGGGTTCCGATCTGGACGTTATCGGCTTAAAGGTAAACTCAGCCGCCATTTAGCCAAACAAGAAAATCAAATCGCTGCCGCTATGTTTGAAGAGGCCATTCGCTATCATTACGATGCGCTGCTTAGCGCGCCAGTGCGAATGAAACAAGACAAGGCATATCAGCTATCAGATCAAGACGGTAAGGTGATCGCGCAATCATCGCAAATATTAGAGCCATTCGTCGAAGAAGCCATTGAGTGGAGCCTAAAACACACGCAACCCAAAGCGATTTTAGAAGTCGGCTGCGGCGCTGGAAAATACCTCGTGTATTTGCGTGATCGGTTATCAAGTAGTGAAATCACCGCGATTGATTACCAAGCCGATGTCGTTGCACAAGCAAATCAAACCCTACTACAGAATAATATTAAAGACATTGATTTACGTCATCAATCGTTCTTCGACATGCAGGGAGAGTCACTCTATGACTTAATCACTTTGCACAATAATATTTATTACTTCACAGCAGAACAGCGTCAAACGGTACTCACCCAAGCTCATAAATTACTTAAACCCGGTGGCCAGCTATTAATGACCACCAGCTGCCAAGGTGGTAGCAGTGCCATCACGGCGTTAAACCTGTGGTTTAGTTTAAGTGATGTGGGCGGAGCCCTGCCAGAGGTAGAGCAACTAAAACAGTCACTTGGGCAATCAGGGTTTGTTCATGTAAACAGTAAACGATTAATGCCGGGTGAAAGCTATTTTGCATTTTTGGCACAAAAATAAGTCATACTTCGCGTAAGGATATACACATGACAGTCAATTCTCTGGCTATTGGACAACCACTCAATAATGGGATTATTCATTTTGATAGCCAACAAGCCGCTTCTGTTGAACAGGTTGGCGGAAAAGGCGCATCTTTATGCGCGATGCATAGTGCAGGACTCCCTGTCCCGATTGGTTACTGTATCACAGTCAATTTATTTGAAGAGTTTTTACAGCAAACTCAACTTCTGAGTCGATTTGACCCAAGCAAAGGGGTTACGGAGTGGCGCGCATTAGCAACCGCCATTACCACCGTGGCAATGCCTAAGCAAATCGCAGCACAGATAAGCAATGCCAGTGCGCTATTAATAGGCCCTGTCGCCGTGCGCTCCTCTGCAACAGATGAAGACAGTGATAGTCATTCTTTTGCGGGTCAGCATGTAACTAAGCTGGCGGTTGAAGGCACTGACAATGTACTAGAAGCCGTTAAAGCATGTTGGGCTTCGGCCTTTAGTGAAGCGGCTTTTCAATACCGTCAAACAACTGGGCACACAACCGATATTCCTAAAATTGCTGTCGTTGTACAACAAATGCAATTTGGCGATGCATCTGGGGTTGCGTTTGGTCAACACCCCACAACCTTTGCAAAAAACGCCTTTGTTATCGAAGCTTGTTATGGTCTATGCGAAGGCTTAGTGTCAGGACAAGTAAGTAGCGATAGCTATGAAATTGATAAGCTCAAGGGCGAGCTACTTGCCCATACAGTTCAGTTAAAGCAGCATCAAATTGTACATATCGACGGCGCCATAAAAAAACTCGCTGTCCCCCCTGCTTTACAAAATGAGCAAGTGCTTAATCATATTGCCCAGCAATCTCTATACAGTGTATTGCGTCAAGTAGAGTCTTATTATGGCTGTCCTCAAGATGTAGAGTGGACTCTCAGTGATGGAAAAGTTTGGCTTTTACAAAGCCGCCCCATTACAACAAAAAACACCAAAACTGATCCTTTCTACTTAGGTAATAAATCAGAACATGTGCAAAAAGACATTCTCTGGTCTCGCATGGATATTGGCGAAATATTTACGGGTCGAATGACGCCATTGGGCCTATCGTTCGCGCACTATTACCAAACACATGTTCATATTGATTGTGGTAAAAAACTCGGGTTACTTGATTTAGGTGAAGCGAACGAAACCATCGCCTATCATAAAGGCCATGTGTACTTAAATGTGTCTTATACCGCTTGGCAACTAGCTCAAACACCGGTTGGCGCAGATCAAACTCCATTTTTAGCGCGCTTTAGCAGTGAAGCCATTGATTTAACCGATTACGAGAACCCGTATGGTGCCAAACATAGTCACCCAAATATGACCCCAAAACAATGTCTTCGCTATTGGATAAAGCAAAACGTCAAAGAGCTATTTCAGGCAAAGCGCAGAGCAAAGTCTATGATCACCTCACGCTATCAAGAGTTTGATAGAGTGCAAAGCCAAGACATCACAACACTGTCTCATGACGAACTACGCTACGAGCTTGATCATTGCTTAAACTACTTCAAAGCAATGCACGAGGGTTACTTACCATATTATATCAACGCGTTTGCATGTTATGGCTTACTTGAGGAGCTCAGTGCAAAATGGTTAGGTGACAAAAGTAAACATCTACAAAATAAAATCAAAGGGGACATGTCTAACCTGAGAACCGTTGCCAGCGCACAAGAACTGTGGCAATTGTGTAAAGTGCTCAATGCATGGCCGCAAGTCAAAGATGTGTTTACCAATAAAGACCTTGCCAACATTGAAGACTTCCTTAACTCAACACCACTTGGGATCCGCTTTAGCAATGGGCCTCTTGCTGAGTTTATGCGTGACAATGGTGTACGTGGGCGTGAAGAAATGGAGCTCACTCACCCTCGATGGTTAGATGACAGAACCTACGTACTGCAAATGATTAAGTTGTATCTGAAACAAGGCTATGAAGTGGATGATGCCTTAGTTGAACAAACACAGAAGCAGCAAAAAATTAGCGATGAGCTACTCAATGAATTGAGTTGGACCCAGCGCTTTACGATTAACCGTGTCATCTCTTTGTATTCTGGTTGCGCCAAACTGCGTGAAGAAACACGCATGAGTATGACCACCTCAATTTGGCTCGTTCGTCGAGTGGTGTATGAAGTCGCTAGACGATTAATTGAACAATCACTTTTGAGCAGCTTTGACAATGTGGCGTATCTCGACTTTGAAAATGTAATTCAATACTTAAATAACACCATTACCGCTGAGCAGCTCACCGATTCTCAGCTTATTAGTAAAAATCGTGCTCAATACCAACAATGGCAAGCGCAAGCTGAACCCCCTCTGACATTTATTGGAAAACCGAGTAGCCAACCTGATCTCATTTTTGATCCCAGTCTCACTTCATTGAAGGGTCTTGCGACATCAGAAGGCTTTTGCCGCGCACGTGCTTGCGTGATCACTGATTTAGCTTCACAAGCCGGTGAATTTAAAAAAGGCGATATTTTGATTGCCCCCTTCACCGATGCCTCTTGGACTCCGCTGTTTGCATTGGCGAGCGCCGTAGTCACAGACATAGGTTCAATGCTCTCTCATAGTTCAATTGTTGCCAGAGAGTTTGGCATACCTTGTGTGGTGAACACCCACCATGCAAGCGCCTTAATAAATACTGGCGACATTGTCACTGTCGATGCCCATAAAGGTTTAATAATTGTAAATAAGGAAGATTAAATGCCTGTTATTATTGATAAAATAAAACTTAAATCAGAAGAACACCGAGCTAATTTTGAACGTTGGGTAAAAGAAACTGATTATATCGCGTGCCATGATCTACACACCGTACAGCGCTTTGTAGTCAGTAAAGTAAACGGTCAAGATTACGACTACGTCGAGGTCGTTTCTGTTAGCTCATTGACTGATTTTGAAGCTGAAACCCAAACACCGTTGTTCCAATCATTGATTGTACAATTTACGCAAATGGCTGAAGTAGTAGAAACCATTCACGGCGATGAACTCTTGCCTGGCTATCAGTGGTGATAGTCTAGCATGCTTTCTCATTTAACAGCTTCAACAAACAGTGACGTATATGCTGTGTACTTGCCGCAACTGATGTTGCGGCTTAAGGTCCCTGCAATACAACAACAACTTATGTCAAATTTGAGCGCTGATGAGTTAGCAACTTACCATAACTTTATATACAAAAAGCCAGCACTTAGCTGGCTTGGCGCTCGACTTGCGGCAAAGTGGTTACTTAAAAAATACCAATGTCACAATATCACAACCAAACAGCTGTCTTTGGTTAAAAATACCCAAGGAGCCCCCTTTTGCGCCATATCGGGTCAGCCCATTGGGATTAGCCACACATCAGATTTAGCCATAGCAGCGTTGAGCGAGTCACCTTTTGGCGTAGACACAGAACATCAAAGTCGTTTTGATACAGCCCCAGAACCGTGGTTTTCAAAAGATGAACTTTCACAGGGTGACGTACAAGTAATACCCAGCGCCACACAACTATGGTGCTTCAAAGAAGCGCTATACAAAGCCGTTGGCACAGGTCCATTTGTGACATTCTGCCAAACAGTGCGTATTAGCGCTTGGCACACCAACCGAGTCATCATTGCGACAAACCCATACACTGAGTTGACGCACTGGCGTCGCCACACATGGCAGCTACACAACCATGATATTTTATTGACAGAACCTATTTATGACTGATCTAACCCACGATTTTTTAAAAACTATTCAGCACTTTGAAACAACGCTTGGCGACCCCACAAATGAACAAAGCGAGATTAATTTCGTCCGCTCTGTAACCCTGGACGAAGCACAAGCTTTTCCTGATGACTATATTCATTATTTAAAGGACATCGGTTACTTCTCATACTTTGTTCCTACCGAAATGGGTGGGAAACTTCATGAGCTTTCAGAGCTACTGTTGCTCTGTAGAACGCTATCTCGGCGAGATTTAACGGCAGCCATTGCTACTGGGCAAACCATGCTTGGTGCTTTGCCTGTATGGTTATGTGGCGATCAAACACAAAAAACCTTGCTAGCAGAACATATTCTTCAGGGTCATTTAGGGTGCCTAGCACTTACTGAAAAACGTCATGGTAGTAACCTACTGGCGAGCGAGGTAAGTGCAACAGAACACGCCGATGGCTATCAGCTCAATGGCGAGAAATGGCTGATAAATAACGCAACTCAAGGTCACACTATGACTATTTTGGTGCGTAAATACGATCATAATCAGCGCGAGTCATTAGCGGTATTATTGCTTGATAAAACCTGTATTAAAGACTTCGAAAACATTGAAAAGATCAATACTCATGGGATCCGCTGTGCCGATATAAGTGGGATCCGCTTTCGCAATACACAGGTCCCAAAATCCGCAATAATTCAAACGAATGAACCGGGTATGTATGGCGTATTAAAAGCACTGCAAATTTCGCGTATTTTGTGTGCAGGGTTTTCCTTAGGGGCATTCGATACCTGTCTCAGGTTAACCTATGACTTTGCTAAATCACGGACACTATATCAAAAAACCGTATTAGATATGCCAACCGTTCAACAAGGGCTTGGCCGCAGCTTCGCTAAGTTGCTGGTGGCTGAAATGGTTTCTTTAGCCAGCAGTAAAACCCTAAATTATGCCGGAAAAAGCTTGAGTGTCTACTCTGCAAGTTGCAAATACTGGGTACCCAAAACCACAGAGCTTGCTATTGACGAGCTTAAAGTCATTTTAGGCGCTCGATATTATTTACGTGATGAGTATCAAGCGGGCATGTTCCAAAAAATGCAAAGAGACAACGCGGTGGTTTCTTTATTTGATGGCAGTAGTCAATTAAACCTCGGACTTATTTCATCACAAACGAATGCAATTGCGAGCAAGCTACTAGATAACCCATGTGTACACCCTGATATAGCAGCTTGGTTTGACTTAAACACGGCAACATCACTCAGTACAATAAGCAGTGCGATGTTAAGCGTAAGCAATATGGGGCAAGACCCTGTTTTAGCATCATTCTTAGCGATAACAGAACAGCGTCAATTTGATACATTAGATGCAAACCTGCAATCCGTGTTACATACCCTAAAACAGCATATTTTAAGTTGGTGCGACACAATACAAACATTACAACACAACGAGCAAAATGAACCGGCAAGCGTGGTAAGGTTCGCAGCCACTAAGCAATATACGCAACTATTTGCTACCAGCTGTTGTGCACTGTATGTCATTTTTAACCCATCACACCCCCTCCTTGGTCAATCTGATATTGCGCAAGACTTGTTAACAGTAATACTAGATGATAGCGATTTATGGGTACCGAGTAGTGCATTACTGAGCACGTTAGACACACAACACCAAAATCAATCTATGTACTCATTGTTAGCACTGCCTAAATAATATCAGTACCCACTTTTACTGACGGCTTAGTGGCCATAATACATTACGCACTTTGGCAGGGAGACCTGCCTATTGAACCTCAGCTCTGAATAAGCGGATTTGCCCAATAAAGCTATTTTTCTCACTCTCGGCGTTGATTTCATTTGTAATAGCCCCCTATTACTGCATAAAAGCGCCTTGTATTGAGCAAAATATCATCATTGGATTGTATGTAAGTTTGTTTTCAAAATATTTTCTATTCCAAAACCCTTATCTAAACCTGAGGTTATTTACTTCTCTCATACAGCTTTGCTAAAGTCGACACACCTTTAATTACTCAAAGACTCAAATGAAAATTGTGCTTGCATTATTAGCTGTGATTGCTTGGCAATCAGTGGCGTTACCTGAAAAAATTGTGCTGTTTCGTCATGCGGAAAAAATGACGGGGAATAACCCACACTTAACTGATAAAGGGGTCAAGCGCGCAAAAAAACTGGCTGTCATGCTCGCACCTTATAAACCAACCTCTTTGTTCAGTACCCGTTACTACCGCACGCAACAAACAATAACACCTCTAGCCGAACACACAAAGTTAACCGTTTTACCTTACAACCCACGCGAGTTACCCGCGTTCGCCGAGACATTACGCAGTCTGTCTGGCACCATTGTGGTTGCAGGTCACAGTAATACAACGCCAGAACTCATCGCACTGCTCAGCGGCCACGTAACACACATCAGTGAAACAGAATTTGATAAAGTATTTGTATTAACGCCCACGAAAACGCCCAACACGTTACACTGGCAACTAGACAGGTTGTCATCCAATTAGCAGCTATTTACTACAACCTTGCTAAAAACCATTGACTTAAGATCGCACCGGCTAAATGGCCTCACTCATAGAGTATATCAATAATGATCTGCAACCCTTTAGCAAGCATGTCGGGTGATTGCCCTGCAAAACCTAATCGAATATGCGTGTATTGAGATGCATCACCGCGCAATGATCGCATACTGTGTTCAAAATAGAATTCACTTTGCGTTTGCACATAAACCCCGCTTAACTTTGCTTTCTCTTTTAATTGGTTAACATTTACCCCCATATCAACCCACATCGCCATACCGCCATCGGGTTTGTCATAACGAACAGGATAACCTTGCGCCTGATATGCTTGCAGTAACCTATCAAGGTGTTGATAGTTGTTCTTATATAATTTTGTCATGCGTTTGGCATGACGTTCAAAACCACCTTCTTTCATCCACTGTGCAACGCCAAGCTGAGTCAGTACGTCATTTTTATGATTTACCAGCTGTTTGAGTGCGGTTAGTTGCGACATAATCGAGTCACTACACACAATGTAACCAAGGCGAGCGCCCGCAAACATTAGCTTTGAAAATGTCGCGACATAAATCACAATGCCCGCAGGGTCATCACTGGCCATAGGGGCGATAGGCTGGCAACGATAATGAAATTCATGGTCATAGTCATCTTCAATGATGGCCACCCCATGCTCATAACACAATTGATATATTTGCATACGCCGAGTCATAGAGAGCGTCACAGTGGTTGGATATTGATGTAGCGGTGTTAAATACAGCAACTTAATTGGATGGGCCCTTAATTGTTTCGCTAAGTCTTCAACACACAAACCGTATTCATCTTGACGAATATCAACCAGAGTCGCCCCGCATGCAATAAATGCTTTACGTGCTGGCGGATAACCCAGTGTCTCGACCGCAATACACGCACCTTGAGCTATAAATGCTTTTGCAATAAGAAATAAGGCCTCTTGAGAACCATTACAAATCAAGAGTTCATTGGCTACTAAGCCCCGAGCTTTTGCTAAATAGGCGGTGATCTGCGCTTTAAGATCTGGCACACCCGACACCTCTCCATAATGGAGTAAACGGGTGTCTAAGCGTTGGCATGCGCTCCCCAACGCACGTTTAAATTCATCAAATGGAAACTCCGCCAGATCAGGTAAGCCGCCTGCAAAATTATAGCGGTAGTCAGACAGTGATAAAGAAGCCTGCGCTGCATAGACGATTGGCCAGTTAAAATTTCGCGTTTGATAGCGTTCAGTCACGGCAACAGTTCGATGCTTTGAAAGCGTCAAATCCGGACGCAGGCTGCTGTCTATAGGTAAGCTATGAGTCACTCTATAACCGGACCTTTCTTGTGACTCAAGCCATCCCTCTGCGACCAATATTTGTAATGCATTCATTACGGTATGTCGATTTAACGCATATGCTTGAGCCATAGTTCGTGCTGAGCTCAACTTCATACCTGGGCTTAGCTCACCGGTTTTAATCGCACGCCTAATCGCCATTGCTAATTGTAAATAACGTGCGGGCCCATCGCTACAAAACGCCACTGGAATTGGATTCATTGGTCTATTATTTATACCATATTAAGTTTAATTTACTATACCAAAAGCAACCGAGAAAACCACTTAATGCTCCCAATCAGCCGCCTATCTGGTCTAGCTAGTTTATTAAATCTGGTTGTATTAATTAAACCAAAAAAACGTAATTTACGCTTATCCCCCCAGATAAGGAATAAATATGTTAACGCCAATCACCCTATCTAGCAGTAAAGTTACGTTAGAGCCCATCGCTCAAAAACACCTGGCAGAGTTATTTGTCGCAGGACAAGACCCAAGTATTTGGCGTTGGGTACCAACAAATTACTGTTTATCTGAAGCAACCTTGCAAACATGGTTAGAAACCACTGCAAAATTTGATGAAGAGCAACAACTTACATTTGCCATTATTGATAATGAAAGTCATCGTGTTGTCGGTACAACGCGCCTTTTTCTACTTGATAAACACAATCTCAGTGCAGAAGTTGGTCATACATTTATTGGTGTACCATGGCAAAGAAGTTATGTTAATAGTCATGCTAAACACTTAATTTTGAATTACGCCTTTGAACAGCTAAAACTTGTACGTGTTACTATTTGCACGAACGAAAAAAATGAGAAATCACGTAATGCGATTATCAGAATAGGAGCACAATTTGAAGGCATAGCCTACAAAAATCGCCGCGCGCCTAATGGCTCATTTCGTAACAGCGCAATACACAGCATCACTGATACGCTGTGGCCAAGTGTCAAACAACGTTTGGAGCACTTTTTATGAGTTATCCGCCAAAACCCTTTACACATATCCCAGAGTCACAGCTATTCGAACTGATTACGCAATATCCACTGGCAACGATCCTAAGCTGCTCATCTACCGAAACACTGGGCCACGTGTGCCAAGTACCTATGTTATTTGACCGTGATACCGGCACTTTTATTGGCCATATCGCAGCAAATAACCCCCTTGTTCGACAGGAAAATAACACAATAAAATTGCTGTTTAATGGCCCAAATGCATATTTATCCCCCAATCATTGTAACAATGACATATTACCGAGCTGGCTCTATGCGAACGTCGAAGTCACGGGAAAATTAGAATTAATCACAGAACATTCTGAGCAAGTAGCAACAATGATCCAGTTAACAAACCACTTTGAACAGGGTTTTGATACACCTTGGCAAATGAATAAACTCAATGACAAAATGATCAACGCGATGTTTAAACAAATTCGTTTTTTACGTATCACGGCATCGCAGTACAAAGGGAATTTTAAACTCAGTCAAAACAAACCAATGCGGATCCGTGAACAAGCTATTGCTAGTTTACAAGATGAAGGAAAAACAAGCATAGCGCAACTCATGCTGAAATCATTGACTCATAAATAATTTGATAAAACAGTGCTTCATGATCACACGTATGGAAATAGTAACAACACCAAGCTAATTTATCGCACCAGCGATGAGCAATACCTAAATAAAGCAATGACCTTGAGTACCCATTAAACCACATTGATGCGATAACAGACGTTAGTTATTTGACATCCTAAGTTATACGCATTGATGCTTTTAAACACAAAAAACACCTATGCGTCGCATAATACAAATATAGTGTGCAACGACACTTGCAGATTGCGTAAAATCATTTACAAACAATACTCTTTCGTAGAGCCTACAAACTAGGCTCTACGAAAAAACGCCTTATGAAAAGATATAAATAACTGAATTGACGTTATTTAAACAACGCGACACCCCCGAAGCTCTAATAGCTCTAGCCCAGCCTTTATTTAATGACACACCACTTGCCTCTCAATACGGAATACAAAGTTAATGCTACTGATTAGTAACTTTTAGGAGTCTCTTATGACACGAACATTCACTAAAACCTTACTACAGTGTGCTGTAATATGTGCCATATCAGTCAGCACCGGTACTTTAGCATCAGACGGTAGCGGCTGTTTGTCAGGGTTAATAGCTATTGATCGTACCAGCAATAGCGAACAAGAAAGTTTGTATCATTTAGACACAACGAATCAAACATATGCGCTGATATCAGGCACAACCACAGCGGTTAGCAATGTTGCCAGCTTTGGTAACACCATATACATGATGGAAAAAGTAAACAGTAACACTAGAGCGTCAAAACTGTATGCATTTGACTTATCAACAGGCCAACAGCGCACTTTAGCAGATACGACCTCGTATACGATTAAGCGTTCTGCAATGTCCCCTGATGGCAGCTATTTGCTCGCGACCAGTCAAACTTATATGTATCAGTTTGATGTTGCGACTGGTGTAAAAGCCGTGATGGGAAAAATGCTAGCTGATGATGCCAGCTATGCCGATTTTAAACATGGCGATATTGCATATTCGAGCGATGGCAACATTGTGTATGTATTAAATGCAAAATCACTGTATATGCTCAATGAAAACGACATGACATTAGACAAAATAGGAGAGCATGGACTTAATTGGACGTCTGGCTTAGCAGTTGGTAATGACGACACTCTCTACGTTTCAGCACGCAACCCCAATGAAAATGCACAGATATATTCTCTTGATGCTAATACAGCACAAGCGACATATGTGATGGATGGACCCAGGCATATGGCTGACTTAACCTATGTGAGTGAATGCGGTAATAACCTTTTAAGTATCGATAATTTATATCTCGACGGAGTAATTGCCGCTCACAATTTTTACCTTGAAAAAGAATTTACGGGCGAAATCGCCAATGCTGAAGGCTTTAGAGATGGCTCGTTCAATTTTAACGCTGCAGGTTTCCCTGTAGAGTCAAAAGACCAAGGTGGTAACCACAATACAATCACTAAACATCCTAATGCAAACCGCTGTGCGAGAATGTGGAATAATTTTTTAGATCACAAATATACACTTAACCAAAGTGGTGCGGGAGGCAAAAGAGAAGATGGTTCAACGAAATGGTATTATTCAACTGTAGATGGTGACTTTAAAGTCGTCAGTGCGCAAAATGGTTTATGTACATACAGTCTAAGTGACGATGAATCTATGCGACTTGTGTATGATTCAACTACCGGCGATGTATCTATTGTTCGAGACTAGATATCCAGGCCACAGTAAAATACTACTGTGGCCATTATCCAGATATTTCACTCAACATTTGTTCCCTTCTATTGTATGCTTGCCCCACCATAATTTTAGGGTAAGAGTATGAAACTAGACATCTTATTGCAATCTTTGACAGACAATCCTGAGTCAGTCTCTTTCACACAAACTATGGAAGTGATAGACAGCTTATACCAATTTACAGCTACTTCTTTCAAAAACAGTGGTGTGCACAATGAAGCAGGTACAAATTCAGGATCATGTAAGATTTTTTCATTTGCCCAATTGCATAACTTAACAAAACAACAAACACTACATTGCTTTGGCGACTACTACCGACAAGATGTGCTGGCGCACCCAGGTGAAAATGACCATCAAAACATCCGCGCATTTTTGGCAAATCGAAATGGCCTAGAGGAAGTCCATTTTGATACCGTGCCTCTGACTGAAAGTGGCAAATAGCATTACGTTAAAGCGTATTACAACCCAAATTGCATCGCGCCAGTATACAAACTACCTGGTACTGTGCTTGTTTGCCAAATACAGTACTTGGTATGCCCATTGTGGTCTATTTGGTAAATGGGGCATCCACACTGACTGCAAAATGCATGTTCAAATGCGTCTCCAACCTTTTTCACATATCGATGTATCATTTTATTGGGGTCGATCGTCAATCCTACCGCATTAACAAAACGCAAATTATCGTGCTCGCTTTGCAGTGGTGCATACTCTGAAAATACCTGGTATGTCACTTCTCCACAAAAACACTGCTGCTCAATCATACTGACTCCTTGATATTTTGTTGCGTTAAGTAACCATTATATTTATGCTATAAAGAAAATATAGAGGCAATAAAGAAAGCACCTTTTTCTTTAAAGGAAATAGTAAGGGCTGTTATGAGACGAGAATGGGACAAATACCATCTACTGAATGTATTCTATCAAGTGGTCGAAAAAGGATCTTTTTCAAAAGCAGCTGTTCATCTTAATTTACCTAACTCTTCTGTCAGTAAAGCAGTATCACAACTAGAGAGCCACTTAGGTAAAACATTATTACTGCGCACCACCCGTGCCCTTTCAGTTACCGATGAAGGAGCAATTGTCTACAAACGTGCACAAGTTCTACTTGAGGGGTTTAGATCATTAGAAGAAGAACTTGAAGAGCTCGATAGCACGCCAAAAGGCAAGCTACGTATAACCTTTCCAAATACACTCGGCCGGATGCTTTTTAGTCAAATTTGTAATGACTTCCTCAAAGCCTATCCTGACTTTGAATTAGAACTCATTTTTACCGCATCAAACTTAGACTTAATAGAAGAAAATATAGATATTGCATTTCGCACGTGGAAAACTTTGCCTAATAGCTCACTTTATAGTATGAGCTTACTGAAAATTAAATTACTGTTTGTGGCGTCACCTGACTATTTAGCACGTTGCGGTACGCCCGTAAGCTTAGAATGTTTAGCTCATCACAATGTACTCGTTACCCGTCACTCAACCCTCGAAAACGCTTGGTCACAAGATGATGGCACTCAGCATACCTTTAGCGGTAATTTAATTGCAAATAACCGATTTCATATCAGAGAGGCGGTATTAGCGGGGGTTGGGGTTGGTATGCTACCCTCATATTTTTGTCAAAAAGACATTAACTCGGGTGGTTTTGTGGAGTTATTACCAGAATTAAAGCGGGGTCAAAAAACGCTCGGAGCAATTTACCGCATAAAACGGGATAGCTCTAAAAAGCTAGACACCTTTTTAAGCTTTGTGGAACAGCGCTTAGCCTTATTAGAGCTTTAATAAAAGGCCGACATATAAATCAATAATATGCCGGCGTAAATATTATAAAGCTATGTAATTTATCAAGTTATTTAACTGCTCTTTGTGCCCGTGCTTGATGTAGCTTTTTATAACTATCAATTAAGCGTAAGTGCTTATCAAGCCCTTCAAGGGCCATATTTGTTGGCGTCAAGCCATAAAACTTCACATCGCCAGAGACTGAACCGATGGCATTTTCAATGACGTCTTGTCCAAACATTCTGGTAAAGTTGCCTTCAAAGTGCGCTAATTCAAGTTCGTCATCAAGACTCACTTCAAGTACCGCATGAACCGCTTGATAAAATAATCCACGTGCCACGGTGTTATCGTTATATTGTAAGAACGAATCAACCAGCTCAATGGCCTCTTCTAATTCGCCAAGTGCTAAGTAAATAAGTGTTTTAAGCTCTAATATGGTGACTTGCCCCCAGACCGTATTCTCATCGAACTCAACGCCAATTAAAGTGCGAATATCAATATAATTATCGAGTTGGCTTTCCTCTAAACGTTCAACCAAATCCGCTAGCGCATCGTCATCAAGTGTATGTAAATTCAATATGTCTTCACGGTACTGCAATGCTTTATTGGTGTTATCCCAAATTAAGTCTTCAACCGGGTAAACTTCTGAGTAATCAGGCACTAGAATACGACACGCTACGCCTAAGTCTGAAAACTCTGCCACATACGCTTCTTTACCCAGCGTTTTCAAAATGCCAAACAATTGCTCACACTCTTGCTCGTTTGAACCAGAGAAATCCCACTCAACAAACGCATAATCATATTTAGTACTGAAAAAGCGCCATGAGATCACCCCAGTAGAGTCAATAAAGTGGTCAACAAAGTTTTCTGGCTCTGCGACTGCCATACTGTTAAAGGTTGGCTTTGGTACATCGTTCAGACCTTCAAAGCTACGCCCTTGTAATAACTCAGTTAAACTACGCTCAAGCGCAATTTCAAAGCTAGGGTGAGCACCAAATGAAGCAAATACACCGCCTGTTTTTGGGTTCATTAGCGTTACACACATGACCGGGAACTGCCCACCTAACGAGGCGTCTTTAACAACAACCGGGAAGCCTTGTGCTTCAAGCCCTTCGATGCCCTCTAAAATCCCCGGGAACTTTTCAATAACCGAACGAGGTACATCAGGTAACACAATTTCTTGTTCAATGATCTGTCTTTTAACCGCACGCTCAAATATTTCAGATAAACACTGTACTTTGGCTTCTTCAAAGTTATTACCCGCACTCATCCCATTACTTAAGAACAAGTTCTCAATTAAGTTTGATGGAAAGTATACCGTTTCACCATCTGATTGACGTACGTACGGTATTGAGCAAATACCACGCGCTACATTACCCGAATTGGTGTCAATTAAGTGAGAGCCTCGCAGCTCCCCGTCAGGGTTATAAATGTCTAAACAATACTCATCAAGTATCTCTGCCGGTAACGCATCGCTTTCGTCTGGCTTAAACCACTTTTCGTTGGGGTAATGTACAAACTCACTGTTTGCAATATCTTGGCCCAAATATTGGTCATTATAGAAAAAGTTACAGTTTAAGCGTTCGATAAACTCCCCTAACGCTGAGCATAATGCACTTTCTTTTGTTGACCCTTTACCATTGGTAAAACACATCGGAGAAGCTGCATCGCGAATGTGTAAAGACCACACATGTGGGATGATGTTGCGCCACGATGAAATCTCAATTTTCATGCCTAGCTCAGCTAAAATACCAGTCATGTCTGCAATAGTTTGCTCAAGGGGTAAGTCTTTACCCGCAATAAACGTGCTAGACCCATTATCAGCTTGCGTCATAAGCATAGCTTGCGCATCTTCATCTAAGTTCTCAACCGTGTCGATTTTAAACTCAGGGCCAGTTTGTACTACTTTTTTAACCGTACAGCGCTCAATTGAGCGTAGAATACCTTCACGGTTTTTATCTGAGATACTTTCAGGTAACTCAACTTGAATTTGAAAAATTTGGTTGTAGCGATCTTCAGGATCAACAATGTTGTTTTGCGACAAACGAATACCGTCTGTCGGAATATCACGGGCTACACAATATACTTTAACAAAGTAAGCCGCACACAATGCAGAAGACGCTAAAAAGTAATCAAATGGGCTAGGTGCTGAGCCATCACCTTTATATCGAATTGGTTGATCGGCAACAACTGTAAAGTCATCAAACTTAGCTTCAAGTCTCAGGTTATCGAGAAAATTAACTTTAATTTCCATTGAGGTATTCCACGTTTGGTGTTGCGCGCGACGTAACGTATATCATGTTAAAACATAGACACACACAGCCTGCGAGCAAGCAAATCTAAATTAACGTAATTATCGACTTTTTCGCGGCAATAGTCTTGGGTTAATTGCCAATCGCGGCAGAAATAAATTACTTTTTTCCTGAGCGCGTTGAAATGCGGTAGATCTAAGCGCCTCTTCGCACTAAAAATACCGCAACTTGAAACCCGTTAAGCTTACTCACACACCTTCAAGGTTTCATTATACCTACCACCGCTGTCTAAACATCCGTCCATTTGCCAAAAATCACCGTAATAACTACTTCCTATTAATACAAAACTCACCAGCAAGCCAAATAACCCAGCCCTTTTTAGATTAGTTTTTTTATATACAATGGCACTCATTAAGACACTTACCGACAACACGAACAACAGCACACTACTAATTACAATTGCCATAACAACACTACTTTCTAGTTTGCTTTTTTCAAAGAAGTCGCATTTTACGCTGATATATTTAATTAACTCTGAACCAGTGAACATAAAACCAGCATCAACAATTTGGTGCAAAGTAGCGCGCGAGAGAAAAGCAGATATTTGAGAAGAAAAGTGACCGAGTTCAAGAGATCAAGAGATCAAACATATATCACCGGCAACAGTATTGGTAACGACTTAGAGTCAGTCAATAAAACCGCAAACCCTTTAAAGGCAGCTCTACCACCTTTAAAGATCACCGATTGGCACACTACTGTTGCCAATATCCTGATCCCTGACGGCACACTGACGGATGTTGACAGCCATTTTGAACAACCAGAAGAACTCACTGTAGAAACCGTTCAAATTCAGCTAAATACTGATCATACAAACAACCGAGATGTTGCCGTAGAGCTCATATCTCCATCAGGGACACGTAGTGTAGTCATGACACCGCGTACTGGGACTATTTTTGGTCGTTCAGGTTTTACCGAAACTCAAATACTGTCTCATAACTTCTATGGCGAGTCAGCTAACGGCTTATGGACGTTACGCCTCATTGATACGCAAGGCCAAAATGAAAATTCACCTTTAGTCTTTCAGCATCAGGCAAGCCTAACGTACACTTTACACATAGAAATAACCAAGAAGATGGCACACTTACTTCTTGGAAAATCCGTTTCATCGGTCATAAATAGGAGATAAATTATGAAAGCATTATTAATCCCAGCGCTCGTTTTTATGGCACAAGTAACAGCAGAGGAAATCTTGATTGCAGAGCCTGTGCAATTATCGAATCACACATTCCTTTCAAACGGCCAATCTTTTGCAAAAGGTGAAGGAACAGTTCTATCCCCTGCACTTTACGTTGGCGACCAAGTAGCAGAGCTTAATTCTCATGAGACGTATACATTAACCGGTGAAGTTGTGGCTAAACTGCCAACCTATGTCGTTGCTCAGAAAATCGCTGACTCATTAGGACTTTCGTTGATTTATACGTAAGAACAACACGCAATTTTCAAAATAGAAGACCAAACAATGGATCTATCGCTTGTGCTTACTCAAGTTCAAAACCTTGATAGTGTTATATCAGCGCAACTTGGCATGAAGCCAGATGCAGTAGAAACAGAGTAATAAACGCGTGAGAATATGTATTAGCACATAGCGCTGATACATATTCTCTAAATAACCTTATTCACAAATTCACCTAAATGCATATCAAACGTATCAGCCAACTAAATATTCATGGTGTTCCCAAAAAGTATTTCGCTGACCAATTTCAAAACTCATACCATATTAAGTACAGATATTTGCGTATTATCCTTATGTGTAGACAAGCACTAAGCACTAAATATAAATAATATGCTAAAAAGAAAAAAGGCCGCAAAAGCGGCCAAACACATCATGGGTAGTGATGAGGGATAAGTGTGAAAACAAAGCCAGTTTACCTGTCTGATAATAAAATAAAATCATATTATTACAGTTAATAACATCGAAAAATACGAAGTGTTATTATTCAATAAACGCACTTATGTTGTTAACCCCTCATAAGCCCATTTACTTGCTGCTCATGACTACAGGCTCTATATCGCTTAAAGGTGCAGCTTTTATACATAATTTATACACTGCAGGCACAAAGAAAAAAGACAACACCGTCGTCAATACTGTACCACCCGCTATCGCAACAGCAAAGGGCGGCCAGAAGCCACCTCCAGCCAAAATTAGAGGCATAAACCCACCAACTGTCGTAATGGTCGTAGAACTAATATGGCGCGTACAGGTCATCACACTGTGCACCACTTTTTGCACATCGCTACCAGCATTATTGGCTTTTAACTCAGATAAAATAACGATTGCCGCGTTAATGGCTAATCCCATTAAGCCTAACAATGCAATGATCACGGTAAAACCAAACGGATAGCCTGCAATATACACACTCAATAAGCCAAGCAGAGCTGACTGTACCGCCGTCACGAGTATGACCAACGTTGTAGTGAAAGAGTTAAACGTTAATACTAATATAGTAATAAGCAGCACCGCGATAACCCCTACTTGCCCCAGTAATACGCCAACAGCTTCATCTCGTTGTTGTGACTCCCCGCCTATTTCAATACGGTACCCCGCCGGCAGTGTGTGCTGTACCGCTTGCAATTGTTGCTGGATTTCATTTAGTACTGCTTGTGGTAAGACGCCCGTCTCAAGAAAGGCTTCAACAACATTGACCCGTTCGCCATTGCGACGATGAATCGTACTTTGTTCAGGTTTTAAGTTAACTTGCGCAAATGTGCCTAACAACAATGGTTGAGCACTCATAAACTGAGTCGCGTATAAATCGTCTATTGAGTTACTCTGCGCTTGTGAAGTACGCAACCTAACAGGTACTGTTTCTGTTTTCTCAAGAAGCGATGCCACAACGACCCCTTCTAACTGGGCTTGGAGTACAGTCGCAATATCGGTTAACTTCACACCAGTGTGGCTTAGGAGAGACTCATCTGCATTTAGCACTACCTTTGCACTGCCCGACTCCAAAGTCGTTCTTGTGTGTGTTATTTGCTGATGTGCAATGAGTTCTGAGCGCAAACTTTGCCCTATTTCACCTAATACCGATAAATTAGGCCCATAGACTCGCAATTCTATCGGCGCATTAAACGGCGGCCCTTGCTCTAGTTTGCGCACCAGTGTTTGCGCTTGAGGAAACTCTCTATCTAATCCATATTGCAGCTTTTTGATGAGTGTATTGGCTGTTTCAAAGTCTGTTACCTTCACCATAGCTTGTGCATAATTTTTTGCGCCTTTATCACGCTGCATTAAATTGTAATAGAACAAGGGGATATTATTACCAACCATCCAGTTTAATTGCTCTATTCCCTCATGCTCAAGGATAAATTCCGACATCTGCGCCACATTTCTTCGTGTCGCAGCAATACTACTATTAGCCGATAGCCTCACCTCAATATGAAACATGTCTCTATCAGCCGAGGGGAAAAACTGTTCCGTTAGTTGACTAGCACCAAAAAAACCAGCAATAGGGAGTATCATTACCACTAAAATGGTTCTTCTTGGGCGCTCAATAGCGAAATACAACAACGCTTTGAAGCGCTCAGAGAGACGCGGTAAACAAATACCATTATGAAATATGCCCTGCTGGTTCTTGTCAGGCAGAAACCGCCCCGCAAAAACTGCAATAAGTGAGTGAGAGATGACATAAGAACCCACTAAAGCAAAAATAACGCTCAACGCTATTCCGCCAACAAATTCACCTGATTGTCCCGGCATAAGTACTATGGGCGCAAAGGCTAAAATAGTTGTCAAAGTGGAACTCAGTAGAGGTAGCCAGAAATGATTGACCGCTTTTTCCACTGCCTTTAAAGCCGTCATTCCCTGTTGTCGGAAACGTGCAATTGAGTCAGTGATAACAATCGCATTATCTACCATGATCCCCAGTGCTACCACTAATCCAGTCACTGACATTTGATGAATAGGTAACCCATACATATTCATACAACCAAGCGTAAACAACACCGTTAACGGTAATGCGATGCCAACAATAACGGCCGCTTTAAACCCCAAAGTTAATAACAATACGGTGAGGATCAGTACGAACCCAACGGCAATATTCTCAATTAATTCACCGAGCCGCGCTTCGGTATAGACTTTTTGATCAAATACATTGTGTAAATTAATGCTATTAGGCAGCGATTTTTCAAAACGATCTAAACTATCGTCAATCATTTCTGACCAACGATCTACCCGAAAATCGGGCTGCATTCTTATTCCTAAAAAAATCCCTTGCTGACCATTAACCAGTGCTATTTCCCTGCGAGGTGAGCGCACCTCTCGACTAACCGTTGCCACATCAGCCAATACAAATTGTGCAATATCATCATTACTAGACAGTGGGATCGCCGCAATACGTGCCAATGAGTCAAACGTACCACTTAATTCAATCTGCAAGTGCGCTTGACTATTGATCAATGCCCCCGCGGCTACTTTTGGGTCTGCGCCTCGAATAGCATCAGCGATGTGCTGCAACGACACACCTGCGATTGCCGCTTTGTCTGTATCGTAGGTAACTCTGATCTCCTCTTCAATTCCTCCGAATAAATGCACAACCTCAACACCAGAGGTATTGGTAAGCTGGTTTTTTAACTCTTTCGCATAGCGATTCAAGCTCATTAACGACGATTGACTCTCCTTACCAGTAATGGCAACAATTTTGGTATAAGCGTAACCTCTATCGTCTTCAAGCACAGGTAAACTCGCCTGCTCAGGTAGCTGAGATTGCGCATCGGCGAGCAAATCCCGTAACCTGGACCATACCGGGATCACCTCTGTCACTTCATCTTTTAATTCAATGCTGATAACCGATATACCAGCACGCGACATGCCAATCATATTTTTTATTTCGGCTTGAGACTTAAGCTTTAGCTCCAGCTTTTCAGTTACTTGAGCTTCAACACGGCTTGCTGTTGCGCCGGGCAAATAAGTGGAAATAATGGCAAATCGATTAATGATCCTGGGGTCTTCGCTACGCGGTAAATTATTCAGCGCTGAAAAGCCAGTCACAATCAGCAGTGCAATCACTAACGCTTGCAATCGACCGTTGGAAAATAAAAACGGCATACTACAAACTCCGGCTACTAAGCGTTTGAACGACTTCTACCTTAATATCCGCAGCTACTTTGTGTAATCCATTCGCCACAATCACAGGATGCTCACTCAATGCCCCACTCACATAGGCATATTCTCCATCGGTATAGTGCACATTTACCCCAATTGAGTTTATTGTTTGATCTTTTACACCATATACTTGCCAAGTACCTCGTACTCCGTCTGTTAAAGCGCTCAGTGGGATCCAAAAACCAGGTTGTTCTGTAAAAGTGGTTATGACCATACGTGCAAGTTCACCTGCATAAACCCGCGCGTCGTCTGGCAATTCAAAGCGCATCATCAAGGTACGCGATAAGCTATCAACTTGTGCACCACGGCTCAATAATTTTGCGCGGTATTGTTCTTGTGATACGGCAACCGTCATAGTGTCATTAATCGAGTGTTGTAAAGACATAGGCACGCCTAAAACAACTTGAGATTTGTTCTGTTCGAATAACGTCACCATCGTCTTACTAGGACTTGCAATTTCCCCCAAATGTACATGCCTTTGCGCTATCAATCCTGAAAACGGAGCTATTAATTGTGACTTGTTCAGTCTAATTGCTACAGACTGTAAATTAGCATCCAATAACGCATGTTCAGCTGAAATAACTTCAATTTTTGTAGTCAATTCATCAAGTTGCTGGGCTGCCGAATAATTCTTTTTACTCAGTTTCTCAAATCGTTTTTGCTCTATTTTCGCCAATTTTAATTGCGCATAGAGCTTTGCTTTCTCTGCTTCCAATTGCAACTTTTCAATTTCAAGGAGCTGGGTGTCTTGGGTGGCGATCACTTGCCCTGCATCAACCCAATCACCTTGATCAAAGTGTATCGATTGAACCTTACCTGAAAACTCGAAGCTCAAACTTGCTTCATGTTGCTTAATGACTTTGCCCGTCACGGCGCGCATTTGTGTATAACCTGGCTCAAGTTTTAAAGTATATGCCGCGATAGGCAGTGACTTTTTTTCATCCGCCGCAACAACATAGCTGCACCATAAAACATTAAGTAAGAGAACGAGTAACTTCACTGTGGTTCCTTGTTGTATCAAAATGACCGTTTAAAGACTCAACGCCCACGATAGGCATAAATTTATGCTTAATGTAATTAGCTCGAACGGCCTTATTGAGAACTGTCCAACATCATTTTAGCAATATCACCTACACGTAAAAACGGTAACTGTCGCACTTTTAACTCTTTTAAGTGTGCTTTATTAGGATAAGAATAATAACTTTCAGTAGCACTAGAGTGCGGTGAAAGTGTATTCAAGTCATCAGATAACAATGCCATTACTTGCGGATAAAATACAGTGAATTGATCGCATACAGTACGATCTAATTGCAGTAAACTGCTTGGCTCATGGCACTCGATAGCACATTGCGCAATTAATGGGCCCGCATCTATTTCTGTATTCGTCACCCAATGTGCTGACAAGCCATATTTTTGTTCATTATATAAATAACTAAACAATATAGGGAACAAACCTCTACAACTTGGCAAAAATGCTGGATGGAAATTCACAACCCCAATTTTCGGGGCCTCTATCATTACCTCATGTAAAATCTGATCAAAATAAAATATGGATAATAAATCTATATGCTGGCGCTTTACCTCAGCCACAGCTTCTTTTGAATTAATATCTTTCACTTTAATACAGAGTATCTGATATTCAGCACACACTTGCTCAATACTAGGTAAAGGCTTTTTACCAAACACCTTCGCAACAAAACGCATAATCGGCATTGCGGTCATCTTAATACACAAGTAATTGACAAACCCCATACCGCGCAATCGTAAATTACGAGCAAACTGAGTAAAAAAACCACCATTTTTTTGGGAGTATGGATCACTTAATATTACTAACTTTATATCGCGATGGTAACGGCGCAATACCGTTACCATCGCGTTTTGAGTTGCAACATTTTCTATATTAGAAAGTGCAATTCGCATTTTTATACCATTACCAAAGGTTGATTATCGTAATATGCGGCCAGTGGCGCTAACATACTGTGCTTAGCAGGCGGGTGAAAATTAAAAGCGTGTATTGTCTGCGCTATACTTGAGAAATAGTTATCACCAATATAATTAAGACCCCCGACTTTTTCCATTACCTGTGCAGTAACTTGCGTTAGCACCTCTTGTAAATGATAGCGACAGGCTAACACTTGCGATAATGTATCTTGCGTTTGATCATGCATATCATACGTAATTGCTTTTAGTGCAAGCGCCCCCGTATCAAGCTTGATATAAGCTGCCACGGTCTCTTGATCACACAAGCGCCCACGCTTTTTCGCTTCGTCCACAAGCCCGTACACCATGCCTAGATACGATGCAGTTGTCAGTAACTCAAACCACACAAAGCCACAAATATGCGCGTGATAAGCCATGTTCTCATCGACATTAACAAGCATACTATGAGGTACATACACCTCATTTAGCTTTACCGCTTCACTTTGACTGGCTTTGAGAAAGTTTGCGTCCCAAAACTGCTCTACATTAACGCCGTCATTCTCTTTATGAATGAGTGCAACCGCAAAATAAGGGTCTGTGTCTTCAGGTTCAACACGTACACTCGCCGTTAATAAGTCCATATCATGGGCTAAACTACAGGGCTTTTTAGTGCCCGTTACAATAAACCCTTTTCCACTTGGTTTAGCAATGATCTGGCTTTTAAGGATACTTTTAGACGTATTGCCTTCACTAAACGCCGATGACACCAACAAATCATTTTTAGCAATTGCCTCTAATAAGAGCGACTCTAAACCGGTACTGGTTTTAGCCATTTCTTGCAATGTTGCAATAGAAAACTGATGCATACCCGCACCAATGGCCAAAGACGGAGACAATGCCCCTAACCCAAGCTGAACCAAAACACCTTGCCACGGGGTTAACTCGAGGCCTCCATAACACTTTTTAACCATTAAGCGACAACCACCACTGTCTTTAAACCAACTGATGACAGGACTATGCTCAGCTTCGTTATCACTAAAATTTTGCGACGCTAATTTCTCTTTCAACCCGGGCAAGAAATTGTCTAAGCTCGCGTAAGCATCTGTTAAAATCATTACGCAGGTTCACCTTCTGTTTCAGCAATAAATAGCTCGGTCAGCATGTTATTTATATTGTTGGTAATCGCCGTTTCCGCAATCGGCTCAAGAATATCTGCGAGAGTGGGGATCCCCATACAAAAAGACGCCTCAAAGCAAACTTTAGCACGATTTGAAGACAGGGCCTCCACGATCCAACGACCATAGAACTCTTCCGCATCACCTTCAAGCTGATTAAAATCTATCGTAAGTTCTTGGTCATTAAAAATGTCTTTTTCACGCCAACACATTTCACCATCATGAAAATGGACTTTCCACGTTGAGTCACTCTGCGTATCAGATATTTTGTTCACATCAATACTGATCACAGCTGCACAGTGTTTTTCAAACTGTTTCAAATCAGAAATCGTTTTATAAGCTTGCTCTGCAGATACAGGTAATTGTTTTTCAATAGTGACGCGTCTCATGATGTTTGCTCCATAGCAGTTAATGACGAAAAGGCGGCAGCACATGCCGTGGTTAATTGTTTAATCTGAGAATGACTTAGCAAAGCACTCGGCGTTAGTCGCACGGTCGTGGCATTACTCAGCGAATGACTGGTAATAACTTTGTGTTGTAATAATGATAAAGTGAGTTGCCCTGCGCGCGCTGGGGTTTGTGCATCAAGGCCTATCAATAAGCCTTTGCCTCTTACGATGATACCCGCAGGTTCTGCAAGCGACGTGAGCTTTTCAACAATGACTTCACCGATTGCTTTTGCCTTTTCTGAAATACTATCCCGAGCCAGTATCTCTAGCGTTTTAATTGCTGCTGCTAAAGCAATGGGAGACCCCCCAAAGGTGCTGCTGTGCAACATGAAATCTTTATTAATAGGCTCAAATGCGGCCGCAGTCGCGACCACTGCAGCGCAAGGTACAACCCCGCCACTTAGCCCCTTCCCTACCAGCATAATATCCGGTGTCACCTGATAGGCGTCTATCGCCCAATCATATCCAGTTCTGGCCAAACCCGACTGGATCTCATCGGCAATAAACAGCCCGCTGTTCTCTTTACATAGCTCACTGACTAAGCGCACAAATTCAACTGATAACGGATAAACACCGCCTTCACCTTGCACAGGTTCAAGAATAACTGCATAGGTATCTTGGCTATTTTCAAAACAACTAGACAGCGCTGTCACATCGTCGCGCTCAATAAAAATAACATCATCAAACAAAGGCTCAAATGGCGCTCTAAAAGCCGCTCGATGTGTCACACTTAATGCACCTAACGTTTTGCCATGATAACTCCCAGTGAGTGCTATTATTTTATTGCAGCCATTCGCTCGGGCCAGCTTTAAAGCCAGCTCTGTAGACTCTGCACCAGAGTTTGTAAAAAAAGTATATTCTAATGACGCAGGGCTAAAATCAGCTAACTTTTGACTCGCAATCGCTAGTGTTTGATTTACCAAGGTCCTGCTACTCATTGGTAGCTTATTGAGCTGCTCAGTGACACTGTGTATCACTTCAGGGTGACGGTGGCCCAAAATAAAGACGCCAAACCCACCACAATCTAAGTACGTTTCACCTTGGGTATCGACAACTTCACAGCCTTGAGCACAATGTTCGATCGGTAAATTCATCATACTCGATAGCCGTGCTTTTGAACGATTGCTATGAGACTTTAATGCCTTCAGCGTTTCCTCTTTCATTACACCTCCTCGGCAACTAACAGCTCACTGAGAGGATGGATATCATCAAATGCAGCGATGTTCTTTACCATTACCTCAGGAATATCGAATGGCTCTGGGCCCTGATCATAGGCACCGAGTTTTTCAAGATCGGAACTAAAGCCCTCACTCATATCTAGGTATTTTAAATAAATTGAGGTTTCTTCAAACATACGTTTATATCGACGGGGCAGCGCAGGTAAAAATACCGGCTTTATCAGCCGGTCGAATGTGGTTGGATTGATCAATTTAGGCGGCTTAAATTTCACTTGATAGCGCTCAAAGTAATCTGGGTTAGTACCAATTGTTAACATTTGACCTAAGGTGCTAGCGTCATCGCCTGCGGTTAACCAAAACTCACCAGATAGGTTGTTATCAACAACAGTTAAAATACCACTGGCCACTGTATCTCTGGGAATAACATCCACTAAGGTACTGGCATCGCCCGGTACAACAGGAATAACCTCTTTTGTGGCTAGTTTAAGCATATTATGCATACCTTGTTTTTTGGGCATAATACCTTTGATGCTATCGCCAATAATGACTGATGGTCGGATCACGGTCACATCATCATCCAACGATGATTCCGCTAATTTCTTACTGTGTTCATAATTATTAAATGCATGACCATTTCTCCCTTGCACAAATGCAGTGCTGATATAAATTAATTTAGCATTGAGCTTATTTGCCAGCACTTTAGCATGCTGCAAGCCTGCAATATTAATATCAGCCAACACATCAGCATCGGCGGTAAAGTCCGTTAACGCTGCACTGTGGATCAATACATCGATTTCATTTAATTGTGCAAGCTCGTGTGCACCTAAACCAAAATCAGGCTTGGAAATATCACCTTTTATTTGCTGACTAACGCCAGTTGGCAATGTACTAAAGCGTTGTCGATTGACCAAAATAGACACTTGGTCATCCTCATTCAACTGCTCAAGAATAGATAGTCCAACAACTCCGGTTGCACCAGTAAGAAAAAAACGACGTGACATTACTGCTCCTTCAATCACATACTAAAATACGGTACCACTTGCAGTAAGCGATACGCTGCATATTTAATTGTGTATTTAAATTAGGGCCGTAATGATAATTGTTTACAGGAAGAAATAAAATAACTTTATTTACTAAATTTTCACAAATGTAATGAAAATGAATTAATTTAATTTGAGTTTCGACACAGAAAAAGGAAAAAATCATTATTTTTGCGATAATGATTTTGAATCAAGCTAAAGATTTTTCCTAAATGTAATTTTGCTATCACTGTTATCATCTAATCGCTTACAATGGACAATCTGATAATCATGTGTGATCAGCATCTGTAACATGCGCTTAAAACGGTTCATTGACTTAACTTCAATGGCTTGAAAGCCACACTCTCTTACATAGGATTCTTGACGCATAAGTAATGCCTTTGCAATACCTTGCCCCCTAAAATCAGGTAGAACAGCACCAAGCCAACTGTAAAATAGCGAGCTACTTTTGGCATAACCAAGCTTATAAGCAACCGGTTGCTCATTGACATAAGCCACCAGCAATATATGTGAGCGGGCATCGATTTTTGCATTAATCTCTGCATGTGATTTTGCAGAGGAAAATTCAGGGATGTTATTCTCAATACACATCAACTCGTTAACAGTGCCCTCTTTAATAATATAGTTCATGGTATTACCCAATTACCTTCTCATCCGTAGATTCTACCATTGGCATAACATTTTCAGGACGGTATGTTGGTAGGTCACTCATACGATTAAGTACACTTTCATGCAGTGATTCATTCGTATAGGGTTTATAGCTTATTTCTCGCATTGTTTCCGTTAACTTATACAGCCAAGTCATTGAATTACGGTATTCGTCTAGATGGTATGGTTTATAGTATCGTAAAAACGTTTCATTAAACTGCAACCCATATTGCTCAGCCATGTCTTTGATCCAATGCAGGCTGATATTGGCTAGACCATCTTTGCTATAGCCGCCACCTACGTTACTATGACTGCCCACGAACCACTGTTGTTGTAGAGTTTGTGTTGACCCTTTCGGAAGTTGCCAAATAGCAGGCTTAAAAACGCCCCTACGTTCATCAATGGCGAGCGCTTGAAATGCATGTTCAATATTATTAGTTAAACTCACATCATGGAATTGGTAGCGACGATTAAAACGCCTAAACCCAAGCGGGATCCCTAAAGCGCCAACAGTGTCCCATACACCAACAAACTTAATTTTTACTTTTTTACTATTATGCTGTCGTTGAAAAGCGTCTAATTGTATTTTTGAAGGTTGTTTACGATATAAGCGATAGGCTTCAGGCATATAAAATGCGTGGTCTTTAGGCAATAGACCGACTTTGTTAATAAGCCCAGCTAAACTGCGTACCGTGTAAGCACCACGGCTAAAACCAAACAGGAAAATTTCATCCTCAGGCTGGTAATTATGAACAATAAACCGGTAGGCTTTAAGAATATTCTGCGATAACCCAATACCAAAGCCCCCCCCTAAAATACGATCTAAACCCCACTGCGTTCCAACACCTTCACTGTAATACACTATTTGATGAATTCCATCACTGCAAACAGGCTCGATTGCGCGGGCGACTTTGACAACATTAGTGGGTTTACGCTTGCCTCGATCATACTGGGTGGGCTTGTTCCATGTACCATCCATACAGACGATAATTCTTTTCATTACTGTGGTTCAAATAGTGATTAGTAGACACAATTTTATAGTTTTTTATAATCGAGTCAAAGCCTTAAATGACCTTGCACTTTACAAAAGCACACCTTTAAACAGTCTAAATAAGTGCTACACAGCAATTTCTATTCGGTTACGACCATGCTCTTTCGCTAAATAAAGTGCTTTATCGGCACGCTCAATCAAATGAGTTACTAAACATTGCTCAATATGTAAGGCAATACCAAAGCTCGCTGTAATTGAACGAACGGCTTTGCCAGTTTTTTTGCCTTTAACAGACAGCTTTGCAATATCTTTACGAATGCCTTCGGCAAAATTAACCACTTCACTTAAGCTGTCTAACTCTGCAAATATACAAAATTCTTCACCACCATATCGATATGCTTTACCAATACCTTCGGTATGTTTGATAATTTTCGCTGAAACAACTTTTAAAACATCGTCACCCTTTTGGTGACCAAAATCATCATTAAACTGCTTAAAATGGTCTATATCAACAAAGATCAAAGCCCGGTGAGTACCTGTCGGTGCCGTTTTACAAAACATGACGATATCTTCATCAAACTTGCCGCGATTCAACAGCCCAGTTAATGGATCTTGGCTTGCTGCTTCTTGTGTGTTAACCAGCGCAGATTTCAGATCACTGATCTCTGCGTAAGCATTTTCCAACTTCTTTTGGAATTGATAGGCTGTTTGCTGCATCACAACCGACTCTTCTGTTAACCGATCAACATAGCCCAAAACATCGTCAAAAGAATCTAGGCTATTTCTTTTTAAATCATACAAACCAGAATGACACTGTGATAATACAGCCGAAAAGTCTTGAGAAGATTCTAGTGTTTTATCAATTTCAACTTGTACACCAGAGATTGTTTCTTGAAATGAATCTGACATTTGATGAAATAACGCTAAATCCTTATCTGATAAAAACTCATCAAATAATTGCTTGGCATGTGCAGGGGGACATGTTTGATAGTTATCTAAAACACGCTCCAACTCGGTATTAAGCTGCTCATTAGAACCTAACACATAGCAATACCAAATCGCATAATTCAATGGTGTAACAGGTACTTTGTATTTCACCATCAGTGGAATTGCTTTTTTCATACATTGTGCAGAGTGAGAAAGTGACGTATCAAATTCCATGGCTTTATTTACCCTAGTCCTACAACAGACTTCTTATTTTTATCAAGGAGCGGTTATGCCTGTTATGAAAGCACAAAACCAAGACTAAAGCATTGCAAATAATTAATCAATTGAAAAGCAAATGAACGTGTAAAACAGTGTAATAATTCACATGAATTACCGAGTAGAAAAACTAAAACTCATTATTTATCCCTAATAAATAAAAATAATAAATTTAACAAACAATAAGATAAAAATTATTCTATTCATAAAAACGCATAGGAATCTTACCTACACCCATGTTAAATTATAGATCTTTAAAACACTAAAAAGTAACAAATTAGCTATATCCCTCCATGTAAATCACTGCAAATATTGCACTACTGTTGCCCCTACAGGTGAAATATCAACCTCACTATACACCCCGTTAAGTAGTGTCATGTTAGGTGGGGTATGACCTATATCAACGTCAAAAACAATGGGGATATTCAATGAGCCTAACGCCTCTAGCAGAATTTTTTCATTGGCACTGACCTTGTATTTATTCACCGCGTTACGACCAAATAAAACACCAGACACATGCTTGAACACGCCTTTGAATTTTAAACCAAGTAATGCGCGGATATAACCATGGTCACTTAGCTCCCCATTTTCAAAGTACAAAATCAGCGGCTCTTGACGATATTGGTGTGAAAACTGCTCGATGTCTGCAAACTCGGTATTTAAAATATGTTGATGGGTGTCTAAACATCCCCCAACTAAGCGTCCCGCAAATGCGACTTTGTCACTTGCAATACCCTGCTGACTTGGCAGTAGACGCCACTGAGTTATTTCTGTGAGATTAAACACCATATTTGGATCTGAAATTGGACAAGCATTGGCGGTTTCAAAGTGACTAGACGCTGATTGTACCCACTTATCACCAACTTGCAGTGATAGTACATCTAATGTCGCGCGGGTGAGCGGATCAGTCTGTAATGACGTCAACTGCATTAGATTTGTTGCGTGAACGGTGACCCAATTTAACCGTGTTGTCAGCGCCGTCATAATCGTACTTACATCCGAGAAGCCAAGCACCCATTTCGGTGATGTTGCTTGAAGCGCCTGCCAATCTAATAATGGTAAAATAGCCATTGCTAAATCCCCTCCCCAAGGAGGAAGTACTGCAGATATACCCTCATCCAACAAGAACATATTTAGCTCATTTGCCCGTGTTTGCGCATCCCACTCCCCTACGTGGCGGACACTTGGCCCTTCAATCACTTCAAAACCTTGCTCTTGTAAAAACGCCACTGCCTTATCGAGCCTTGCATAGCAAGCTTGCGGTACCGAAGATGAAAAAGCACAGATAGCAATACGACTGCCGGCTTTAAGTGGTTTGGGGTAATTCACTAACAACTTTCTCCTATTACAACGCAAATCTAGAGCACAAATCCAAAATGCGTTTCCAAAATGTGGAAACTAGTTTTAGCATATAAAGTGCCGCCGTCGCTACCTTTAAATATGTACATTTAAGGTACAACCTCATTGAAAGCGATTCATAAACATGTAAAGAATTAATTATAATCATAAACTCGATGAGGTTATCTATCGGCAAACAAGCATTCGATAATGCGCAAACCTCTTATTTACTATTTCTCAAAAAGCCCCCTTTGACTAACCAAAGGTGTGTTCAGCCCACTATGCACTATGGCCGTTCAGAATACGCTTAAACCCACACATCATTTTTGGCGGTTAATGCACTTTCTTCATCTCCAGTATTTTTTACACCTTGTGGTTCAATGATCAATATTTGACATTCTTGATCTGCAAAGGGCTTATGCTGCACGCCTTTAGGCACGACTATCATTTCACCTCTATTGAGCGTGATCACTTCATCCACAAAAGCGATGTTGAGTTGTCCAGATACAACGATAAAAGTCTCGTCAGTATGATCGTGTTGGTGCCAGACAAATTCACCTTGTACTTTCACGACTTTAAACTGATAGTCATTCATTTGCGCCACCACTTTGGGTTGCCACGGCTCATCGAACAATAAAAATTTTTGAGCCAAATTAATTTTTTGCATCACATTCATCCTCTTCTTTTATGACTGCCTCCCCAGATTTTTCCATAAGGTAGTCTGCGCACAAAAGTATAGAAAATGACACAGTCAATTCATTGTAAAAAATTAACAATTAAAATTAATACAACTCACTCGGTTTTATGCCATACGCTCGTTTAAAGGCATTAATAAAATGCGCTTGATCGTAAAAACCAACGCGCATAGCAACATCTGTACTGCGTATACCACTGTGTAATAACTGCAGCGCGGTTTCGAGGCGTATTCTCAGTAACCAAGCGAAAGGGGTTATGCCAGTTAGCGCCTTAAACTGCCTAAGTAATTGTATATCAGTTAAGTTACATTCATTTGCAAGCCGTGACACAGTCAATTTCTCAGCAATATGTTCGTGCATAAAGGCATTTAGCTTTGCAAGATTAGAACGCCCTAAGCAATAAACTTTCGGTTCAGTAAAATGACCATATCGTGTCGCAAGTAATGTTAAATTTGATAAAAAGGCACTTTCAAGCCACAGCGTATTTGCATACCCAGCAGCCATATATGTGTGTAACTGACTAAATATCGAATAAAGTGACTGATCTTCAATGCAGTTATCAGAAAAAGTAAGCAATGACGTATTTTTTTGATCCAGAAATTCATGTATCGCACTGACAGAAATAGAGAATATTTTACTAGAAACCTTCAGTTCGTTGCTGCTTCCATCATGCGTTATACCAGGGTCCATAAGTTGTAGCTGCCCAGGACCATTTATCACGTTTTTACCTTTTGCGTTAAACGACTGAGTTCCCTGTGTTATTAGCCCAATATGATATGTCGAATGAAGATGTTTACTAAAATTAAGCGTACTATGTTGAACGTTAATGAGGTTTACACCGGTAAACAACGAGGAGTGATGAGAGATAGCTATAACCGAATTCCTTGTAACAAAACGAAGGTGGCCACAGTGACAAAAATAGCGCGTTACAGCAAGCAATATTAGTGACGTCGCTGTGAGCGACGCCACATTTTTTTATGGATAACGATTAAAAAGCGGCTTGTAGCGCCAGCCTAAAGGTGGTGCCTTCACCTATTGTGACATTATTCACACCGCCACCAGCTAGATAGTTCTTATCAAATAAGTTTTCGATATTAAACCGCACGTTGACATTTGCATGCGAAAGCCCAAGCTTATAGGTTGCGCCCACATCTACACGCGTATATGCATCTTTGGTAATGGTGTTGTCATAGTCAGCAAAACGTTCACCTTGATAAAATGCCCCGGCATTGACTGCAAAAGCATCACTGAACTCATAACGAGACCATAAAGATGCTGACCATTTAGGTGCATCAATTGGCGACTTACCCTGATAGAGACTCTCATCGCGCTCATATTCAGCGTTCAGATTCATGACAGATCCCATCACAAATAAACGATCGTTAACCGCCCCTTGTGCCGAGAACTCAAAACCTGTATGACGCTGCTTACCTGCCTGGGTCGTCACGGTTTCATAGTCTTGACCCTCAACAGCGGTTGAAATAAGCGTACCTGTTTTACTAATATCAAAAGCGGCAGCGGTTAATAGCAATCTATCGTCCACTAATTGCCACTTAGTACCCACTTCATACTGCTGTGAAGTGATGGCATCTAGCTTCATGCCATGGTTCTTATCCTCTTCATTATGAAGCTTTTCACTACGCTGCGGTTCAAACCCTTCTGAGTAGCTAAAATAAACAGTGCCATTCTCACTTGGGTGATATAACACCCCCCCTTTTGGTAAGAATGACTCGTTATCGGCATTTTCTTTGTTTTGCTTATCGTAACGGCCACCAAAAGAGACTTGCCATTGCTCATTAATGGTAACTAAGTCTTGAACATAAAGACCGTAATAGTCGAATTCACTGGTGTACAAAGAGTCATCTGTCGCATAACTAATGTCAGGGCGAGCTGGCTGAGTTTGACCTTCAATAAAATCAACCGCACTCGCTCTTACACGTAACTGTCCATAATAATAATCCAATGAGTTAGCACCAATAAGCACTTGATGATCAAAACCACCTAGTTCAAATTCCCCCGTAAAATCAACAAATGCAGTCGTAAACTGCCAATCGTCATACCGATCGTATGGACGCGAGCCGTAACTATCCCCAACTTGATAATCCTTTGGCTTTCTTGGTGCAGACTCAAAACGCTGACGGGAGAAATCTTGTTCATTATATCCAACCGTTACTTGGAAGTTTTCTGTGAGTGCATGCGTAAAGTCAATCCCCTTATTTTCAACAGTTATGTCAGTAAATGCCCACGAAAAGTCTCTGATTGTTTTATCATTACCAATTACTTGACCTGTGTTGTCTAACCAAGCCCCCGTATCTAGGCCTGCTTTGTCATTGGTTCTGTCGTAATGTACACGAACAAAGCTGCTATCGTTTATATCATAGTCAAGCACCAGTGAACCTAAAAAACGGTCGCGCGTGCGCTCATTGCCATCGACATATTCGCGGTCAAATGTGACATCTTGCTTGACGAGTACGGCACGGTAACGTAAGTCTTCTTCAGCGGTAATAGCACCGCCAATATCAGCAGTCGCTCTGGTAGACCCTAAATGGTCAACATCAACCCCAAAATTCATCAATGTTTTAGGCGTTGGTTTTTTAGTCACCATATTCACTAAACCACCGGGACCAGACTGACCATACAAAATACTCGACGGGCCTTTAATGATCTCTACTTGCTCTAATGTTTCTATGGGCTGCTGATAGTGTGACCAATGCTGGTGTCCATCGCGCAAATATCCGTTTGATGAGCTTAAGCCAAAACCACGCAAATTGAATGTTTCTCGGTTACGTTGCTTAGAACCAGCCGTTAAGCTTGCGTCATTATTTAAGACTTCACCCAACGTCGTCGCTAATTGTTCATCAATCACGGTGTCTGATATAACAAATACTGATTGTGCAGTCTCGAGTAAAGAAGCATCTGTTCGCATTGCTCCTTTAGCTGTATCAACTTTGTAGTCATTAAAGTAAGTCCCCTTCACTTCAATCACTTCAATTTCAGACGACTTAGCTAACACACTCGATGTGGCTATTGCTGAACCGATTGCTAAACATAAAACTGAGTAACGCATGTATACACTCCAAACTAGAAATTTACTGCACAGAAGGTGCAAAATCACGAGAAGGGTAATGAGATTAATTCACATTTGCAATTACATTAATGAAATAATTCATTCTTGGGAACTGTTTGCTTAAAGTGCAGTCAAACTGCACAAATATATTAACTACCTCTCTATTTTTAAAGCTTTTATTTATCAAAATAACAACAATTAAAAACCGTTAAACTGATAATTAATCGTGTCGTTTTTTTCATTATTTAAAGGAGTCATCAAAACTATGAGAAATAAAAAAAGCGTGGCACCACTTTTAAAACATGACCATTGTATTTCGAGCATCGGGTGGGTGATGTTTATGTGCTTAATTTTTGCGAATTGCTTGATCAACAGCATATTTATAGAACACAAGTCGATTAATCTTATAGACTCAATCACATTTCCACTTCAAAAATGGGGTGTTTGGCTCATTCTCACTCCATTTGTTCTGCATATGTTGCAATCACGACGCAAGTTTCCACTGTCAAATAGCCTCTTTTATTGTGTATTAAGTCTATCAACCCTGTCACTGAGCCTCACATTTTCTGTGGTCCTTGAGGTCTCACAGTCAGACATCAGCATTGTTCACAGCCTTTTCTTTATATGGCCAAAGCATGCCGCAGCACTCCTGATTGTGGTTTTGCTATGGCACTTAAAACAGGTTTTATTCAACAAGCCCAACACGCCAATAAAGGCACTACAGAACAATAACACTCGTTCGCAAGTCAATGCGTTAATGATTGAAGTCGATGGCTTAACGCACACGCTAGCGTATCAAAACATACTTTTTATTCAAGCTGCAGGCAATTATATGGAGGTTATCACACAAGAGCGTACTTACTTGACTCGTGCGACATTAAAGCAACTACATAAGTTACTGCCAAAAGATGACTTTGTACAATGTCATCGCTCTTACTTGGTTAATCTTGAGTACATTGGCCAACTCAAAAACCACCCCGCAGGTCATGCAAGCGCTTATCTAACCAATAACCAAGTTATTCCTATTAGCAAAAGTCAACGTTCAACCATTCGGACACTTATCGCCAGTCGATAACAGGTTAAAGGGGATGAATGGAGGAAAGAGGAAAGCTGATCACACTGCTCCTCCACTCATCCCTAAGCCCTGTAACTTAGGGGTTTTCTTCATTTAAGCTTGAGCAATACTCTAATCAGATACTTACTCGAGAAACTATAATGAATAGAACGCACTCAACATTATCTCCGTTAACCATATCACTGCACTGGCTTGTTGGCTTAACCATGATTGGGGTCATTGTCATCGGATACTACATGGTCTACTGGGAAGTATGGTCACTCTATCCAATCCACAAAGCAATCGGTGTTTTAGCAATACTTATCATTTTACCCAGAGTGATCTGGCGCTTAAAAAAGGGCTTTCCCGCACCAGCCAGTGACTATCCAAAACATGAACATCACCTTTCTGTCATCGTGCACTGGTTGTTATTATTAGGTACGCTTGCACTACCAATATCTGGCATGCTGTATTCTGGGTTTGGTGGATATGGTATTAATATATTTGGTTTTGAATTGGTCTCTAGAAATGAGTTGGATGGTGAAATAATTGCATTCAATGAAACTATTTACTATGGTGCAAAACTGTCACATTCGTGGATAGCTTATAGTTTAACTGGCGCTTTAGTTTTACATATAGTCGGTGCAATAAAGCACCATGTAGTTGATAAAGATGCAACACTAAAGCGGATGTTAGGCTACTAAGGGATATAATAGCCAAATGCAGGTGGGTTGAATTGATAACATATAATTTCAGTCAATTTAACCCACTTCAGCTTTATTCGCTGGCTTTTTTAAAGTTCTGACATTCAGCCATTTTACAAAATTGAATGTCTTTACTTGCAGCATAAGAAATCACTGCTTCTAAATTTTCTGTGGTGATATGCCAAGGGCTTGTGTAATTGCCAATTGCATGAGTTCCTAGATAAAGTGTTTCACCACCGCGTAGCGTATCCATTGCTTTAAAGATTCGTTCTAAATTAATAGTATGTGAGTCGATAGAATATCCAGTCATAATGGCTAAGTCACTGCGTTGATTTCGGTACTCTAACCCACCCCAAGCAGCAAAGCGGCGAACATGTGTAAAGTGCTTTAACAACGCCTCATCGGTTTCTTTGGTGCGCGCACCAAACGGGTAAGCAAATGTAGTCACATTTAAACCAAGCGCTTTCATATCCGCTAACTGGCCGAGTATATCGTCTTCTAACCACTTGTCGACACCATGTTCTTTTGAATAAATTGCAGCATGCTTATGAAGTGCACCATGGTGACCAATTTCATGCCCTTGCGCTTCAATTTCCAATACACGTTGCTCGTCAATCAAAGCTAAATGACTGACAAAATAGGTAATAGTTGCATTATATTTTTCAAATAGCCATAAGTGCTCGTACAATGAATCTAGGGCACCACCATCATCAAATGAGAGATTTATTTGCTTTGGCCACACGTTATCACGGTTATACTGAAACGCATTCACTAACTTTTGTAGCTCTGGCACCAGAAAGTTTTTTTCAGGTGCATCTAACATTACTTCATCAAATGCCCAGAGATCAGGTTTACCCACATCATCTGTCAAACCTTCAACACCAGAGCCAATCAACAGCTCTGGTGTTAAACCAGTTTTGTTGACCACATTGTACAAGCTAACCACTGAACACACTCTATCGCGTAATTCACTTTCCTCAAGAAAATTCGTTGCGTTTTCTAAGTAGATAGTCGCTGCAATAACAGACTCTATATCAACACAGGCTAGCTGTGCGTTATTAAAATCGTCAAAACTGAGTAACTGCGCGTCTGGACTACCTTGTGCGTTGACAATTTTTGACATTGACTCTTCTGGAGTAGGTGGTGTTACCGGTGGGGGTGTTACCGGCGGGGGGGTTACTGGCGGGGGTGTTACCGGCGGTGGAGCTGATTCTGGCGTTGTCGATTCAATAATTTCTGCATCAGCCAATACTTTTTTTGACTATCATTTCCATTGCCGCACCCTGTTAATAAAATTAAAAAACAGAGAAAAAACGCAGGTACTTTCATTGTCCATGTCCCGAATATAATTAAAATCCGGGGGATCCTAATATAGAAACAAATATACCTCAATAGGGTCCAACAGAAACTTTATCTTCAACCCCGAAAAAGCCAATAACAGACAATTAAATAACATAAACCCATCTATCTCATATAAAAACTGTTTAGATAAAAGTACGGTTACTAGGGACTGTTGATCTTTGCTGTTCTATTTTTGTTCTCTTTGAGCGTGCTTTTATCACGGCGCTTAATGTGTGGCCTAGTAATCTAAGTGAATATTAAGCAACATAGAAAAAAGGGCGCTCAAAAGAACCGGTAGGCAGCGCTCGATTGGCTTTTCTACTATGTTATCGGCTAACTCTCATGGAATAACCATGCTACGCAGCCTCTGCCTGGTATAAAAGCCAATCAAAATGCTGTAAAAATGAACCTGAAAGATCAACAGCCCCTAATAACTTTCTCAAAGCGATCGCTAAACCTGTATTCTGGGGTAACGCAAAGGTGATCCTACAATAGTGCTCAAACTTATCATTTGCGCCAAACATGGCACCCGTTGCAATCGCAATGCCCTCATTGATTAACTTATACCAAATACCTGAACTGGACTTTATCAACAAGAAAAAAGCTAAAGGCGTGCTTATCTAAAGTATTTTCAAACATGCCACGTGTCCGTATTTGTTTCTCCTCATATAGTAAAGGGCCTGCATATCACCCTATCAATCAGCTCCGTATTATAAAAGTTGAACAGCTTCTATAATACGGATTCATCACCCGCTTTCGTTGCTAGGTCCAATTTAGCTATGCTTTAAAAATCCACAGTGCAAGCCAAAGAGCGCCTGTTCTTTAAACAGCCTTAGGCTTATTCAGTAAGAAATACACTGCCGGTAACACCAGTAGAGTAAGTATCACTGCGCTAAACATGCCACCGACCATAGGTGCTGCAATTCGGCTCATCACTTCTGTTCCCGTGCCACTGCCATACAAAATAGGCAGCAAACCAATGATGATGGTGGCAACCGTCATCATGATAGGCCGCACACGCATACCCGCTCCTTGTAAAATGGCATCTCTTAATACCGATGTGGTGAGTTGTCTATTTTTAGCCAGCAGTGTGTCACGCGCTTGATTGAGATACACCAACATGATCACCCCTATCTCCACGGCGACTCCCGCTAAGGCAATAAAGCCAACCCCAACAGCCACAGAAAAATTAAACGCTTCAATATATAGCAGCCACAGCCCACCAATCATTGCTAGCGGTAAGGTACCCATGATGATAAACACCTCTCGAAAACTGCGAAAATTTAAGTACAGCAACACGACGATAATTGCTAAAGTCAGGGGTAATACATACGCGAGCTTGGCTTTGGCACGCGCCATATATTCATATTGTCCGGCCCACGTAATAGAATAACCAACAGGCAATTTCAGTTGCTGCGCTAAAACTTGCTGCGCATGCGTTACGTAGCTGCCAATATCACTGTGTTCAATATCAATAAAGGTCCAACCATTGATACGCGCATTTTCGCTTTTGATACCAGGTGGGCCAGATTCAATATAAATATCGGCAACATCCCCTAATGCAATACGCTGACCAGCTGGCGTTACCACTGGCAATCGGGCCAATTGCTCAGGTGAATCACGATGATCTTGAGGATACCGCACATTTATTGGGTAACGTTCTTGTCCTTCAATGGTTTGCGCAACATTCATCCCGCCAATTGCTGTTGTGATGACTTGCTGAATATCCGCAATGTTCAAACC
Organism: Pseudoalteromonas aurantia; assembly: GCF_005886875.1. Lineage (GTDB taxonomy): Bacteria > Pseudomonadota > Gammaproteobacteria > Enterobacterales > Alteromonadaceae > Pseudoalteromonas > Pseudoalteromonas aurantia_A. The sequence goes on along the minus strand of NZ_PNBY01000046.1, from coordinate 31,406 downwards.
ATATCGGGCCGCTTTATGGCGATTAATATCGACTTTAATGTAACGGCCACCAGCGACTCGCTCTGAATACACTGATGAAGTGCCTGCTACATCAGACAAAATGCGTTCTATCTCTTGTCCGATAGCTTGAATAGTGTTTAAGTTTGGCCCAGCGACTTTGAGGCCAACGGGGGTTTTTATGCCCGTCGCCAACATGTCTATACGGGTTTTAATAGGCATCACCCACGCATTTGTCACACCTGGAAACTTCACTAGAGCATCCAACTCTTGCTTAAGAGACTCCGTAGTAACACCTTGACGCCATTCACTGCGTGGTTTCAGCTTGATAAATGTTTCAATCATGGTCAATGGCGCGGGGTCAGTTGCCGTTTCAGCCCGTCCAACTTTACCAAATACCAGTTCAACTTCTGGCACAGTGCGGATCAACTTATCAGTTTGTTGTAGTAACTCTCTGGCTTTACCAATGGAAATACCAGGGTAAGTGGTAGGCATATACATTAAATCGCCTTCATCCAATGGGGGTATAAATTCACTCCCTATTTTATTCATCGGATAAAAGCCGACCACAGTCACAACAAGCGCTATCACCAACGTTGTCTTAGGCCACGTTAATATCTTTTTTAACACCGGTATGTATGCCGCAATCAATAGTCTATTTACGGGATTTTTACGCTCTGATATTACTTTGCCGCGAATAAAATACCCCATCAACACTGGAGTCAAGGTGATCGCTAATCCTGCAGATGCTGCCATCGCGTATGTTTTAGTATAGGCCAGTGGCGCAAACATTCGTCCTTCTTGTGCTTCTAGAATAAACACAGGTAAAAAGCTCACCGTGATGATCAGCAAACTAAAAAATAATGCAGGGCCGACCTCTGATGCCGCTTTCGTCACTATTTCCCAGCGATTGTCATCTGTTAACGGGGTTTTTTCCATATGCTTGTGCATATTTTCAATCATCACAATAGCACCATCCGTCATTGCGCCAATGGCAATAGCAATACCACCTAAAGACATAATATTGGCGTTAATACCTTGACTGTACATCACTGAAAATGCAACAAGTATGCCCATCGGCAAACTGATCACCGCCACAATGGATGACCGAATATGAAATAGAAATACCACACATACTAGCGCCACAACCGCGAGCTCTTCGAGTAACTTAGACCATAGATTATCAACTGCTTGCTCAATCAATAGTGAGCGGTCATATACCGTGATAATCTCAACCCCATCAGGTAAACCTTGAGCCAACTGAGCTAGTTTCGCTTTTACCCCCGTAATGGTCTGTTGTGCATTTTCGCCAAAGCGCATAACCACAACCCCACCAACCACTTCACCTTCACCATTGAGCTCTGCAATGCCCCGACGAGTTTGCGGCCCTAGGTTGACCTCTGCAACATCGCCAATGCGCAGGGCTGTACCTTGGCTATTTAACCCTAAAGGAATGGCTGTGATATCTGCAACATTCTTTATATATCCAGTCGCTGTAACCATATATTCAGCTTCTGCCATTTCGACCACTGAAGCGCCTGTTTCTTGGTTGCCCCGCGCAATAGCCAATTGTACTTGTGCCAGTGATATGCCATAAGCGCGTAACTTATCGGGGTCGACTTGCACTTGATACTGTTTAACCATACCACCGATGGCAGCAACCTCAGATACACCCGATACCGCCTGCAGTTCATATTTTAAAAACCAATCTTGTAAACTGCGCAGCTGGCTAATGTCATGTTGCCCAGTTTTATCAACCAATGCATACATATACACCCAACCCACTCCCGTAGCATCCGGTCCTAACTGAGGTTTCGCGTTGTCGGGGAGCGTCGGGGCAACTTGACTTAAATACTCTAATACTCGGCTTCTCGCCCAATATAGATCGGTATCATCATCAAAAATAATGTACACGTAAGAGTCACCAAAAAATGAAAAACCACGAACGGTCTTCGCGCCCGGCACCGATAACATCGCCGTCGTCAATGGAAACGTGACGTGATCTTGCACCACTTGAGGAGACTGACCAGGGTAACTGGTTTTCACAATCACCTGTACATCTGACAGATCTGGTAACGCATCTACAGGCGTATTTTTTATTGAAAAAACACCGCCAACGGCCAAAACAATGCACAACATAAGTACGAAAAGTCGGTTTTTAACTGACCAATGGATCACTGCTTCAATCATGTTGCATGCCTTCCATATTGTGTTGGTCGTGTGTTTGAGGAAGAGATTGCGCGCTAAATTCTACGATGACCAAATCTTCTCGTACTTCAAAAGTAAACATGATCTGTTGTTCTGGCTTCAGTAACGAAATATCTAAGTCAGACGCTAACGTAAACTCCATCGTTGCAGGGCCTCGTTGCCACTTTTCAATTGGGCCACGGCTAATATTCAGCACACGTGTTTGTGAGTTAATACTGTTTACGCTTCCTGTTACTGTCGCACTTTGCACATCATTCATCCCTGATAGGGATGAGTAATCCATGACCTGATAAGCATTGTCATGGCTTTTTTCAATATCAAACATATAGAATGTATTTTCTTTCAATTGCGTAACATCAACTGACGTATCCACCTTAAAGTCCATGACCATTTGTGGCCAATTCCACGCATCGATTGCGCCATGATCAAGGGTTAGTATTCGTGTATCAGCGTCTATTGAAATGACCTCAGCTTTTACAGTAGCCATGTCATTAACGTCATCGTGGTTCATGCGCATAAAGTCAGAATGTTTACTCGACTCAGAATCAATTAAAAAATGTGCAGAGGTAACAACGTCATCTCCCTCGCCAAGCCCCTCTTTAATTTGAATAAAGTCATGGCCCACACTCCCAACGGAGACCGCAACTGACTTAAATTGACCGTTCCCCAACGCCAACACAACCCTATCTTGTTTACCGGTACGAATAACCGCCTCTTTCGGGACTTGTAACTGAGCTTGCTGAGGCCGCGTCGCAATACTCACTTGAGCGAACATATTGGGCTTAAGCTGCTGCTGTGGATTATAAAACTTCAAACGCACTCTTAATGTGCGAGTTGTCGCATTTAAGCTTGGATAAATATAATCAACCTGACCTACCCATGTTTTATTCGGTAAATAATCCAGTGTCATACTTACAGGTAAACCAACTTCAATCAGTGCGGTATCACGCTCAAACACTTCCGCTTCTACCCAAACTTGTTCAAGAGTTGCCAAACTCATTAAGGTTGTACCTGGCTTTACATAAAATCCTTCTCGTATTTTTAAAACATCAACCACCCCTGATTGCGAGGCATAGAAGGTGATCGACTGACGTATTGTCTGTCGCTTTTTAAGTTTATCGATGAATTCATCAGATAGCTGTAACGCCCTTAATCGGTCTGCTGCTGCACGCATTAAAGCGCGGTTGCTTCGCTTCAATGCAATTAAGTATTCTTCTTGAGCATTAACCAGCTGCGGCGAATATAATGTGTACAGTGGTTGCCCCTTAGAAACTCTATCTCCCGCAGATTTAACATAGAGAGTTTCAATCCACCCTTCTACGCGTGGATGAATATGCACCATACTTTCTTGGTCATATTGCACATATCCAACCGTTTCAATATGTTGCTGCCAAGTCGTCAAGTTAACCTTCGCTGTCCGTACCCCTAAGTTGTTAATCACTGATGGGTTAATTGTAACTGTGCCTGGGGAATCAGCTTGCGCATCATTGTTAGCATATACTGGGACTAAATCCATTCCCATAGGCGAAAGCCCTGGTTTATCACGACGGTAATTATCATCCATTGGCGCAACCCAATATAATGGCTTTGGGGTGTCATCATTTAATGGCGTTTCTGAAGGCATGTAAGAGCCAACCCAACTCACCATAAAATACGATAATACAGCCCCTAAACTTGCGCCAATGACCAGCGCTATTTTGCTATTCATACGATCCCCCTGTCATGTCATTCAGCGAGGTATCAGTGCCTGCTAAATAGTAATTAATTCGTGCTAACGTTTTTAGTTTTTCTATGTATATATTAAGTGTTGCGATGCGTGCATTCAGCTCAGTGATTTTGGCTTGTACTGCGGTATTAAAATCACCATCATCATTGTTATATGCACTCAGGACAGCCTCAGCTTGTTGATGACTTTGTTCAAGTATGATGTCTTGGTATAATTCCAGTCGCTTTTGTAATTGCGTTAACGCCTGCTGCTCTGTTGCAAGCCCTGCTCCCAACTCCTTTAAAGTTAAAAGCTGTGCAGTTTTTAAAGCTTCAGTACGACTTTGTGCACTAAGCACTTCTTTATCTTGCTTATTTTCTGTAAATAATGGTAAGTCAAAACTAAACCCGACTGACAATAAATCATGCCGTTCCAGCCCTGTTGGGCTATCTGCACGATAACCATAGCTGGCATTAACAGTCCATTGAGGCTTATATTTTTGCTCTGAAAGTGTCACCGATTGCTTTGCAGATTCGACCTCTTTACTTTGTGCTAAATATCTAGGGTGACGCATAAGTAAAGCCATCGTCTCGTCACCAAATGGCGTAAGAGATGAATGCATTGAGGAAAATACCGTATCATCTGGCAATGTCTTAGCAATGGTAAATAAGTCGCCATGTGCATTGAATTGCCACGCGCTTGACCCTGGACTACTTGCAGGAAGCCAATTTAATAATGTGGCTTTTTTGGTCGCCAAACGCTGCTGTTCAACAACCAATCGGTCTTGTAATTGGGCTAATTCAACTTGTGCACGGATCACATCATGTTGACGTGTTTTACCTAACGCTGAAGCATAGTTTGCTTCACTTATATCAGCGAGTTGTTCGAACAAATGGGCGTCTTTATTGATCAATTCAATGGTCATTTTTGCCGTATAAGCGTCTAACCATAATTCGCTGACCACCATGGCGACTTTAGCTCGGCGATCCGCACGCAAAATTGGCTGCTGCTGAGCCTCTAACGCCAAAATATTTTGCTTGATTTGCAATGATGCGCCTCGGGGCAAAACTTGTGACATTGACACTTTTAATTGGCTCATATTGTCACGCTTAAACGCGAAATCACTACTTGCCAGGTTATTCATTGCCACTGCAATTTTAGGGTCTTCCCATGTGCCCGCAGCAATCTGCTGGGCAGTCAGTGAAGCCTGTGTTTGGTTACTTTTCACCAGCCATGCATCATGGTTTTGCGCCTGTTCAATTGCCATAGATAGGGTCAACTCTGGTGTTGTGCTCGCGAGAGCTTGCTGCGTAGTACCGAATAAAATTGCGCATGTCATTGAGCTAAATACTTTCATATTTTTAGCCTCACAGTGATTTGTAGCCTATAACTGCGACAAAAAACCATTGTCAAAATAGGAGTCATAATTTGCCTATTAACACCCTTGCTAAGTGGTATCTTATTCACTGAGAATCACAAAATGCGTAGCAAGGTTTATAAAATTACCGATCGTAATACCCATAAATGCATCACGAATAACGTCAATGAATCAAAAATCATTCAATATGATAAATTTTGGACAGACTTGTCCTAGGCTAGGCAAATATAGGGGGCTTATATAAGCTTTGTATTGGGGAGTCTATAAAGACTGAAAAAAGAAAACTGGGTTGTGTATAGGTTGCATCACTCAGTAAAAGTTCACTGCTCATAAGCGCTAATGCGAAGGGTACACACCCACTAGGTGGGCAACTACATTGCGTTTTACAGCAATCTTGCGCATCACTATGACCCATTACCATGCTCGACATATCACTGTGCATCATATGAGATACATCTGCGGTTTCGTCAGAGCTGTTATGAAGTGAGGCGTGTTGGTGAGCGCCATTGGGCATATGCTGCATCATGATTTTACACGGCAGATCGGCAGCTGCAAAGCTTTGGCCTATTATGGCAACAAGCAGCGCAACAAAAACCAAACTGTGCAAATATCGTGTCATCAACATTTCAAACCAAACTTACTCAACAAAGTAAGGCTAAAGTATACAAAAACGTATTGCAAGTAAGTTCAGCGGTTTGATCACAAAACACGGGGGGTTTTGGGATCTCCGTTAGAAAAACACGACCTGCTTTCACACTTTTTGCACAATTCATTTCTATGGTTACCCTATCCAAAGCAGTTTCTTTAAGACAACACCATGATTAACGGCGTTTCCCCCTCAGGCTCAAACGATGTTTTTTATAAAAACACTCAATTAAGTCAAGAGCAGCAGAGTACCATTGCCGATACGCTCACTGAATTTGACCCCGAAAACTTGTCCACAGAAGACGCACAAGCCATTGTCAGTACATTTTCTGAAGCTGGTATTAAACCCGACAAACAATTAGAACAATTAATGGCGGACACAGGCTTTGATGCAAAAATAGTGGGAGAGCTGGCCGGTCTAGATAAAGAACAGCGACCACCGCCTCCACCCAACCAAAATACACAGACTTCAATTGATTTGAGTTCAGTTGCTGAACAATTTGCTGAGTTGGTTTCTGACGCCACCGACTCGACTCAGCAATATGCAAACTTGAGCCAAGACAGCAAAGATGCCATTTATACCCAACTTGTAGAGGAGTTTGGTCTTGAAGCTGGGCAGTCAATTATTGATGTGAAAGTATAAATAAAGCGCACCAGTGACAAGACTGTAAACACTTGGCAACATTTAAGCTTTAGCCCAATGTCAAACAAACGCCCCCAATGTTGGCCTTATTTGTATGGCGTTACTCGCGACGGCACATTTTATCGTAATACTGACTTTGCGGCTCATTCTGCGCTGTGCACTGTGGTAAAAACTCGCTATAATACGCCTTTACTATCCTATAGACAGGTCAACATGACAACTTTCGCAAAGCTCGGGCTTAACCCGACCCTTCAAGCAAATATTAAACGCCTTGGTTACACTACACCGACTGAAATTCAAGAAAAGTCTATTGGCGCCGTGCTGTCAGGGGCTGATACTTATGCGATCGCACCAACTGGTACTGGTAAAACTGCGGCTTATTTGTTGCCGACTTTACAAGAGTTGAGTCAAGTTGATAATAGCGATAAACAAGTAAGACCTTTACGCGCATTATTTTTAGTGCCAACACGTGAATTGGCACTGCAAGTAGAAGCGTCTATTGCTGAATTTGACACTGACCTAAAATTAAGAACAATCAGTGTATTTGGTGGTGTGCGTATCACGTCACAAACGAAACGTTTTAAACGTGGTACTGATATTTTAGTTGCAACACCAAAGCGCTTAGTTGATTTATTAAAAGAAGGTGTTTTTTCACTGTCTGAAGTACAGCACTTTGTGATGGATGAAGCTGACCGTCTTGTGAGCATGGGGATTGTTAAAGAACTCAGAACCATCATGGAAGCTTTACCGGCAAAAAGGCAGCTGGTGATTTTTTCTGCAACTGATTCCAATGCACTGGCTAAATATAGCGAAACACATCAACAGCACACAAAAAAGATCACAGCAAGCAAAACACAGCCAGCCGTGAACAAGATATTGCATACGATGTATAAGTGTCCGCGTGATAAAAAATCAGAAAACCTATCAACTTTATTAAAAATGCTAAACTGCGATAAAGCCCTCATTTTTACACGCACTAAACACGATGTGAATAACTTAGTCGCGCAGCTAGCTGAGCAAGGCTTTAGCTGTCAGGGTATTCACAATGAGATCCCGCAGAAAAAGCGCCAACAAAGCCTCGCCGAGTTTAAAAACGGTGATTGCAAACTATTAGTCGCGACTGATATTGCATCTCGCGGTATCGATATTGACCAGCTTTATTATGTGATCAACTATGACTTGCCAGTAAATAGCAATGACTACATTCACCGCGCAGGACGCACAGCTCGAACAACACCGATTGTCGATCCGACGCAAGAAGCAATTGAAGAAAAAGTGGCAAAACAAAAGCTATCTGTAGAAGTCGCTTCAACAGAAATGTTTGGTATTGTTGATGCGCCTGACTTAAAGAGCAAGCACATTCATGGCCACGTATTTTCATTTGTTAGCCCAGAGCAAGAGCGCTTAGTACCTTTGATCATCAAAGTGGTTGGTAAAGAAATCAAACTTGATGCAATGCCTTGGTACTAAGCATTTAGTGACCAAGCGTATTATCATGAAAAAGAACAATAACTACAAACCGCTGTGCTTGTTGTTCTTTTCAATGTGATATTTAACCCAGTCCCTCATTAGGTTTTAATCTCGCAAACACATGCTCGTCATAACAGTCTCCCGCTTTACAAACCGAACGACGTAACACACCCTCAAGTTGATAGCCCGCTTTTTCAAGTACGCGCATAGAAGCAATATTGGGTGCTGATACCGGATTAAATAACCGGCTAATGCTCGTTTGATTAAAAATATCTGCAGTAAATAATTGCAACGCCTGTGTTGCAATACGCTTTCCCCAATAAGGTTTTGCAATCCAATAACCGACTTCGGCACTATGCGCATATTCAAACACTTGAGTATACGCGCCAATAACACCACAAAAGACACCATTAAACTCAACCGCTTTTACGATGGCATGGTCTTTTGAACCAGTTTCAATCCACCAATTAGCATCATCAACTGTATACGGGTTTGGGATCTTTGAAGACAAATACCTGATCACCTCAGGCTCATTTAAATACTTCACCAATAATAACTGATCATCGTTTCCAAGATCTCTCAATGTGATCATTTAACCCTAGCTCACTCTTTTATTATCTGATACACATCACCATACACCATCATAGCCACCTGTTTTATCTAAAACTTTATTTGAGTTTCATAAATAGCACCTGACTTTATGCTAAAGTCTTTAACATTATCAGGCTGATCTTAGCTTTTCGTGCCGCACCCCATATCAGTCATACTTACTCAATTTGGAGAAGTAAAGTGTCGAACCTAGGAATTTACCTCTTGCTGCCTTTTAGCATTGTAATTGGCTTCTCACTCGCCTCTCAAGCTGGCGTAAATGCACAGTTAAGAGTCGCTCTACACAGCCCAATACAAGCGGCTTTTATATCATTTTTGATTGGTACCATAGTGCTTGGGATCATTGCATCTATTCAAGGAGGCGCGTGGTTTAAACCAAATGCATTTACAACAATCCCTTGGTGGGCTTGGCTTGGCGGATTATTTGGCGCATTTAACATTGCCATGTCGATATTCTTAGCGCCTAAACTAGGTGCCATGGTGTTAGCGATTTCTATTGTGTGTGGGCAAATCATTGCGTCACTGGCGTTAGACCAAAACGGCTGGCTGGGGTATCCCCAAATTGACATTACCCCCAGCAGAATAATCGGCGCATTATTTGTGATCGCGGGTATGTTATTAATCACAAAAAAATGACAGGTACAGACTGTTAAAACGCACTTTCTTCTGAGCCATTTTATCGTATGTTGTAATAACACATCCTGATAGCGGGCTCAGTCGCTAAGGGGGATTCTAAGTAAGCTTTGTCTGCAATTGATAAGTCAATTCCGCTTGCGTGTGCAAACTTACCCGTTAATACAGTAAACATAATCTCAAGCTGCGCTACTGTAAGAGTGCTCTCTCACTTTACATACAGATTTTGCACCCTTTACTTTTTTAACTTGGTACATTAACCCAACATACTCATTTCTCGACAGCAATGTATAAAAATGAGAAACAACCTCCTCTAAATAGCCATCAATGACTAAACGGTACTTATGTAAAAACTACAGCTCTGCATCGCTCAACTCAAATAAGTTTTTGCGTGTTTGGATCTCAAGTTCTGAAATTTGATATTGCTCAAGGCGTGTTTGATGCATGCGATCTGACATTGTCTCACCTAAGGAAAGTAGATCACTCAAGTGTAGTGTAAAAATATGCACGAGTTTACGTTAATACTGAGCGAACATAACTGACTGGCATTAAGCGCGTCACTGATGTTCGCTGGTTAATTTAACTTACGAACTAATTAGACTGATTTTGCCATTTAAGCAATAGCTTCAATGTTTCACCGCCGATTAATCCTGCTAGTTGCAAGTCATCTCTATCCATAGCAACAGCTTGATACAAACGCGAAGTTTCAGTCAAGTACGTCTTAATTTTACTTTGACACAGCGCTTTATCTTCAACAAAGTTACAGTGTTCGTAGGCACGTGTAACCTTAACAATCACATTGTGAATGAATCCATATAAAATATCCTGAGAATAACGCGCTAATAAATCATGGTGAATGTACTTAATGGCTAAATACTCAGCTTCACCGTTCCAACATCGACGGAGACTCCCATTATATTGCGCGTTTAATGCTGTCATCTGAGCAAGTAAGTGCTGCTCCTGCTCTGGAGTTTGGCTAAGCCAAATTGACGTATCGAATGTTTCACATTGCTGAGGTGCAATGATCAGGTGTTTTAGTGTGCTCGCAAGTTTACTTTCATAAGCACTCCCTGCTCGATTATATTGCTGAGCCAGATCCCACCATGTTGTATATACTGAAGAGCGTTTAAAATTATAAAAGCGATAACTAATACGGGTCCCATTATCGTCTAGCCATTTTAAACGCTCTAACGCTTCATCAAATGCGCCCTCTTCAATAAGGTGTTTTGCACTATCTGCGTAAGCAAGTAACTCTAATAAGGTTTGTGGTTTATTATTACCGAGTGCGTGAGCACTGGTGTGAATAAAAGTAGTGCATATAATGAACACGACAAATGCGAAGTATTTCATATTCTTTAATTCCTTCTGAAATGAATAGATATGGCAATCTTTTGCCTTCAAAACGCTAACATTGGTTAGCCATCCCTTTATAGGGCATAAAAAACCAGCAAAAGCGGTGCCAAAAAGCATGATTCAGACAAAAATAAACACATCACATTATCAAAAAACACCTTTAATTTACAAAATTAGTGGTTTTAATATAATAAAATGCAATTAAAGACCACTTATGGCATCATGCAACGATACTGGTAACGCCTTAATTCACAATGAAGTACCTATTTTTTTTATTCTTACTCACTCCCAAGGCATATGCTGAACAGTATCATTTTGCCTCTATTAATTATTTAATTGAGCAAGAAGTAGGAAGGATCGTGCTCCCTGAAATTTATAACCGACTCGGGATCAAAATCACAATCTCGCCGCTACCAGGTAAACGTGCGCAACAGGAAGCCCAATCGGGATTGAAAGACGGTGAGGTAATGCGTATCTATAGTTATGGTACCGAAACGCCTTCAACAATTCGGATCCCTACTCCCTATTATCATTTAGAAACAATGGCCTTCATTAGAGCCGATAGCAATATAAAAATAAATACTATCAAAGATTTAAAAAAATACCAGATAGTGAAAGTACGGGGCGTTAAACATACTAACAATATCACCAAAGGCATGACTAATGCGAAAGATTTAGACACCACCATACAAATGTTAAGACTTGTTTCAGCTGGGCTCGCTGATGTGGCCCTGACCAATACAATTGACGGCTTAGTCGCCCTAAAACAACTCAAAATCACCAATGTCAGACCAATCTCTAAAAGCCTAGATCGCCAAAGCTTATACCATTATGTACATAAATCACTGCAACATTTAGTCCCCAAGGTGAACCAAGAAATAAAAAAAATGAAAGAGACCGGAGACCTTGATACGCTGATACAAGACGCTGAACAACAAGTGCTTAAAAATAGCTTGGGTCAAATAACCCACTAATACAATGGCACCTTATCCGCACTATTAACCCGCTCTCTTCACGTAATTATGTTAAAATTTACACACAAAAAACACAAAGCAAGACCAAATTAAAAACATAAAAAACACATCCCCATCCATTTAGTTTTTAAAAAATACAAAAAGCAGTATACACACCTTAATAAAGCAATCATTTTGTATCAGTAATAACAACTTTCAAACACGGAATATTTAGAAATACTGAATAATTACTAGGTGTTTTTGTACCTAAATATGTTTTAATCCTGCAAAATTTCATTGCATCAGTTTAAAATGCTCAAATCATCTGTAATAAGCAAGTCTCAGCCGGTTATGCAGCAATCATATTATCCATGTTAGTCATTGGTATTTTTGCTCTGGTAAAGCTTTCATTAGTAAATGACAACGTACAAAAGATCACAAAAGTTGCACAACCCACGGAGAAAAGCGTTAGCCTAATAAGCCATTATTTGCAAAAGCTCAACCTCAATATTTACAAGCATTACTACGCACACACGTCACGCGAATAACAGCAAGTCGCAATTTACAGTAACCAAGATCAGACAGCAAAGCGGCAATCATTTGCCGCTTTCACTACACCCCCAGTGCCTGTAGTAGAGTAGTCACTTGTTCGATGTCACTCTCAGACGTCTCCCAATTGCTTAATGCAGCTCTAATAATAGGTTTTCCCTGCCACACACCTGGAGTCATAAATACTCGACCCGATGCATTAATCGCCGCTAGACATGCCTCTACACTTTTCAATGAATGCGATGCATTAGGGCAAAATAGCACCACATTGAGTTCACATGACTTAACCAACTCATAATACTCACTTTTAGCCAACCACTGAGCAAATGCCTGCGCAGACGTAATGTTATTTTGTATTTGCTTTTTAATCCCTTCTTTACCGTAGCCAATTAAGGTCGCCAAAACTGGTAATGCTCTGAATCGACGCGAGTTTTCTATGCCCATAGACCTAAAGTTAGTACCCCCAGAAGTCGTGTTTAAATAAGGTGCTTGTACATCACACGTCTGTACCAAGTAGCGGGGTTGGCGAGTTAAAAATACACCACAGTCATACGGTACATTGAGCCATTTATGGCAATCGAGAGTAATGCTATCAGCACACTCTATCCCGGCTGTTTTTCCATTGGGGCCAGTTAGTAGCCGCTCAAAAATACCAAATGCAGCATCAACATGAAGCCATGCCCCATGAAGTTTGCATAACTGGCTGATGGCTCTGAGGTCATCAAAATCAGTCCCCGTGACAGTTGCTGCACTGGCTATCACCAACTTTCCTTTGCAATTACTGTTAGACAGCATATGTGCCAAAGAATCAGTACACATGGCTTCGCTATTAGACAAAGTACGAACCTGATGCCAACTCTTTTGACCAAACCCTGCCATGCCTAAACTTTGGACCATACTCGCGTGCGGTGTTGCCGCATATATTTCAATAGCTAATCCCGCCATGCCATCCAACGCAACATCCATTCCTTGCTGCTTACCTAAACACTGCCGAGCACTTAACGCACCCAATACGTTTGCCGCAGTTGCACCAGTAGTAAACACGCCCTTAAAGTCGGCGGGTAAAAAGAACAGATCACATAACCAAGCTAGAGTGTGTAGCTCAAGTTCGGAGGCAATAGAATCTCCTCGCTGCGCAACATTTTGATTAAATAAACTGACTAACCAATCTGCAAAGGTTGCACAGGGGTTAGCGCCTCCGGTAACAAAACCCCAATAACGCCCACCATTACTGGCCGACAAATTGCCTACAACATGTTGATTAAAAAACTGATAAAAATCATTTAACCCAGCGCCATGCTCCGGCATAGGTAAGGTTGCCAAAGTTTGATTCTTAGATGCAACATCCCGCGCGTCCAGTTGATCTCGAAATTGACAGAACTGCGCTTCTAACAAGCCAATCATACTTTTTTGAATATCTGAAGTGTACTGCATTTTTATTCCTAATGAGTGACGATACATACATATTAGTTTATGCTGATAAAAATAAGGTAACAGATACAAAAAGTGGACTTTTTTAGATAACAGATGAAGCAAAAAGCAAAATATAAACAACTCGCTCAGCAACTAATTAGCAAAATAGAGCAGCGAATTTATACCTCTGACAAACCACTTCCTTCATTAAGGTCGTTTTGCGATATTCAACAAGTAAGCATGACAACGGCGTTAGCTTGCTATCGATATGTTGAGTCACAAGGTTATATCACAGCGCATCCAAAACGTGGCTACTTTGTCACTACGCCCATAGCTGGTGCAGTAAAATATGACTTTCCAAACTTTGTTGCCAAGCCCACCCAGTCAAAACATTCAGCGCGTTCTAATGAGCTCATGCCACAATCGTTAGCCACCGCAGAACTTGGCGCTTCATTGGTGGATCATAAAGCGCTTAGTGCATCACTTGCTCAAGCATGCCGCCATAGTGATTTGATCTGGGGCTATGCCTGTATACAAGGAGAAGCAACATTAAGGCTTGCGCTTAGCAAACATTTTAGTACACAGGGATTTGCACTGTCCGAAAAAGAAATTTCAATCACCCACGGCTGCCTCGATGCGGTGCAACTGGCTATTTCGGTACTCAGCAATGAACACGACATCATTTTGGTCAGCTCCCCCTGTTACAGTGGCTTACTTGATATGTTACACACACTTAAAAGGCGCGTGATTGAAATTCCAAGTACACATGATGGCATTGATCTAGTACAAATGGAGTACGCTATTCAACAGCACAATGTAGTGGCATGCTTGCTCACTGCTAACCACCAAAACCCAACGGGCCATAGTTTGAGCAACAGTCAAAAACGCCAAATTGCCCAGTTAGCCAACACCTATCAATTACCAATCATAGAAGATGATGTATTTCGCGAAATTAGCCATAATCGCACGCCACCGCTTCCCATCAAGCACTTTGATGAAAATGGTTGGGTTATTTGGTGTGCGAGCTTTTCAAAATCATTATCCGCAGGCCTTCGATTAGGGTGGTGTGCGCCAGGTCGATACTTTGATGCGTACATTACACAGCAAAAAGTGCGAACCTCAGGGGTTAATAAACCCCTTCAGTTAGCAATTGCACACTACATCAACCGAGGTCATTATCAGCAGCACCTCAAACGCACAAATAATAAGCTGGCCTCCCATAAAAACTTATATATCACACTGCTCAACAGCATCTTACCCGTTAATAGCAGCATATATATTCCCCATGGTGGTATGGTGCTATGGATAAAAGTGCCTGATCTTGATTCGGATATGCTAGCAACAGTGTTAGTATCGCAACATATTTTTATAAAGCCAGGTACCGTATTTGGCACAACGAAACACTATAAAGAGTGTTTCAGGTTGAACTTTGGGCTGGAATTCACCGTCGACATTCAGACTCAGCTTAATAAAATAGCTAATGAAATCAATAAACAACTAACATAGCAATTACAATCAAGACATGCGACACTAGCGAAATAAAATAGGGACATCATACTGAATTATTAAGCACACTTTATGCAAAACTTAACACACGGTTCTATTTATAAACATCTCTTTAATATGTCAATGCCAATTGCCTTTGGTTTGTTAGTGCAAACCTTTTACTTTATTGTGGACCTCTACTTTGTCGGTCATTTAGGCGATGTTGCACTGGCGGGCGTAAGCACTGCGGGTAATTTGTTCTTTTTCGTTCTCGCATTGACCCAAGTATTTAACGTAGGGTGTGCGACTTTAGTCGCTCATGCAATTGGCCGAAAAGACCCCCTTCATGCAAGTGCGGTATATAGTCATGCGTTGTTTTACGGCATAGCTGCCTGCTTAATCATTAGTGTGTTTGGTTACTTATTTGGCCACCACTATTTTTCTCTATTAGCGGCTACGGAAGCCATTGAAACCGCAGGGGTAACATATTTATATTGGTTTTTACCTTCATTAGCGATGCAGTTTATTTTAACTGTGGTATCAGCCTCTATGCGTGGCTCTGGGCTGGTTAAACCCTTTATGATCATACAAATGGCTGCGTTGTTATTAAATATTGTTCTGTCTCCCATACTGATCACTGGTGTGGGTATTTTCAACGGTATGGGTGTCGCAGGAGCTGGGTTTGCCAGCTCTCTTGCAGCCTGCTCAGCTGTGGTTATGGGTATCATGTATATCAAACGTACGCCTAATATTCTCAAATTAAACAAACAAAAAGTCACGCCCAACGCACCGATATTAAAATCGCTACTAAAAATTGGCGGGCCAGCAGGCAGCGAGTTTATGCTGACCTTTTTATATATGGCGATGATTTACTGGGCACTTAGTCAGTTTGGTACAGACGAGCAAGCAGGATTTGGTTTGGGGTCGCGGATCATGCAAGCACTCTTTTTACCCGTAATGGCCATTGCTTTTGCCGCACCTGCGATTGCCGCACAAAATTATGCAGCCAGTAAAATGAAGCGTGTGTTCACCACATATAAAGTCACGACCATCGCCACTACCTCATTAATGTTTGTATTGGCTTTACCCTGTATTTTCTTTCCTGAGTTTTTTTTCACACCCTTCAGCAATGATCCGGCAGTTATTGCCGTCGCAGCAACATTTTTAAGTTATGTGGGGTTCAATTTTGTACCTGCTGGCCTCGTATTCTCATACTCAGCCATGTTCCAAGCGTTTGGCAATACCTGGCCGGCTTTGTTCAGTACATTGGTAAGAGTAGGCCTATTCTCTATATTGTTGGTATATTTTGTGACACAAACACATATGGAAATCACCACCGTGTGGATACTTTCGGCCGCTACCGTTTTCTTACAAGCAATATTAAGCTTTGTACTTATACAGATGATGCTCAAAAAGAGATTATTGAAACGAGCCAAAATCACCACATAAGCTATTATTTTGCGGTAAGAATTGTGCATTAGTTGACCTAATGCACACTCTATAAGCAATAAGCAATAAGCAATAAGCAATAAGCAATCATGAAACTTACACTGAAAGAATCTGATTTCATAACGCAAATAGTACAACGAGAAAGTACAGCACAATTTGACCTAACATTGTCAAAACCAGAGGCCGCTCAGCTAAAGCAAGTGACGTGCAACTTTTAGCAAAAATTAACTCTCAACTCATGTACTTCCCTGCACACATTGATGATCAAAGTGATGGAGACCTCACAGTAAGCTGCGAGCTACCCAGTATCGTGGATATCAACAATCATTACCGTCATTGGCGTACAAAAGAATTAGAGCATACTCAGCTACGCTAATCACATCTTCCTTGCCCCTGTAAAGTACTTTCTCTGTCATTATCTGGATTAGTCGTGCGCACATGTCCCTACAAAGTACATAGTTTGAACGATCAATTTACAGATGTCACCGTCAATCTCACCCTAGCACAACAGAACAACGTTCGATTTGATGTAACATTGGGCCGCCTCATTAATAACAACACCATCGCACTAGAAATAATGAACACTCACGATGGATACGCTCATTTAAAACTGGCGATTTTTGAGTCCGACAATCAACAATAGCGCTCGCCATCGCTATTATCTATCCAACCACAACTCGCAACGCTAAGAGTAAAAAAGCGACACCCAGTACTTTATCAATAACGGTTTGCTTTTTGGTTAAATCAAATTTATCGCGTGCTTTGGCAGATCCAATAGAGACAATGAAATACCACACAGTATCAATCACCAATACAGTCGCACACATGAGCATGGCCACCGTCATCGTCATAGCTTCTGGATCTATAAACTGTGAAAAGAGTGCCACGAAAAAGATAGCCAGTTTAGGATTTAAAAAAGCAATGGCAAAGCCATCTTGCGCGGCTTGCTTATAAGAGGTGAGAGCCTGAGTATTTGAGACAGTAAGTCCTGATGATTGACTCATCAGTATATGTATTCCCATATAAGCAAGGTATGCAGCACCACCATACACTAACGCATTATAAACAATTGGAAAATGGCTAATTAAGCTCGCAAGACCTGCCAATGATAAACCGGCATATACACCCACACCCACTCCATGAGAAACGCTGGCAACAATACCGTGCCTTGCACTGTTATATAACGAATGGCGCAATACAACAGCCAAACTTGGCCCAGGCGACATGGCCCCTACCATACAAATAAATACCAAACTCAACCACGTTGATAATTCCACTGCTCACCTTACCGCCACATCAAAAAACCGCATAGTACAACAACGCTCTTCGCCCGCAAATTGAATTTCACTCGCAATATGCAAATAAGTCATTGCAAGATGCAACAAATTCACATGTAAAAAAGTATGAAAACTATACTTTTCATTATATTACAAGTTGGAACATCACATGCTTAAAGAGGTGTATATTACTTCTGCTACTGGCCTTTAATTATGAAACAAACTTACATCGCAACAATGTGTATGCTGTTCGCCGCAGGAAGTGCGATAGCTGACCCATTTGAAAACTGTCCGAGTAAAGCCTTTTTAATGCAAAACTCTGTTGCAAAGTTGTACGGTATTGATCTGGTCTCGGCGAAAGCCACAACCGTAGCAGCAAGTTTAACCCGCGAAGGCGCAGCTAACACCTCAAGCGTGAACGCAGTGGGATTTAACTACAAAGATCAATACATGTATGGCTACAGTAAACAATCACCTAGGCGCATAGTACAAATAGGCAATGATTATGATATGACAGTGCTCGATGTAACGGGGTTACCCGAAACCAACTTTTACGTGGGTGATATACAAGTTATCGGGTCTGGCGCGAGCCAAGAAGCCTATTATTTTGTATACACCCCTAATTCTGGACTTTATAAAATTCCACTTAATGGCGATCTTACGCAATCTATCGCCTCAATTCACTATACAGGTAGTGAGAATTGGGATCTTAACATCTTTGACTTTGCATTTCACCCTAACAGTAATTTACTTTACGCGATGGAGTCTAACGGCAACTTGCATGAAATTAACGTGGACACCGCTACCACAACGTTCATAACACAGTTAGACACAGCAGGTGATAGTGGCGCGTTTGGTGCGGCTTATTTTGATGTTGACGGGCAGTTCTACGCCAGTAACAATAAAAGTGGAAAAATACACATAGTCGATTTATCCACAAGCCCAGTTGTAGGGTACACACCGACAGCAGCCATTTTTACCAGTGGCCCTAAATCAGGGCAAAATGACGGTGCGCGTTGTGCTATTGCGGAAGTAAAAGTCACTGATAACTCGATCGACTTTGGCGATGCGCCAAATGGTTATGCGACCACGCTTGCAGATAGTGGTCCGCGTCATTTATACGACCCGAATGATGATGGTGTAGACCTTATTTATTTAGGTGCGACTGTTGATGGAGAAAATATTAATACCGCAGCTGATTTAGCCGCTTCACCAATCGATGTTGCTCTATCACCTTTTTGCACCAAACCAATGCCTTGCCCATCGGCTTTAGTTGTTTAAGAAGGCACAAATAAATTATCGACTTGAGCATTACCGATGGCATTATCAACAACCTTCATCAATAAAGACCCACACTGCCTTTGTGCACTGAGTATGATATGGGCAATTATGCCGCCGACACTGCATGACTCAAGCGCATTTTTTAGTAAGTTGATTAACCTCAGTTCTGCATAAGAATCATAGCCTAGCTAATTTTATACCCTGCTTTTTAGCCTTAAAGGTATAAGCAATCAATCTTGCCATTAAACTAACCATAAATGAGATACAACTAAGGTGTTTTGTATGGTCTATTTGAGCCATGTTTTTTAGCTGATCGAAAACAGTTTCAATGATGAAGCGTTTTGATAGCATTACTCTATCCCAAGATGAGATTGACTGACGTTTCATATTACTTCGTTGGCCTGTAATAAAATCAATGCCTTGCTCAGCAAGTTCCGCTTTTAGGCTTGCAGATACAAAGCCTTTATCAGCGTATAAGCTACCTGTATTATTCACGACAATATCTAGTGCTGGCTTGTGTCATCAATATTTCCAGTGGTCACTTTTACGACGAGTAAACCGCCTTCGTCATTCATAATAAGGTGAAGTTTAAAGCCATAAAATCAGTCCATTGTTCCTTTGCCTCGTTTGGCTTTGCCTGCAAAAACTTGGTAGCAAGGAATACGCATGTTGTAACAAACCTTAAGTGAAGTTGAATAAATGAATGCTATGCCTGTTAGCTTATCAAAGCGCGACTATAAATAACTATACAGAGCGGGTAACGTAGCCTGAAGCTGTAACTCCACCCCATTTAGTACAGCTCTTTTGTAGAATTTTATGCGGCCTTGTTTTGGTTTTCCGCGCCAAGCAATGATCTGTTTTAGTGTCCTAATTACTCTCTCAGCCGTTAAACTGGTATCAACTTCAATCGCTAATGCTTGTCGATTGAAGTCATCAAGTACATTCAATGTTCTGAACCGATGTCCATAGCTTAATGAATCACTCATAAAGTCCATTGACCAAGATTCGTTATGTTCTGCTGGGGCACTTAACGGTTCTGGCGTTCTCGTTGGTACACGGCGTTTTCCTTTACGTCTTAAGTTGAGTTTAAGCATGTTGTAAACTCGTTCAACACGCTTCTTATTCCAAGGTTTACCCTTGTTGCGAAGCCTTTTAAATAGTTTGGGCAGCCCCCATCTTTGGTGGCGTTCGACCAATGCTAGCAATGCGTCGATAACTTCATCATCTGATGGCCGTTTATGTTTGTAATAAAAAACTGAGCGGCTTAGCCCAGCCACTTCACAAGCAAATGCGACGCTGACGTTAAATTGAGTTCTCAAATGCTCAACCCAAGCTCTGCGTCTACTTGTCTTTACAGCTTTTTTGCAATGATATCCTCAAGCATCGAGTGCTTTAAGCTCAACGTTGCAAACATATCTTTTAGCTTACGATTTTCTTCTTCAAGTTCTTTAAGGCGTTTAACATCAGACGCTTCCATACCACCATATTTTGAGCGCCATTTGTAAAATGTGCTTTGGCCGATGCCATGTTTGCGGTAAATTTTACTATTTTAGTTAATGGAAAATTCTACTTATGAACTGTTTTATTTTTAGGGGGAGTTACACAAGGTACTGACTTTATTATAAAAAATGAAGTGATATGAAAGGTGAGTCAGTAGCATCTTGTTTAGAATGATGCATTCAAAGCGTTTCATCATCAAGACTGTTTTCGACTATCTACTAAACATGACTGAATAGACCATACAAGGCATCGAAGCCTCATCTCATCTATGATTAATCTAACAGCTGGATCAATCGCATACACCCTTCAGACTAAAATGCAGAGTATAAAAGTAACTAAGATTTAATTCCTATGCAGATATGAGGCTAAATAATTTTTTACTAAAATTTTATTCGTCTGTTGTACCATATGTTGCAAGCAATAGTCTTTATAACCTTGTTCCAATTTTTAAAAAAGTTTACTACTTCAATCTATACTCATAAAAGTAAAGCATATTTTCTTATAAAAAAAATTATTTAATAATAATCAGGGGAGGGTATTGGTAAATTATAAATACCTCGCTTTCATTTTTAACAATATATCCTATATTTAAATCGTTGTATTGCTTCTTAAACGGAGAAAACATGCAAAAAGAAACACGATTTACAGCCGCTGGGTTGGCCATAATGTTAGCCTGTATTCTGATTTTATGGATAGCGAGCCCTTTATCCAATCTCATATCGTTGATTCTTTTTGCCATATGCCTGGTTTCAGCTACCGCGATTTTTAAGTTGCACCAATCAAGTCTAACTCAGCTTCAAAACGAATTAGCAGAAAAAGCGACTTCTACAAGCCCAAGTTCACAATCTAGTGATGACCTAAAACAGTATTTACAGTGGGTTGAAGAGCTGATACCCGTTTGGGCAAAACAGCTAGAGTTAGCTCGTTTTCAAGGAGATAATTCAGTAAATGATTTAGCTGCTACCTTTGCTGATATACGCAATAAACTTGAGGTAGCGATAGAGGCCTCTCAAGCTACATCAGGGGACATGCACAGTGAAACAGGTTTAACTCATATCATTGATCGCGCGGATAAAAGGCTAAATCAAATCCTTCGTTCCTTAAATGAAGCTATGTCTGGGCGAGACGAGTTGCTCAGTGAGATAAATAATCTGACTTCTATTGCAGAGGAGCTTTCTCACATGGGTGATGAGGTAGCAGGTATTGCTTCTCAAACGAACTTGTTAGCATTAAATGCTGCCATTGAAGCAGCTCGAGCTGGAGAGGCGGGTAGAGGTTTTGCTGTTGTAGCGGATGAAGTGAGAACGCTGTCAACTCGTTCTGGTGAAACGGGCACCCGTATCACTGAGAGAATAGGTCAAGTAAATTCCACATTATTCAGTACGTTAGAGAAAACTCAAAAATTTACTAAACAAGATGTCAAGCTTATAGAGAAGGCTGAAAATGTAATTGAAGAAGTCATTAACCAATATCGAGATTCAGGCATGAAAATCATCGAATCTGCAGGGCATTTGGAAGAAGAAAGTCGCATGGTTAAGTCTTCAATAGAAGAAGTAATTGTCTCACTACAATTTCAAGACCGCGTAAGTCAAATGCTCGATCAAATTCATATCAATATGAATAAATTCTCTCCCAAAATTTCGCAGGCTTTAAATGACATATCAGCAGGTTCTGCTGTAGAAGAGATTAATTCCAAGCAATGGCTAAGTGACTTTAAGAGCACTTATACAACGGTTGAACAAGTACAGATGCATGAAGATCAATCAGCAGAAACGAAGCAAGCTGAGAAATCGGAGATTACATTTTTTTAGTAAGTTAATAATCCCAGTAATAAATATGAAAGGGTGAGTTTAATGAGCAAAAATATTTTGATTGTTGATGATTCAGCCAGTGTTCGTCAGGTGGTATCAATGACGCTAAAAGGGGCTGGTTACAATGTGATTGAAGCTATTGATGGTAGAGACGGTATTGCTAAGCTTGATGGCAAAAAAATTCATTTAATTATATCAGATGTCAATATGCCAAATATGGACGGTATTAGTATGGTTAAAGAAGTTAAACAGATGGCTAATTATAAATTTACGCCCATTATTATGCTAACAACAGAGGGGGCCGAAGAGAAAAAAAGACAAGGGCAAGCAGCAGGTGCAAAAGCCTGGATAGTTAAACCGTTTGAGCCCGCAAAAATGCTTCAAGCAGTGTCGATGTTGGTTTTACCTTAACAAAAGGAAATCAGTCCATGGCTTCTATAAAAGTGACTCAAAAAAGAAACAACTCTACTGAAATCTCCTTCGCAGGAGGGCTAACAATATACTCTGTTATGGAAGCCTATCAACAGCATTTCGAGACATTCACTTTTAAGCAGTTAGTAGTTTTTAAGCTTGATAAAATAGAAGAGATTGATACTGCTGGTATACAGCTTATTACCTCCATCATTAAATCTTTATTAGAGCAAGGCAGTCAATATCAAGTTAGTAGTACCAGCGAACCTGTTAAGGAGTTTAGTGAGTTATTTGACCTAAAGTTTTTAATGAATTACGAGGTGCAATCTTCGCTAGGAGTAGAATATGTCTCTTGATGCTGCATTAGAAACATTTTACGTTGAAGCTCAAGAGCATTTAGAGCTAATGGATAACAACCTTTTGCAAATGGATGACGGTTATATCAATAACGATATACTCAATGATATTTTTCGCTCAGCTCATACTATAAAAGGGTCTGCTGGTATATTTGGACTAACTCACATAGTTGATTTTACGCATGTGGTTGAAAACGTACTAGATAGAGCACGTGATGAAAAGATAGTCATTGAAAAACCGCTAATAGATTTGCTGTTTAAATGCAGAGACCACATGGTAACCATTGTTGCTTTGTCTATTGATGAATATAAACAGCAAGTTGAAGTTCAAAAAAAAGGCCAATTACTAATTGAGCAACTATTACCTTGGGCCGATAAACAAGCATCACTTGAGCCAATAAATGAAAATAAAGTAGAAGGTAAGTCAAGCATTGAAACTGGTGGGTTTTGGCATATTTCACTTCGCTTATCTGAAGATTGTTTAAAAAACGGCATGGACCCCATGTCTTTCATTCGTTTTTTATCAACGCTTGGTGAGATCCACCGAATTGTTTGCCTCACTGACAAAGTACCTAAATTGGTTAAATTAGACCCAGAGCAACTCTACTTTGCTTTCGAAATAGCTTTAGAGTCAGCGTCAAACAAAGAAGAAATTGAGAACACTTTTATGTTTGTCCAAGACGATTCTCACATCGTAATCTTGCCACCCAATGCATCAGGTAAAGACTTTGCTGATCTAATAGAACAATTACCGGAAGACAATAGGTATTTAATTCAAGTACTCAAAGAATGTGGCACATATAAATCACTCGACGAAAAACACACTGAGGTTCAAGATAATGCGACTTTAACCGAGATATCAACTAAACCGATAAACTTAGCAGAAAAACCAACGTCAAATAAATCCATAAAACAAACGGCGCCCAGTAAGCAAATTAGAATTGATTCAGATCGACTTGATCACTTGATCAATTTAATTGGTGAATTGGTGATTAATCAGCAGCGTGTCGATTTACTCGCAGGTAAAACTAGAAACACAACACTTATAGAGGCAGTTGATGACTTCGAGAGTTTTACAGAGCAAATTCGTGATGCCGCATTAAATTTACGAATGATCCCTATAGGCGGGACTTTTCAGCGCTTCAAACGAATAGTAAGAGACACAGCACAAGAATTAGGAAAGAACATTGGTTTAACAATCATAGGTGCTGAAACTGAATTAGATCGTTTAATGGTAGAGAAAATAGCCGATCCTTTAACGCATATTGTTAGAAACGCGATGGATCATGGGATCGAATCTGTTGAAGAGCGAATAGTTTCGGGTAAGTCTCCTAAAGGTGAATTGATATTAAAAGCTTACCATGAATCAGGACATA
Organism: Pseudoalteromonas aurantia; assembly: GCF_005886875.1. Classification (GTDB taxonomy): domain Bacteria; phylum Pseudomonadota; class Gammaproteobacteria; order Enterobacterales; family Alteromonadaceae; genus Pseudoalteromonas; species Pseudoalteromonas aurantia_A. The sequence continues at coordinate 6,904 of NZ_PNBY01000046.1, read as the reverse complement.
TTGTTATTGCAATCAGTGATGATGGTAAGGGGATTAATAAAGAGGGAGTTCGATTAAAAGCGATCGAAAAAGGCATAATTTTTCAGCACACAGAGTTAAGTGATCATGAACTTTTTAATTTGATTTTTCATCCTGGTTTTTCAACCGCTGCACAAGTTACTAATCTATCGGGACGCGGTGTGGGTATGGATGTCGTTAAGCGTAATGTGGAGGCACTACAGGGAAGCATTGAGATTCTAAGTGAGAAAGGGAAAGGGTCTGAGTTTCGTATTAGTTTACCGCTAACGTTGGCGATAATCGATGGTTTTCACGTCGAGTGTAGTGGCACTCATTTTATTATCCCACAAGCAACTATCATTGAATGCCTTGACTTAGCAAGTCATGTTGAAATTGATGAACGCAATTGCATTAATTTACGTGGCGATATGATCCCCTATTTAACCATGAGTGATGTTTTTAACTTACAACTTCAAAATCGTGATTCTGATAATGCGTTGGTTTCTCAGGTGTCGATGGCAAAGCAGCCGAAAGAAGAATTAGTTATTGTGCAATTTGGGGGTAATTTGGCGGGCATCGCCGTTGAGCGTCTTCACGGTGAAGTGCAAACAGTAATCAAACCTTTAGGACCAATTTTTAAACCATTAAAAGGTATAGGTGGTTCTAGTCTGCTGGGTAATGGAGATATTGCCTTTATTTTAGATATTCCGCAATTAATAGAGCTTGCGATTGATCAAGACAAGCGCATGAAACACATTAACAAAACACAGGAGTAAGAGGAATCATGAGTCAAGTTGCAGAACAACTTAGTACCTCCACTCAACGAAGCCAATATTTGACCTTCTCTATTGGTAAAGAGCATTTTGGTATGGAACTTCATCAAACACGAGAAATTATAGAGTATGCCGGTATCACCGAAGTACCACTAATGCCCCAGTTTTTATCTGGGGTCATTAATCTCAGAGGTGAAGTTTTACCAGTTATTGATCTATCTGTCAGGTTGGGCAGAGAGCCAATTACAATTCACAAACGCACATGTGTGATTGTTGTCGAGTTACATGGTTATGAGCAGTACTGTGTGCTTGGTCTACTAGCTGACGCGGTAAACGAAGTGGTTGAATTGTCGTTATCAGATGTTGAAGATGCACCTGCTTTTGGAGCTAAAATTCGAGCGGAATTTATTCAGGGTATCGCTAAGGTAAAAGATGATTTTGTTATTTTACTGGATGCAGAAAAAACGTTGTCACCAATTGAGTTGGCAAGTTTAGTTGAGGCAGAGTTGCAATAATTGTAAAGAAGTATCATAAGGGTACAAGAGGAAATTATCATGTTAGATAAAGTAAGCTTAAAAACCAAAGTGTTATTTCTTGGTGTTGTTGTGATCACCGCTTTGCTTTCGTTAGGGCAAGTTTCATTAAGTAAATTATCTGAATTCCACGAAACTACAGAAAAAGATTTTAAAACAGTCAGTCAGCAAGTAGAGTTATTAACTTATATCACGAATGCACATGTGATTTTCAAGATCCAAGTACAAGAGTGGAAAAATGTTTTGATCCGAGGTAATGAGAAAAAGCAATACGATAAATATGCCACTCGTTTTCAAGCTAACTCAGACAAAGTACAGGAATATTTGGCTAGTGCTTTAAAAATTAGCAAGTCATTAAACTTAGATACCGAAGAGCTAGCCAATGTAAAAAAAGATCATGCTGACTTAAAGAGCGCATATATGGCTGCATTAGCCAATTTTGATGCGCGTGATCGACTGACTGGTCAAAAGGTAGATAAAAGTGTGCGCGGCGTAGATCGTCCAGCTAGTAAAGGCATGACAAAAATCGCAGCTGATACTGAAGCTTTGTTTAAAAAAGTAATTACTGACACAATTAAGAATATGGAAGTTCAGTATCAGAAAGTCGAGACTTCTTTGAGCTCGTTTGTTGTTTTCGGTTCATTATTGGTTTTGGTCGTTATGGGCTGTATCTTTTGGGATTTATTTAAAACACTAGGAGGTGAACCCAGTTATGCTGCGCATGTATGTAATCAAGTTGCACAAGGCGTTCTAAGTGTTGACATTAGATTAATGGCTAATGACAAGGGATCGTTGTTACTCAGTATCAGTAATATGAAAAACGAGCTTGCAGCTATTATTACTGAAGTAAGGAGCTCTTCCGAGGCGCTGAGTGCAGCCTCGTCGCAGGTGAACTCTACTGCCCAAACAATTGCTAAAGGTGCGTCAGTACAAGCTGCAAGTGTTGAAGAAACTTCAGCGTCTATGGAGCAAATGTCTGCTTCTATTTCTCAAAATAATGAAAATGCCAGTATCACAGATGGAATGGCACAACAAGCTGCGAAAGAGGCTTCTTCTGGCGGTGCTGCGGTTTCTGAAACTGTTGATGCAATGCAGAAAATTGCAGAGAAAATAAGTGTTATTGATGATATTGCTTATCAAACAAACTTATTAGCGTTAAACGCGGCAATTGAAGCTGGCCGAGCTGGAGACCATGGTAAAGGGTTTGCAGTCGTTGCTTCAGAAGTGAGAAAACTTGCAGAACGTAGTCAGGTGGCTGCGCAGGAAATCGGTGAACTGGCCAAAGATAGTGTGGTTCGTGCTGACAAAGCAGGTAAATCCTTACAAGAAATGGTGCCATCTATAAATAAGACGGCAGACCTTGTTCAAGAAATTGCAGCAGCCTCTTCAGAGCAGGCTACGGGTGTTCATCAAATTAACGAAGCAATTTCTCAAGTGAATCAAACCATGCAACATAACGCCGCGGCATCAGAACAGCTAAGTGCCACTTCAGAAGAAATGAATATTCAAGCAGTTACCTTACAAGAGTCTGTAAATTACTTTACTTTAGATGAGTTTTTAACACCTAAGCAGAGGCAAAATAAATCTAATAAGGTAAATAAATCAAATAATGATTCGAAAAATATGGCGGGAATGAACGTTAAAAGCACAATGGGTAACTCGGCCAATAAATTAGGTAAGAGTCGCAATGAAAGTGACTCAGATGATGAAAAGTTTGTAGACTACGATAAATAAGCTGACTGACGACGATGACTATTTGCACCAATGAGATTGTACCTTCAGAACAAGAGTTCTTATTATTTCAGAGCTTAGTACATTCAAGATTAGGGATAAGTTTACCCAAGCATAAACGTGTCATGCTTGGGCATCGTCTATTCAAACGTGTCAAGTCTCTAAATTTATCGAGTTTTGGTGAGTATTATCGTCACATTAACTTGTTAGAAAATGCTCAGGAAATGGAACGTGCATTGGAACTTATTACGACCAATGAAACCTTCTTTTTTCGCGAAGAAAAACATTTTGATTTTTTAAAAGATGAAATATTAAGTCAAGTTAGTCCTAATAAAGTCTTTAAAGTGTGGAGCGCTGCCGGTTCTTCAGGTGAAGAGCCATATAGCATTGCTATGACACTCCAAAAACACTGTATTACGCCCTGGCAACTAAAAGCCTCAGATGTAAATAACAGTGTGCTAGAACATGCTCGAAAAGGCATATACATTGATGACCGAGCAAAATTCTTACCAGCGGAGTATCGCACTGCTTATTGCATGAAAGGAACTGACGAATACGAAGGTTATTTACGTGTCAAACCAGAGCTGAGAAAGAAAGTAGTGTTTTTTAACTTTAATTTACTTGATAGCATGGCTGATATGGAACATGTCGACTTAATTTTTCTTCGCAATGTCATGATTTATTTCGATGACGATACCAAACAGAAAATTGTCAATAATTTACAAAAAACTCTGAAACCAGGAGGTTGGTTGTTTATCAGTCATTCTGAAACGTTGCATGGGTTATCTCATAATTTTGAATTGATAAAACCAGCTATTTATAAATTGAATTCTAAGTCTGAATAAAGTTTGTACAAATGAATACAGATATTAATTTGCAGGCAGGAGAAGCGTATTTTGGTAAGGCGCCAAAACGAATCAGAACACTCTTGGGCTCTTGCGTTGCGGTAACTGTTTGGCATTCAGAACTCAAATTAGGTGGTTTATGTCACTATTTAATATCAGAAAGAAAAGATAACACAAACTCAACTAAGTCAGGCGATTATAAATATGGTAAGCAGGCATTAGCATTTTTGAAACAGCAGATGATGTGCAATGCTGATTTAAAGGAATATGAGGTTGGCATTTATGGCGGAAGCAACATGTATAATTCTGAAAGTTCTTCTACTATAGGTGAAAAAAACGTCTCTTATGCTCATCAGTGGTTAAAGCAGCTGGGTTTAAACGCTAAGAATGAAGATGTGTTAGGTGAAGTGTGTCGAACACTAATTTTAGATTTGTCGACAGGCGATGTTCATTTAAAAAGATATCAGCAAGAGCAGTAAGTGAATAAAAATGGGAGATAGATATGGCAATCAACGTAATGATAGTTGATGACTCGGCTGTTGTCCGCCAAGTCATATCAGCGGTCCTAAACGAAGCTCCTGACATAGAAGTGTGTTCAGTCGCAAATGACCCTATTTTTGCTTATAGCAAAATGCAAAAGGAATGGCCTGATGTAATTATTTTGGACATAGAAATGCCACGGATGGATGGCATTACCTTCTTAAAGAAAATTATGGCTGAGCGACCAACGCCTGTGATTATTTGTTCTTCTTTGGCCCAACAAGGTGCAGAGTTATCAGTCTCTGCACTGTCTGCAGGCGCGTTTGACATTATCAGTAAACCGACTCTGGGAGTTAAGAGTTTCTTAGAAAGTGCTGGAAAAGAAATTATTACTATAGTTCGCGCTGCTTCAGTCGCAAAAGTAGACAAATTTACATTGTCTGATCCGACTTCATCATTTGAATCTAATCACACTGACGATGATGTTATGGATTTTGTTAATGGTGACACTGACAGAGTGGATGATTTAGATTTAGCCAGCTTAGCCCAGACCACTGATAAAGTTATCGGTATTGGCTCTTCAACTGGTGGCACGATTGCTCTAGAGAAAATATTAACTAAATTGCCCCGAACATGTCCCGGTTTGGTGATTGTTCAACATATGCCTGAAAAATTTACAGCTGCTTTTGCAGAGCGATTAAATGGTTTATGTGAGGTAGAAGTAAAAGAAGCGACATCTGGAGATAGAGTCATACCGGGCCGAGTACTGATAGCACCAGGAGGGAGACATTTACAAGTTAAACGATCAGGTGGGCAGTATATAACGATTGTTTCTGAAGGTCCTGCCGTTAATCGCCATTGTCCATCTGTTGATGTGTTATTTAAATCTCTTGCAAAAAACGTAAAACAAAATGCGACAGGTATTATATTAACAGGAATGGGTAATGATGGTGCAAAAGGGTTATTAGCCATGAAAGAATCAGGCAGTAAAACAGTGGCACAAGATGAGGCATCTTGTGTGGTATTTGGTATGCCAAAGGAAGCTATTAAGTTAAATGCTGCTCAACAAGTTGTAGACTTGAAAGATATCACAAGGTTTATTAATTAATTTTTGGGCTAGGTTGTTATAGGTATACAAATGGAAAAACCAAGAGTACTAGTGGTGGACGACAGTGAAGTTCAGAGAGCTCATGTGATTGGCTTATGTAAAGTACAGGGTATTTACGATTTTGATATAGCTGAAAATGGTCTAGTTGCCCTTGAAAAATTGACTTTGGCCAAATACGATCTTGCATTTATTGACCTAGAAATGCCTGTTATGGATGGTGTTGAATTAGTCAGACGAATTGCTGAAAAAAAATTAGTTAAATCTGTTATTATTTTAAGTTCAAAAGATCCTTCTCTTATTTTGAGTATCGGTACCATGGCAGAAAATGATGGATTATCAGTCGTAGGTTCTTTTCAAAAGCCACTCAAAGGTGAAGAGCTGGTGACTAGTTTAAAGCGGTTTGAGCGTGGTCTAGCGCAAGTAAAAACTGAACAAGCGAAAATAGATTTAACTGAACAAGATATTCTCCAAGGTATTCTTAAAAAAGAAATCATACTGCACTATCAACCTAAATTAACGGTAAAGGGTCTACTTTTTAAAGGCGTTGAAGCTTTATCTAGATGGCATCATCCAAAACGTGGGGATATTTCACCGGTAGAATTTATTGCAGCTGCAGAGCGATATGGCATTATTTCAAAGTTGACCATATATTTATTTGAGCAGGCCTTAAAACAAAAAGCGGACTGGTTTAGTCATGGGTTAAATTTTCATTTGTCATTTAACCTATCACCATTGTCTTTGTCAGAGTATAGTTTAGCCGATGATATCGCCGCTCAAGTCGAAAATTATCATGTCTCCCCAAAAGATATAGTGTTTGAAATAACAGAAAACGCCTTGTGTGGTGAAGTATCAAAGGCCATAGAAACGCTAGCAAAGCTGCGTCTGAAGGGGTTTAAGATTGCAATCGACGATTATGGAACTGGTTTTGCCAATGCTCAACAGCTTTCAAGAGTACCTGCAACAGAACTAAAACTTGATCGTATCCTTGTCGACAATGTAGCAACAAACCCTCAACAACAGGCAATCCTAAAAAGTACGGTGGGTTTAAGTAAAGATTTGCAGCTAGAGACTGTAGCTGAAGGCATAGAGCACTTGGAAGATTTTAAGTTCATTCATCAATTAAATGTCGACCTTGTTCAAGGATATTATTTTGCTAAACCTATGGCGGCAGACCTACTTATTGATTGGCTCTCGCATGATTTGACTGGTATTCGTAATCAACTTACTAAAGATCTAACAGCCGAATAAAGTTCATCATTAGTCAAAAATCTTTTCTGATGTTATTTGAGTACTTATCCCCGAATTCAACATCGAAGTGCGACACTCTCCATATCAAGCGGCCATTATTTCTTTGAAAATAACTGCTGGCTGCTTGAACCCTAAACACTTTCTAGGACGGTTGTTAATTCTTGATTGGGCAAACTGAATATCTTCATC
>NZ_PNBY01000045.1 GCF_005886875.1 Pseudoalteromonas aurantia | reverse complement strand
TTTCATGCTCTTGCCCTGGGTATTGCCGCCTTTCGTTATTAATCTTATTCTTTTTTATTACAAGACTTTTATGAACCCACACATTGTGAAAACTACATGATGCATTTGCACGTCTCTGATCTCAATGCTTGGTTCCAGCACTTATTGGCATTAGAGCTGGAGCATGATTTTAGTTGTAAACTTACCGAAATAACCACACAACCTTGGGGGATGCGTGAGTTCTGTTTATATGATCCAAGTGGCGTATTGTGGCGTGTTGCGCAAAATAACGATGATGTTCAACAGTGTTAAACGCGAGCCAAGCTTTATGGCTTTAAAATAGCGTATTTACATGCGTTAGAAAATAAAAACGCTATTTAATATGTGCAATCGTGTTAATTGTTTTTCCTTGTTCAATCAGTTCGGTCGTTGCTTGTGCACTCAGTGGTTGAGAGAAAAAATAACCTTGCAGTTGCTGACAGCCACATGCCGCAAGCACCTTGGCTTGCATGGCATTTTCAACGCCCTCTGCAACACAATTAACGTGAAGATTGTGTGCCATATTAACAATCACAATAGCCAGATCCCCATTGTTTTTACCCCCGCTTATATCACTGACAAAAGACTGATCGACTTTGATCGTATCAAATGCTAAATGTTTCAAATAATTTAAGCTTGAAAAACCAGTGCCAAAGTCATCAATAGCAATTGCAAAGCCCATTTCTTGCAGCTGTAACAGTGTTTTCTGCATTGATTCAATATTTGTTACCAACGACGATTCGGTCACCTCTATTTCAATATTTTTTGTAGACACACCAAACTCGCCGACCAACTCAACAAACTGTTTAGTGAAGTTGGCCTCACTCAATTGCAACACCGATATATTAATACTCATTATTAAACTGGGTTTAACTAATAACCACTTAGCAAACTGTGGTAACGCTTGATGCAATAACTGCTGACTGAGTTTTGTTATGCTATTGGCATCTTCAGCAATCGAAATAAACTGTGCAGGCATTACCAGTTGATCACTTTGCTGCCACCTTGCTAACATTTCTACTTTTTCTAATTCAAAGCTCAAAGCGTTAACTATAGGCTGGTAATAAGGTAGGAACTCTTCATTTTCAATGCCTTTATTAATAGCATTTTCTATTTCAATCCGTAATTCAGCCTCGTGATCTAACCGTGTGCTATAAAACTGAAAATCGGTTTTTGACACTTTCTTTGCTCGGTACATGGCCGTATCGGAATGTTTCATCAATGTTTCAGCATTATCACCATCATCTGGGTATATCGCGATACCCGCACTTAACGACACATCCAATTGAATGCCTTTAAGCTCATACTCACCCGTGGTACTTATAAGTACCTTTTTAATGACTTTACGCACATGCCGTTTATCTTCTATGGCATCGAGTAATAAGACGAATTCATCACCGCCCACCCGCGACACCGTATCGCAGGCTCGTAAACACCCCGCTAATCGTTCAGCTACTTGTTTCAATAACAAATCACCATAATCATGACCTAATGAATCGTTTATCTTTTTAAATTTATCAAGGTCAATAAATACCAAGGCAAACTGATGTTTGCACCGACGCGCTCGTTTACATGCTTGAATCAACCTATCTTGTAGCAATAAACGATTTGGCAGCCCTGTTAAGGCATCGTGATGGGCTAAATGGTTCATTTTACGAGACATCATTCTAGACTCAGTCACATCTTGAAACACCATCACAGATCCCATTATTTGCCCATCTTTACCATATATCGGAGAAATAGAGTCTTGAATTGCAAATGTAAGGCCTAAATGATTTTTAACGCATGTGAGCTCTGGCAAACCCAATGTTTGGTGGTTTCCCATCGAGTAATCAGTGAGGTTCTCAATAGGTTGGAGTGTATCCTCATTAAATAACGGCATGACTTCCTGAAACGGTAAACCAGCCACCTCATTAGTTAGCTTCGCCAAAATAGCTTCCGCCACGGGATTCATATAGGTAATATTGCTGTTTACATCTGTACAAATTACGCCTTCCCCAATTGAGCTCAAAGTCACTTCTAATAACTCTTTCTCTTTCGATAGCTCTTGTGACAGTTTTTGCCTTTCTGATATATCCTGAAAAAAACACAAAGTGTGTGCACCCGAACCATTGGCATTAAACACACCGGCTTGTAATATACAGGTAATTTTATTGTTACTTTTGCTCAAAAGTACGATTTCTTCAATGGTAAACTTTGTCTCACCAGATAACCCCATATGATGGATTAAACTGGCAGAATGCTCAGTCATGTAATTAGTGATGGGCTTATTTAGTAGATGCTCTCGTCGATATCCGAGGCATTTTATAAACCCATCGCTGATGTGTAAGATACGCCCATGATCATTCAGAGAAACGAGCATAATAGGGCTTAACTCAAAGGTATGCTTATAGTTATTATCAACTGCTTGAATTGCAACCAAAGAACGCTTATTTATCAGCTCATACATACAAATAATGAGCGCATTACAATATCCCGCTATAACGACAAAAAGTATAGACAGCGTTGTTTGCACATCATTTTGTTCTTGCACGGTGTCTATACTGAGTAAAAAAGCAACGCCTGCGGCTAGAATAAAACCAGCCAAACTTAACGATTTAAAACCGCGAAAAACAGCACATAACGCCAAGGAAATAACCGTGAGCACGGCAAAAGCGAACCAAGAAAACAACGCTGAAGACACAGTGAGTAACCCAATACCTCCTGCCCATAACATATCATCATAATGATATGTTTTCAGAACGTTTAACTTCCCGCCTTGAGTACACAGTAGTACCACTGGTAAGCCCGTGAGTAATGTGAGCAATGAGCCTTCAAACCATCCAAGCAATAAGGTAGTAAAACTTAACGAAGATACCACAGACACCAATTGCGCACCGAGCAAGCCCAGCAATGAGGAGGGTAATAAAACGAATAACAATAAACACTTTATCAAATAACTTGGCTGCGATAACGTGCGCTCAAAATTAAAGTGCTGTTTAATGAAAAATGCAATAAGGAATGCCTCAAGCACATTTAACACGAGGATCAGCAGCGCTTCTAAGTTCAACATATCCCATAAAATGAACGCCCCGATACTCAAAGCCAGCGTCAATACAAGGTTTTTCCACCAGCCAGAATAATTCAAGGTCATTAGCCCCATGATTAACCACAGATCAGCGCCCCACAAGGCTGTCCAAATACGTTGGCTCGGTAAGTAAAAGATAAATAATATGGCAATGGCTACATAGCCTAGAGCCCAAAAAAAGTGGCGTTTCATTCAATATGACCTTTATGTGGTCTAAAGGTGAGGCTAAAAACACACCAAGCAAGAAAATCTTAAATCAATCTTTAAAACTATTGGCGACAGGACAAAATTAATCAAGTTTCCAACAAGATAAAGGCACTTTTACCTAAGCTTTGTGCCAATAAATTACGCAAATAAAATAAAAGTTATCTACGCTGTAAAACTGCAATAAACGAGCTTGACCATGATTAGCTCTCACCAAACCACAATAGCAATTAATAACTTTGTTTGAGTAGCCAATATTATTACCAATTTAGACACGATATTAAGCCAAGCAAAGACTCTGTCTTTAACTGCTAAAAATGCCCGAGTGGTTGCATTAAGGGCTGAAGACGCTGCTTTTGGTTTTAAGCCTATTACTAACTTTATCGATGAGTTCTCCACACAAACAATCAAGACAACGTCCGAAATATCAAAGCTATCAAATCAACTCTTTGCACTCGCGTTGGCCGTTGTAAGGTGCACCGACCTACAACACCAATTATATAGAGCAAATTCTCGGCAACTTAAAGCAAAAAAACATGCACTGGAGCACGCAATATTCTCCCTGGAAAGTTATTTTGAAGACATTCAAAAACAAATGCGCAGTGCGGAGTACATCACAATCACCAGCCAAGTAGAAGCATCAAATGCGGGGTAATTTAGCCATAGCTTAGAGTCTGTTTCAGACTTTATAACCGATAATGCCAGAAAAAATTTAAACTGAGTCAATGACAATCTACAAGAAATCTATGAATTGCGAGGAGCCTTTCGTTGAAAGCGACGGAATTATTTAACAGTGAATCTCATCGATGAATAGTACTGGGCAGAGACCCCACCAAACCAAAAAAATAATAGATACTAACCAATATCTCATTAAGAGCGCCGAAGAAGCGATTATTCTCGATCCCGGCGGGATTGAGTTATTTTCTCCCATGTTTTCTGGTATTTTACCTCATGTTCAAATTGACAATATCACGACGCTATTTGCATCACATCAAGACCCTAACATTATCTCGTCTTTAGACTTAATGAGATAAAACGGTCCCCAATGCTAAGCTCTACGCACCTTAGTTATGGGAAGGCTTCATCAGACATTTTGGGATGGAAAACATTCAATATATGCCATCAAATAGGGCTAAAAACAACTGGGTTGCCCGAGTCAAAGAACTTGACATCGACATGATGGCACCACAGCATGGTCGTATTTTCAAAGGCGAAATGGTTGCTGAATTTTTAGAGTGGTTTGCCAAGCTTGATGTGGGCATTGCTTAAACAAATATTCATGAGTAAAGTCTGTTCTAAGGCGTCATTATTTTACTGCATTGATCCACGCTTTAACTGGGTCAACCCAAGCCGCCAAAGGCCGATAAAAAGCCCCGTGACTCAATCCAGTATGAATTGCGATTTCACGGAATGACTGAGTTTCAGTACTCTTCTTAGCAAGCTTTGCACAGCTGCCCGATTTGTCTGTTTTTTCATAGACAGACAAAACGTGCCCATAAACTTTTACATCAGTATGCTTTTTCCAAACTAACCGTCCACACCCCGCCAAAATAATGGTATTAACGCCCAAATCAGAAAGCTTGTCGGAGGTGAGGCCCGTAATAAACGCCCCTCGAGAAAAACCCATTATCGTAATGTTAGTCGGCTTAACCCCTTGCTCAACTAAAGTGCGAACCTGCGTATTTAACGTATAAGCATATTCAAATGGATCGGTATCTTTTGCTCTATGCTGAGCAATTAAGTGATAGTTGCTATCAGCTAATGCTTGCTTAATTGCAGGAAAATCATACATGCCCCAACCAAAACGGGTATCAACCGGTTTGGGGTTATCCCCTTCCACAATATAACCATGAGAGTAAAAGACATACTTGGCATTGCGGTCAATATTGGCTGGTAAATCAGCATGTACTTGCCCGGCAATGCTATGATTAGAAATAAATAACGCCAATATTGCACTGGTTATGAGTCTTATCATACCGTTATCAACCGTTCCTTAATAGGTTACTTAATAACAAGTATATATGAAAGCTATTGCTGTGACCACACGGCCAGTTCGTTACCACTGGGTTCTATAAAATGAAATCGCCGTCCCCCTGGAAAGTCAAAAATCGCCTTACTGATCTTACCACCCGCTTGCTCAACAGCGGTTTGAGTTGCTTCAAGATGGTCACTGTAAATAACCACCAACGCACTGCCTTTACTGGCTTGCGCATGTAAGTCTGCTTTGTAAAACCCACCAGCTAGACCTGAGTCTGAAAAAGCGCTGTACTCTGGCCCATAATGCGTAAATTGCCAATTAAACACCTGAGTAAAAAATGCTTCCGTCGCAGCCAAATCTCGGGCTGCCAGCTCAATATAATTAATATGGTGATGGCTCATAGCGTTCGCTCCTTAATATGTACTCTCGTCAGCATAAAGTGCCGTAAAAAATATAGCAACGCTTGACCTATATTGCTACGAAACCTAAGGGTCGTTTCAATAAAAAAGGCACTGAAACAGTGCCTTATGGTCAAGCTAAAATTGAGTGTTTACATTTAAAATTCTGCTTTAAAGTTAATTGCTGCAGTACGTAGAGCACCGATCCACGCTGATTGGTTCGCAACGCCACCTAAATAACTTTTATCAGTGATGTTATTGATAGTGAAACGAAGCTCCATCGCTTTTACATCCGAAATAGGTGCCTCAACCGCAACTCCAGCATAAAAATCTGACACCACATACGCATCAATTTGTTTTGTGTTAGCAGCGTCCATCCAGCGGTCGCCGACCCAATTGGTTGAAAGACCTGCAAAGTAATTCCCCTTTTGCCAATCAAACGATACTACCGCTAAGTCTTCAGCTGAGCCAAATACCGTATTGCCTTGAGGGAACGTACTTAACCCACCAGTGTATGTTGAATCGTTGTGAGTATAAGATGTATACATATACCATTCATTGGAAATATACCACGTGGCTGACAATTCAATACCACTCGATTCAATACCGCCAACATTTTCATACGCGCCATTGTTACCAATCGAGTAATTGATCCCATCTGGTGAATCTGGTGCTATGAAGTTAAGTCGGTTATCAAAGGTAACATCGTAGTAGGTCACACTGGCGTTTAATTTATCAGATACATAACGTAGCCCTAAATCAATATTCTCAGCCGTTTCAGGTTCAATTTCATCCAATGCCGACGAATCTCTTTCTAGCACGGTATCTTTAATTGCCGCAAAATTTTCAGCACATCCAGCAAAGACCTCTAAACCCTCAATCGCTGTCGGTGCAACAATACCGGCTGATAGTAAAGTATTTGAATCAGAAGTGAGTGACGTGTTCTTGCTGCTATCGAACTGGTTAATACCTTCTAAATCATCTAAGAATTTTTTCGCCCACAGTCGAACTCTCGCAATCGAAAAATCCAGCTCATCTTCAATATACAGCATCGTCGTATCAACATTAAACTCTCGATTATATTGCACCTAATAAGGCGTATTATCAAAATTTACACTCACTCTGGCATCGATTCTTTTGTGCCAATCACGCCATTCTTCACGTTGATAATCTTCATACCAGATACCGGCACGAACGGTATTATCCATATCAGCTATCTTGCCATAATAAGTAAAGTCGGCATTAAAGCCCAAACGGCCTTTGCCATAATGCGTATGACGATAAGAACCAACAGGAGTGGCACCTGAAACGTAACATTTAGGGTCATACTCAGCACCTGCACTGTCCCTAAGTTCTCAGTGTCTATATAGCGATTGGCTTTCGCACCTCCACCATAATTTGAGTTACCATTAGCAATACCGTCAATCGTAATACCGATTTGCTGTTCATCTAAACTCAATTGAAAACCACGAATAGATACCGTGGTAGACCAATCATCTGAACCGAAAGTGTCGCCTTCATTCACTAACACCCCAGGTAAGTTATCGATAATGGCCAAGGCACTGGTCATTGCAGCTTGCTGTTTAGACATTTCTTCGCTGGTAGCATTGTTTGCAAACGACACACTTTGTGCAACGACAGCCACTTCTTCCATTGTGTCATCATCTGATTGTAAAACTTGCCAAAAGTGCAGCGGTAATAAGATTGAGCGAAAGAGTATTTTTCATGGTTTCCCAACTTATTGATTAAGGGGTAATAGTAAAACGCGAAGTAGTATGGAAAAGTTACATGAAAAATAGGAACAAGTTATTTGAACGTTCAATTATTAAACATTGAAATTAATAAGACAATGCCATATCAACAGCGAAAGTTATAATACAGGCTAAATTGACGTACCAAGTACGCGCACAGTTAAAGCTCAGTCGAGGGTATAAATAAAATAGGTAAGTACGACCCATTGCCACACTCTTGTCATATTAAAAGACGACACTGTTGTTGATGTAAGGAACTAGCGCCCCCCTGACGACTAGTCTGTCTAGTATTATTTATTTGTGGGCCATACTTTTATGGCCCTTTTCTCTGCATAAAAATAGCTGCCCTTTAACAGAAATGATCCTATAAGTTAAAATGAGCTCAATGTGAGTCACGCTAATACTTATTATTTTTTTACCCTCTACGTGCAATCGATTACCTTACCAATCTCATACATCGCAACGCGTTCTCAATATGGCTTGTATTTGTAAACACACATAGACCAAAGTCTAGCTGGCTATTATATGACCAGAAAATACAGTGATAACTCACAACATGTAAAAAGGTCATACTATGAATTTAATAAAACTCACTATCGGAGCATCTGCACTCGCATGTCTCATCATTAGCAAAGCTGCTTACTCGGCAGATTGTAGTACAATAAACGAATACCCTAATTGGACCGCAAAAAACTGGTCAGGGCAATTTGATCATGCCAATGCCGGGGACTTGATGCACTACCAAAATAAGCTCTATAAAGCCAATTGGTGGACCAAAGCCATACCGGGCTCAAATCAATCTTGGCAATATCAAGGCACCTGCTCAGATCCCACAACCCCCAAAGAAGGAGCATACGATAAGCATGGGAAGCTGGCTGTATGTGGTACAAAATTGTGTAATAAAAATAGTCAACCCGTGCAATTAAAAGGGATGAGTACTCATGGCTTACAATGGTATGGACTTAACACATGTTTAACCGAGCAATCGCTGGATGTATTGGCGTATGAGTGGCAAGCTGATATTTTAAGGATCAGTCTCTACGTACAAGAAGGTGGCTTCGAAACAGATCCGGTTGGTTTTACTGCACAAGTGAATACACTTATTGCAATGGCAAGTGACAGGGGCATGTATGCTTTAGTAGATTGGCATCAGTTAAACCCCGGTGATCCTAACTACAATCTAGCACTGGCTAAGCAATTTTTTACCGATATCGTTACCAGTAATAAGCACCGTAACAATGTACTATATGATATTGCAAATGAACCCAATAATGTTGCTTGGCAAGGTATTCGTGACTATGCATCCGAAGTCATCCCGGTGATCCGCGCCATTAAAAATGATGCAATTGTGCTTGTTGGCACACATGGGTGGGCCACTTTTGGTGCGTCAGATGGCGGAACGCTCCAAGAGGTAATAGATAATCCAATTCCCTTTGACAATATTATGTACACGTTTCATTTTTACGCAGCATCTCATTTAGAGTTTTATCGCACAAGGCTCGATAGCGCATCAGATGTACTGCCAGTCTTTGTCACTGAATGGGGCTCTCAAGAATACACCGGCGATGGCGACAATGACTTTATCAGTACACAAGCCTATATTAATTTAATGAAACGGAAAAAAATTAGCTGGACTAACTGGAACTATTCAGACGATATGCGCAGTGGTGCTGTTTGGCAGCAAGGTACCTGTCGCACCAGTAACTTTTCTGATAGCCAACTCAAAGAAGCCGGTAGTTGGATCAAACAACAAATACGATTAGGTCGATGACCTAACTGCCAATATGGGCGACTTCATTGCGCCCATATTGGCTTTTCACAATATAAATACTGTAGCCTCAGACTACAACTGCGCTAAAAGACTCGCTATTTTTCGCTGTGCATCTTGCACAGAATTTGCGTGACGTTCATCATTAAACTCTTGGTATTCAGAAAACACCTCATAAAAAGATTCTACTCCCAAATAACGACTTAACATTTTTATATGTGGGCCTAAATGATTACGTTAACCGAAGAAGGAGAGAAGTTAGCAAAAACAGCATTGAGCATATTTGCACAATTGCATAGCACGCTAAGCGAATTAACAACACCCTAATATTAAGATAGAGATCTGTACCAATAATCAACTCATTAATATTACCCACACACGCCAAATCAACGTTGCTATTCGTTATGATAATCGACCCTGCGCTGAAAATGACGAGATCTACTTAGCCACTGAATACTTACAAGCCTATTGCGCGGCCAATGCTGCAAATACCTATTCGCAAACAAACCAAACACTGTTTGTAACACAGTGGCAAGCTCGCTTTGAGATAAATGATTTTAAGATCACCAGCTTTACTCAAGAACATTATGTATTACAGGCGACACTGGCAGGTCAAGGCATTGGGTTGTTGAGTAATATTTTAAGTAGCATCACAGTAAAGCAGCCCTGGTTACTCCCTATGGAAAATTTACCCAAAGTCAGAGGGTATAGCTATTCTTTACGACTATCACGTCACGCAAAAAATAATCATGCTGCACGCTATTTTAGTAAATGGGTGAAAAAGACGATGCAATCTGAGTCCTCGTCGTGAGCGTGGCATTGCAAAAACCCAGTAAAATCATTGCAAAGTTGAAACTCTTACTTTAAGGCTGAGTTTAATCAGCCAATATAACAGCGCGCATATCACTGGGCGTTTTCTGAATTTACTAATGCGATAATGCGTTTAGCTTTTTCAAAATGGTCAAGCTGATGGGTTTGGATCCACCAAGTAGCCGCTTCCATTAAAGAGTCAGGGTCGTCATTCTTATTGGCAAAAAAAGCATAAAATGATACGCCAACTCCTTCACCTTTCTGTGCTATTTTTTTATTACATACTTGAATTATTTTTTGTCTTAATACCGCACGCATACTGACTAAATTTCCTTATATATTACTACTGATGATAAGTAAGCTGTATATTATCACTGTCAGGTGTTATTAACAGGCAGGAATGTGATCACGCCTCCCTTTTAACTTAATGCCCACAGTATTAAAACAGCAAAAATACTTTTATACTCATTACAGACCTTATTTTTATTACTATCCAGCTAACCATGCACCACTTAGAAAAAGATTCTCACGCTGACTATTTAATCAATGAAATAATCGCATCAAATGACACTTTGTTTGTATACGAAAACAGCGACTATCGATGGTTGACCTTTTCAGACAAAATTATTCAAGGCGTGATGTCTTTAGCCCACCCCGAGCAAGTTGTGTCGCCCATAAGCCAAGCATTGATGCTCTTTTTATTGACTGAGCAGTCCAGTTACCGTTTGCTAAATTTAGGCTTGGGGACTGCCGCCATTGAGCGAGGGCTGCAATATTTGCATGATAAACAAAAAGTAACCATACAACATTGCGTCACCGTTGAATTGCATGACACAGTAATCCATTGTGCCAAGAAGCACTTTAATTTCAGCGCCAACAGCTTACACACTGAATGTGTACAGCAATATATCAACACCACACAGACACAGTTCAATGTGATTGTATTAGACATTGTGCACACACAGTATGAGCATGATTTCTTACAGCAAGTATCTCTTTGGGAAAAGATCACCCAAATACTTGTGCCTGATGGACAAATCCTCTTTAACTTCAACCCATATTCTGAGCTGGGGTTGATCATGTTACTCAAGACCATTCGCCCTCATTTTAGCGCCATTGATATCATCGAGTTTCACGATTATAAAAATATTGTGATCCGTGCACATAAATCGTCAACGTCCAACCTGAGCCAACACGCCATAAATCAGAGTAATACTCTCTCTACTATCGCTCCAAACTTTTTACACAACGTTAAAAATATATTCAAGGTATAGGCAGCGTCAATTCAACTTCGTAACGCATCAATATATTTAGCTCTTGAGCTTGCTGCATATTCATGTGGCGCAAAATAAGCACTAGCTTCATCCAGTAAATCAATCGCACATTGCAGTGTTATCACCTCACCCTCGGTTAACTTATCAATGCCTGATAAGTGCTGTATGGTCTTAATCGCCACTTCTTTTTTAACAATTTCGGCGACCCGTCCAGTGCGCGTGCACACGCCATACGTTCCCGCTATAAAATAATGAAACTGCTCGTTAATATAGGTATCTAGCATCATGCTTTTGGCTACATCATTGCGCACATAGCCCTGTATTTTTAGCGTCTCATACTCACACAAAAATTCAGTCTTAAAATAAGCATAAATCGCCTGTTTATCACTTAGATGACGAATATCATTTATCCAGTCTACACAACCCTGCGCATAATAGGCACACTGTGTATTTGGTACCGTATGCTCACCAAAGTAAGAGTGGCAGCTTAACGAAAAACCAAATTGATATGAAGGTTTAGGGACCGCACCTTGTGCGCGCAGTTTATCGAAGGCAGCTTCTGATATATTTGCTTGGTCAATCACTTGTGCTTGAGATAAAAAGTTACTTTGCAAATACTTCCCTAACGCCACAAGTTCTTCAATAGTGTTTTCCATACTTGCACCTGTACACATAACAAAATATGCATGCACAGTACACTTAATATAAACAATATACTTCGTTGCTCATCGAAGCATCGGCTACAGTTTTATTGCGCTGTATCAAGGATTAAAATAGCACTAGGATTTAAGAGAGTATTTGGTTAAGGTACTGAAAAACATAACCATGAGTTAACAATGGACCCCGATATCGCCTCTTTAGCAGCCATGATAGCCGACCCCTCACGAGCAAAAATGCTCACCGCATTACTTGGTGGTAGAGCACTCACAGCCACTGAGCTTGCCCTTGAAGCTGATATAACCGCACAAACAGCCAGCAATCACCTCGCTAAGCTACTAGAAAAAGAGCTATTAGTGGTACGCAAACAAGGGAGACACAAGTATTTTCAACTGGCAGGAGAGCACATTGCGCGACTGCTAGAAAGCTTAATGGTATTAAGTCACAACATTACCAGTATAAAAACAGGGCCAAACGACCCCAGTTTAAAAATGTCTCGCGTGTGTTATGACCATATGGCTGGAGAAGTTGCGGTTGCGCTATATGACGCACTATTAAAACAGGGATTTATTCTTGATAATATTGATCATTGTACACTCTCGCCAGCCGGCGAACGTTTTTTCATCTCCTTAGGCGCGGATCTGACCACAATAACAACCAAATCAAGGCCCATATGCAGGCCTTGCCTTGATTGGAGTGAACGGCGCAGTCACTTAGCTGGCACACTTGGCCAATGGATACTCAATGATGCACTACAAAAAGGATGGGCTGAGCGCGACCTCGTTACCCGAGCCATTCATTTTAGCCCTCGTGGCAAGCGAGCTTTTTTTAACTGCTATGCCATTTTGTAGCATCACTTTGCAATGCCTTCTCGCACCAAAGCTTGTAAAGCCGTTAACGCTTTTTCGCCATCATGCTCAGTAACAAACACATGGTCATGATAATACGCCGCAATCACATTAGCACTGACATTAACTTGCGTAAGCTTTGCTGACACAGCCGCTGTTAACCCAACCGCATCGAGACTTGAATGCACCATCAAGGTAATACACTTAAAAACCCCGGTATATGCGATGCCAAACTCATTGGCTTTTGCCCAGGGCGAGAGCGTGAATAT
>NZ_PNBY01000044.1 GCF_005886875.1 Pseudoalteromonas aurantia | reverse complement strand
ATGCGGGTGCTGAATGAAAGCATTGCCCGCAAGGCGAATAAAGAAGATAACTGTACAGGCAGATTCTGGGAAGGCCGTTTTAAATCACAAGCTTTACTTGATGAAGCGGCGTTAGCAGCCTGTATGGCGTATGTTGATTTAAACCCAATTAGAACCAAAATGGCTGAGACACCCGAAACCTCAGAGTATACAAGTGTTAAAACACGCTGTGAACATGCCAAAGAAGGCAAGCAACCTAAACACTTGGCACGGTTTGCGGGTAGCCCCAGAAAGCACATGCCCAAAGGTTTACCGTTTGAATTAAAATCGTATTTAGAACTGGTAGAGCTAACCGGCCGATGTATGCGGGCAGATAAGCGAGGCGCTATAAGCCTAATCAATTCACCAATTCTAGACAGACTCAACATCGCCCCAGAGAACTGGCAAAAACTCACTACGCAATTTACCAGCGTATTTCACGGCGCAGTAGGGCGGCCGCAAAAGCTTGATAATTATTGTGCGAGCCTAGAAATAAAACGGCGCGCTAATTATAAGCAGTGTGAAAAGTTACTGGCCTAATGTTTATACCACAAAGATAATCTCTATATAATCAATACACGATGGTTTGTAGGCTTAGCCGTGCCTTATTACTAGGGATGAGTTCAGTTTTTCTCTATTTTGGAGCTTATAGCACATGTAGTTAATTCAGTGTTATTAACTAGACGATATTTCAGGTTGAACATTGCCTGCTTATTGGTTTTAGTTTTTTGAATGGGTGTCACTGTTTCTTACTCTTTGAGCTCATAGCACATGTAGTTAATTCAATTTTACAAATTAGGTGATATTTTAGATTGAACTTTACCTGCTTATTGGTTTTAGTTTTTTGAATGGGTGTCACTGTTCGTTATCCTATTTACTATAAATAAGCTATAAAACTCACTTCGGGCTTGTTCAACACCCAGATAAGGTGTCGGCTGCGCGACACCTATCCTTATTTGTTATGTTTGCTCCATATAGTTGAACAGAGCATCTATACGTCTTTTTCTTCTAGATGAACCTTTAGTTCCACCACTCATGGTTGCCCGATAAGTTTCAATGTAGTCATTTGAACCATCTTTGCGCTTATAAATTTGAAAAAATTCTGTTATTTTTTCATCTATCCCTTCGATATCTATAGCACCTTTATGTAACTTCCAAGCAAGTCCCCACAAACCATAAATATGGCTAACGCCATGAAATCGCTTATCATCAAAATTAAGGTTAAAGGTAGAGAAAACATTTTTAATTTTTAGCACTTTCTCTTTTATTACATTTAATTCGTTTGTATCTAGAGCAGCGTACTTTTCATATAACTCATCAATATCTTTTGGTTTATCACCTGCAATAACTTGGTCTTCAGTTATTAAAAAAATCAACTCTGAGATAAACTCATGATTTTCTAGGCGGTTATTACTTAAGCTATCAACTGTACGGCTAAATGTGTCCCAAGCTGAAATATCTTTAATTAACCTATAAAATCCAGTATCACCATGTTTTGCATTTCTTAACTCTTGATATGTTAATGGTTCACCATTCCTATTAAGGCGATCGAATATATGATTAACAACACCTATATCATCAGTTTCAACATATTCAATAGTTATTTCATACTTCCATAAGTTCTTTTTCCAAGCAGATATTTCTGGGGAATCCAAGTCTCTAAAATATAATCCTTCCAATTCAGGTGTACCAAAACCGTCTTCTGAAAAGTCTTCTGGGATCGCAATTTCATTGTTTAAAAAGCCAATTATGGCACCTAACCTTTGCTTACCATCTATAACATCATAAATAGTTTTACCTGTTTCATTATCTATATGTTGGTGTAAGAAAATAGGCGGCATAGGAAAATTTTTGAGAATTGTGTCAATTAAGTAGCTTTGATCAGGCCCACTCCAAACTTCACCTTCTCGTTGATAACTGGGAGAAAGATTGTATTTTTTTAAGCTATAATTCTCCCAAAATGTAGCTATATTTATGTTGTTGCTTGTACGTTCTAAGATATTCATAATTATGCCAATGGGTTAGAGTTTTTAAAGAATTTAACATTTTCAAATAGCGTAGTTATAACTGCATTAAAAACATCAGGTGAATTAGGATTGATTACTTTTACATCAGAAATATCGCTATTTATAGATGTAAGTATCCTATCAATTTCAAGTCGATCAACATGCCAGTAAGAAGTTCCACAAATAATCAGTTCATCATTGCTTTTTAAGCTCTGGGATATTTCACTGATAGATTTTCTTATTTCACTAGCCCAAGCAAAATCAAGTCTATTAGAATCTCCTGCAGGTGGCACCATTGCGTTTATAGAGTTTAGAGCTGTTAATCCATCATACTTTACGGTGAATTCACTTAACTTCCCGTCTAAAACATCATGTTCATAGCTGATTTCAAAAACATCTTTTACTTTTTCAACTGCATGACTAAAACTAATTGAACCATGGGGTTTATACAATATTATATTTTTATCCTCTTCGAAATTAGCAATAGAAAAGTCGATATTGTTTTTCTTTAAGATTCTTTCAAGCCAGATATCATAGTTTAATGTAACAATGTGAACCTTGTTAACACTAGGGTCGTTGTTTAATTTGATTAAATATTTACTCCACCCCCAATCTTCTAAATTAACATTTGGAACATTCACCTTATCGTTATAAAAAATAAACAAAGCCTTCAAATAAGTTACAAGTTCTTTATATGCCTTCATATAAATACTATCAACATTTCTAGGTCTATTATTAAGTGCGTTTGCACATGTAATAATATTTTCTATCAAATCTATAGTCTCTTTCGCACCTAAGTTTGGCCTTGCCCCCAAAGTCCATAGGTTAGGACAATGTTTATACGATAGAAACCCTGGAGTTCCATCACCCGGCCAAGGAACTAACTCCCCATTTTCAAATAAGTTCGATAGTGCAATTTGATCTGCATTGCATTCCGATTGTTTCAAATGATTTAAGAAGTCAATTGAAAATCCATTTCCTAGTATTATAAATACATCTCTCACTTATTTTTATACTCCTAAATGCGATGATGGCTCGCAAACATAACGCTCATATAAACGGAAATTAATAGTTATCTATAATCTTTAATTAACAAAAAACAACTAACTATTAATTTTCCGTTTGATGTTTTTGTTAGAAAGACGCTTTACGCACTGATGCATCAAGCCTGTTTTTTATTAAACGAGTTAAATGAGGAGACCTTTCTAAAATAGTTACAATTGATGGGGATATAAAGTAATAAACCTTAATAAACACTCTACCTAAGAATTTAGTCTTAAGAACTGTATCTCTGTAGTGTCGATAAAAAAGAACCTCAGGTGCATCAAAATCTCCGTATACCGATGTGGCTATAAAGCAACCAGAGAAATCTTTAACTGTAGCTCCACAAAATGGACAAAGCGACTTGCGAGGCTTGGGATCTCCAAACGCTCCCCGATCATGGATAAGCTTAGGGTACATTTTTTTGTTACAAGAAGGACAAACAACTCGATCATCTTTTCTTTGTTCGGTATTTTCTAATGAAGTAAGTATATTTAGCTGAGCAGCATAAGGTCCTTTTTTTCCTTTACGTGATTCAAACTCTACGATATCTCCATTATTAGGTAAGTTAGCACCAATAACCTCTCTTACTCCTAAAAAATGCTCAGTTCCATCATCTGCTACAACAAAACCGAATCCTTTTTCTTTAGAGAAAAATTTTATTTTCCCTTTCATTTTTACTCCATACTATGATTTAAACTGACTTTCTAACATGTTTATAGCGAGCAAATCGCGTGTTTTTCTACCGCTGTACCGCTCCCTTTTCTGAATGGTGTATTTTTATCAGAGTCTCTAAGTAATTACTAGTAATTAGGAAAACACTACTTGCAAAAAATTCGTGAATAGACAAAAAGAAGCTGTTAGGTCGTTTTCTTGACTATGCGAGCAACTCCACTGCAACTGTGTATATATACAGACACAGTGAGTGGAATTTCAAATGAAAACTCGATCACCTTATTTGAACTATATCACTGACTATATGATCACTCGGCATTACTTGCTAAGAACTGTTAATGCTTATTTGAGTTGGATTGCTAATTTCATTCACTTTCATAATAAGTGTCATCCAAGTTCAATGGGCGATAATGAAGTCGTGGCATTTTTAGACCACCTCGTATTACAAAAGTAACATTTTAGAAGACACCCAACGTAAATCGATTGTGACACGATGACCAGCATTCACTTTTCAATAGATGTCACTTTTTGATAAAAAGAAAAAGTCTGAGGCAGCGTCATCCTCTCCACGTTGGCCTTGTTAAGTATACAAAATCGGGGCCTTACGATTTAATGAAATAGTTAATTCAAGTGAAGAGACAATGAAATTAGCGCGAACGAGTTAGCTGTAGAGCTTGCTGAATTAAATCAACGGGTTAACCTGCTTAAGTGTGTGGGCTAGAAAAGTACGTGTGTGGTGAAAATATCATTGATAAATCAGCGAAAATTAGCTCTAATGGCGAGTTAAAGCGTACTGAGTAATGCTGGGGTGGCTTAAGCACAAAAGACAAGCCGATAAAATAGGCGTAAGACAAGTTGTGCCACTAAAAGCAAATAGCAAATTTTTGCAGCATAAATAACACCAACTCTGACACATCTAGCAGGTAGCTGCTCAGTCCAACGACCGATTATGCAGCACAAACAACGTGCTGCATAAATACTAAATAGTTAGGAGCCTTTGATAAATTGGATACCTTTGAGTTAATTAAACAAATAGATGAAAATGCTATTTCATTTGAAGACTTTGCTTGTCTTAGCGAACAAGGGGATTTGATTGACTTTGTAAATTCATTTTCACTAAATATTGCAAAGCTTTATATGAAAAATGAAATAGAGTTTGAGTTAGCTGATGGAGCTATGAATTATATTTTTGGTTTCATGACAGATGATATTTTTATGAATTTCAGTAGTAATTATATTCCAAGTCCTGCTATTGATATTTATGATGCATTCGATGCGGGTGAATATCAGCATTCGGGAGATTCAGATGATACATGCCCAATCGAAAAGTATACAAAACCACATTTAATTGAAGTGCTTGAAACTTACGGCTCCTTACGGGTTATGAGTGAAGTGACCTCTTAACAGAGCTCACTCTAAAAGCGAGTATGAGCCGTCGAGGAAATGGCCGTAATAATGCGGTTGCAGAGCGCTTCTCTCAGTTACTAACACGAGAGCGGGTGATGAGAAAAATATACGCAACACGTGACCATGCAAGATCTAACACATTTGCTTATATCGAAATGTTTTATAACATTAGACGCAAGCATGGTGAGGCGAATAATTCGCCTCCAATGGCTTATGAAAAGTTAGAAGAATTCAAGTAAAGATCTATCTAGTAAAGACTGGTCGATTCAGTTTAAAATTTGAGTCTTGTTTAGAAGGAACCACGAAAACTCCTCTAATAGGATGGGAGGCAAAAAACGAATACAACGAATAGTACAACAAAGTCTATCCGTTGATTTTTTCTGCTAACTTTACGCTCTTATATGTTTCTATCGATACTTTTGGCTTTGATAACCTCTAAAATGACTTACAATCTCACAGAAAGTTTCATCCATTAATCGCATTATTCGGCCATCATCGTCTTTACTGGTTTGTTCTAACGCGATCGGTAATCGCGCGATCTGTTGTGCAATAAAAATCAAAAAAGATTCATTGAGATCAGGGCGGCCTTTCTCATCCAGTATACCAATCTCATTGGTGTCTATATTGGATGATTCAGCTAGCAAAATTATCCTAATGGCAAAGTAGTGTGCACCGTAGCAAATTAAAGCGTGATCTATTCTTTCTCCATATAGGCCATTTGCTAAGGCTTGCGCTATTTTGAGCCAGTTGTTTTTATCTGGCAAATCTTCAATAAACGCTTTTGCAGCATAGTCTGCTAAAGCAGTCATAAATTGATAAGCAAATTGCTGGGAACTGGCCGCGTAGCCATTTGCGTATTCTTGGTTGAAAAGCGCTCTATCTGTGTCTGACCACTTTCCTGAATCAACCAGGCGCTTTGCAAGTGGATCGCTTGTTTGCATAAATGATAAGAAGTAAATTGCGAGCCTATTTGAGACTTCAAGGCCGAGAAATCCTGAAGCCTCTGATTCGAGTTCATCAAATGGAAAGCAAAAATCAGGTTCTTTTTTCTTTTTTTGTTTAAAATAGAATAGGATTTCTCTTAACTTTGGAACAAATAAACTCCAAGAGCGAGGGCAAGGGTAAGGTACACCATCACGGCTTGCTTTTGGGGCATGAAATAGATCTGGGTATCGGCGTAGAAAGCTTGAAATTCCTCCATCGCCAACGTCATCGGCAAACTCTAACTGAGTCCTTTCTATCCAATGATCGATAGTATCTACAACGATAAAGTTAGCAACGCGGGTAACAATTGCATTGGAGGTAGAGCTCACATGTGTACCATCACTTGCCCCGAGGTTACCTGTGGCGCCAACAAGGGTATTGCCTAAGTCTAATCCTTGAAAACGGTTTTCTGTCAGTATTGATAAGGCAACATTTTGAATATTTGGTGAAGCATTAGAAA
Organism: Pseudoalteromonas aurantia; assembly: GCF_005886875.1. Taxonomy (GTDB): domain Bacteria; phylum Pseudomonadota; class Gammaproteobacteria; order Enterobacterales; family Alteromonadaceae; genus Pseudoalteromonas; species Pseudoalteromonas aurantia_A. The sequence continues at coordinate 31,648 of NZ_PNBY01000044.1, read as the reverse complement.
AATCATCGAGCAATAGCACAGAAGCACCTGCATATTTGAGTGCGGCAAGGCGCTTGTTTGGAATTTTAGTCATAAACTCTTGCGATTCACCGTTGGGTGCAACAAATTTCTGCACATTGGGTATGCCGCCAAAGTCGACCGCTGAGACTTGACCTGAAAGTTCTTGAACAACAAAAAGTAACTCTTTACCTGTTGGCGTGAACTGTTCATCTGGGTTCATCACAAATGGCATATTCAGCATGTCTGCGACTCGCATTGCCGCAACACGATAGCTGGTTGTTTTGCCTTGTCCAGGAAAACCTCTTAAGTAGGTTGGTGTGACTGAGCGAGCTAAAAAAGTCGTGCCACGAAAGTCAAGCCATGCGTTCTCGATTCGCTCATCGAGATCTTTTATTACGCCTCGTGTATGAAACTTTTGTAACATATCTAATATGAGACGTTCTACAATTATATCTGTGGTTGCTTCTTTTAAAGGTAACTCTGGTTGTTTAATCATATTTTTACTCAAAAATTTAATGTTTTCCACGAGGGCTGTTAATATTTTATGTCTTGTTATTGTGTTTATAGTTGATCTTTTACTGATGCTTGGAGTACTACCCAATAATTAAAGCTCTTATCAAAGATCAATTAAATCAGTGTTTATAAGGCACTTAGACAGCGTTTTATGTGTCTTTCAACTGCTGACTCGCATCCAATCATAGTATTTGGTCGTTTTATCCTAGAAAGCGTTAGTCACAGCAGCGACCCACTTTATAGATAAATCAGACCAACTCAGTATTTATCGGCTTATAAATTGATCCTATTTTGTTGCAAAGTGTATATATACTTGAGCTACCGCATGATCTAGTTTAAAAGTTGCTTATTGATTTAGACTAATAAACAATGGCTATTCTCAAAAAACATCTTCCTTGTGGTAAATTACTTTGACGAATTAAAAAGAATAAATCACAGCGAAATATTCATGACACAGTATGAAAGCAGCCCACAATTAAACCCAGCTAGTCAGATTTTTACTGAGCTTGGCGAAAAACCACCCGCACGGCTTAACGAACAGCTGTCATGGAACTTACCTCTGCAAAAACTTCGCAGTTACATCATTCAAAGTGATGATCTAGGATTACCACGTTTTGGCATACTCTCAGTTTTAGCCCGACGAACTCCTTTTCACTTATACGATCACAAAGCACTGGTTGGATTATGTAGCACAGCATTTACTGACGGTATTCAAATATTTGTTAACACCGAATTTTTTAAATCACAAATTCCTTCAGCACATATCGAGCGTATTAACAGTTATCATCACTCGATGATCTTAATTCTTTTACATGAGTTATCGCATATCTTGTTTCGCCATCACACTCGAATGCCACCGCAAGCGCCTCCTTTGTTATGGTCTATTGCAACGGACATTGCGATTAACATTCGACTTTTAAAATCGTACAACTTTTTGCAACCAGGTGATATTTTTGAGTCTGCATGGGGTACTCGACCTGAAGAAATAAAGCGTTATGGTGATTCTAGTGAAGAACATATTCTCTTTGATTTATGGGATGACCCTTTGGAAGTCGCTGTACCTTTTGTCGAAGAGCTAAAAAATACATTGAAAGAAAGCGGGTCTAAACCAGTTTCAAAAGAGCAAGATGAACGCGGTAATGTACAAGATATTCATAGGCATATGATAAATGCAGATGAGCTTGCTGAAGTGTTAGAGAGTAATAATCTTGGTCATATTCGGCAAAGATTAAAAATGCCAGATCCGAATGACAAACCCGCTTATCAAGAGCTAAATGTGGTAAGTCAGTTAAATTTGTCTGCTGATATTCAAACAGCCTCTGATGTTCGAAGAAATACTCCATCAGGTGGTTTGATGAAAGGAGATCACCTTGAAACCGCGTACGCTGAGTCAGTTAACGATCAAACTGCCGCACATTTGTCATGGAAGACTCGATTAAATAATTTAATCCTTGGCAATGGCACGCATTATCAACATTGCGATGAAATGCCTGATGATATTTATTATGTGTTACCTGAGCAAATGGGTTTAAATTCTCCTTTGTATATTGGTTCCCCAATACCAGCATCACCCAGTAATAACATTGTTTGTATTATTGATACCTCCGGATCGGTATCCAAAGACATGTTGCAGAACTTTGTCGGGGAAATATCTAATCTTGTCACATTAGAATCTAACAATATAAACCAATTATATATGTTTGCTGCAGATACTACTGTTCGAGGCAGTATACTAGAATTTTCGCAAGATGAGTGTTTAGCACTTCCAGACAATATTGAATTAGAAGGCCGTGGGGGGACCGACATAGCGCGTGTATTGAAAGAGGTATTTACGTGGGCAGATAGCAAAGATGACTTTAAACAGGAAGATTTTCATACTCTAATTTACTTCAGTGATCTGATTGATAAACCGCCGTTACGAGCGTCATTACCTGAAAAATTGCCCAATATTATATTTTTATCTCCACCATCTATTCAGATAAAATCATTTAAACGTGCAGTTGAAGATTTCGCTGAAGTAGCTGAAATTCGTGAAGGAACAATCATCGATTTATGCAAATGTTAAGCACTCCTCTTGAAACGGCCATACAAAAAAAAGATCTTGAATTGATTCGGCGGCATATTGCCAGTGGTGATACACCCCAAGATTTAAATCATCTCGGGATCCCCGTGTTGTACGATGCACTCAAAAGTAATGACTTGGCACTCCTAGACCTATTTTATGATGCTGGAATGGATTTAACCTTTCCATACAATCAAAATGGATTTACGCCATTTATATACGCATGTTTATATTGTGAACTCCAAACAGTAAAGTGGTTAGTCTCAAAGCATATCGATATAAATCTCTGCACGACGATGGGGATCAGCGCAATGCATGTTGCCGCACAACGGGGTGATTTAGAGATCGTTAAGTTTTTATACACAAAAAAAGCAAATGTTTTTTGTTATTCAAATAATAAAGAGTCACCTCTTTTAATGAGTCTCACTGTTAGTAAATCTTTGTCAGTTTTCGAATTTTTATTACGGTGTTATAAAGAAAATAACAAGCATATTGACGAAGATTTGATGCCCTGTATTGCTTTTATTTTTGACAAGCAGAACAGTCACGCAGTAGAGGCGATGGCAGCACTTCTTCCCTTTGCAGCTTATATTCCTTCAATCAAAGAAATTCATGACTATTTATCTATACAAAATAACAGCACCTCAGCAGTTATTAGATCATTAGAGAGGACAATGAACAGTAATTTAAGTGGCGCATTAATTGCGCTATTGAAATCAGAGCGCATTCGTCGCGCCAGTGCAGGTAAGGTTACAAAGACGGTCTTTTCTGGGATAGATGGATTGTAGTGTTCACGTGGTGTTAATAGCATTAAGCGTTAATGAAGGGACTTGATAGGGTGAGTTTACTATGAAGACAGGCAAACATGTGTTTGCAAATTATTAGTAATGAAGCTATCTGTCGGAGCTACTGAACGATCATTTATTTATAACCCTGGTTTTTACAAATAGCGTCAAATGACAGCCAACAGTCGCGTAATCAAGTGTATTAACTTAATTAATTTCAGCTCTTGACTGCTCTACGCCATTGCGTCTCAATATAGCAACGTGTGAAGGGGGTTGCTTAAAATAAACCTATTGTAGTGGAAGCTTGTTATTAGTTAGTCGCATATGACACAGTATTTAGGGGCTCTCACTACTCGATAGTCCACTGAATATGTCTGATTTACAAACGTTATATTTGGGCATCATCTTCAAACAGATAATCAAGGTTGTATTGGGCTTCTATTTTTCTTAGTTCACAGTCACATGCTAATTCATCTTTTTTCTTTTTCAACTTTTTACGAACTTCGTCCTCGTCTGATTTTTCCAATGAGCTTAGCGTTGAAACATCATATGTAGTGTTAATCATATACTCACCTAAAATTTACTTTCACTAATTATTGAACGAACTAAACATAGATTTGGATTAGTTTTTAGATAAAAAAGGAAAGCGACTCTTTGCTTTAACATACACTCTAAGCTGAATGAATTAGTTTTGTGATATGGTCAAAATGATAAGTGCTTAGCAAGAACCTTAAAAATTAAAGGTATAATATGGAGTAACATAAAAACGAAAGGTAAATTGCATATTTATGACTAATTGTTTGATTAGCTATCATTTAGCAGTTAAAAAGTTTTTTCACATTTGTTCAAAAAAACCACCTATTGAGCTTTTTTTATACACTGGTTTACTGGTTTACTGGTTTACTGGTTTAAAGGCAAGTAGCACCAACACGTTGGCGCTACTTTTATTTTTTTCAGGATAGTCGCGTTTAGAGTTCTACTTTAAACACGCAGAGTTTCTATCTTAAGAGCTTAGGTGTCCCCGCATCAACGTATAAGGTTTTGTCTATGAATGATTGATTATTTTTAAATCCAACAACAGGAACATGGTGCCACTGAGAGGTTAAGCGCTCAGGAGTAATATTTAAGGTGACAAACCCTCTATTTTTTAGATCAACATATCGAATATGTGGGTTCTCTGGTTTAAGAACTTTGCCAACATCGCCAATGATCTGTTGTAAGCCAGGTACTGGAATTGAGGGGGATGTAACGGAAGGCGTGACAATTTCTACCGCCAAAGCACCATCATGAGTAAAACGATTATATTGATGCCAATCATATGGGTTTTTAGCGATATTGGCTGCCCATGATGAATGTACGTCGCCAGTTAGAAATACCACGTTATCAATATTTCTTTGCTCAACAAAAGTCAACAGTCGTTCGCGTGCAGCAGGATAACCATCCCAGGCGTCACCATTGATGGGTTGACCAAGCATTTGTATTTGCATCATTTGAACTTGCTGACCAATAAGGTGCCATGTAACCCCATTATTTTTGGCCTCAAGCATATTGTCCTCGAGCCATTGCTCTTGTTCAAAACCCAATAAAGTGCGCATTGGGTCGAGGCGGGTAGGGTCTTTTATATCGACTTGTTGGTCACGACCAATGTAACGCGTATCTAGCATGTTTAAATGCAGTAATTGTCCAAATTTAAATGTGCGATAAGCTTTTTCTCTGTGACCATTTTGCGGTTCACGAATTGGCATCCATTCATAATAAGCTTGAATAGCTGCGTTTGCTCTGGTGTGCCAGTCGCCTTCATTGTCATTATGATTTTTTGCGCCATCACGCCATGTGTCGTTAGTGAACTCATGGTCGTCCCAAATACAGATCATAGGGTGTGTTTTATGCAGTGTTTGTAAGTCACTATCGGTTTTATAGGTTGCATGACGAAGCCGGTAGTCAGCTAAACTTATCATTTCATGTTTAGGCTCAACTAACCGCCCCCACAAGAAAGGGTTACGGTATACATCTTCATTGCCATATTCATATAAATAATCACCTAAATGCAGAACTGCATCTAAATCGTCGATTTCAGCGATGCGTGCGTAGACATTAAAATAGCCATAGCTAAAGTGTGAACAGGATGTCATGGCAAGTTTTACGTTTGATACATCATATTGAGGCAGAGTTTTTGAACGACCAACGGGAGAGATAATGGGCTCTTCAAATTCTTCTATAACAAATCGATAATAGTAGTGACTATCTGATGTAAGATCGGTTACGTCAACTTTAATAGTAAAGTCCCTCTGTTGGCTGGTTTCAAAGACGCCCTCTTTGAAAATTTGATTAAATGTTGGACTAAGAGATATCTGCCAGCGAACGGGCAAGATTACGTTTGATATGTCGATTAATTCAGATATTTCCTCAGGGATCGTCACTCGACTCCAAATAATCAGTGCATCGTGTAAGGGGTCACCACTGGCAACGCCATGGCTAAAAGGGTTCGTTTTAAAAGTGCAGCCAGAGAGGGATAAGCTCATTGGCATAACGGTAAGTAGCGCGGATCCTTTTAAAAAACTTCGACGTGAAATAGACATAAGTAATTACTCTAATATTGTTGAGCGCTAAATTAAACATGAGAAATGTTACAATTTTGTTTACTTTGAGTGCGAATGGAGTGGTTTTGTTGTTAATTTGTTTATTTTTTGTGTTTTTTTTGGGTTGTGCTATTCCAATTTTGATGAGTAAATTGTTGAGATTTTGTGATGGAACGGCTTTCTATAAAAACCGCCCCATTGCCCCTAATAAATCATTAAGGCTCAGCAAGTTGTCGCTTCACTTCATCATTATCATACTTTTGGTAGTTCTCGAAGTTTAATCCCATAAACTCAGGTAAGGTCGCGCTGATAAAAATAGAAGAAAAGGTACCCGCAGTTAACCCTATCAAAAGCGCTGTGGAAAACCCATTAAGCGCTTCCCCCCCGAGTAACCAAATTGCGAGTACTGTCGATAACGTCGTGAGTGACGTAATTAATGTACGCCTTAGTGTACTCTGCAGAGCTTCAGTTATTGAATGACTGACAAGTTGATGCGGCTTGGCGCGGATCAACTCACGAATGCGGTCGCCAATTATGATACTGTCGTTGAGTGAGTAGCCAACAATTGCGAGTAATGCCGCCAATACCGTAAGGTCAAAGGTAATATTTAGTAAACTCAAAAGGGCCACTGTAATGAGTATATCGTGAAATAGTGCCACAGTAGCCGCAACCGCCAGCCGCCACTCAAAGCGCGCGATTAAATAAATAAGTATTGATATGATCGCAAACAGGGCTGCCAATGCACCACTGACTTTAAGCTCTTCGCCAACTTGTGCGCCTAGAAACTTACTTTCAATGATAGTGGCATTAAGGTGAGATTCAATCGCATTTTGAAAAACGCTAACTTCACTCGCATTAACACTTGGTAAGAATAGCAATCGCCATTGGTGCGCGTGAATATGGCTGAGCGTAAAAGCTTCATGGGTTAAATGCGCTAATTCGACACTTAAATCAGAACGTTGAATGTTAGATGATAGTGTAAAGTCTACTATGTACCCCCCGGTGAAATCTAATCCAAGACTAATAGGGCTGACATAAAAGGTGATAATACTGGCAAAGAGCAGACATAGACTGAGAGTAAAGCCTGTTTTGCGAACAGGTTGCCAAAAACTATGCATGACGCGCTCCTTTTTTATTAACTTGCTGTTGTTTGGTTACGTTGTTTTTATGAATAAACAGCGGGGATAGGTATGACGAAACTAAAACGCCTGAAAACAGGCTGGTTAGTATTCCAAGCGTTAATGTGATCGCAAAACCTTTCACCGGGCCATAGCCAACTCCGAGTAACACAAGTGCGGTGATCATGGTTGTCAGGTTGGCATCAATAATACTCGACATAGCTTGGTCATAGCCGTGTTTTAACGCCGATACTGCTCGGGCACCTAATTTTATTTCATCACGCACGCGTTCAAAGATGATCACATTCGTATCAACAGCCATGCCAATAGTCAGCACCAGTCCTGCTATACCTGGAAGCGTTAAAACGACGCCCGGTAATAATGACATCAAGCCTAATAAACAGACTAAGTTAATCAGCAAGGATATAACCGCTACGGCCCCTAATCGACCGTAGCAAAAAAGCATAAATAAAAGGGTGATCGCAAGGCCTAATTTCAGCGCATTAAACCCATTTTTGATATTTTGCTCTCCCAAGCTTGGGCCAATTGTTTGTTCTTCTACAATAGTAATGGGTGCTTGCAATGATCCCGCTCTTAATATCATCGCCAGTTCTTGTGCTTGCTGCATTGTACCAAGACCTGTGATACTAAATTGGCGACTGAGAACTTGTTGAATGGTTGCTACTGAAATCACTTCTTGCTTTTTCACCACCTCTTGCGCTTTATTTGTATGGTATTCGCCGTAGAGTGTCGACATGGGTTTACCGACATTCTTGCGGGAGAATTGGCGCATTTTTTCGCCTCCTGCGGGGGATAGCATGAGTTGAACTAAAGGTTGGCCCGACTCATCGCGACTCGCTTGTGCTGATTCAATATCGGATCCGGTAAAAATTGGTAGCGGGTTAAGCTTTACTGTGCCGCCATTTTTATAGTTAACCGATTGCCCACCTTGTGTTTTTAAGGCGTGAAAAGAAAGCTGAGCAGTCGCGCCTATTAAACGCTTTGCCTCAGCAGGGTCTTGCACACCAGGCAGCTCTATACGTATGTAATGTTTGCCTTGTCGCTGTGTCACAGCTTCGGTGATCCCAAGTTGTTCAATGCGAGAACGCAATGTACTAATTGCTTGATCTACCGCTTGAGTTGCCATCTTTTTCTGGCTTTCTTCATTAAAGCTAAGTAGCCATTGAGAGTGTGTTTTATATTTTTCTTCCAGAATAACGATATTGGGGTAGTCTTGCTTTAGTGCCTGTTTAAACCTAGTAAGGTTGCTAGGCTGTGCGTGAGTAGCGGTAATAGCGATGCGATGTTCAACAATTGGCCCTATTTTGATACCGCGAAGCTTATGCTCAATTCTATAGTCTTTTGCTACGACACGCAGTTTTTCAAGCCGTTCATCGAGGGCCTTGTCCGTTTCTACTTTTAGTACAAAAAGAACCCCGCCGTTTAAGTCTAAACCTAATTTTAATGGCGCCAAGTTAAGTGATTCTAGCCATGCGGGCGTAGTTGCTTCACTGTGCACGGTCACATTATCGATCTCTAATTTATTTTGTAATAGTGCTTGGGCTTTTACGCTCAGTGTCGGGTTTTCTAGTAGTACCCGTATTTCCCCTGTTTTATACAAGGCAGATACTTCCTGAGCGGGTAATTCAGCCTGAGCTAATAGTTGGGTTACTTTACTTGCTGATATAGTGGGGCCATCAGCAGTTATTTTTATAATAGTATTGTTCGGGTATAAATTAGGCAATGCGCTGATTATCATCATACTAATGACAAGTACAAGTACCCATGGCATCAAACTACGGTTTGATTTTTTGTTTGATAGATTTTTCATAATTCACTCATCTGTGTTGGCAAAACGGTGTTATGCCAAAAATTTAAAAAAGATTTTTCAGAGATAAGTGAGGTTAAGCGTGGTAAGTGAGGCGAGCTTTATAGACTAAATTCGCTGGTTTACAGGCATCAATAAAGCCGCGTGCAGGCCGAGAATTACATTGGTACCAAGGTTGCTTGAGCTTGTCAGGGCGTAAGCGCTGCTCCTTGATGAAGGTGTCAGATGCAAGTTCAAAAACAAGTATAAATTCAGCGTGTTGTTTTGGGTGCATAAAGCGCACAGCGGGCTGTTGGTAGGGCCTTTCAAAACCAAAGAGTGAACCTGAGTCGTCAGAGGTAAAGTAATATGTATCAGGTTTTTGAGGCGCACTGACGTTAATGCTATAGACAGGGTGATTATAAGCGGCTTCACTTATTTGAATATGAGGTGTTTTTTGCGCATACACAACATCGCTTACAGATGAAAAACCATCCGTAAATAGTAGGTAGCAAACAACTAGAATATTCAACAGCCTCAATAACATCATAAGCTCAATTTAAAAGAGTAAAGCTTTAATCAGGGCATATAATATGTTTTTCAAGGGGTAACACCCGCGGTGCAGTATATATTTGTGCCATGTCGCAAAAAGAGAAGCGGTCAAGTTGCTTGTGTCTTAAGATAAAACCATAAAAGTTCGCCGTTAAGAACGATAAAACTTCCCTTAAAGAACATACTGAAAATCAAAATAGAAAGTTACTAAACGATTGAATCAAAATAGGAACTAGGCTAATGTTAAATGATGTGTAAAAACACTTAAACCGAGTGACTTTACAAGCTGATTATAAGTAAAGGCGACTTTTCACTGCATGTATGTACTACTGAAAATAGGGAGTATTATCATGAGATATTTGGCTAAGTGATGGTGCGGGTGAAACTCACAGTTGCTATGAAGAGGTTGCAGAGAAAAAGCCATTATGCATATGCCACGAAGGAACAGGATCTTTGTTATAATTTAACGAGAAAAAGACGTATTTTTTAGATGACAGATTGTCAGTCGTTTACGCTAGTACTGTATTTATTTTTAAGTATTTTGCATTGTAAAGTCCATATACTTGCCCGAAATGGCAACATTCAGCTGCCAAAATTGAAGTGTTGCATGTAAATATCGATCACACTACTGTAACGTGAACTTGAAGACAGCCTCTAGCAATGGCGATATAAATCAGATTCTGGGTATCGTTTTTTGTGAGCACATAAATCAGCGATGGTAATATCTTGATTGATTTTCCCCTCTTTAAACGACAAGATAGATACGTATGGCACTCTAATTCGTTTACCGTTTTCGTCTCCATCTAGATACCACTTCACAGCGACTTTGCCTTTATCGACAATCACCTTTTCTATTTGACAAAAAATGCGAGATAAATGAGCGTATTTATTCATAATAAATTCAAATAATGCTGAGGGTTTAATCGCATCTTCATGGCCGGATAAAATAATGTTGGCTTGCTTCTCGTATATGCTGTCTATTTTAGATAACTGGGCAGCGCTCCATATAGACCACCATGCATCAAGCAATGATGCTAGCTTGTCTGATATATTTGCAATGTTTGTCGGTGTTACCAATTCGCATTGCAGGTGATTTTGCTGATCATAATCATGTAAAATAAAGGCATCAGGGGTCGGCAGTGTATTTAAGATTGTTTTTTTAGAGTGTTTGTTGATACAGTCCAGTTTCATAGTATCAAGCATCGCATCAATTGATTTTATCACTTGCCCGTTAGTTTCAAGCCATAATATATAATGTACTGACGATTGGGCTTTTTCAGGTTTTATACTTAGACAAATAATATGTTCATTGTCAGATTTTAATTCAAATGATTCTTCAATGGTGCATTTACCAAATTGTTGAAATAGGCAAATAAGTCGGTTTTTTATCTGACCCGCACCATATGCTTTATGTAAATGCTGAGACCAACACGTTGAATGCAGTAATTTATGCTGAAGTCCAGCTACATCACCTTTGGTAATTGTATTTATAAAAGTAGTTAGCATGGTTCACCCCTTTGCTGAATGTCATGATCACGAATAAGGTTTGCATAAGCAGCAACTTCATCAAATACAGTCCATTCTTGTTGGATTTTTCCTGAAATTACTCTTAAGTGTGTGGCTGCCAAAATAAAAAAATCTTGACCATTGTAAGTTGAAAATAGTGGTTCTGTGGCTAAAAAGCGACCAATCGAAGACCATCTAATGGCAATGTCGAATCCCTTATCCTCAAAGGGCGTGATGGCAATATGATCACATGTTGCCAAAGCATCAGGACACTGTGCTAACCACTGAATAAATACGCCTCTGATACCTGTAATACCGACTGACTCAACCCCACCAGGCCATTGCACTTTCGCATTGAGGTGGTAGAACTGTGAAATAGGTCCGTAATCTTTTCGATTGAAGAAGGTATCTAGCCATTGAGATGCAAAATCGGCCATGGTTTTATCAATCGGTGTGTGCCATTGATGGTCTGTTAGTTCTTGTTTTCTAATCCTGTTTATTTCATTTTTACGCCATTTGTAAAATTCATCTGGCGCTTTAAATGTCGCAAAGTGTTTGGCTGCGTCAATCAGTTCAATTCCTAGCTGTTTAATGAGGAAGCTGTTATCTCGCATGAGCCATTCATAGACGATTTTGTTCTCAAAGCACACACAGTCGGCAATGGTTGTCACTCTGCCAGTTTTACCCGTAGCAGAGCCAAATTCCGAAGGTCCTTTATTGGTCATAATGCTTGTTATGCGGTGAGAAGAGTAATAACCATCTTGTTCACCGAGCTCTCGCCAAATTACGTTTTCGCCAATCAAAGAGCGATCAGGGAAGGCACCAATGGTTTTTAGCGTATTAGTGACAATGGTATCTACCTGATCTGAGTAGCTGCCCAACGTATGCACAGGACAATATTGCGCATAGTAATCTAAGCAAAGACCGATGTTTTTCTGTTCCCATATTCTATGTGTTATGCGAATAATGTAATCGACAATGTCGATAAATTCCTCATCAAACCCAGTCATTTTTTGCGATTTTGGGCCTGTTGGTGCCAGCAATTCAGAGATGTCTTTCCAATAGACTTGGGTGATCTTATTTTGAGTCATAATTTACTATCTTTTCTTTATGTGTTGAATTCGAAGTCATTTTGAGTTAAAGAAAACTATAAATTGTTGCTTAACTTCATCATTTCAAAAACATCTAGGCCCATTTGCTTGCACATATGGATGATGTCTATTCCAACCCAGTTTTCCTTTAATTTGTTTCCTTCTCGACGCCAAATGTCCATGACTCTGAGTTCAAGGTTTTTACCACTTGGAGGCAGGCCCAGCCAGCCACCTGATAAGTGAGAACCATGCATATGCGGCCAACCCCCAGTTGCGACATAGTGCCCTTTTTTAATTATGGTTGCCTTGTTATCAACGGCTCTATCTGGAAAGCTAAATACAAATGGGCCCTGATGATGCTTTCTAAAGCCCTTTATGCCTCGAGTTGTACCTATACCTGCTGGTCCGTACCACATAAAATCGTTATGCCAAAACTTATTAAGTTGCATGCTTTCTAATGATTTTCCATCGAATCTGCCTAATTCATCTAGCATATCCATAACAAGCTTTTCTGTTATGTCAGCTGACTCAGTTGAACTAGACACGGGGTTCAAGCCATCCATTGTGCTGGGAGGCATGATTAAACCATCATGACCTAAGCTTTTCCTCAAAGGGTTTACACCTGCTTGATTCATCACATCGAGGAAGTCTAAAATGATGAAGTAATCGGCAATTTTGCCTTGTTCTAGCTTTACCAGTTCAGTAAACCGCAAATAGAGCGTTTTATGCGTAGCAGGGATGTCAAATAAGTGATTACTAAACGTGCCTATAAAGTAGCCTGTTGCAGCGATCCACTGTGCCCCTTGATAGTCACTTGAAAACTCAATCATCGGTTTTCTTTCAATATCAGGTAAAGCCTGTTGTAAATGTTGCCAATAGCCTAATGAAACCTCATTGATCCCGTGTAACTCGTTGATAGGATAAGAGGCATTGAGTCTCATATTATCCATGGCAAGCTCATTTAAATTACCTTGGCCTTTTAATGCATTGTAAAAATGTGTGATTATTGACATCATTTTTCCTCTTAAACTAAGTATTGTAAGGAAGATAGAAAGAGTAAAGTGGCGATAAAGAAAGCAAATAACCAGTAGTTAATGGGATCTATTTTGCCAGGTAAGCGATACCAGCCATGCTCTTTTTCAGCCCAGCCCTCATCGGCAAACTTTTTGATTTGGCCTTTAACAGTATATTCAGAGAGAGTATGCTGTTTGCCGTCTAATATGCGGCTAGCAATGAGCGTTATACAAATATTTGTGCCAGCACCAATTAGACAATACCAAGGCCAAGCGATATCTGTGCCTATTGCGACTGCGGCAACCACCACAAAGCCAGTACCTGTTCCAACTAATAAGCCATTTTCTGTGGCTTGTTTAAAAAAGAACCCTAGGACAAACATGCCTAGTTGCGCGCCCACAAAATACGATCCAACCTTACTGAGTACCTCTAAAATAGAACCTGAACTATGCAAGTGATATAAAATGGCAGGGAAAATAATAATCACCGCCCAAAGTAGCGTAAATAAACGAGATGCTTTTAAATAGTGCGCTTCACTTTTACCTTGTTTGAAATATTTTTTATAAAAATCGATGGTGGTGACTGTTGAAAGGGAGTTAAATGCAGAGTCTAAACTTGACATAGACGCAGCCATCACCGCTGCCGCAATGATCCCCATCAGGCCGGGCATGCCGTAATCTGATGCAAACTGCAAGATAATGGTATTGTCATTTTCGAAAGGTTTACCTTGGTAATAGGCGTAAAATAGTACCCCGAGAATGATAAAGAAAAAGTAAATAAAGAAAGCAACAAAACCCATCAGTAGATATGATTTTTTAGCGTCACCGATATTTTTAGCCGCTAAAGTTCTTTGCACCATCATTTGATTGGTTCCGTAAACCGTGGTGTGATAAAGCGCCATGGCAATCACGCCACTCCATACTGTACTGGTCGCTGTAAAGTCAAAATCCATGTTGAGTGGGTTTAATTTACCTTCTGACTTTAGCTGTGTTAACGCATCCATGATAGAAAAGCTACTTTCTTGGGCAAGGGCATAAAAAATGATCCCCGCACCTGTAAATAAAATGACAGACTGCACTACATCCGTCCAAATAACAGCGGTAATGCCACCTAATACGGTATAAATAAGCGCAATTAGCGTCACAATAAAAATGGCTGCGATAACATCAATCCCAGTGATAAAACTGAGTACGACGGAAGTGGCATACAGTACAGCAGCCGAAGACATGGTTTGAGATATTAGCCAAAGTGAAGAGATCAATGCTCTGGCACGTTTTCCAAAGCGCTTTTCCTGATATTCATAAATAGAGGCAACGCCGGCATTGTAGAAAAATGGAAAAAAGAAAATGATCACGGCCATAATGACAAGGGGATAATTTAGATGAATGGCAATGACACTTAAGCCTTCATTATAAGCCCAAGCTGGCGCGCCCAAGAATGTCATTGCGCTGACATAGGTTGCAATGACCGATATGCCAATTGCCCACCAAGGCGTTGTTTTTTGTCCTATATAGAAATCTTCATCGGTTTTAATTTTTTTACCGATGACTAGTCCTAATAACAGGTTGGCAATAATGTAAGTTATCAATATTCCCCAGTTTAGCGCCCCAAACTCAATCATAATCTTGCCTCTAATCCTGAATATTTAGTTATTTTTATTTGTTTTGATAATTTCATCATATTGACTTCGAAGTCAATAGTAAATACATTCTAAGTCATAAATACAATAATACAAATCAAATGGGGAGAAATTATGAGCAGTTATCAAGCCGAAAAGTCATTAATTATTAATTACTTTAAAGCGATGGAGCAAGCTTCAAAAAAAGGTGTAAAAAATATTCAAAAAGAGTTTTTAGCTGACGAATATCAATTTTATGGTGTTTATCCCTTTAATCATTTGTCATGTAAAAACGAGGTAGCTGACAAGGTATGGCAACCTTTGCTTGAATCATTTTCAAATTTACAACGTCGTGAAGATATATTTATGGCGGGTGAAAATGAGATTAGTGGTGAAAACTGGGTTATGAGCATGGGTCACTTTATGGGGCTATTTGATTGTGATTGGCTGGGGATCAAAGCAAATCGCAAGCTTGTGATGCTGCGCTATGCTGAATTCAATTGTGTTGAGAATGGCAAAATTACCAAAACTGGTTTATGGCTTGATATTATCGGTTTGATGCAACAAGCAGGGTGTAATCCTTTGCCTCCCCAAACAGGATCTGCGTCTGTTTATTTTGGGCCAAGACACCATGATGGACTGTTATTTGAAGAGCATGACCCCAATGAAGCAAAAATAACACTCAAGGTACTCAATACCATGATCGAAGATTTAAGCATATTAAACCAAACGTGCAATGATCGAGCCGGTCCTGAAGTGATGCAGAAGAATTGGCATGATGACATGGTTTGGTATGGACCGGCAGGGATTGGTGCAACTTACACGATTGCTCGTTATCAAGAACAACATATGTATCCATTTAGAGAGGGCCTTCATGACAAAGTGTTTAATGGCCATGTTTGTCGTTTTGCAGAGGGTAAATTTGCTTGCTTTTTTGGTTGGCCAAACCTAACTAACAAGTCAAAAGGTGGTTTTTTAGGACTTCCCAGTGGTGACACCCGTGCAGATATGCGCATTGTGGACGTATATTACCGCTCTGGCGACAAACTACTTGAGAATTGGGTGTTTATGGATATTCCTTATTGGCTGAAGCAACAGGGGGTTGATATCTTGGCACGCACCGCGTGTATTTTAAACCCAACAGTAAATTAAGAAGGCTGGATTTATGTCTTGTACACACTTAGATAATAAGCAATGCATTTATGAGCTCAGTCAAACTCAATACAATTTTGAACCTGAAAACGTTCAGGTTGCATTAAACCATCTATTTTCAACAGACGCTAAAGTTCAACTGTGTTACCCATTTGAGACAATGTATGGTCCTAAATCGTTATTTGAGCAGGCCATTCTGCCTCTTAGTCAATCAATCGATGATCTAGAGCGGCGTGATACCATTATTATCGCAGGTGAGACTGAACAAGGAGCTAGTTGGGTCGGCGCATGTGGTTATTATTGTGGCACTTTCTCAAAGCCTTTTTTAGACATACCACCAACGGGTCATATGGTCTCGATGAGATTCCATGAGTTTTATAAATTCGACAAGGGGAAAGTATGCGAATTTCAAGCAATTTGGGATATTCCAGAACTGATGATGCAAGCCAATGCTTGGCCCATGGTACCCAGCTTGGGCAGGGAATGGCACGTCCCCGGTCCTGCAACATTAGATGGCATAAGCTTGGTTGAGCAAGAGAAAGGCTTGACACATAAGGCTCTAAAGACGGTTGTTAATATGTGTGATGCGTTAGGTAACTACGCCGCTGGTGGTGTTAAGGCCATGCAATTAGAAAAATATTGGCATCCAAAGTGCTCTTGGTATGGCCCATCGGGTATTGGTACAGCGAGAACATTAAATGGCTTTAGAAATTGGCATCAGATCCCTTTTTTAAATGGCTTACCAGATAGAGTTGGTGATCCGCATTTAGGACATGCATTTGCTGATAACAGTTATGTGGGCTTTACAGCTTGGCCTGGAATGACTATGACTGTCAGTGGTTCAGGCTGGTTAGGCATTGCACCTGGCGGACAAAAAGTTACTATGCGCAGTCTCGATTTTTGGCGATTAGAAGGCAGTTTAATTAGGGAGAACTGGGTCCTTATCGATCTGCTTTCTGTTTATATGCAATTGGGCGTTGATGTATTAGCACGTATGAGGGAGTTTAATAAAGCACGTAATAATCAATAATCCGTGTTATCTCGCAATGCGCTTCATTCAATTGGAGCGCCTAACCTTGATCCCTCCATACTATAAAAATTCAAAGTGAAAATTAGTTTCACTCTTAAAATCAATATTTGATTTCGAAGTCACTCCATTTTGGTGTTAGCCTGCTTTTGGTTAACTTGTTGTTTTTAATGTTTATATGTGAGAGTTAAAAAGTTATAAAGAATTTAAATTAATTTTAAGTTGTTTTTTAATTGACTTGTTTTTGATTCCGAAGTACAAATAAAAGTGTTCATAAAAAGTACACTTATAAATAAAATATTCATCAACAAACAAGCTTGTGGCAAAGTAGCAAGTAGGGGGACACCATGAAGCCAGTTTCGATTAAAAGATTTTCTAAGGCCATTATTTCAATCTCAGTAGCAAACGCTTTATGTATTCCTATTGCCTTTGCTGACGATGACAAAGAAACACCGAAAACTGAAAAAAAAGGCAGCATCGAGCAAATTATTGTTACCGCTAACCGTCAAGCGCAAAGTTTGCAAGAGGTATCGTCTTCTATTACAGCGGTGGGTGATGAAGCCATTGAACGTGCAGGTATTGTCGATATCACCGGTTTGGAAAGTGTTGTGCCAGGCCTAAAAGTTGGCAGCTCGGGCGGTGAAGTTCGACCTGCTATGCGAGGCGCTAGAACCAATGAAGTCGGTGTTGCAGGAACCGGTATTGCTGAGCAAGTGGTTGGCATCTTTCAAGATGGTATTTATGTGCCAACCACCACCGCTGGCTTGGGAGCTTTTGTTGATATTGAACGAATAGAAGTGCTTCGTGGACCACAAGGTACTTTATACGGCAGAAATACATTTGCGGGCAGTATCAATGTTATTACTAAGCAGCCAGTCATTGACTCATTAGAAGGCCATTTAAAAATCACCACAGGCGCATATAATCGCAGTGCTTACGAAGGCGTGCTGAACTTACCAATTTCGGATGATATTGCCACTCGCTTTGTCGTTGCATCTGACCGCCATGATGGTTTGATAGAAAACCACGTATTATCAGGCCCATCTGATGATTTAAGAGAAAAAAATCAATTTTATGCGCGTTCGGTTACCCGTTATGAACCCAGTGAAGATTTTAACTTTACGGTACGTTTCGATTACTCAAATAAAGATGCCAATTCTGAAGCAATATGGGGTTATCAACAAATAGCAGGTTATCAGATATCTGAAACATCACCTGGTTCCGGTGTTTTTAATCCTAATGCAACTGTAACGCCTGGCCACATTTATCAACCAGCGAATGCGCAAAGAAACGATAAAGGTCCTTACGATGTTTATCGTAATGCATTCTCTTTGGATAAACAGGAAACCTTTTCAGCCACAACGATACTTGAATATTATGGCAATGATATTGCTGACATTAAGTGGACCACAAATTACTCAAAATTATCGGGCACACAATTTTATGACAATGATTATAGCGATGGTGGGCTAGATTTTGTCGGTGGCTTTGGTCGAAAAGATGATCAAAAGAACTTTTCAACTGAACTGCAATTTTCATCAAATTATGACAGCCCATTACAGTGGATAGCTGGATTATATTATTACGATCAAGAAGCTGACTGGTCTTGGTTATGGCGAGAAGATACGACAGGGGATGGCGTGGCAGACAGTGTCAGTGTGCCGAGCTGGGGAAATCCTGATTATGACCCGCATACCGTTGATTCAATTGCTATTTTTGGTCAGTTACGTTACCAAGTCTCAGATGAATTGCGACTGGTTGGCGGCTTACGTTACAACAAAGATGAAAAAACCTTTACGGGTGAAAGTATTCCTGATTGGGGTGACTCAGCCGTTTTATGGAAAGCGGCCATTGAATACGATGTATCAAATGACAGTATGATTTACGCAAGTGCTGCAACAGGGTATAGAACGGGAGGTGCAAATGACGGTCGTGTTGTCTCTCGAGGTGCTGAGCCTCTTTACGATAATGAAGAGGTTATCTCTTATGAAGTCGGTTTAAAAACAATGCTACTTGAAGGTGCTATGCGTTTTAATGCCTCTGCATTCATTAATGAATACGACGACGTTAAAGCACAACTATTTGCGGTTGCCTGTAACGACACAACTTCTGGTCAAACAATATTACAATGTGTTGCCGAAGGCACTCAAACAACATTTGAATATTATGAAAATGGGGGCGCAGTCGAGTCGTTAGGGGCTGAAGTAGAAATTCAATGGTATCCAGTTGATGCGTTATCAATCTCGGCATCGTTGGCTTATTTAGATTCTACATTTTCGGATGATTATGCAGTCGGTAACTCTGAGTTAAGACCCTTACTAGGGCTGGGTAACCTAAATGGTCGTCAGGATGTGAATGACAATAACAGTCAATTTAGTTTTAAGGGATGGCGTCCAGCTATGTCACCTGAATATACGTTGGGCTTAGCGGCCACTTATGAATATGAGTTAGGTAATGACGCTTATTTGATACCGCACATCTCGATTAAGTACTCAGATGATTACTATGCCTTTGATACCAATATTGATGAAGTTAAAGTAGATGCGCATGCGATTATTGATGCCCGATTGACTTATATTATCAATGATAATATTCAGTTGGATTTCTTTGTACAAAATGTAGGTGATGAGCAAGTATTGACCCGTGGTGTTGTGCATTCACAAATTGTGAATGGTGCGCCAGCCAACTCTGTCCAGGCAAACTGGAATAACCCTAGAATATGGGGAGCCAGCTTTAAATATACTTTCATGTAGCTCATTACTGATTTTATCTTGAAACGTTATTTTGCAAAAGCTAAGTGGGTATCTACTTAGCTTTTTATTATTAATGGTATTTAAATTCTTCTTTTGACTCATTTCAACCGGCATACCCCATCAATTTGATTTAGCTCGACGTGTTTGTATAACGCATAGGATATGCAATGCTCTGCTTGTGTGTTTAATCACATGCATATAAATGAGCGTTGTGTACACACAGCTATGACTTGACTGGGATTGAATCGTTTTTTTATCGCGGCCATTTTGTAGAAGGTATATTGTAAATAGAGTTGTGTAAAATACGCAGTGAAATGTTTTGTATTCTTGTAGGTAAGTTTATCGGCTGTGTCTATGTCTCTTTGTAATTGTTAGGTTTTTTGAGCGAGATTACAGTTAGCTCCTCAGTTTATTGAGGAGCCCAAGCTGTCGTATGAATGTGGGATTACTGAGCTTCAACGGTATTTTTTACAGCTTCGGTAAAACGATTTTGTAGTTGTTTTGCACCAGAAATCATAAAACCATGATCAGAGCCAAGCAAAAACAAAGAGACCTTTTTGTCTATCCAGTGCTCTAGTTCAGCTAAATTAGCGATGAACATACCTGTAGTCACATTGTGTCTATTGGCTGTATTTACAATTTGCTCAACTGTTTGAATTACCTTAGGTGCATTGGGGTCGGTTTCCCCCAAAGCAACAGTGAGATCCATGCGGCCAATAAATAAGCAATCTACGCCATCAACACTACATATTGCATCCAGATCATCAAGTGCATCTAAATCTTCAATCTGAGCAATAATGCTGGTGTTTAATTTATTATGTTGTAAATTGTCTTGTATGCTATTTGTGGTGTAACCAGCCATTCTTGTTGAGCCTGCATAGCCACGACCATTATTTCCAAAATAACTCTGTTTAATTATTCTCTTTAGCTGCTGAGCAGTTTTAATATGCGGTATCACAATGCCATCGGCACCTAAATCCAATGCATTTAGAACGGTATCATGATGATCATTAGGCAGCCTAACGATAACATGCTGATTATTTGCCTTTGCCGCCAAAATACATACATCAAGAGCGTGCCGTTCAAAAGGGGCGTGTTCTGCGTCTAAGCAGATTGTGGCAAAGCCCAGTTTTGAAATCACTTCAGTATTATGCGGATGTGGTGTTTTTAAAAAAGTGCCTAATAAAGGCTTTTGCTCAGATAAAGCGCATTTAAAACTAGTCATAATACGTTTCCACCCATTGTTCAATAATGTGTTTGATTTCGTAAGGCTTTTCTAGGGGCGCAAAATGCCCTGTATTTTTAATAATATGTAGTTCAGCATCTTGTGCGAGTAATGACATATATTTTTGATGTTCAACAGGACAGGGAATATCGTTTTCGGCACCAATGATCAGTTTGGGTTTATCAAACTGACTGAGCAATTTTTCAGAATTGGGCCTTTGCGATAAAATATTAAACTGTGCTTTTAGCACATTTATACCAAGGTCTTTTGCCATATCGACAACTACCTGAGCTTCGTTGCATTGGGTATTTTTAAAATAAACGGGCAAATAAACAGACCGAATTAACGACGTTACTCCTTGTTTTTCTGCTATTTCGATGTGCTGATTTCGGCCTTCTTCTCTGCCTGGTAAATCTTCATGACAATTACTGTTTAAAAGGCATAAACCAATAACTTGGTCAGGGTAATGGCGAATAAAATCAAAAGCTAAGATGCCACCCATTGAAAAACCTACTAAAACTACAGGTTGATCTTCTAGTGTTTCTTTCAATCGTTGCGTTGTGTGTAGTAGTGAGTTTTCAGTACTGAATTCAATGACAACACTATTATAATGCGCACTGTTTAAAAAGGGCTGAAACATTTTGCTGGTACATAACGTACCAGGCAAAAAAACGAGTGTGGGTTTATGTTTTTGGATTTGCTGGGCCAACGGTATTACCTTCTATTAAGGAGCCGGACCATACACGTAACTGAGCGGGGTTATCAGGGGTTTCAATTTGCTCGAGTAAGATATCGACTGCTGCTTTTGTCATCAATTCAAGCGGTTGCTTAACAGTCGTCAGTTGGTAACTGTGCCAAGCAACAGCACTAACGCCATCAAAACCAACAACAGATAGATCTTCTGGTACACGCAGTCCCCAATTGCGGCGAGCTTCGTCTATCACGCCAATGGCCATGGGATCATTACTGCACACAACCGCGGTAGGCGCTTTGTTATCTTTCATCCATTGATGGAATGCTTGCTTACCTGAGTCATAGCTGTAGTCACCATAAAGAATAGGCACATCTTTATGACCTTTTGCACTTAAAGCTTTTATTGCACACTCTAAGCGTTCATTGGCAACGTCTGATTCAGTCGGGCCTGCAAGCACCAAGTAATCTTTATGTGCTTGTTTGTCTAATAGCGTTACGAGTTGAAATATACCTTGTTCATGGTTAACACATACTGAGCTGGCAGTTTGCCCTAGCACGACACGATTATATAAAACAACTGGGATATTATGGTCTTTAAATTTTTCAATACTCTCATTATCGAAGTGCGCTGCAAGGGCAATCACACCATCGACTTGGAAAGTCCAAATTTGCTCTAGGATTTCATCAAGCCCTTCAGAGTCATCTAGATTAAAAAGCAATACTCGCTCGTTGCATTCTGCTAACCGTTTATTGAGTAAAGACAACACTTCAGGGTAATTTATATTTGCGCGAGAGGACAAGATCACAGCCACCATACCGGAGCGTTTAGTGATTAGCATTCTGGCAATTGCATTAGGTTTATAACCTAACTCATTGGCAGTTGTTAATACTTTTTCTCTGGTTTTCTTTGACACACTACGGCCTTTTAAAAAGACCCTTGAAACTGCAGATTGTGATACACCTGCAGCCTTTGCTACGTCATAAGAGGTAACTCGTTTTTTCTTGTCCAATGCTCTATTTCTCGTATCTTCTTAAGCGAATATCGGCTTGTTCCTTGTGTCCAGCAAAGCCTTCAACAGCACATAAACGTGAGCAATAGTTACCTACGACAACTGATGCTGCTTGTGTGACCTTTTGGAATGTACAGGTTTTGATGAATTTACCGACCCATAAGCCGCCAGTATAACGCGCTGCTTTTTTAGTTGGAAGGGTATGGTTTGTTCCAATACATTTATCGCCATAAGATACGTTTGTTTCGGGACCAAGAAATAAAGCCCCAAAGTTTTGCATATTGTCTTTATAATATCCGATATTTTCAGTCATAACTTGAACGTGCTCAAAGGCCAGCTCATTTGCAACTTGAAGCATTTCATCATGGTTATCGCAAACGATAATTTCACCAAAGTCACGCCAAGCTTGGCCTGCCACTTCAGCAGTCGGCAAAATTGTTAGCTGTCGTGCTATTTCTAACTCCGTGTCTTTAGCAAGTTTTTCACTGTTGGTAAGTAGCACTGCTGGAGAATTTAGGCCGTGTTCAGCTTGACCTAATAAATCAGCCGCACAAAGTTCTCCATCAACGGTGTCATCTGCAATGACTAACGTTTCTGTTGGACCAGCGAAGAGATCGATACCAACTCGACCAAACAACTGACGCTTAGCTTCAGCAACAAATGCATTACCTGGACCGACAATCATATCAACCGGTGCAATTGTTTCTGTGCCAATTGCCATTGCGGCAACCGCTTGAACGCCGCCAAAACAGTAAATTTCGTCCGCACCAGCCAAATCCATAGCAACAACGATAGCGGGTGAAGGTTTACCATCAAAAGGGGGAGCACAAGCAATCACACGTTTTACACCTGCGACTTTTGCTGTTACCACACTCATATGGGCAGATGCAACGAGCGGATATTTGCCGCCTGGTACATAACAGCCCACTGATTCCATCGGAATATGTTTATGGCCAAGTGTGACACCAGGTAAAGTTTCGACTTCGACATCTTTCATTGAGTCTCGTTGTATTTGTGCAAAATTGCGTACCTGCTGCTGTGCCCACTTAATGTCAGCAATCACTTGATCATCAAGTTGCTCATAACATGCCTTGATTTCTGACTTTGAAAGTCCGTATGACTTCGGAGTCCAATTGTCGAAGGTTTCTGAGTAAGATCTGACTGCTGAATCTCCATTTTTTTCGATATCAGCGATAATATCTTCTACGATTTTTTGCACCTTTTTGTTTGACTCTGCTTTTTCCTCTAATGTAGGCCCTTTCTTGATATATCTAATCATTATCGACTCCTGCTGGTGTTTTTTTTATTGAACAAATTAACAAAAATTCTTGATTATGAATTCATCGTACTTAATAATGACTTCGAATGCAAAAGTATTGAGGTGTTTTATGAATGGGTTTAGTTCGAGTTTATTGGCTAATAAAACGGTCTTAGTTACGGGGGCTGGCAAAGGTATTGGTAGGGCGTGTGCTTTAATGGCAGCCAAATGCGGCGCACAAGTGATCGCAGTTGCGAGAACTCAGGCTGACCTCATTGCTTTACAAAATGAACATCCCTCGCATATTCAAGTGTGGCAAGAAGACATTACCTCACCCCATTTTTTGGATCGGGTTTTATCTCTCAACGAATTGCATGGCTTGGTCAATAACGTTGGCACCAATAAAGTTGCCAATATGTTTGATCAAGCGGATGAAGATTTAGACATCGTACTAGATCTCAATCTAAAGAGCTTATATCGCACTGCGAAGGCGGCATTGACACCCATTAAAAAAGCAGGCGGTGGCGCTATTGTGAATATGTCATCACAAATGGCTTATGTGGGATCGCCAGGCAGAACGCTCTATTGTATGTCAAAACACGGAGTTGAGGGTTTGACCAAAGCAATGGGCGTTGAATTAGCCCCATTAGGAATACGAGTCAATTCAGTCTGTCCAACATTTGTTCTAACGCCTATGACCAAGCCTATGTTAGAGAATGAAGAATTTAAAGAGTTCGTTTACAACATGATACCCATGAAAAAACTCGCAACCACTGAAGATGTTGCAAATGCATGCTTGTTCTTACTGAGTGAATTGGCCTCGATGGTAACAGCGACAAGCATCAAAGTGGATGGTGGCTGGACAGCCCAATAATCCAACCGGATCAATACATAAATGACAGGAGCAAAGACGATGACAATTGAAAACAGAGCTGTGAGATATCAGTCACTTATTCCATGCACCAGTGCCTTTATTGACACCCGAAGCCCAGGTTCTGATAAAAAAGAAAATTTTACGATTATTGGCCCTGGGGTTGCTGAAAATCCTGAGCAGCATGTACATATCAGTATTCCACATGGCTTTAACATTGGTGGTGCGCGCCAACCAGCAGGGTGTCTGAACTCCCAACATAGCCATTTAACCGAGGAAGTTTTTGTTGTTCATACTGGGGTATGGCGATTTATGTCTGGTGTCAATGCAGATGATGGTGACGTTGCTTTGGCAGCAGGTGATGTTATCTCTATCCCAACTGATATTTTCCGTGGTTTTGAATGTATTGAAGGTATTAAAGAAGGTAATAGAGACGATTTAGGTTACCTTCATGCGGTGTTAGGGGGCGATGATCCTGGTCGTGTTTTGTGGTCACCCTCAGTGTTTGACATGGCTAAAGAATACGGATTAGTTCTGCTGGCGGATGGCTCACTAATAGATAAAACAAAAGGTGAAGCTATTCCTGCCGGTAAGCAGCCCATGTCAGTGACGACAAAGGCGCAAATAGAATCACATAGGGTAGTGACAAGTGAAGAGTTAAAGTCGATTATACTCAGATGTGCAGAATTTGATTGGCAAAATGATACGGTTTTATCAAAGTTTGCAGGCGTTGAAGAAGCCGCTTTAATTGGCGATGAGAACAAAAATGAGCACATTAAATCATCAAGATTAGGTTGGTCACATGGCTTTGTTATGCGTGCATTAAAAATGCAGCCTAATGCGTCAATACCAGAGCATATAAGACAAGAAGAAGAAGTGATATTTGTGCATAAGGGCAGTGTAAAAATCACCGTGGGCAATGAAAGCATAGAGCTTTCAGAGGGAGATAACTTCACAACGCCAATCAGCTCCGTTAGGCGTTTTGAAAACATACGTGATACCGAAGCAATTCTTTATGTGACCCGTGGGGGGAACTCTCCTAGTACTCCTCAATTTATTTAAGTTAATTAAAAAGATTAGCCCCAAAATAAGATAATTTATACATCAACAGCCTCTAGTTTTGGTATATTAATTTTAAGCCAGTAATAGAGCTAGTTTTATGTATTTGCTAATGTTTTTGTATCTTGAAATCCTATTTGAGGTAAGCGAATAAAGCCTTTATCCAAAGAGTAATAATCTGCAGTTTTTGGAGGTGGAACCATTACACCACCGCCGGTAAATTAAATCAGTGAATAATCTGTCCCACGGTTAACATTTTATCGTGGGAATATCTGCCCAGCGAGTGGTATATCTCGGAGATAAATACTCCCGCTTCATTGTCCAACCAGTACTTTGCACTTCGCTACCTAACCGCGCCGCGGTCGTACCATATCGCTTATTTATCTGGTCCATTACCTTCATAAGTTGTGGTTTGTCTTGAGATCCGTTAAACATATCTGCTTGCTGAAAGTTATCATCTTCTAGTTCGATTGCGCCAACTCCTGCTTTGTAATATTTAACTCCAGGTTTAAACAGGCTGTCAAAAATTTGCTCGACGGCTTTGGCCAAAACCGTGCTGTCACTTGATGCGACAGGAAACGATTGTATAAATGATTTTTTAAAGAACCCGTCTTCGTGGGGTGAAGAGTGAGCAAAAACAATAATACGTTTTGTAAGAGAGTGTTGTTGTCTGAGTTTTTTGGCAATAATAGAGCAGTGGGTTACCAATGCCGCCTTTAACGCTGAAGGGTCGGTAACCCGCTCTCCAAAGCTGCGTGTGCTATAAATCTCTTTTTTGCGCTGTTTGACCTGATCCCATTCTAAACACTGATGGCCATTAAGCTCTTCAACGGTTCGTTCTAATACCACACTAAACTGTCTGCGCATGTGCTTTGGGCTTTGCTGTGCTAAATCTAGCGCGGTGTTGATCCCCATTAATGCGAGCTTTTTAGTTAGCCGCCGACCAATACCCCATACATTGCTAACGTCCATACGCGATAGCACCTCTTGACGTGTTACTTCATCATGAATAACTGCGACACCCGTTGCATCGGTAAACTTTTTTGCGGCGTGATTAGCTGCTTTTGCAAGTGTAGGGGTGGGGCCAAATCCAACGCCGACGGGAAGCTTTGTCCGACGCCATACTGTTCGTCTTATTAAGTGCCCGTAGTTATACCAACTATCTACAATAGACGCGTAGCCATCGAATTTTAAAAATGATTCATCAATCGAGTAAACATAGCTTTGATCGCTAAATTGGTTAATTGTGTTCATCATTTTTTCAGACAGGTCGGCATATAACTCGTAATTAGATGAGCGAATAACAACGCCATGTTTGTTGAGTACATGCTTTAATTTAAAGTAGGGCTCGAATTTGGGGAACCCTAAATTTTTCGCTTCAGGTGAAGCAGCAACAATACAGCCATCGTTGTTTGATAACACAACAACGGGTTTTTTGCGTATCGTTGGATCAAAAACCTTTTCTGCAGACGCATAAAAAGAGGTGGCATCAACTAGCGCATACATTTGAAGAGCTCTGAATTGTTTCGATGCATGCGTACGGACCCGACAACAACGCCTTCTAGCTGAAAGTTATCACAATCACCAATATTTACAGGGGCATAAATAGGCGAGGCAGACCTTAAAATTCGATGCTGAATATCTAGCAGCTTACACACAAATTCATTGTTGTAGTTGGCAACGATCACATCGTTTTGCTGCGGTGCTACAGCTCTGTCAACGACAAGTACATCGCCATCAAAAATTCCAACGCCTTGCATAGAATCACCAGAGGCGAGGCCAATAAAGGTAGCGTTCGGGTGCTTAACTAACAACTGATCTAAAGATAGCCCAAGCTCTTTGTATTCAGAGGCCGGAGATTCAAAACCTGTAATACCGGCTTGCGCCTTAATAGGAATAACTTTCATAAAATCGCACTTAAATTACTGTATACATATACAGTATAATCTTGTTTTGTCGATTTTGCCAATATGATACGGCTGTTATGGCCATTCCAACACTGAACCGCTTTTCTTAATTAAGCTATGTGCATTAGGGCAGCTTCTTTAGGCGAAGAAAAAAGAGCATGTTACAGTCAAGTAAGCGCGGGTTTATTTACGTAAAGTATATAGAACGCCTATAACACGGTAGGTGTAACGAAGGGGTGGTGGTATAGGCATTAACTAAGGCAATTTAACGCTGACTAACAGTGCTTACAAACAACTTGCCCCTATGCTTTTTTGGCAATAGGGGCTTTGGCTATTAGCCTTTCGTTGTTATAGCAGGTGACACTTTGGCTGCTTGACTCACCGGATACGCTACCGCTAATTGACCCAGTAATACAATCGCACCCGCACCGAATAGTAAAAAGTTTACAGGTACCGGAGTGATTGAAAGTAACTCTACAAATTGGTTATTGAGTATGATTGCGGCGAGTACTCCAATTACGACGCCTATTGTTGATATGATGGCATTTTCTAACATAAAGTAACCAACCACTTGAGATTGACTGGCCCCGAGCGCTCGGCGTGTGCCAATTTGTTTTATCCTTCTGTTAATTGTAAATTTAGCCTGCCCTAAAATTCCAAATAAGGTAATGATGGTTAAACCAATACAGACTGATGTTAGCAATTGGTTATTTGCAACATCAGCTTGATAACTTCGCTTTTTTATTTCGCTTAGTGGCTCAATCGTTTCTATGCGTTTATTAGCATGTATGAGCAGTACCTCGGGTATCGCTTTTATCACATTCTCCATCTGACCTGGTTCTACACGAATTACATAGCGTTGGCTATGGTTAGTTTCACGTACTGATGAAATAACCGTGTATTCAACCATACTCCAAGAACTCCATGCATTTTGTAGTCGCTCTATTACGCCGATTACCTCATGAGGCTCTTTATTGAAATAGATACTTTTACCGAGTATTGCCCTCCAGTCATCTGGAGATATTTTTTCCGCTAAGGCTTTGGTAATAAGTATTTTAGCTGATTTATGTATTCCATTTAGCTCAGTTGTTTGTATATCTGAAGCAGAAAAACCTTCTCCCGCGACCAATTTTAGCCCTAAAGTGTCAATCACATCCTCGTTTGAACCAAAGTAGCCGCTAGATGCCACATATTCTTCATCTGGGTCGAATCTAACATCTAAGTAAGAGCCCCAGCCTTCAAGTGGGAGTGCAGTCATAGGTGCTACGTTTACAACGCCATAAATACTTTTTAACGCAATTAAGTCGTCTTCTAATTGATTGACTAAATCGCCTTGTTCATCAGACAAATTGGTAATGACACTCAGAGTATTTGCTATATCGACTCCAACAGGGCGGGCAATTAACTCATTTCGCTCAGAAATCATATAAATGGCATTCACTAGTACCATAAAGGTCACTGCAATTTGAAATGCCAATAGAATAGGGGCTGTTTTTTTCTTTTTAAATGTTTTTATGATAGGTAAAAAATCACGCATTTTTCATATCCTATAAGCTTTTCAGCTGGCTTGAGGGTTGCATGCGACTTGCTTTGGTGATTGGGTAAAGCCCAAATAGTAAACTCGAAACAACTGCCAACAGCACAGTACCCATAAGGAGTTGGCTATTCATTTGCATCAAACCTGAATGTAAATAGTGATAGGTATTGGCTGCTGCCATGAGCCCAAGTTTTGCAAATAATAACCCAAGTAACCCACCCGCTAGGCCTATGACCGACAACTCAATTGCAAATTGTTTGATAATATCATTTTGACTTGCTCCAACAGCGCGGCGTAATCCAATTTCGCCCGCTTTGGCATCAAATTTAGCAATCATAAGGCTCATACAATTAAGTAAGCATACAAGTAAAAACAGCGCTGCTAACCACACGGCCATTTTACTGTCATCGCTTACAATCTCTTCGTCGGTCAGGTACTCTTTTAACGGTAATAGCTTATTGAAAATACGACGTGGGAATCGGCCCAGTGCTTGCTGCTCTTTCGCATGGTTATCAATAAATGCTTGATACTGGTCACGGTCTTGCGCATTGGAGAGTTCTACCCAAAAAATGATCCACATACACTCTGATGTGAGCAAAGCTGCAAAAGATTGATCGTCCGGCTCTTTCCAACAGTAATTACTTATCAACTTTAAAGTGAGGAGTTCGTTTTTAATTTGTGTATTGAAGGGGATAAATACACCATTCGGTTTTTTAAACGCCGCATAAGATAGTTCATAGTACTTAGGAAGTGGGTTCCAGTCGTCTAATACTCCAATAACTCGATAGGTGTCTTTACCAAAGTAAAAGGTTCTACCAACAGAGTTCTCACCATTGAACAGCCAACCGTTAGTTTCTTTCGTTAAAACGGCGACTTGAGCTGCATCTTTGCCGTCTTGTTCGCTCCAGCCTGCACCATGCAAAAAAGGCACTTCAAACATAGCAAAGAAGTCGCTAGTCGCTGTACGAACTTCTAAAGTTTGACGTTCTATACTTGGATTATCAATAGAGCCAATCTCCGTTTGAATAGCGCCTAGCGCAACGTGATTTTTTGGTATATCCGATTTTAGTAATGCTTGAACGTCTTGATATGCGATCGTGTTGGGCAAAATATCATTATCAGCAAACTCATAATTTAAACTATCAAGCTGAACTTGGTATAAGTTAGCACTTTTACTGGGGATTGGGTCTTTGGACATCATATAACTGATAGTATAAGTGGTCATGGTTGCACCGATACCAATTGCTATCATTGCGATCATTAACAGGGTTAACAGTGGTGTTTTGCGCAGGCTCAGCAGGGCTAGTTTGAAATAATAAAAGTACATCCTTGATGACCCTTATGCTATCGCTTTTTGTTGGGTGTATTCAGACAAGTGCCCATCTTTGATTTGCACAATACGCTTTGCCTGAGCAGCTTGCTCATTATCATGAGTCACCATGATAATGCTTGTGCCCGCAGCGTTGATGTCTTTAAGTAATGACATAATGCCTTCTGCCATTTTCGAGTCGAGGTTACCGGTTGGCTCATCGGCTAAAATAACGGAAGGGGTACCCGCAATGGCTCGGGCGATAGCAACGCGTTGCTGTTGGCCACCGGAAAGCTGAGTAGGGTAATGATCTTTTCGTCCTGCGAGCCCGACTTGTTCAAGTGCTTGCATGATGCGCTTGTCTCGTTCATCACGGTTAAACTTTCTATAACGTAGCGGCATATCGACGTTGTCATAGAGGTTGAGTTCGGGAATGAGGTTAAAACTCTGAAATACAAATCCAATTTTTTCGTTTCGATAGGCTGACTTTTTTTTATCGGTAAATTGAGCAACATCTTGCCCGTCTAATTCATATAATCCGTCCGAATGTTCTTCGAGTAATCCTGCAATATTTAAAAAGGTTGTTTTACCTGAGCCTGATGGGCCGATGACACTGACAAATTCACCTTGCTCAATGGTAAGATCGAAGGGATGTAACGCTTGCGTTTTTACTGCATCCGTAAGAAACGCTTTAGATAGGCTCTTCATTTTTAACATTATTCTTCCTTGTTATTGTAAAGTATGCACATTAAGTGCTTTTTATATATCTGAGTCAAATATTACGATGAGAACAGTGGTTTATAAGCACTAACCGGCTATTAAAAACGCATAAAGTGAGCATTGTAGTTTTGTTAAAAAATAGCCTGCAGCACAAAGATTTTTAAGGTTTTTGTTAGTTATAATCCCCAGTTTTTTAAAATGACACTCTTCTAAGTATCTACTTTTAACATATAAATAATATTTAAGTTGAGTAATGTACACTTGATTATCTTAAAAGTCACGAGTGTTAACTTTTTGTTTTTTAAAATGGGCTAAAATCTTATTTTTATGAAATTTTTCATTAATTAATTGGGTTTGGTTTTAATTATTTAAAGATCTTAACTAATTAAATAATATTCAAGGCCTAAATGATATATGCGTGATAATGTGGCCCACAAATATGGGTTAAATTCACTTAAATTAGCAGGGCAAGATCATGAACT
>NZ_PNBY01000043.1 GCF_005886875.1 Pseudoalteromonas aurantia | reverse complement strand
GATAACTGTACAGGCAGATTTTATTCGCAGCCATCCATGGCGCTCACCCTTCGGGCTGCCTAACGGTATTCAAATTAATTCCTTATTAATTTGTGGGAAGGCCGTTTTAAATCACAAGCTTTACTTGATGAAGCGGCATTGGCAGCTTGTATGGCGTATGTTGATTTAAACCCAATTAGAGCCAAAATGGCTAATACACCCGAAACCTCAGACTACACGAGCGCTAAAACACGCTGTGAATATGCCAAAGAAGGCAAGCAACCTAAACAATTGGCACGGTTTGCAGGTAGCCCCCGAAAGCACATGCCCAAAGGTTTACCCTTTGAATTAAAGTCCTATTTAGAACTGGTAGAGCTAACCGGCCGATGTATGCGGGCAGATAAGCGAGGCGCTATAAGCCTAATCAATTCACCAATTCTAGACAGACTCAACATCGCCCCAGAGAACTGGCAAAAACTCACCACGCAATTTACCACCGTATTTCACGGCGCAGTAGGGCGGCCGCAAAAGCTTGATAATTATTGTGCGAGCCTAGAAATAAAACGGCGGGCTAATTACAAGCAGTGTGAAAAATTACTGGCTTAATTTTTAGGTTGCTTGATGTCGAGCGCCTTGGATTTAATAGAGGAGAGCGGAATACTAGAGTCTAATTTGAAAACTCGTATTTTCTGTTGGTTTTGTGTCTTTAAAAAGTAATGTGGTCAAGATGTGGACATTGATATTTGGATACAAAAAAGCCTGTTAAAGATTGTTCTTTAACAGGCTTTATTATAACACTTTAAAGTGGTGGAGCTGGGGGGATTTGAACCCCCGTCCAGAAAGCGTCGACCTTCGGTCCTACATGTTTAGTATCGTCTTTTGGTTAACCTTTAAATCTCGGACGTACACGATAAGTAAAGGCGAGGCCGCTTAGTTTTAGCCCTTCAACCCCGGCCAGGGTTTCCGCAGCGATCTTATGTAGGGTGACACTCCAGAACCAGAACCATAAGCATTTCTTGGAGGAGTGCTAGCGGGCTATTAGGCCGCTAGAGCGTAGTTATCGTCGTTTGCGATTACTTTAAATGCGGCTTTTTACGAGGCCAACCGCCCCTCGACATGCACCTCAGGCTTCATGAATCCTGTCGAATCCTAATCAGCCCCTGAATATGTTTATTCAGTGAAGTGCGGCCATTATAGCGGAAAGTAATGCTAATGCTCAAGCTACTTTTGCCGATAACTTATTTAATATGAACTGGTTGGCGATTTAACAGGCAAGTTATACGCAAATTGCATTTACAATCATTCATAATTTGTAGCAATTCGTAACAGTTACTGCTTAACATTATGGGTCCATTGTGCTCAAATGGTGTCGTTACCTTGCATGATAAGAATAAGAATTCTATGCACATACTTTGGGAAAAAGTTTATGTCGTTGTTTCGTTTTGATGAAGACTTAGGCTATGTCTATTTGTTGTCTCATCCAGTAGAGTCGGGCTTTCCGGCTAGTGCTTCTCAGCTCGTTGAGTTATTAGAGCAATCTGAACATGCAGATTGTGAAATAATTCACGCCAATATTGGTAAGTTATTTTCTTCTACAGAGGTAGGCGATCAAGACTCTTTGGCCGTGGCTAGGGCAATTGATGCATCTATTGCTATTCGAGTTGATGACGCAAATATGATGGCGGAAGCGCGGATCACTGTTGCCAGTGGCGGTAAACTTGTGTCTGTAGAAAAAGCGGCTAAAGCACTGTCAGAGGCAGGAGTAAAAAGAGGCATAAATCAAGATGTATTAGAACAGTTTCTTGGTAAGCAGTTTGAGCAACCTGCGGGCGTAGTTTACGAAGAAATTGTTGCCCATGGTGTGAGAGCCAAAGATGGCACTGATGCACGTTTTGTGCGCCTGTGTATGACAGCACAGGATAGAGTACTCAGTCCACAAACAAAAGATGGCGGCAAGGTCGATATGCGAGACCTTGGTGCCATTATTACCGTAAGTCCTGGTAGCCCGCTAATGAAGCGCGTACCAGCGACATTGGGGGAGACAGGCTTTACCGTTTTTGGTGATGATCTCGACCCGAAGCCCGGCCGTAATTTTGAGTTACAAGTGATGGAAGGCACCAAACTTCACCCAAAGGACCCTAATGTACTGATTGCTGATACCAAAGGTGTACCAGTGGCGGTACCTCGTGGTATGCGCGTTGATGATGTGCTGTGCTATGACTGCGTGGATGTCACGACGGGCCATGTTGAATTTGATGGCAGTGTGATTGTCAGTGGTGATGTGAAAGATGGTATGCGTATTAAGGCATCAGGCGACATTACGGTGATTGGTTTTGTTGAGTCATCTATTTTGCAAAGTGCCAGTGCGATCAGCATTATGCAAGGCGCGATAGGCCGTAAGCGCACTGACGGCGAAGACTTTTCATGCCATATAAAAGCTGCCCGTACGGTATCGGTTGGGTATGCGCAGTATTGTCATATTGAAACTAATCAAGATTTATTAGTGGACCGTCAGGTTTTACACTGTGATTTAATGTCGCGCCGCTTAATTCGTATTGGTAAGGGTGAAAAGCCAAGAGGCAAGCTGATTGGTGGTAATGTGTTGAATGCATTACGCATTGAAACGGGCGAATTAGGTGCACCTTCAGGTACTAAAACACGTATATCTATTGCGCAAAATTGGCATGAACTTAAAGAAAAGCAAGATGAGTTTAAAACGTTCGAAAAACGCTTGTCTGATAAGGTCATAGAAATAACGCGTGCCAAAATAAAAGCCAATAAGTCACCAAAAACAGCTAAGCGTGATGCGTTTTTGAAAAAGCTAGAGCTGAATGAGCAACAGTTGAATGAGCATTACAAGCGTAATCAACGAAATATGTTACTCGTTAAGCAAAAGCTGGCAAGGCTTGTAAATTCGAGCCGTATTAAAGTAAATGAGCTGATGCATCCGGGCATTGAATTAACAATAGCGCTGGATAGTAAGCAGTTTACCCGTATTTATCCGCCGAATATGGTGAAGTTAGATGAAGGGAAAATCACGCAGCATTTTAGTACTTAACTGAGATACACATAGTGATACTTTGAAAGCGCCTAATTGGCGCTTTTTTTGTTTTGGGGAAAGGGACTTGTTGTGGACTCTGAGCTGCGTCATAGAAGCGGTTGGTGGTGACGAAAGTGAGAATGTTGGATAAGGATATGTGCTTGTTGTTTGGTTGGGTGGTTAATTGTGGATGGGCTCTGACCTGCGTCAGAGTGACAGTGTGGGTGGTGACTACAGTGAGGTGACTAAAGTGGGAGTGTTGGAAAAGGATTATGAGGTTGTAATTTAGTCGGATGGGTTATTGTGGATGGGCTCTGACCTGCGTCAGAGTGACGGTGTGGGGTGGTGACGGCAGTGAGGTGACGAAAGGCGGAGAATGCGTAAAACGCATCGTTACGCACTTTGTTTTCCTGAATTTATTTCAGGATCCATGTTGTGGTGAACGCCTAAACCCTAGTTTATAGTGTTGCGTATGCAATTTGCAAAGTATGTGTTGGGAAATATTAGCGTTAGTAAAACTTCATTTGCGAGTTAGTTTTTTAAGTTATTCATAGTCCTCCCATTTATTTCTTATTAAGTTATTTTTTGTGCATATTTGTACTGAATTTAATCGTGGTCATTATTTGGTCATTTTCTTTTTTTAATCTAAATTCGAGGTCAAAGGTTGACACCGGTGTCATTAACATGGCTTAATACAGTGACACCGGTGTCAGGTTGAGGTGAGAGACAACCTGGTAGCGTACCTTTGAACGGGTAAATCAAAAGATGCTCAGTACGGTGTTTAAAGTGGAGTCTTTACGTGTGCTGAGCCTTTTTCCTCTAACTATAGAGATGAGTCGAATTTTATTATGTTGCATCCTCGAATTAAAGAAGTCACCGAACGTGTTATCGAACGCAGTAAAGCAACGCGTCAAGCCTACCTAGCACGTATACAACAAGCAAAAAAACAAACACGTGTACGCTCAGGTCTAGGATGCGGCAACATTGCTCATGTTATGGCAGCATGTTCTAGCTCAGACAAAGATCGTCTGAAAGTAGACGAACAACCTAACCTAGGCATTATCAATTCATATAACGATATGTTATCTGCCCATGTGCCGTACAAAGATTATCCAGATTTAATTAAAAACATTGCACAAAAATACGACTCTACTGCACAAGTTGCAGGGTGCGTTCCTGCAATGTGCGACGGCGTAACACAAGGCCGTGATGGAATGGAATTGTCGTTATTTTCACGTGATGTGATTGCAATGTCGACTGCTGTTGCACTATCTCATGATGTATTTGATGGCGTATTTTGTTTAGGCGTATGTGACAAGATTGTCCCTGGATTATTAATTGGTGCATTGTCATTTGGCCACTTACCTGTGTTCTTTTTACCAGCAGGCCCTATGCAATCGGGTATCCCAAATAAAGAAAAAGCCCGTATTCGTCAAAAATTTGCACAAGGCTTGGTGAGCAGAGAAGAGCTTCTTGAAGCTGAAAGTGCGTCTTATCATAGTGCGGGGACTTGTACATTCTACGGAACAGCCAACTCAAACCAAATGTTGATGGAAATAATGGGCCTACATTTACCCGGTAGTTCGTTCATTAACCCTTACACTGAGTTGCGCGATGGTTTAACTGGCAGTGCTGTTGAGCAAATGCTTGAACAGCTGATTGATGGCAAAAATGCCAATTGTTTGGCTGATATTGTTAATGAAAAAACCGTTATTAATGGCTTAATTGGTTTATTAGCAACGGGTGGTTCTACCAATCATGCTATCCACTTAGTTGCAATGGCAGCAGCAGCCGGTGTACAAATCACCTGGAAAGACATGGCTGATATGTCTGAAGTTGTGCCACTGCTAACCCGTATTTATCCAAATGGTTCTGCGGATGTAAACCACTTCCAAGCAGCGGGCGGTATGGGGTTCTTAATGAGAGAACTACGTGACGGTGGCTACTTACATAACGATGTAAAGACCATTGTGGGCGAAGGGCTTGATGCGTATACCCAAGAGCCAATGCTGGCAGCTGACCCTAGCTTAATCATGACGAACAACACAGGCCCTAGCAAGATCAAGTGGGTGCCATGTCCTGAAAATTCACTTGATGAAGATGTACTTCGCCCAGTGAGTAATCCATTTAGTCCGCAAGGTGGCTTACAGTTATTAACCGGTAACATTGGTAAAGCGGTTATTAAAGTCTCTGCGGTTGATGAAAAACATCAGTCAGTGACAGCACCTGCGAAAGTATTTAGCTCACAGGCAGCGCTGCAACAAGCGTATACCGATGGTGAACTGAATCAAGACTTCATCGCTGTTATTAAAGAGCAAGGTCCGAAGGCAAAGGGTATGCCTGAACTTCATAAATTAACGCCTGTGATGGCGACACTGCAAGACCAAGGCTATAAGGTTGCCATTGTAACGGATGGTCGTATGTCTGGCGCATCAGGTAAAGTACCTGCGGCCATCCACTTAGCGCCTGAGGCAGTCGAAGGTGGCATTATTGCTAAAATTCATGAAGGTGATTTGGTGACATTAAATGCACCAGAGGGCGAATTATTTGTACATGTGTCAGATGAAGAGCTATCGGCGCGAGAGCTATTATTGAGCGAGCCAGAAGCAACATTTGGCACTGGTCGAGAGCTATTCACTGGCTTTAGAAACATTGTTAGCAGTGCAGACCTAGGCGCAAGTGCCTTTGGTCTAGAACAATAATAAACGCATTGGGAATGAGGACTAACATGAGTATTGAACAGATTTTATCATCGGCACCCGTCGTGCCAGTTGTTGTTATCGACATCTTAGAAGATGCCGCACCACTGGCGCAAGCATTATACAACGGTGGTTTGAAAGCACTGGAAGTAACATTGCGTACGCCAGTAGCAGCACAAGCGGTAAAAATTATGAAAGAAACAGTACCAGATGCCTATGTAGGTACTGGCACTGTGGTTGATAAAACAACATTTGACGCTTCAGTTGCGGCCGGTGCTGACTTTATGGTGAGCCCTGGTGTAAACGATGAATTATTGACGCTCGCCAAAGGCACTGATATTCCGTTTTTACCGGGTGCTGCAACACCCAGTGAAGTAATGAAATTAGCGTCGCACGGTTTCAAATACTTGAAGTTTTTTCCTGCAGAAGCTGCAGGCGGTGTTCCTATGCTTAAATCAATTGGCGGGCCATTACCACAGGTGACTTTTTGCCCAACGGGCGGAATTTCTTTAGACAGTGCACCAAAATATTTGGCGTTAAAGAATGTAATTTGTGTTGGTGGTACGTGGATGCTTGATAAGCAACTCATCGCTAACAAAGACTGGCAAGCCATTGAAGCGCTTGCAAAACAAGCAAGTGAAGTTAAATAATCAAGGGGAATCTCAGTTATGATCAACATCGCAATTAATGGCTATGGCCGTATCGGTCGCAATGTTTTACGCGCGCTTTATGAGTCTGGCCAAAACGAACAAATTAAAATTGTTGCAATTAATGACTTAGCACCAGCAAATGTTAATGCGCACCTAACACAGTTTGATTCCGTACACGGGCGTTTTAACCAGCAAGTAACCCTTGCAGACAACACATTAAATATTGGTAATGACGAAATTACCCTGACTCAAGAACGTGATCCAGTAAACTTGCCTTGGAAAGCGCTTAATGTAGATATCGTTTTAGAATGTACGGGTATTTTTACATCACGTGAGACAGCGTCAAAGCATATTGAAGCGGGTGCAAAAAAAGTGATCGTATCAGCACCTGGAACTGATTTAGATGCAACGGTTGTACACGGTGTAAATAGCGACGTGTTATCAGCCTCAAGCACGATTATTTCAAACGCGTCATGTACGACAAACTGTTTAGCACCTGTTGCAAAAGCATTAAACGATGCCATTGGTATCGAGCAAGGCAGTATGACAACAATTCATGCGTTCACAAACGACCAAAACTTATGTGACGTATACCACAAAGATTTATACCGAGCGCGTAGTGCTACTCAGTCAATGATCCCTACAGCGACAGGTGCAGCTAAAGCGGTTGGTTTAGTACTACCTGAGCTTGCTGGTAAACTTGACGGCATGGCTGTTCGTGTACCTACTGTGAACGTATCGTTGGTTGATTTAACGTTTATTGCTAAGCGCGATACGACGACGGCTGAAGTGAACGAGGTAATTAAAGCTGCCGCTGAAGGTGCGATGGCTGGCATTCTTCAGTACAATGAACTACCGCTTGTATCAATTGATTTTAACCATAACCCAGCGTCATCAGTATTTGATGCGTCACAGACTAAAGCTGATGGTAAATTGGTAAAAGTAATGGCTTGGTATGACAACGAATGGGGTTTCTCAAACCGCATGATTGACCAAGTAAAAGCATTAGGCCAGTTCCTGTAAAATCAAAACTAAAATTACTTGTTTAAAAAGCCGCTAATTTAGCGGCTTTTTTATGGGTAAAATTTTGTAAAAAATCAGAAAGTGCAATGAACTTTTAGCGGCATTGTCTTCTATTATTTTACTTTAAAGAGTAACTAGGCGATTACTTTTCGCTTGTTTTTGTTTCATTATCTTTTTGCTCAGGTTCAACTGGTGGCAGAGGCCAACCTCCAAGTGCTTTCCACTTATTGACAATATAGCAAAATAGCTCCGCAGTCCGTTCGGTGTCATATAATGCTGAATGTGCTTGGTTATTGTCAAACTCTATCCCTGCGGTACGACAGGCTTTGGCCAGTACAGTTTGGCCTAAGGCTAGCCCAGCTAACGAGGTGGTATCAAAGCTAACAAACGGGTGAAAAGGGGTACGTTTAATATTATTTCTTTCAATCGCGGCATTTAAAAAGCCATGATCAAAAGCGGCATTGTGTGCCACAATAACAGAACGAGAGCATCCAGCGGCTTTTTGTGCCTTGCGCACCATTTTACAGATCTCTTTGATTGCATCGGCTTCTGGTACCGCGCCGCGCAGAGGTGAAAATGGGTCAATGCCATTAAATTCGATGGCTGATTGCTCAATGTTTGCCCCTTCAAAAGGCGCAACATGAAAATGTAGCGTATGATCTAAACTAAGTTCGCCATGTTCATCCATTTTTAAGACCGATGCTGCAATTTCTAACAAAGCATCGGTATCTTTATTAAAGCCTGCGGTTTCTACGTCGATAACTACAGGAAAGAAGCCACGAAAGCGCTGTGAAAATAAGGTTTGCTCTGTTTCTGCCATAATACTTTTGATTGCTGAATATGAAGCTGACCATTATACAATGGTGCAGCCTGATATGTTAACTATATGGGATGAATGTCGTTATTTTTTAGGCATAATTATTGCTTAGGTACTCAGGTAAAACTATTTTTTAATTTGTCATGGTTGGTGTATGCGTAAGCTAACATTTTTTGGCAAACTTGGAGTTGTGTTGTGAAATTACATGTATTAATACTCAGTGTTGGCTGTTTGCTTGCCATTGCAAGTGATTCAAAAGCCGCCATGCGGCAATATAGTGCCAACGCCGACACCTCTCATTGGACATTAGATAAAACCACACGATTATCGTGTGAGTTAAATCACGAAGTGCCTTATTATGGAGATGCTATTTTTAGCTCTACCGCAAGTAAAAATAAAGACCTCACATTTAATTTAGATATGGTTGTAAGGCCTGAAAGTTATGACTTTGCAGGGTTACAATCTGTGCCGCCAGCATGGCGTGCCGGTAATCCGGTTCGCGACATCAGTAAAATGCAACTTTTGAAAAAGTTTGACGGGGAATTAGATAACAGCATTGCGTGGGAAATACTGACTGAACTTGAGAAAGGCAATTACCCGACGTTTTATTATAAAGATTGGCAAAATAGTTCAGATCAGATCTCTGTTGCGCTGTCTTCGGTAAACTTTAGAGACATGTATTGGGCATTTTTACAGTGCAGAGACAATTTGTTGGCGTATAGTTTTGAAGATATTGCTTTTACAGTAATGAACTACAAAAAAAATTCTAGCATGTTGACTAAGTCTTCAAGAAAGCGCTTAGAAATGATCGGTGAATATTTGAAAAACGATGAAAATATAGAGTCTATTTATATTTCTGCTTATTCAGATAGCTATGGTGGTAGAAATACCAACATGGTGTTGTCACGAAAAAGAGCAGATACCATTAAGCGGTATATGGAAGAAATGGGAGTGCCCAGTGAAAAGGTACGCACAGATGGATTTGGTGAAAAGCGCCATGTTGAGCCAAACGATAATGCACTCGGAAGGAGAAAAAACCGCCGAGTTATTATTCAAATCGCGAGGTCTTAAGTAACAAAAAGCCGCATTTTAAATGCGGCTTTTTGTTTTATACTTTTAATGTACCACTGCAGTATTTATGGTGTTATATACCAATTTTGTTCCGAATAAGATTTCTGACGATAAATCTATTTGGGTGTATCACTTGATGAGTGCGTTCACTCAGTGGCCTAGGTTCATTGAATAGGCTCGCCACTAGGTGTTCGATTGTGAGGGGCGCAGTACACAGCCCTCTTGCTCCAAAACCGGTTAGCACATGTAAACCTTTATGCGGAACACTCGGTTTACCAAACCCATACTGCTTACCATTAGTCAGGTTGCGATAGGCTTCTATGAGGTCTTGTTGCTCTGGCACCTGCCCGAGCATGGGTACATGGTCGTTAAAGCAGCAACGAACGGCTGCTTTTTCACTGCTAATGACACCAAGGCTTTGCGCAAATGCACTGTCTTGGTAAAACTTCATGAGTTGTGCTCGATTGGCATCGTTGTCTTGTGGTTTTATGGCGCGGCTTTTGGTATTTTTGTCAAATGTGGCACCCATACAATGTTCGCCATTGTGGCTGGGTGTAAAATATCCTTTGTGACACAGTACAGTTTGGAGTTTACTTGACTCAGCCCCTTGCTTGATATGAGATACTTGGCCTCTTACACCATGAATATGAATATCAGCCATTTGCGTAAACCGATCACTGTGCTCCCCTGCACAGACAAAAACATCAGTGAAAGGGCCATGTTTTGTCGTTTCAGTATGTAAGTACCAGCCATCCTGCGCTTTTTCTAATTGAGTGATATCGGTATTAAAATGGCTTTGAGTTGGCGCGAGATCTTGTGCGGCATTAAAAATGGCGTTGGTTAACTCGGCGGGTTCAACCCAACCAGCCTGTTCGATATAAAGGCCTGAATAGGGCAGACTGACACCCGCGATATCAGATGCTTGTGAGTGTGTAACAGGCTTAATTAATGACGTTGGCCATTGGGCTTTTTTCACCAGATTGGCGTGTTGCTCTGCTTTAGCGTCATTAAATGCTTGTAGTAATACACCACACCAATCATGGCTAAAATGATGACCTTGCGCGTATATGTCGTCATAAAATCGACGTGCATACAAAAAAGTATGTGCGTAAAGTTCACTAGGTGGTGAGTTATCTGCTTGTAAATTAGGGTAGATAGCACCTTGGCGGTTATGGGACGCCCCTTGCGCTAATTTATTATCTTGGCAAAATAAGGTGGCGTGTTTTCCACGTTTGGCCAATTGAAATAATAAACAACTACTGGCGATACCCCCGCCAATGATTGCGACTTGCTCCAGTGGGCGGTTATCATGGTAATAATATGGGGGGGTCGTCTCATGGGCGTTAGCTTTGTCGAGTGTACCAACCACCATTTCGCGTTTACGGCCAAAGCCTTTGACTTTTTTACACGTAAAACCTGCCTCTTGCAAACCTCTGCGAACAAAGCCTGCGGCAGTGAACGTTGCAACGGTTGCATTGTCTCTAGATAGGTTTGCCATGGCATTAAATAAGCTTTGTTGCCACATATCCGGATTTTTACTCGGGGCAAAACCATCTAAAAACCACGCATCAACAATCCCGCGCGATTGGTAGCTTAGCTGTGGCAGCGAATCATGCACGTCACCAAACCACAGGTCGAGCACAATACGACCTTGTTCAAATTCTATACGGTGGCAACCAGCAAGTGCCATAGGGTAATTATCGCACAAAGCTTTTGCCTGAAGTGTAAGTGATGGCCAGGCTGCTAAGGCTTTCGCTAATTCTTCATGTTTAATAGGAAATTTTTCAAATGAAATGAAATGAAGCTTTTTTACAGAGCTATTTGCTGGGCGATTATTAAACTGTTGCCATGCATTTAAAAAGTTTAACCCTGTGCCAAATCCTGTTTCAGCAATTATGAAGTGGGATTGGTCATGTTTTTGCAATCGCTCTGCTATATTATTTTGAGTAAAAAAGACATAATGAGACTCAGCGAGTCCATCATCGTTTGAAAAGTAGACGTCGTCAAAGTTATCGGCGACGGGTGTGCCCATCTCGTTGAAATGGATTTGTGCATTTTTTATCATAGTAATAGCGTGAACAGCAAAATATAGGCACTATTTTACGCGTTTTAGCCGTAATAGTCCGTTGTAATTTACGTAAAAAAGTTTCAGAGTACGTGTGTAAGCTGGAAAGCTGACCACTTGGTTAGGCATTTCAGCGTAGAATAGCCACAATTTAGTAAATGACTAAGGGAATTTACCCATGAGAAGAGCCGTAATTACGGGGATCGGTGTAGTTTCAAGCATCGGCAATAACAAGCAAGAAGTATTAGAGTCTTTACAAGCAGGCAAAAGCGGTATCGTTTTTAATCCTGAATTTGAAGAATATAAATTGCGCAGTAATGTTTCTGGTAATATCGACATCAACGTAAAAGACTTTGTTGACCGTAAAGCACACCGCTTCATGGGAGATGCTGCGGCATTTTCATATATCTCAATGGCACAAGCAATTGAAGATTCTGGTTTAGCTGACGATCAAGTATCTAATGAGCGTACTGGCCTGATCGTAGGTTCTGGTGGTGGTTCTTCAAAGTACCAAGTAGA
This sequence comes from Pseudoalteromonas aurantia, assembly GCF_005886875.1. Lineage (GTDB taxonomy): Bacteria > Pseudomonadota > Gammaproteobacteria > Enterobacterales > Alteromonadaceae > Pseudoalteromonas > Pseudoalteromonas aurantia_A. The sequence continues at coordinate 25,388 of NZ_PNBY01000043.1, read as the reverse complement.
AGCCGCTGATATTTTACGTGAGAAAGGCGTAAAGCGTGTAGGACCCTATATGGTGCCTCGTACTATGGCAAGCACAACGTCGGCGTGTTTAGCCACACCATTTAAAATTAAAGGTGTGAATTACTCTATTAGCTCTGCGTGTGCAACGTCTGCACATTGCATTGGTAATGCAGTAGAGCAAATTCAACTTGGTAAGCAAGATGTCATTTTTGCTGGTGGTGGTGAAGAGCTACACTGGACACTGGCGATGGAATTTGACGCAATGGGCGCATTATCGACTAAATACAACGATAACCCTGCAGCAGCTTCACGAACATACGATGCAAATCGTGATGGATTTGTTATTTCTGGCGGTGGCGGTATTGTGGTTGTTGAAGAACTTGAACATGCCCTTGCTCGTGGCGCACATATTTATGCGGAAATTGTAGGTTATGGCGCAACGTCTGATGGCTATGACATGGTAGCCCCTTCAGGTGAAGGTGCTGTGCGTTGTATGAAACAAGCAATGCAAGATATTGACGGCCCAATCGATTATTTAAATACACACGGTACATCTACCCCTGTAGGTGATGTGAAAGAATTAGGTGCAATTCAAGAGTTGTTTGGTGATAATTCACCAGCGATCAGTGCAACAAAAGCAATGACAGGCCATGCTCTGGGCGCGGCTGGTGTGCATGAGGCTATCTTCTCACTCTTAATGCTGGAAAATAACTTCGTAGCGCCTTCAATTAATATCGATGAGCTTGACGAGCAAGCACAAGGCTTAGACATTGTGACAGAGCGTCGTGATGTTGAGCTTAATACTGTGATGTCGAACAGTTTTGGCTTTGGTGGAACTAATGCCACATTAGTGATGCAAAAATACAAAGGCTAAGTTTTAAAGCCTGAAAAAAAACCTCGCAATGCGAGGTTTTTTTATGTGTTGTTACTAGCGGGCTGAGTGCTTCATCAAACGCTCTTTTTCACGTGACCAGTCTTTATCTTTACTGTCAGAACGTTTGTCATGCATTTTCTTACCCTTCGCAAGGTGAAACTCTAGTTTGACCCAGCACTTTTTCCAATACATTGCAGTCGCGATCAGCGAGAAGCCGTCTCGTTCAGTTGCACCAACTAAACGATCAATTTCACGTTTATTGAGTAGCAACTTACGATAGCGCATTGGATCACAAATAACATGGGTAGAAGCACTGTTTAGCGGCTGAATTTGGCTGCTAAGTAGGAATGCTTCACCATCCTTAAGGTGAATATAGGTGTCTGAAATGTTTACTTTACCTGCTCGGATGCTTTTTACTTCCCACCCTTGCAGTTCAATGCCCGCTTCAAACTTATCGGTTAAAAAATACTCATGTCGCGCTTTTTTGTTCAGTGCGATGGTATTGGTAGTTGATTTTGATGATTTTTTCTTTGCCATAATGGCCTAGTTTACCTAGAAAAGTGGACAGACAATAGTGCTTTTTTAAATTTGTGCGTTATTTTCGCGCAGTAGCTTACAGCATACAAGATAATTCTTTAAAAGCTTGCTAAAATCGCGACAAATAGATTGGAGTAACTATGCCACAAATAGAAAAAAGTGCGTTGGTGATGTATAGCACTCAAGAAATGTTTACGCTGGTTAACGATGTAGGTGCATACCCTGAGTTTTTACCAAATTGTTCAGATTCAAAAGTGATTGAATCAACCCAAAATGATATGGTCGCAAGTTTAGAAATTTCTAAAGCGGGGTTAAAGAAGTGGTTTACCACGCGTAATAGCTTTGAAGGCAGTCAAGTAAAGATGCAATTAGTCGACGGGCCATTTAAGTCTTTATATGGTTATTGGGAGTTTACGGAGTTAGACGACCAAGCGTGTAAAGTAACGCTAAAATTAGACTTTGAATTTGCGAATAAATTGGTTGAGCTGGCATTTGGCAAGATTTTTAATGAGGTTGCCAAAAATATGGTGGCCGCATTTACACAGCGAGCTAAAACGGTGTATGGAGCAAGGTCATGATTAAAGTTGATGTGGTCTATGCGGTGCCACATAAAGCGGTGGTGATGTCTGTGGATGTTGCTGAAGGTACATCGGCTGAACAGGTAGTGCTTCAGTCAGGTATTTTAGATAAGTGTGCTGATATTGATCCCACTGATTTGACCTTGGGCATTTGGAATCGAACGGTAAAGGGCAAACAAGCTGTAAAAGAAGGTGATAGGATTGAAATTTATAGGCCATTAATTGCTGATCCGAAAGATGCGCGCAGACGACGGGCTGAGAAAGCAAAAGATGAGGGCAGGGCCAATAAAATTACTGGTGGTAGAGCGTAAAATCAGATGAGCAGAGTGTTTTTCATTCTACAGCTAAAATAAAAGGGCCCTTAGGCCCTTTTATTTTCTATATCACATTACTGATCAAGCGGTATATTGAACTCTTTTGGTTCGTCATAGTCGCCTGTGATACGGCTCAATTTGTCGTTTTCAAAAAATACAGTCAGCGATTTGCGTTGTTCAGACTCTCGGTCAATATTAAACACATACGCATAGTGCCAAGTATTGTTATTAAAGGCATCTTTTGCAATTGGACTGCCTAAAACGAATAGCACTTGCTCGCGAGTCATATCAACGCGTAGTTTTTCTACATCTGACTGCTCTAAAAAGTTACCTTGCGGTACGTTGATTCGATAGACCCAGCTTGAACAACCAGACAGCATGACTGTAGTTATAATCGCAATGAACCACGTAAAAAGGGATTTATTAGACAGCATGTATTTGTGTATCCTTATTTTCAATTATTCTGCATGATACCGATAAAGCGCAGAAGGTAAAGCTTCTTGTCGAACTTCGACCTTAGTGTATTAAAAAAGTTTCTAAATAGAGAGTAAAAAGTAATTGCAATGAAAGAGAAGAGTGTGGACCCGGTGTGGCATATCTATATTATTGAAACGCGATTGGGCCATTGGTACACCGGCGTGACCAATGACGTTATGGCGCGATTTGCCGCACACCAACAGGGGAAAGGCGCAAAAAACTTAAAAGGCAAAGGGCCGCTAACCCTTATTTTTAATTACCCTGTCGGCAGTAAAAGTGATGCTTGTAAACTAGAGTGGCAAGTTAAAAAGTTAACCAAACCGCAAAAGCGTCAATTTGTGGCTTCCAGCGGGGTATCCAGTAACTCAACCATAAAGTTATTAATGAATTTAACTACCAACTGAAACCGAGAAAAATCGAGAGATTCTAACGTATCGCGTTTGGTGTGATGATTTTTATCTTCGCCAATACCAAAATATAAATAAGGAATGTTTTCTTTCGCAAACGCATAATGATCGCTGGCTTTATGCCAATCTATACGGGGGTTATCCATTAATCGCTGCATTTTATAACGTGAGTTGACGATTTTTACTCGCAGGGATTCAGTGGGTTGTTGTTTGAGTAATGCGACCGCCGATTTGGTTTTTTTAGAGTGCAGTACATATAACCGTTTACGTTTATTCGGTACCAGCATATCGAGATTGATGTTTAAAATCGTTCGTTTATTTACGTCAAGTTCATTCACAAAGTGTTTTGCGCCGTACAGGCCATTTTCTTCGGCATCAGTTGCAACAAATGTGACACGATGGCGCCTATTGATCAGTTTTAGACTCTGGGCTAAAAACAAGAGGGTCGATGTACCGGATGCATTGTCATTAGCGCCTGCATAATAAGAGGAGGGTTGCCCACCTAAATGATCAAAATGTGCCGTAATTACGATATTGGCATCGCACTGAGTTGCGCTGCAAGGTAATGTTGCTATGACATTGTGCCCCTTGGCTGTGCTAAAAAAACCCGTTTTAAATTCGAATGACTGATAAAACGGCTGATACCCTAGTGCTGTGAATCGTGCATAGAGGTATCGTGCACTGATATTGGGCTCATCATTCAATCCCGCCTTTCTTCCAGCGTGTTCGCTGCTGGTCAGTATCTTCATATCATTATGAAGTTGTGTTGCGGATAACGCAAAGCTAGTGAGTAAAAAAATAAGGCAACTAGTTTTTAGCCACAGCTTGTATCCATTGCAGCTTACTTTGATAGCGTTTACGGTCATGTTTGTATTCAGATAATTTATACGCTTGTAACAGATATTTTTCAGCTTGCTCAAGGTTACCTCGATAATAATGTACTTTGGCAAGCCCAAAGTAACTTTTATGAAGTTTGCTATCAAGTTTTCTTGCTTTGTTGAAGTGACGAAGCGCCAACGTGAAATAATTGTTTTCCAGGGCCTCGTTGCCAAGCACAATTTGGTAGTATGGGTTATTTTTACGCTGCTGATTTAGTGTGTTTTCAAGTGCTATGGCCAAAGAATCTCGGTTTGTCATCCTATAAAGTAACGCCATATTGCCCAATACAGTTTTATTATCTGCATTTAGTGCAAGAGCTTGTTGATATGTGTCTTCTGCTCGTTGGTATTGATTAGCTACACGATAAAGTACACCTAAGTTCCCCCAAGCGCCTGAGTATAATTCATCGGCACTAATTGCTGCTTTAAAGTAGCTGAAGGCTAGATCATATTCTGCGTTGATCATGTGCATTGCCCCTCGATTACTATAAAACATGGCCAATATTCTTTGCTTTGTTATGTCGGAGGTGGTGAATTTTTGCTGGCGGCTATTTGGGTCAAAATCGATAGTCAAAGATTGTGGGCGGGTATATAGGGCAATGCCGTTACTTTTATTTTTGTTTGTTGTGTAGTTTGATTCGCTGATGACTAAATTTACGTGCCCCGTCAATAAATTATAGCCTTGAGTTTGGTCCCAATATTCAGGGATATGAACTCGTTGAAATTGAGATTTAAAACCAAGATGCTCAGCCAAGCTAAACGACAAAATAGACAACGATAGGCAATTGGCGTTGAGGTCAAAGTATGCTTGGGATGCCGTTAAATTTGCCCCTGATTGATATGACAAGGAGGCATCTCCGTTATCAACGAGAAAACGCAGTAGCTTTTTTGTATGTGAAAGGGATGGCGTAGTACCTCGAAAGTAATTATCTAGCTGGTTCTTAATACGGTCATCAAGTTGAAAAATATCTTGAGGGGTTGGCACGGGCTGTAATGTAAAAGTATCACTATTTAACAGTGCTTTATTGACTGAAGATGACCTAGGTAGGGTGTTACAAGCACTTAGTGCTACGCAACTGACTACTGTAATGACTAGTTTGATTTTATTTAGCGTAGACATCATAAAATCCCGAGATACAACTGCTTTTTAATAAAGCATAGCCCAGAATTTGATTAAATTATAACTCAATTGGTTACAAATTATTACAGTCATGAGAGCAGGTTATACAGGTCTATATCCTGCTCTCAAGTTTGTAGTGATATTATGGACTAATTTTGCTCAAAGCTCGCGACTAAACTATCAAGTGTTTTTGCTGAGTCGGCAAGCGCTTGGATTGATTGTTCAGTATTTAACTGCTCATTCATGACGTCATCGCTAATTGTACTAATGTGCTCAATGCTTCTGCCCACATCAGCGACGACATTACTTTGCTCTTCAGTTGCGGCTGCGATGAGTGTTGTCATGTCGTTAATCTGATTCGCCGTCTCAGTAATTGTTTCCATCAGTTCGACAGAGTTTTGCATTGTTTCAACACTCTGCACTGCTTGATGCTTAGATTGGCTGATTTTTTTCACAATCGAATCAGATGCGACAGTCAGCTCTGTAATAGTTGCTTGAATTTCGTCTGTCGATTGTGATGTGCGACTGGCCAGTGCACGCACCTCGTCAGCAACAACAGCAAACCCACGACCATGTTCACCAGCACGTGCCGATTCAATGGCTGCATTAAGTGCGAGTAAATTGGTTTGCTCTGAAATACCGCGGATCACATCAACAATATTAGCGATAGATTGTGTTTTTTCTGCAAGTGTGGTGACTTCTAATGCCATCGCATCAATATCATTCGCTAAGTCTTGAAGTTGTGTTTGGCTATGCTGAACCCCACTGTGACTTTGATCTGACATTGCTTTACTTTGTTCAGTGAGCTTGGCTGTATTATTTGCACTGCCTGCAATTTCTTGGACAGTTGCCCCCATTTCGTTAATTGCAGCAGCAACAGAGATAGTTTGGGACTTTTGTTCATCAAGTGATTTTGAATTACTTTGGCTTTGAGAAAATACACGCTCGCTGGTACTGCGAATGTCTCGGCTTTCACTGGATACTTTTTTGATAGCCATTTCGATTTTGCTGATAAATTGATTAAAACCTTCAGCCAGAGCTTGCAATTCAGGTTGTTCAGATTCGGGTACTCGATAGTTTAACTTTGCATCACCGCTGCCTAGTCGGGCAAATAAATTTGCCATATTCGATAACGGCGCACTTAGGTTTTTGGCCAAGAACAGGCTGATCAAACTTGCTATCAGGGCGACGGTAATGGAGAACGCGATTATTTGCCACTGGAGTTGCGTGATCTCTTCGATGACTTCAGCTTCAGGCACTTGTGCTATGACATATAAATCAGTGCCTTCAATAGGGCTGGCTGCAACTAACGTTGCTTGGTTACTCACATTTAGCTTTTTCACTAAAAATGGACGATTGGTGAGTAGGTTACGAACCACTTGGTTGCCATATAAATCGCGCAGTGAGGTGGTTGCGACCAACGCGGCGTCTGGGTGTAATTGAATGGTGCCTGCTTTATTTACAACAAATACAAAGCCAGACTTCTCAATCACCATATTACTTAGCATATTTTGCATATCATCAATGCTTTTCGCTAATCCGGCTAGACCGAGGCCACGTGTTTGCTGGTGGTTAACGAACATCTTTACATCACCAGGGGACTCTTGGAAAATGCTAATAGAGTATTCTTGTTGGCTCTCTTTAAAGCCAAAAAACCACCCATCTTGCTGTTGGTTAAGTACACGTAAGAACCCATTTTGATTCCAATATTGGCTGGTTTCACGGTTGGCCCAAGAAGCAGTAGCGAGATCATATTGATCAACTAAACGGCTCAACTCATTAATAAGTTGGGTTTCGTTGAGAGTATCGTTCCTTGCAGACTCCGTAATGAAGACATTGCTAGAGAGCTGTTTTGCCGCATTTTTAAGTTGTTGAATTTGCTTGGCTATCGTTTTATTAATGCTGTCTACTTTGGCTGGTAACTCCGACTCAAGCATGCGCGTTTCGGTCATCGTTTTAGCACTATAAATCGCAGTAGCACCAATAATACTGGCAACTGTTATTGCAATTAAGCTTCCTAATAATGTAATTTTTTGCGTGATTGTAAGGCTAGTTTTTCGCATTGATCCACACTGTTTTAAAACAAGGTTTCTATTCTATCATATACAATAATACGAGCGAAGAAGGGATAGGTATTGTTCATTAAATTAACACTTTTGTATAATGCAGTAATGGGTACATAGGTAACTGGAATTTAAAATTCGATTAAAAAAGCCCATAGCAAATGCGTATGGGCTCGGTTTCTAACAAGCGAACTGGTCTAAACTATTTTTTTCATTGCTGACATGTAACCACGGAGCTTTTCACCTATGATTTCAACAGGGTGCGTGCGAATTGCATGGTTAGCATCGATGAGAGCTTGGTTATCAGCGTAATTACTGGTTGCCTCAAGGCCTTTACCTATCACATCAATGTTAATATTTTCCATAAAGGGCTTTAATAAAGGCAAACAGGCATGGTTGTAAAGGTAACAGCCATACTCAGCAGTATCTGAGATAGTGCTATTCATCTCATACAGCTTTTTACGTGCTATTGTATTTGCGATAAGCGGTGTTTCATGCAGTGACTCGTAATACGCAGATTCATCAATAATTCCTGCGGCCGTCATAGTTTCAAAAGCCAGTTCAACACCCGCCTTAACCATTGCAACCATTAAAATTCCTTTGTCGAAGAAAGTTTGTTCTGATATTTCTTGTGTGGTGTTTGTTTGCTTTTCAAAAGCAGTTTCACCGGTTTCAGCACGCCAAGCTAATAATTTTGCATCATCTTCAGCCCAGTCAGCCATCATACCCTGAGAAAACTCACCGCTGATGATGTCATCCATATGTTTGTTATACAGCGGGCGCATGATCTGTTTGAGCTCTTCACTTAAGCTAAATGCTTTTAACTTTGCTGGATTTGACAGGCGGTCCATCATATTAGTGATACCACCATATTTTAATGCTTCAGTGATAACTTCCCAGCCATACTGAATAAGCTTTGATGCATAGGCAGCATCAACACCTTTCTCTACCATTTTATCAAAGCAAAGTAGTGACCCTGTTTGTAACATGCCACATAGAATGGTTTGTTCACCCATGAGATCTGATTTTACTTCAGCAATGAAAGAAGAGTTTAATACGCCTGCTCGATGGCCACCTGTGCCTGCAGCGTAAGCTTTGGCTTGCACCAGACCCTTACCTTGCGGGTCATTTTCTGGGTGCACTGCAATAAGTGTCGGTACGCCGAATCCACGTTTATATTCTTCACGCACTTCTGTGCCTGGACATTTTGGGGCAACCATAATGACCGTAAGATCTTCACGTACTTGCATGCCTTCTTCCACAATGTTGAAACCATGGGAGTAAGCAAGCGTAGCGCCTTTTTTCATTAGTGGCATAACCGCGCTAACAACCGCGGTATGTTGCTTATCAGGGGTTAAGTTAAGGACTAAATCTGCATCAGGAATGAGCTCTTGATAGGTGCCAACAATGAACCCATTGTCAGAGGCATTCAAAAATGACTGACGCTTTTCTGAAATAGCCGACTCACGTAATGCATAGCTTACATCTAACCCAGAATCGCGTAAATTAAGACCTTGGTTTAGACCTTGTGCACCACAACCAACAATAACGAGCTTTTTGCCGATTAATTCGTTAACACCATCGTTAAACTCTTGTGGATCCATAAATTCGCATTGGGCTAGTTGTGCTAGCTGTTCTCTTAAAGGAAGAGAGTTAAAGTAGTTCGCCATGTTAGTACCTTAAAATAATAGAGTATTAAATAGAATATAAAGCCAGCATATGTCCTGTTTTAAATTACGTAAAATGATATATTTGAATTACAGTATTTCATAACGTGAAACATGAGGGCGTATGGATCATAAACAGTTAAAGTACTTTTTAGCCTTAGCTGAAACATTGCATTTTGGCCGTGCGAGCGAGCAGTGCCATATTAGTGCACCCACGTTAAGCAGACAAATAAAGCAGCTTGAAAAGGAGCTAAATATCGCTTTATTTATTAGGGATAATCGTAGCGTGAGTTTAACAGCTCAAGGTAAGGCTTTTGTTGAGTATGCACGCTCCTCATTGGCACAGTGGCGGCAATTTAAGAGTGAGTGCCAAGATAATGGCCAGCCTTTAAGCGGTGAGTTAAGCTTTTATTGCTCAGTCACCGCAACCTATAGTTTTGTTTATGACCTATTTGCGAAATTTAGGCAGCAGTATCCGGCCATTGAGCTTAATTTAAATACCGGAGACCCTGCACTATCTATTACGCATGTATTAAACGACAAAGAAGATCTTGCCGTAGCAGTCAAACCTGCACAGCTACCACAAGGTACATCTTATTTACCAATAGGACAGTCACAGTTGGTTATTGTTGCACCCATTATGGCGTGTCCACTAACAGAGTTACTTTCATCGCAGCAGAGCAACAACATTCAGTGGAGCCAACTCCCTTTTATTATGCCTGAACAAGGGATACTAAAAGACCGATTAGATCAGTTTTGTAAAACGCAGGCTTTTACACCGCGAGTGTATGCCCATGTCTCAGGCCATGAAGCAATGGTTGCACTAGCAAGCTTAGGCTTTGGTGTGGCGTGTGTGCCTGAAATAGTTTTAGCGCAAAGCCCTTTTAAAGATCAGGTCCGCTATCTCAGTTCACTGGATTTAATAGAGCCAATAGAAATTGGTTTGGTGTGCAAAACAAAGCGCTTAACGGATCCTGTTGTTACAGTCTTGTGGGAAACTGCTGAAAATTTGTTTCGCTTGTAAAGGTGCCATTCAGTTTCAGACATTAAACTAGCCGAAATAAAATAAAAACTAATCCTTTAGGTGTAGTAATGGCTAAAATCTTGATAGCTGAAAGCGAAGTTGAGTGTTTCACGCAACGCAAAATAATGTTTGAAGAAGCGGGACATGAGGTTTTTCAGTTTTCAGATATGGATGAAATGTCGCAGTGGGCTACGAGCGAGGATGTATGTGGGGTGGTGTTAAGTGAACACTTTACTCTGGGTGATCCAACCCATTTAATTGAAAAAGTAAAAGCTAAGTTCTTAGCACCTATCATGGTGTGCACAGATTTAAAGGATGAAGATACGCATAGTGCATTACTAGAGTCTGGTGCTGATGATGTGATCACCACTTCGGCAACGCCAAGGTTATGGCAAGCTCGCTTAAATGCATTGCTTCGTCAATATTCATCAGATAAATCTGCTGTACTGACCTTTGGTAGCCTAGTGGTTGACTCCCAGGCACGTTTGGTAACACTCAATAATCGAGAAGTTTATCTGACAAGTCACGAGTTTGAACTATTATGGTTATTGGCACGTAATGCTGGAAACGTGTTAAGCCGCGAATATGTGTACCAAACAATCATAGAAAAACCTTATCAAGATGATACACGCACGGTGGATGTGCGTATCTCGAGACTGCGCAAAAAATTAGAGGATGACCCCTCACAGCCAAGCAAAATAAAAACCATTTGGAAACAAGGTTATATTTTTGTGAGAGAGGCATGGAAATAGTTTTTGTTGCTTTTTTTGCAATGTAATCTTCAAGGATAGAAAGAAAAAACAAAACAAAAGCAGAGTTTTAAATCGAAATGATTAACATGCAGATTACTGAACATAACTGTACTCTAAGCCGTTTTCATTCTGTAAATTGCTGATTTTTTATGGCTACGACTCTACAAACTTTTATATTAACTTTGTTTTGGCAACGCAAATAATATTGATTGCTATTTATATGCGTGTATACTTTTATCCTGAATAAGAAAATGTAAATAATATTAATTTTCAGAGGAAATCATCAATGATTTTACGTAAGTCTCTTCTCGCTACTTCTATTCTGGCTGCAACCTTGGGTTTAACTGCGTGTGGAGGGTCATCTAATTCTAATGAGCCAACTCCAACACCAACACCAACTCCAACACCAACTCCAGCGCCTACAAACACAGCGCCAACAGATATTAACTTATCATCAACTGTTATTGCTGAAGATGTGGTTGGTGCAGAAGTTGGATCTTTGACAGCCGAAGATGACGCTGAAGATGGACATACGTTTACTACTGATGATGTGCGTTTCACAATTGAAGGCACTATGCTTAAATTGGCAAGTCACCATGCTTTAAACTTCGAGCAGATGGCTGCTGATGAAACAATTTCTGTTAAAATAGTGGTAACTGACGCGGGCGACCTTTCATTTGAAAAAGATCTTGAGTTATCGGTTGCTGATACGGCTGCAACACCAGGTGTAAATGTGTATGAATTTGATACTAAGCTTGCTGATGCAACTGGATCTTCGGTATCGTATACAGGTCAAACGGCGCGTCATGCATTATCATCTGAAATTAAGTCTTACATGAGCAAATTCAATGCTGAATATATTGCAGGACTTGGCACTGATGCTCCGACAATTGCACGCACTCGTTTAGATGCATTATGGGGTGACTATGCTGCGGTTGCAGATGATGAAATCACTCATTTAGGCGACAGTGATTCACTGGAAGCAAACTACGCACAAACAACTTTTGCTGATATTTCAGGTTCTGGTAAAGAGCTCAGCGGTAAAATAGCTGGCGCAGATCCTTCTAAAATGTACAAAGACTGGTTAAAAGAAGACGGTACAGGGTTTGCGGGTTGGACTGATTTTGGAGATAACAAGAAAACAGCAGAGGGATTAGTAAAATTTTACTTTGACTTGTTTGAAGCACAGATCAAAGCAATGGTTGATGGCGAACAATTGAAAGATCCTGCTGGTAATGAGATCACAAAAGCTTATATAACGCCTCAAGGTCATGACCTAGTGCAACTAGTACAAAAGCACACACTTGGTGCATTGATGTTTTCTCAAGGTACAGACGATTATCTTGATGAGGGTCTAGACTCTCAGAATGTTGAAGCGCATAAAGAAGGTAAACCTTATACTTCTCTTGAACATCAATTTGACGAAGGTTTTGGTTATTTTGGCGCGAACCGTCACTATTTAGAGCTGTCTGATGACGAGATTGCTAAAAAAGGTGGTAGAGACACGCACCAAGGTAAGTACGATGCCGATATGGATGGCAAATATGACTTAGCTGCAGAGTTTATTTGGGGTAATGCCTCAAATGCTGCTAAACGTGACAGAGGTACACTTGAAAAGGATGATGAAGGCAACATCATTAATAAGCCAAGTAATGTTACTACAGATTTTACTGCGGTTGCAGTGACTAACTTTATTCAAGGTCGAAAGATCCTTAACGATAATGTTGGCGTAGAATTAACTGACGAGCAAATGACACAAGTAAAAGCACACGTGTTTGATGCAGCTTTAGCTTGGGAAAAAGCCATTGCAGCAACAGTTGTTCATTACATCAATGATTCCCTAGGTGATTACGATAAAATTAAAGATGGTGAGTACACTGCCGATGAATTTGCGTCACTTGCTAAGCACTGGGGTGAAATGAAAGGTTTTGGTTTGAACTTCCAGTTTAGCCCATTTTCTCCGTTCGCTGACAGTGATTTAAACCCTAAAAAAGACACAGTTGGTGCCACTAAATTTGTTGAGTTACACACTTTGTTCGGTGATGCGCCAGTGCTAGTTACTGCTGATATCGAAGCGTATATAGCTGATTTAAAGCTTGCCCGTGATTTATTGAAAGATGCATATGACTTCAATGAAGACAATGTTCTTGGATGGTAATACAGCCATTTAGATAATGAACAAGGTTAGCTTTTTAACAAGAGCTAACCTTTTTTTATAGTTAAATAATTAGGAACAACCATGAATTATGTTTCGCAATTAAAGTGTATTCCTTTAGCCTTAGTTTTTTCTTTAGGATTAATGGGCTGCGGTGAAAGTTCATCAGGTCAGTCTGGAAGCGCTTTTGATGATGGCTCAGATAATGGGTCAAATAATGGTAACGGCAATAGTGGTGGAGGTAACAATAGTGGCGGCACACCTTCCTTTGATGAAAAAGCTTTGCTCGCTGGTCTTGTTGATCAAGTTATCACCCCAACATTTACGTCATTTCAAAGCGAAACAGCCTCTTTACACAACAATATAAACAATTATTGTAGTATTGAACAAACAATCGACGATAGCACAACAGATTTTACTGAGCGTGATGCAAGTTTTGATTTGGCTAAGCAGAGCTGGCAAAGCACAATGAGCATTTGGCAACAAGCCGAGCTTATGCAGTTAGGACCACTTGTAACAAATGAAAGTGCTTTAAGAAACGTTATTTATTCTTGGCCTTCAAAGAGTTTATGTGGTGTTGATCAGGATACGGCTTATTTTGAAGATGGGGTAATTAATTTAAATAATGCAAGACCTTACAATTTAAAAGATCGTACGTTCACACGAAGAGGCTTGTTGTCGCTAGAACATCTACTGTTTAATACGTCTTATGAGCACAATTGTAGTACGACCAATGATGCACTTGCCGATTGGAATTCTCGCTCTGAGCAATCGATTAAAATTGCACGTTGTAAGTTTGCAACTGAGGTTAGTAAAGACTTAAATGAAAATGCACAACTACTAGTATCACAATGGACTGCGGAAGATGGTTACGCCAATGAACTAAAAAATGCTGGAGATGTTGGTAATTCGTTTACGACTCCTTTAAAAGCAATTAATGCAATATCTGATGCGCTATTTTATCTTGATAAAGAAGTAAAGGATTTTAAATTAGGTCTTCCACTTGGTAAATTTGAAAATTCTTGTGGCTTGTCGGTTTGTCCAAAGGATGTTGAAAATTCTATTGCTAAATATTCGGTTGATAACTTAAAAGCAAATTTAATTGCGTTTGAAGCATTGTTTTTAGGTAACGCTGAGAGCGCTGATGCTCAAATTGGATTTGATGATTTTTTAGTTGAGTCAAACGCTCAAGATACCAAAGACCTGATGGTAGATGGCTTAAATGAAGCAAAAGCAGCTACAGATGCCATTGAGGCAAGCTTGTATGATGCATTGAGCAGTGATAATGAAAAAGTTGAAAATACCCATGCAAAAGTGAAGGATGTCACTGATCAACTTAAGAATGATTTTATAAATAAACTCGCGCTAGAACTTCCTAAAACATCGGCAGGTGATAATGACTAACTCAATTAAATTAACTAAATCCGCCACTGCTGTTACGCTTGCGCTATTGTTACCTTTTGCACATGCGGCAGAAGAAAATAGTGATGATGGCTTAGAACATATTACGATTATTAGTCATTATGATAAGTTAAGAACAGAAGCAGGGTCGGCGACTCTGATTGGCGAGGCTGAATTAGAGAAATTTGAATACAATGATATCCACCGGGTACTTGCTTCAGTTCCTGGGATTAATATTAGAGAAGAAGATGGTTATGGCTTGAGGCCAAATATTGGCTTTAGAGGTGTAACCCCTGAGAGAAGTAAAAAAATAAGCATTATGGAAGACGGTGTTCTTATTGGTCCTTCTCCTTATTCAGCACCTGCGGCCTATTATTTTCCTATTTTAACACGAATGACGGCGGTGGAAGTATTTAAAGGGCCAGCGGTCATTAAGCATGGCCCACAAACAGTTGCTGGAGCTCTGAACTTAGTTACCCGTCAAATCCCTGAATTTTCTGAAGGTGGCATTGATTTATCTGTTGGTTCTGATGGCTATCAAAAAGCACACGGCCACTTTGGTTCGGTGGTTAATAATGTCGGTTTTTTGCTTGAAGGGGTCACTCTAAAAGCTGATGGTTTTAAAAAACTCGATGGTGGAGGTAATACCGGTTTTGAGAAAAATGATCTACTGGCAAAATTCAATTATAAATTTGCAACACAGGATATTGATCATACCGTTGGACTTAAATTATCTTACTCAGGTGAAGAGTCTGATGAAACTTATCTGGGTCTCACAGACAGTGACTTTTCAGATAACCCCTATAGAAGGTATGCCGCATCTCAACCAGCTTTAATGGATACGACTCATCAGCAAGTGATGTTTTCACATTTTGCAGATGGAGAGAATTTCAGCGTGGCAACACGTGTATACCGTAATGATTACGAAAGAGCTTGGAAGAAGTTAAATAGCTTATTAAACAACCCTGTAAAATTACAAACAATTTTACGTGACCCTGATAAGTATGAATTAGCCTACGCGGTGCTGTCTGGTCAGTTAGATTCAGTGGCTGATGGTTTTCCAACTCAATATTTAAATGTGGGGACTAACGACAGAGCATATTACTCTCAAGGTATTCAAGTTGATGCAGATTTTGAACAATCAATTTTTGGATTGACCCATAATATCGCCACAGGTGTCCGTTATCATGAAGATGAAATAGAACGTAAGCATTTTGAGGAAACCTATCAAATGGTTTCAGGAATAGCACAAGACGCTATGCTTGGTATTCGTCCTGCAACCAATGACATTGAATCTACAAAAGCTTGGTCAGTTTACATTGAAGATAAAATCACGCTAGATGCATTGACGTTAGGCATAGGTGTACGTGGTGAGTTTATGGACATGCATTATCAAGATTTACGTGATGATAATTTATGGCAAGATAAGTCAACACATATTTGGTTACCAAGCCTAAGTGGTTTTTATCAGCTTTCTGAAGACTCCGGGCTTTTATTTGGTATTCATGAAGGGTTTGTACCATCCGCACCAAAAAATGCGGCATCCAAAGGGTTAGAAAATAGCATAAATTATGAGTTTGGCGGTCGATTCAACGATGGCGTAACACAATTAGAAGTTGTTTCATTTTTTAATGATTATAAAAACTTAACAGAAACATGTGGTTTTTCAAATTGTGGTAACATAGTGGGGGAGACATTCAGTGGTGGTGAAGTTGATGTGTATGGTTTGGAGGTACAATTCTCGCAAACATATCCCCTTAATTTACAAATCGAAGTCCCTTATAGTTTCGTATATACGTATACTCAAAGTGAATTTAAGAATGAGTTTCAATCAGGGTTTGTACAATGGGGTTACATCAACCCTGGCGATAGCTTGCCATATTTAGCAGATCATCAGGCCACTTTTAATATTGGGGTAGTTGGTGGGAATTGGAAATTTGATGTGTCGGTCAAGTATGTTGGTGAAATGAAGGAAGTGGCTGGAAGTGGTGAAGTTCTTTCGGGTGTTAATTTACCTTCAAATGTAACCGTTGATATGTCAGCTAGCTACGACTTTGATCAATATGGCCATGTGTATGTCAAAATAGACAATGTGCTTGACGAAGTTGAAATAGTGAGCCGTCGTCCTTACGGAGCTCGTCCTGGTAAGCCAAGGCAACTATCGGTTGGCTACAAATATCAGTTTTAATTAAGACGTTGTATGATGGGCTGTTGAGCTTTTTTGTTTGTTTTTTATCAGTTTTATTGGCTTTTATACAAAGTGGAATCTACGGTTCACGTTTATTCCTTGCGAGTTAACCGATAACATAGTAGAAAAGCCGAACAAGCGAAGTAGATAAAAATAGAATAGAAAATAGCAACTGCACCAAGGAACGGGTCAACTGAGTTGGCCCTTTTTTTTGAGGTAAGTATGATAGAGCAAATTTGGCAGAGTCTAATCGCGTTACCAAGTTATCTACTTGATGCAAATAAGCGGATCTATATTCCTTATTTGCTCAGTGCTGTTGTCATGGCGCTACCTGTTTATTTTTCTGTTGAACAAGCCAAATCTGGAAAAGGGTTTCTCAAGTTTTTATTTCCTAAGTCGGTGTGGTTGTCAAAGAGCGCCAAACTCGATTATGGGCTTCTTTTCACTAATACAGTCATTAAAGCTGCTACTTTTTCGCCCATTGTGCTGACCATGGTACCTGTCGCAATTTTTATTACTGACTCAATGGAATATTTGTTTGGGACACCATTACATTTAGATTGGCCCAGTGAGTTGGTTATAGTCTCATTTACACTGATGTTATTCATTGTCGATGATTTAACGCGTTTTTTATTGCATTTAGCTTTGCACAAGGTGCCTTGCTTATGGGAAATACATAAAGTGCATCATTCGGCGAAAGTACTGACTCCCTTCACAATTTATCGTTCACATCCGATAGAAAGTTACTTTTATGCGTGTCGAATGGCATTGACGCAAGGTATTGTGGTGGGGTTTGGCTACCATCTATTTGGCACAGGGTTAAGTATGTATGACATACTCGGCGCAAATGCGTTTGTATTTATATTTAATATTTTCGGCGCTAACCTCAGGCATTCTCATATTCGTTTTACATGGGGCGATAGATTAGAACGTTGGTTTATCAGTCCTGCACAGCATCAAATTCATCATAGTGATAATCCACAGCATTTCGACACCAATTTAGGCTCTGCACTGGCCATTTGGGATCGGTTATTTGGTTCATTAATACGTGCGTCACAAGCGCCTGATATTACTATTGGCGTGGGAAAGTATGATGCGGGGCATGATTCTTTACTAGCCATTTATATTAAACCAATACGTTTAGGGTTTAAGGCTCTACTACCGAGTAAATGGGCAAATAAAGGGGCGAAGGTGACACCACAGAGCACACAATTAAAAGAAGCTGGCGATAAAATTAAGTGAGACCACTTTTTAAATTCGGTACTAATAATAGTTTTGATTGTAGCACTAACGGGTATGCGGCTTAAGCAATGGCATAAGTACCTGTTCAAGCCCATTCAGTTTGACTTCGTAGATCATAGCCAACTGCTCTCCTAAGGGCCCGCTGGGAAAACCCTTTTGTTTAAACCATACCACATAGGGTTCTGGTAACAGTAGCAAAGGCGTTCCTGCGTATTTTCCAAAGGGCATTTTTGTATTTATGGCTTTAAGTAGTGCTTGCTGGTCGTGCATTGATACCGTTTAATAATATGCTATGTCGTTATATTAGTGTATCAGGGTAGGGGCTTTAATAAAGCAAAACCATATACCCTGCAACGTTACGAGTGATTAAAACCGCCAGTTAGCGTTGAGCCAAAAGGTTAAGCCTGCTTCGTTGATTTTACCTATTTGAGGGTAACCACTGACTGCACTGCCTGATTTGCTCAGGTGCTCACTGTAGGTCTTATCAAGTAAATTGTCGATACCGACACTCCAATCAAGTGACTCTGTTTGACTGTAACTGGCGTTAAGCGCCAATGTCCCAAAGCCCGTTGACTCAGTTATATCTTGGCCGGCAATATTGCCTTGGCCGACGGCAATGCGATGTTGAGCTGCGACTAAACGCCAAAGCAGACCCATATGCCAGTTTGTGCGTTGGTAATCGAGTGTAAATCGAGCCTGAAGGGGAGGTTGCTGAGCAAGCGGGCTATTATCTGATAAATTACTCGCGCGGACATAATTGATACTTGCACCTGTGACCCAATTTTTGGTTAGGTCATAACTGATATCAGCTTCAAAACCATAGGTTTGAGCATCAACATGACGCGTGACTTTTTTCGTCATCGGTGCACTTCCATATAAATTATCAGTTAAAATATAGTCGGTAATATGACTGTAGAAGAGAGAAACTGATCCTTGCCACTGCTTGGTTTTGTGCAACACCCCCACATCGATTTGGTTCGTTTTTTCAATTTCGTTATTGAACGCACTGAGGCTATTAGGGCTTTGACGCCCACCGCCCAGTAACTCCCAATAATCAGGAAACCGCTCAGTGTGACCTAAGCCAACAAAGTAGCTGTTATTGTTATTTTGTTGCTGTAATCGTGCAAAACCACTCCATAAGGTGTCTTTACGGGTGAAAGATGCGGTAGGGTTAGGCATTGTTTTCATCATCACTGAAATATTTTGGCGTTTATCTGTTGCCTGCCAGCGATCGAGCCTAAGGCCAGAAATAAGCTGCTGTTTGGCATTGATCTTGTATTCATATTCAGTGAACAGGCCGGTTTTTTTAAACGCTCCATCAGTGATGCGAGCCAGTGTTTCATAAGGTGTGATGGGTTGGTTTCGACTAACTCGGTTTCGATGGCGGTCTTGCTGATGGTCAATACCAAATATCACCGAGTTTGCGTCATCAAAGTACGCGTTAAATATGATTTTACCACCCTGCGTGCGGCGGTCTGGGTTAGATGCTGTGGGGTGTTTCATCATCATATTTGCGGTAAACGGACGCAAGCTATAGTTATCCATCACATGATCAACCTTGTTGTAGTACCATTGCGCTTCAACATTGTTAATGAGAGCATGGTCTATTGCCCAATCAGTTTTTATCGCTGAGTACGTTCTATCAAATAGGCTACCATCCATCATGCGATCAGCATAGGCGACTTCACCATCACTTTGCCCGAAACTGAGGCTCATTATTTTGTCATCTGCAGGCGTATAGGCAAATTCAGCGTCGGCATTCCAGCGCTTATATTTGGAATGAATAGACGTATTATCACCATCGGAAAAATCATCAGCACGGCTGTAGCTGCCTGAAAAACTTGTGTAATAATCTTGAGTGCCTGCTTTTATGTCTGTATTAAGGCTTCGACGTTCTGCACTGGCTATGACTGCGTTGGCAAAACCAGAGATACCGCTTTGCTCTAAGCGTTCATTGATACGCTCAAAGACCACGGTTGCGGCGCTATTACCTGAACCATATAATACGGTTTGAGGTCCTTTTATGACGGTCAGCGAATCATAAGATTGCGGAGTAATGTACGCAGTGGGCGGATCCATTCGATTGCCACACCCGCCAAGTATAAGACCACCATCGGTTATGATATTTAGTCGAGAACCAGCCATACCTCGAAATACCGGATCACTGCTTGCGGCTCCTTTTTTTATTAAAGAAAAACCGCTAATACTAGACAGTAAGTCAGCGCCGTCTTGCGCAGGGAGAGGTTGACGCGGTAATTTAGGATCTGTTTTTATATCAAGGGGGGAGTGCATAGGAGCAACGACGACGATACGTTCGAGATCAGCGTTTTCAGCGTGAGTACTTATTGCCGTGAGTAATGCAATACTCAGAATTGTTTTTTTCATCATAATGTCTCAAGTCATTAAATTATGATGGATTTTATAGATTTGTGTGTTGCTTGCAGTGTGACAGATTGTCGCACTGTGAGAGGTTTTGACTTACTTTGATGTAAGTCAAATATTAATGTGAGTGATAGGGGCTGAGTCGAACAGTGTAACGTTTATCGCTCAATCACCTGCATTTGTTCATTGCTCCAACTAACTGCCTCATTATAAATTTCGGGCAGGCAAGCAGGGTCTAAGTTCATTTTATTACAGCTTCCTTGTGCTTTATCCCACTGAGCTTGTTCATATTCGGTCGCGATAGATAAATAGTCAGCTAAAGTCCCCTTAGCTTCGAGCAATGCATCTTTGATCTCAATGACCAATGGGAGCTTATTCATTACACTGTCCATCGTTTCATCAAGTATGGCATCCATTAACGACATCATGCCAGTTAAAAAGGCGGTGCCGATATGATGTTTATCATGTTTTCGTGTCGCGAGTAGCTCGCAAAAGCGTGCTCGAGTTAACGACAGCTTTATTAATTCCATAGGCTTCTCAGCTGAGACTTGAGCTGCAAAAAGCAAAGATAGAAATTTCTTTAATTCAGCATTACCAAGGACAACGAGTGCTTGCTTAATGGTGCTTATCTCGGCTCTGCGTTTAAATGCAGCAGAGTTGGAGTACCGTAATAACTTGTATGATAGGTTAACATCGCGTTCAAATACGCCGGTAATTCTTTGTAAGTCGACATTAACGCTGGAGGTTTCATATAGAAGCTCAGCGAGCGCCATTTCTGACGGGGGCAGTGCTTTGCTTTGTACCATTTCGGGTTTGGCAAAAAAGAACCCTTGAAATAAGCTAAACCCCCACTCAATAGCTTGTTGATATTGCTCGTAGGTTTCTACTTTTTCCGCGACGAGCTTTATATTGCTAAATGATTTGGTAGCATCAATAATTTCGACAATTTTTTCATGAGATGTGGTTAGAAAGTCGACTTTGATTTGGTCGACAAACGGATAAAAATGACGCCATACTTTTTGGTGTTGATAGTCATCTAGGGCAATTGTATAGCCTTTGTCTTTTAAGTTTTGCACTGCTGCAAGAAGCCGTTTACCGGGTTGAACGGTTTCCAAAATTTCTATCACCACTTGCTCGCGACTGAGCATAGTTGGGTAGCCTTTAAGTATCGTTTCAAGGGTGAAATTGATATAAGCGGGTTTATTGTCAGTCAAATCATCTAAGCCAAAGTTAAACTGACTGCCCTCAATTAAACGAGAAGTCGCTTCGTCACCGTCAATATTAGGAAAAACATTATCAACACCATCGCGAAAAAGTAACTCATAGCCTACTAATTCTTTATTGATGTCTAAAATAGGTTGACGCGCCGCATAAAAATACATCTACAACTGTTCTCATTTAATACAACTTTAAAGTCAATATAAGTTATGTTGAGTAGTAATTCATTATTTTTTTCTGATTGTTTCATCTTTTGGTATGGATTTAGCTGTTAAAACGATGCTTTATCACGCATATTTACTTGGTGAACTCGCTGTACTGGGGTAGTTGAAAGAGACGTGTTATAGTCACGCAAAACTAATAAAGCATTCTATTTAATGACAATCAGAAAGGCGGTTGTTGGATAATTTTCATTGACAAGAATGCTCATAATGAAGGAGATAGCTTTGGAATTAGGTACGATTATTTCGTTAGTACTATATTTTGTGGTTATGTTGGGTATTGGGTTGTACGCCTACCGTAAATCAACCAGTGATGTATCAGGCTATATGCTAGGTGGGCGTAGCCTGTCACCGAGTGTTGCTGCTTTATCAGCTGGTGCATCTGACATGAGTGGATGGATCTTAATGGGTCTACCTGGGGCAATGTTTGTCACTGGGTTTAGCAGTACTTGGATAGCGATCGGTTTAGTGATCGGTGCATGGTTAAACTACTTATTAGTGGCACCGAGATTACGTGTTTACACTGAATTAGCGAATGATGCGATCACCATTCCTGATTACTTTGCTAATCGCTTTGAAGACAAAGGTAATGCATTACGCATTGTATCAGCATTGGTTATCATCATTTTCTTCACACTTTATACCTCTTCAGGCGTGGTAGCTGGTGGTAAGCTATTCGAAAACTCATTTGGTATGAGTTATGAATCAGGGCTATACATTACCACAGGTGTAGTTGTGCTTTATACATTGTTTGGTGGGTTTTTAGCGGTAAGCTTAACCGACTTTGTGCAAGGCTGTATTATGTTCATTGCGCTAATATTAGTGCCAGCAGTCACTTATTCACTCTTAGACAATCCTTTGTCATCGACACTTAATGCGGTTAACCCACAAATGCTTACCTGGATTGGTGCAGGTGGCGCAATTGGGATTATTTCTGCGATGTCTTGGGGGCTGGGATATTTTGGTCAACCACATATCATCGTGCGCTTTATGTCAGTTAGAAGCGTAAAGGATATGCCGACGGCACGCCGTATAGGTATGAGCTGGATGATAATTGCAGCACTCGGTGCTGTTGCAACCGGTGTATTTGGTGCGGCCTATACACATGAAAATGGCATTGTTGTAAAAGACCCTGAAACAATTTTTTTAGTTTTGTCTGAATTGCTATTTCACCCACTCATTGCTGGTTTCTTATTAGCAGCAATATTGGCCGCTATCATGAGCACGATTTCATCACAATTATTGGTGAGTTCAAGCTCTTTAACGGAAGATTTCTACAAAATTTTCATTAACCGAAATGCGACGGATAAAGAGCTGGTTTTAATAGGGCGCATTAGTGTTGCGGCTGTTGCTATTTTGGCGATTTATTTAGCGTATGATAGAAACAGTTCTATCTTAGATTTAGTGAGCAATGCATGGGCTGGTTTTGGCGCTGCTTTTGGACCATTGGTATTACTGAGTTTATTTTGGCAACGTATGAATTTTGCGGGGGCGTTGGCTGGTATGGTATCGGGTGCTGTAACGGTATTAGTATGGATTTATGCACCGATTGAAATTGCTGGGCAAAGTTTAAGTAATCATATTTATGAAATAGTACCTGGGTTTATCGTATCGTCAGTTGCTATCGTTGTTGTGAGCTTAGCGACCTCTGAGCCTCATGAACGTATTCAAGAGTTATTTAAAAAAGTACAAAGTAATTTATAAACTTTGGCGTTTACACATAAAAAGGGGCCAACTGGCCCCCTTTTTATGTGTTGCGTTCACGTCTAAAGTAAAGCAACATTTTTAGCAGAACGTTGAGATTTTTCTCGAACCAAGGGTAAGGTCTATCCTTTCGCAATAAAGTAATGTTACGATGAAACAATCTAGTGTGGGTACGCAAATCAGAACACGCTTATTCTGAGTTTTCACCTCAACACATATATAATCATAGAGCATCATAAGTGATGTTTATTAACCTAACAGGGACCCCGTGAAAATACCTAAACGTTTACAGCCATTGGTTGATGATGGCTTAATTGATGCAGTGCTTAGTCGGTTAATGAGTGGCAAAGAAGCAGATGTTTTTGTTGTAAGATGTGGTCAACATATTCGCTGTGCGAAAGTGTATAAAGAGGCGATGAAACGCAGCTTTAAAAAAGCAGCTCAATATCAGGAAGGACGAAAAGTACGCGGAGGTCGTCAAGCTCGTGCGATGAGCAAGCGTTCTAACTATGGTCGTCAACTTGAGGAAGAAGTGTGGCAAAACGCCGAGGTTGATGCGCTATCTCGACTTGCTGCTGCTGGTGTGAGAGTGCCAGCAAGTTATTGTTGCGTTGATGGTGTCTTGCTGATGGAACTGGTATCAGATGACGAGGGCAATGTCGCTCCTCAGCTTGGCGCAGTCAGTATGTCTGAAGAAGAAGCAATCAGACAATATACATTAATGATGCATTATATTCGTCTTATGTTATGTGTTGGGTTAATACACGGTGACTTATCAGAGTTTAATGTATTAGTTGATGGTAATGGTCCAGTGATCATTGACTTACCTCAAGCAGTTAATGCCGCTGCAAACAACAGCGCACAAGCAATGTTTGAGCGAGATGTGAATAATATGCGCCGGTATTATGGTGAATACGCGCCAGCATTACGCCATACAAATTATGCAAAAGAAATGTGGGCACTGTTTGAGGAAGGTAACTTAACACCACATTCTGTGTTGACAGGAATATTTGAAGAAGAATTGCAAAGTGCAGATGTTAGTGCGGTGTTAGATGAAATTAGCGCTGCCATGGCCGAAGAGCAAGAACGACAAGCACGTATAAAAGCGGGCAGTGAAGCGCTTTAGTTTAGTCTGAGTGTTAACTTTAGTAACACTCAGAGCTTCCCATTTCGATGATACGATTTGTTTCTTCACTGTTTTCAAACATATATAAAGCTCGGTTGATATCAGATAACACATTGCGCCATTTGGGTTTATTTTTACTTAGTGCGAAGTACAGGTGATTATACTTTATAGGTAAAGATTCATTTTCAATGTTTCTTAATAAAGTCACCTTTTCTGGCTTTGATAGATCAGAGTAATTAACCGTAAAGCGCAGCACTTTAGGGTCGCCGATAATTAAATTAACGCGCCCTCCCACCAGTAATTTAACTAATTGTAGATCATCAACTGCTTCAACAATCGCAAATTCATTATTGTCCATCATAGCATCGAATTCAGGGGTATTTTGATAGCCCCTTACTACACCAATCTTTTCACCTTTGAGGGAATTTAAGTTGCCATTATAACGATCGGCTTCTCCTTTACGTTTTAAAAAAGCAATTTCTCCACCAGAAAATGCATTGGAGAGTGCGAGCACTTCACGTCGAGTTTTATCTTTTACGTAGTCAGAGGGGGCAGAGTCTTCAATATAATACTCTGGCATTAGGATATCTGCTTTACCTAGCTCTGCCGCTCTGACTGCGCGGGCCCAAGGTAAAAACTCAATAAAAATACTGTACCCTTGCTCCGCTAATAGTGAAACTGCAAATTGAAATACCCAACCTTTGTTGCACAGCGAATTACCAATGTATGGAGGCCAATCCAATGTGACCACATGAAGTTGCCCTTTGTGACCGATGGCATTGTATAAATAGCCTGTTTGGTATTTTTCCCCTTGAACCAGTTGATAGGTTGCATTTTTGAAATAACCGACATTGATAGCAGCTTGAAGCTGCAAAGATATGAACACAGAACACACAAATATAAGCCAACGCATTAATCAATACCTACTAGAGTTAATTTGGTTACTCTCATAGAGAAGTGTAGGAAATACTGGTTTATTTTCCATTATTAAGTCGAGATAAGCTGTAAAATGAGTAAACATAAAAAAACCGGCAAAATGCCTAATGCCAGTCAGTTAACA
>NZ_PNBY01000042.1 GCF_005886875.1 Pseudoalteromonas aurantia | reverse complement strand
TTTCATTTGTAATAGCCCGCTATTACTGCATAAAAGCGCCTTGATATTGAGCAAAATATCATCATTGGATTGTACGTATTTTTGTTTTCAAAACATTTTCTATTCCAAAACCCTTATCCAAACCTGAGGTAATATAGATAAAACTACGTTAACCCACTTTTTAATTTACCTATATTGGAAACCCCATATATTTTCAAACAAAAGAGAAAAAACACAAAATAAGAAGTTATCGCAATTAACACAAAATACAGCAAAACAGGTCAAGGGACCGTTATTTCATGGTGATATAGATCCTTTGTAAAAAGTAGGCTCGTAAAACGGTAACGCAGCCTCCTTATAGCTCCGAAAGATATAAATGTTTATGGCGTTATCTCGACGACAATAGCGTCGCATTTTTTCGAACATAAACAACATTCACCAGTGTCCCCTCTCTTCAAAACCTCCCACCGTATGAAATAATTCTGTTTTTTTGCCTTCCGAATGCTAATCTCCAAAATGACAATGGCAAATATGCTGACAGCAATTCAAATAATTTGCTAACGGCATAGTGATAAAAGGAAACATTATGGACCCTATAAACCAAATATTCAGTCTACTATTCAACATTGAAGTTGTGTTGCTCATTTTTGTTATCATCGTCTTAAAAAGTGGTATTAAGTTCGTACCACAAAATAAAGCTTGGGTGGTTGAACGTTTTGGTAAATACCAGTCGACAAAAGAAGCAGGACTTAACTTTATTGTACCGTTTATTGACCGTATTTCTGCTGATAGAAGCTTAAAAGAACAAGCTGTTGATGTCCCTTCACAATCGGCCATCACCAAAGACAACATCTCGTTAATCGTTGATGGAGTACTCTACTTTCGCGTATTAGATCCTTACAAAGCAACATATGGTGTTGACGACTATATTTTTGCCGTCACTCAACTTGCGCAAACCACGATGCGTAGTGAACTCGGAAAAATGGAACTCGACAAAACCTTTGAAGAAAGGGATGTGCTCAATACCAATATTGTAACAGCTATTAATTCAGCATCTGATCCTTGGGGTATTCAGGTCTTACGCTATGAAATTAAAGACATAGTTCCTCCTCAATCGGTTATGGAAGCGATGGAAGCACAAATGAAAGCTGAGCGTGTTAAACGCGCGCAAATACTTGAATCTGAGGGAGATAGACAATCAGCAATTAATGTTGCCGAAGGTAAAAAACAAGCCCAAGTCCTCGCCGCTGAAGCCGATAAAACGGAGCAAATATTAAATGCTGAAGGTGAAGCACAAGCCATTATTGCTGTTGCAGATGCGCAGGCCGAAGCGCTTCGTAAAGTCGGGGAAGCCGCAGACACAGTCCAAGGGCAAAAGGCAATACAGCTAGATTTAGCAACCAAAGCAATCGCAGCTAAAGAGGCCATTGCTAAAGAGTCATCGGTAGTGCTTTTACCTGAAAATGGCACTGACGCCAGTTCACTGGTTGCCCAAGGCATGTCGATTATTAATACGCTAAACAGTAAGCAAAAGGGGTAAATATCGTGGACTCTATCATTGATAATATTGCGCAAACATTAGTCATTGCAGGGATAGTAGCACTCATAATCGAAATCGTTATTTTGGGCTTTGCCACATTTGTACTGCTTTTCCTTGGCTTATCCTTGATATTGTCTGGTAGCATGATGTACGCAGAATTAATTGCGTCTAGCTGGCTCAATGCTCTATGGGTCAACGCTGTACTAACCTTTTTATTAGCGTTACTGCTTTGGAAACCGCTAAAACGCATGCAAAACAATGTCGAGTCGTCTGACGTAAAGAGTGATTTTGCGGAAATAGAGTTCGCACTCAGCGATGACGTAAATCAAAACACTACCGTGCACTATGCTTATTCGGGTATTCAATGGCAATTAAAGTCACAGAGCCCAATAACAAAAGGCACTATGGTCAAAGTCATTAAAAAAGAAGTCGGCGTGTTGTGGATTGAACCCATTGCTTAACACATAATTGATAATGCACAATGCGGCATGTTGCCGCATTGTGTATTTTTGAGCGAATGGAATTTATAACAATCTATGCTGTTGAAGGAATGATCAAGTCATATGGATATGCAGGTCGCGGCATAATAACAATTTGGCGTTTTGGATAACGCCCCCTAAGTTGACCCAAAAAAACACCATTTCATCAACCTATGTTTGTTATACTTTTTCTATGTTATGCCATGGTTAATGAAGCTGAGGATTTGTACTAAATACAATCATTGCTGGTTTCAACCACTTCACTCCATGTACATTGCCGTTTATTTGATTCACTACCAAACCCTGCACTGATCGAATCACCCATATACAATATATATTTTTGATTTTGCCCTATTCCCTCTAAACGTCCGTCAACGTCAAAACTATGGATAGTCGCAAATAAATTGAAGATTACCTTATACATGTTGTTGTTCCTTTATTAAATAAGAACTAGTTAACCTAGTTTTCACATTAATAATTCGCAAGCTGCTGCTACTTGATTTTTTTGAATTAGGCTCATAGAAAAAGTGTTATTGATTGCACCTAAACAATTAACGTAAAATACAATCATTATTATTTATAACAGCGATCTCCTTGGTGCCAGCTCCCATTCTAGTCGTTGAAGACGACCCACAATTGAATCAACAAGTATGCGCATTGCTTGAAAATAAAGGGTTTGAAGTAACCTGTGTACACGATGGCGAGCAAGGATTAACCCATGCATTAGCATACGATTATGAACTGATCATTCTTGACATACGACTCCCTCTACTCGAAGGTTATGACGTCCTTTCTCAATTGCGAAAATGTAAACAGACTCCTGTACTCATATTATCTGCTTGCGGGGCTGAACAAGATCGTATTAAAGGGTTGAGCATGGGCGCTGATGATTACCTTCCTAAGCCATTTAACATTGAAGAGCTTATTTTACGCGTGGAAGCGATATTGCGCCGTTCTCAACACTTTGAACAAAGTACTACTCATTTTTTTATTGAAAAGAACGGGTTATCCTTGAATAAACACCACTTTGAAGCGACTTTTAATAACGCAAGCATTGAGATGACTGCCATACAATTTAAGTTATTGTGGCACCTAGTTGAAAATGCAGGCCAAGCACTCAGCAAGCCATACCTTTCTCAACAGGTTTTAGAACGACAATTTAGCCGCTATGACCGCAGTTTAGATATGCACCTCAGCCGCTTACGTAAAAAACTAATAGCCGCAGGAATGGGGGCAGAATCAATAACAACTTTGCATGGCAGAGGGTATACGTTTAATGCATAAGCAGCTACAAAAGCACTCTTTCTTTGCCCGCTTATGCTTATTAATCATTGGAGGAGCAGTATCACTTTTTTGGCTCGTCGACCTGCTAGCCAATCACACTGAAATTAAGATGAGTCAATTAGAAGCACAGCATCAGCATACTTTAGAACACTATGGACGGCATGCTGAGCAACTCTATTTAGCCGGCGATTTAGACTTGCTAGAGCAGTATGTTGATATGATCCAACATGAAGAAAACACCTGGGCGGCAGTGGTTGAAAGGCAAATAACTCCCCTCGCCAATGGGACATTAACGCCCTTGTTTAGTGAGCATATTTATTTGGGCCGAGACATATCATGGAAAATTCACCTTTACTTTAATTACAACCCTATTATGGATGTGCCCTTTGCTGATAACAAAACACACTTTCTTATTCAGCTCCCCGCCCACATGCGTCCCGGAGATTATTGGCAATTAACTTATCTCATAATCCAATTTATTTTACCTATTATTTTTTTAGCAGGGTTCTGTATCCTTATATACCGCGCCATAATGAGGCCATTAAAGCAGCTAGAAAGGGCCACTGAACGTTTTGCCAGTGGACAGTTAAACACGCGAATACATGACAAAATTTCAAGTACCGATGGCGAATTTCAGCAAATCGCCGCTACATTTGACCAAATGGCAAATTGTATAGAACATACTATTGAATCCCAAAGACAATTCATTGCTGATTTTTCTCATGAGATCAGAACCCCGATCGCACGGGTAGAAACCGCATTAAGTTGCGCTGAGCAGTCAATTAACACCCAAAAAATGCTACAAAGAATACGCAAAGATTGTAACGCCATGCGCACACTGGCTGAAGATACCCTCACGTTAACATGGCTAGAAAATGAGTCTGCAGTTGCTGATCATGCCATAGAACGAGATACGTTTGATTTAGTTGACCTCATCGACAGTATTATTGAAGACGCACAGTTTGAAGTACCACACATTCAATTTAATACCACAGCGCCTGACAGTTACCCCGTTTTTAGCAATAGCCGCGTATTAGGCCAAGTTATTGAAAATATACTGCGTAATGCCAGTCGATATGCCAATAAGCACATTTCCATAACGATGACTCTCAGCGGTAATATCAAGATTGAAGATGATGGGTGCGGCGTACCCGAGCATTTGTTAGAAGACATATTTAAACCGTTTTATCGTGTGACTAGCGCACATAAAAGTTCTGGGTTTGGCCTCGGACTTGCACTGTGTCAACGTCATATAAACAGGCTACAAGGGGCTATTTCAGCCAAAAATAGTCCCTCAGGTGGCTTAATCGTTACGATTAAACTCAACCCTTCACAAATATAAATGTAACAGTTGTAAAAGTCCTTTCTGTTCCCAAATAAACAATGAATAATACACAGCATTGATAATTATTCGCATTTATAAAATAGGTAATTTCACATGCAGTTCTCTCGCTCTCCTATCTACATCGCAATGGCGGCTTTATCCACTGCCTCACTTATTAGCACCCCTGTACAGGCAAACGACACGTCAGAAAAAATGGAAATCATCGAAGTCCATGGCAAAGTGTCTGATGCTGATCAAGTCATTGGTCAAGCTCAAATGGCGCAATTGCAAGCCAATGATTTAGGTGACATATTTAGAAGCCAAGCCGAAGTGTCTGTCGGTGGCTCAAACCCCATCGCACAAAAGATCTATGTGCGTGGCTTAGAAGACACCATGCTAAACGTATCAATAGACGGCGCACTTCAAGCTGGCTACTTATTCCATCACCAAGGTCGACTGACCATTGAGCCTGAGCTACTTAAACAAGTTGATATTGTGGCTGGTGCAGGTGATGCGACGTCTGGTTCAGGCGCATTAGGGGGCGCTATTCGCTTTCTTACTAAAGATGCCAGTGACTTACTTTCTGGTGATGAGCAATTCGGTGGTAACGTTAAACTGGGTTACTATGACAATAGCGATGGCTTTAAGGCCAGTCTGACAGCGTACGGTCACATCACTGATGATTGGTCAGGTTTAGTGACAGTACTCAAGCGTGATACCAAAGACATGGAAGATGGTCGAGGTAATACCCTGCCTTATACGGCGTCTGAGCAAGAAGTTGGGTTTGCAAAAATCACCGGTGAACTGAGTGATACACAAACAATTTCAGCCAGTTATGATATGCGTCAAGACAACGGCACACGTTTACTTCGTGCACATTGGCACCCAAGTAGAAAGAACTTTGCACTACCACAAGAAAGTGAGCGAACAACCAGCACCGTAAATTATACGTATAATCCTGGTTCAGAGTTACTCAATGTACACCTAAACGTATTTAACACTGAAAACTTTATTACACACGATCACCCGCTTCATCAAGGTGTTAATAATACCTATCATGCAGTATATGATTCTACCGGTTTTGATTTACGTAATACCGCACAGCTGAGCAATACCAAGATAGTTGCTGGTCTTGATTACCGTTCAGATGAAGCAAAACTACAAAACATCGGCACTAGGTCAGAAACGGAAGGTCTTGAAAAAGGGAAAGTGTTCGGACTATACGTACAAAATTACATCGACGTTACTGAGCAATTTCAGATCAGCACAGGGTTACGTTACGATAACTACGAGCTCGTTGATGACAATGGCGTAACCATGAATTCTAATGGTTTTAGCCCAAATATTAATATGAGTTATGCCATTACTGAAGCATTTTCACTGAATGCAGGGTTTGCTCAAGCGCTACGCGGTCAAAAGGTTAAAGAGCTGTTTGTACTAGGCTATTACGACAACGACGTAAACCTAAAAGAAGAGCAAGCTAACAATTATGAAGTGGGTTTCAAATATTTAGGTGACCGTTTAACCGTTACGGGTAATGTATTTGATTCAACCATTAAAGATGCAGTGTCAACCGCAAAAAACCACGGCACAATTGAACACACACTCCTGACCAATGTCGGTGATATTGAAAATAGCGGCTTCAATTTACAAACGCGTTATCGTTTTGACAATATGAATGTGAGTTTAAGCTATAACCACAGTAAGCCTAAATGGGAAAACCACGTTAACCCAGCACTGAGTGGTGCAGCAATTAGCGACCAAGATTGGTCAATTGGTACTAGCTCCGGTGACACATTAACAGCCAGTATTAATTACACCATTTCAGACGACTTAGAAGTCAGCTGGAATAGCCGTTTTGTAAAACGGTTGACAAATTCAGGTGTCAACGTATGGGATAACACTGCTCTACCGGAAAAAGCAGGCTATGCGGCGCACGACTTACAAGCAACTTGGTATGTTATGGGCAGCGAAACGTTAGTCGTTGAAGCAGCAATCAAGAATATTTTTGATAAATTCTACTACGATCACGCAACGTACGCAGCGCTTGGTCCTGTTGATTCAGGTATCGCAGAGCCAGGTCGTGACGCACGTGTAACACTGGTTTGGAAGTTTTAACCTATTAGATTGAACCAACAAGTAACATAAGTGTCATAATTGGTGATACTACTTGTTGTTAATAAAAGCGCAGTGTTTACGACACTGCGCTTTTTCTTTGCCTAAAACAGCTTATATTTGCTTGTTCTGGTCAATACAATACTATATTTCTGTATAACTTAGTTACATTTATCCAGTTTTTTCCAAACATTCCAGAGTGACAACTTCACCACCGTAAACACGCACGCCGCGATAATGTTGACTGCGGCGGATGTGTTTACCATCTACTGAGCGCTGATGCGCTTTACATTGTAACGACGTTTCATGGTTACCCTGAAAAGAAAACTGGCTTTGCTGAGGTGAAAAATAATCCATAAGCTTTTGCTTTAATTCTACATTTGTATGTATCGGCGTAGCGTGAGTGGCATAAAACGGGAAACTACTGGCGGCAACCAGTAGTGCTATTAGGGTTAGTTTGAACATAATGATCTCTATAATTTTTTTGTAAAAAGGGCCTCCTTGCCCCAATCGTGTGTTAGTTAAATAAACTCAGGGTTATAGCTTGCGCCACACCGCATTGCTGCCTGGTGTTTGATCTCGTGTCCACCAGCGTGCTTTGTACTTCTGGCTTTGAAAGGTCACAATGCTGCTCCCTTGATAAGCCGTACTTGCGTTCCACGTATTACTGCTATCGTCTGTTGTTACTAATTGCCACGCTTGGCTTTGATCTGGTCGCTGACCTTTTATCCACCATTTAGCACGATAAGTTTTCCCGTTATAAACCGCGGTATCTCCGGTGGTATAGACTTTATTTGCTTGCCACGTGTTACCTTCTGGCGGTGTTGGCGGGGTTATCTTGTTTGTTAGTGACGGTGATATGTAGCGGAACTGTTTTGCTTAACATCCCATCAGACACCGTAACCTGCCCGGTATACTCAGTGTCTGCGGCCACTTCAGGTGCGGTGAGTGTGATTGTGATTGTTGAACCAGCGCCTGTATAGCTCAGCGCATTGGGCAACTGCCAGTCAAAAGTCAGCGGGCTTTGCTCATCGTCAAAGGCATGAACATGCAAATGCTTACTGGTATTCTCCTCTAATGTTAAGGGTTGTGGCGTGTGTACCGTAGGCGCGGTATTAATGGGCTTTTTTACCACGCTTAAGTTATAGCTATGCGCTGTGTCACTAACAAAGACTTGATTTGACAACAGGTTTTGATGATCGAATGTCACATCACCTGCTGCTGACTTAACACCAATTTGAATCAAATCTGGATTATCTTGCACAACTTGCTGAGCCAATTGCATCACCCAATCTAATGAGTGCTCGGTTACTATAAATTGCTGCTCGTTTGCATCAAACAAACGCAGCCAGACAGTGTCATCCGCTAATGCGTCTTGACCTTGCTTTAAGTAAAACCAGCTGAGTGCCAAACCACAGGATCAGGTGTGCTATCTGTGCGTTCAATGGTAATATCGCTAAAGTTGTCAAACCCTACTCCAACCACATTATCTCGCTGCCAACGGCTATATAAAATGGCGTCACCTGTAAACTGCTCAGGTATAGCAACCGTCATTTCATAATATCGCTTGCCATCAGAAGCCATAAAAAATGCCACATTGTCACACTCTTGCACCAACTCAAGCTGATCGCAGTCCCTAGTTTGGTTAAATAAAATTGCCAAAAACTGGGATTGTGTGGTGTAGTCGCGCGATATCGGACTTTTTCATCGCCATTACTATTTGGCTTAACCACCGTGCGCTGTCAGTCAGAAGAAGCGATATTCATACCCGCTTTATTGGCATCGCCAGCGGCGCATAACTTGCCATTTGGCACTACCGCTTCAACCGCAGTTTGATTATTAAAGTCTGCCACGTTCGCTGCAAATTCTCGCCTTTGAATAAACTGTACATGGTCGCTTTTTAGAAGAGCAGCTCGACATGCCGCATTTGGAATATTACTGCCATCATTTGGCCACTAAAGCCCCCTTGTTCTTGGCAAATGGTTTGACGCGCTTTCGGGCTACCCATATAACCGTGGGCATGCACCTGCGGTATTGCAGCCACAGTGATCCCCAGCGCCACCGCTGTCAGTGTTAATTGTTGTTTCATAAGTTTCCCTAGGGCCGTAAGCGACCCTTGAATTAGACTGTGTGATTTTCGCTCTCTAAACTGAACGTAGCTTCCGAGAGGTTTTATTCCACCAATTAGCTTGATAAGCAATGTTCTCTTGCTGAACTTGATCACCACTGGTGTAAACAGTGTTTGTTTGCCACTTATCTAACGGGGCACAATCAATCGCAGCAAATGCTGAACTACTCAGCATCGCGGCTTTTATTGCGCTAAATTGAAAAACACGCTTATGGTCGCCGTAAATACGGCATGAAACCTTCCTAATTTGTATTTTTTTGTTACTTGAGATGCTTAATGGTTACAAATGTACC
Organism: Pseudoalteromonas aurantia; assembly: GCF_005886875.1. Taxonomy (GTDB): domain Bacteria; phylum Pseudomonadota; class Gammaproteobacteria; order Enterobacterales; family Alteromonadaceae; genus Pseudoalteromonas; species Pseudoalteromonas aurantia_A. The sequence goes on along the minus strand of NZ_PNBY01000042.1, from coordinate 16,276 downwards.
TATAGGTAGACACGGCGCAGAATTTTACACTCGAAAAAACCAACCACAGAGATTAGTAAAAATAAAAATACACACAAAAAAGGACTGGAAATAAAGTAACATAACATTCAGGAATACATTGAAACCCATTGCATTTATTTATAAAAACAATTCAAAAACATGAGTAAAACTAAAAATTATCACAAAATTCACACCAATATTTTTTCTTTATGTGTATTTCATTCGTTACAAATAAAGCATATCAAACCAGCAACAAAATTAAAAAGTACCAATAAAAATAATATAACTAGTATTTTTCAACGATATAAAGATCTATAAACTTGTCCTTTATGAATAAAATGAGCGATTTAGCTGATCTCAATACGCTATAATCAGCGCTAACTAATTTGAAAAGGTCGCAGATAAATGAAAATAGTAAAACTGACATTGTTAATTTTGGTTACATTTTTTGTGGGTTTTTTGAGCGGCCTGTACGCACTGCCTATTATCAGTGCACCTGCGAGTCCTAGTATGTTAGAACTTGCTACTGCTACTCAACATGTAAAGCACAAGGGGCAATTTGTCAGTTCACTGGAGGATTCAGACTTACTACATTTTGCAAAAGGTGACGTGAGCATCTCAACAGACACCATTACTTTCCAAGGCACCATCGCACCGGGACCTGATTATAAGTTGTATTTGTCAAAGCAGTTTGTAGAAACAGAAGCTGACTTCATGCGTTTGAAACCAGAAATGATCAGTATTGCTGACATAACAACGTTTGACTCTTTTATTGTCACTGTTCCAAAGCATGTTGATATAGGAGCATTCAATACGGTGATAATTTGGTGTGAAAGCTTTTCTCAATTTATTTCTGCAGCCCAATACCAAGTCGCTATAAAAGAGGGTGAAACCAAAAAAGCCATTTAATACTTAGATATTAAATGGCTTTACATTGCTGGGTGTTGTCAGTACCTAACGAACTGACATGCAATGACTTTTAAAAATCGGCTTATATAAATGCGCTTAAAGAACTATTTACTCGAGTGGCCTTAAACAACCTTCCATCTAACCAAGTTGACCTTAGGCGACTTGAGCTTTACTTGTGTCATGACGTATCAAGTAGTCAAATGCTCCTAAGCTTGCGGTTGCGCCAGAGCCCATAGCAATAATGATCTGTTTAAAAGCACCAGAGGTAACATCACCTGCAGCATATACCCCAGGCATTGAGGTCGCGCCTTTACCATCCACTTCAATTTCACCAAATTGAGTTAATGCCACATCTGAATTTTGTAACCATTCGCTGTTTGGTATTAGGCCAATTTGTACAAAAATACCCGCAACTAGGAGGTGATGTTCAACGCGTGTATCTCTGTCAATATAGGTTAAACCAGTGACTTTCTTATCATCCCCAAGTACTTGCGTTGTTTGTGCATGAGTAATGATCGTTATGTTTGGTAAACTACGTGCTTTTTTGATCAAGACGTCATCAGCACGTAAGGTATCGGCAAATTCCAGTACTGTAACCTGCTCTACAATGTTGGCTAAGTCTATCGCGGCCTCTATTCCTGAGTTTCCACCGCCAATAACCGCAACCGGTTTACCTTTGAATAATGGGCCATCGCAATGAGGGCAATACGCAACCCCTCGACCTTTATATTCCATTTCTCCTGGCACATTCATGCTTCTCCATCGAGCACCTGTCGCGACAACAATCGATTTGGCTTTTAACGTTGCACCACTTTCAAGTTCAATTCTCAGTAATTCATCAGTAGATACACTGAGCGCTCTTTGCCCTTTCATAATATCGACTTCATACTGATTAACGTGTTCTTCTAATTGCGCCACCAATTTGGGGCCTTGTGTTGCTTGCACAGAAATAAAGTTTTCTATGCCAAGCGTCTCTGATACTTGACCGCCAAATTTATCAGCAACAACGCCCGTTTTAAGCCCTTTCCTGGCAGAATAAATTGCCGCTGATGCACCAGCCGGACCACCGCCAACAACAAGTACATCAAAAACCCCTTTGTTATTAAGCTTCGCCGCATTTTTCTCTGCAGATGAACTATCAACCTTATTTAAAATGTCACTTAGGGTAACAGCCCCCTGTGAGAATAACTCACCATTTAAATAAACCGCAGGCACCGCTAATACGTTGCGATCATTGACCTCATCTTGAAACAACGCGCCGTCTATCATCGTCGAACGAACATTAGGATTAGTGGCAGCCATTAAATTAAGCGCCTGCACAACTTGTGGACAAGTCTGGCAACTCAATGAAATATACACCTCAAAATTAAGCGGTTTATCGAGCGCTATGATCTGCGCAATTTCGTCTTCTGACGCTTTAGCGGGGTGACCACCGGTTTGTAGTAATGCCAAAACCAATGATGTAAATTCATGACCCATTGGCACACCTGCAAACTCAATGTGGGTGTTAGATATGGGAGAACGAACAACCATACTGGGCGTTCGTGCATCAGGTTGCTCTGAGTTCTTTATTGAAATTTTATCGCTCAGCGATGCAAGATCGTCAGCTAACGCTCTAATTTCTTTTGATTTATTGCTGTCATCGAGGGCAATGATCAACTCAATCGGATTATTAATGGCCCTAAAGTGGCTTTGTAGTTGGTGTTTGATATTTTTATCGAGCATGCTTAATTTCCTCACAGCAATAAGTGATACACGGGGCAACTAAGTCACCCCATTAGCAGTATTTTCTATTAGATTTTTCCTACTAAATCTAACGACGGTGCTAGGGTTTCTTCACCTGGCTGCCAAGATGCAGGGCATACCTCACCATCATGACTTGCAATATATTGCGCCGCTTGTACTTTGCGAAGTAGCTCTTTTGCACTTCGACCAATACCTAAGTCGTGTGTTTCGATTACCTTGATTTCTCCTTCAGGGTTAATCACGAAGGTGCCACGAAGCGCAAGGCCCTCTTCTTCAATCATTACACCGAAGTTGCGTGTGATGCGCCCTGTAGGGTCGCCAATCATTGGGAATTTGATTTTCTGTATTGTGTCTGATGAATCGTGCCACGCTTTGTGCGTAAAATGCGTATCTGTAGATACCGAGTAAACTTCGACGCCCATTTCTTGTAACTGCGCATAATAATCAGCAACATCACCCAGTTCAGTCGGACAAACAAACGTAAAGTCTGCAGGGTAAAAGAAAACGATAGACCACTTGCCTAGCAAGTCTTGTTCGCTTACTTCTACAAAGTCGCCATTGTGGTAAGCGGTTGCATTAAAAGGTTTGATTGTTGTGTTAATTAAAGATGTGCTCATAGTGCTCTCTCTTAGTTTATATAATTAATGTATGTTTCGAACATGTAGTCTGTGTTCGTTTGGCTTGCTAACTAAGATAGTGGCTTTGAATAAACAAATAAAATTGATTGTTTAGATTAAACTAATCGGTATTTTGGATGAAATCTTTTACCAACCTGTTTTCCTCAATGAAAGTCCGATCAGTATGACAAAACTTCCCGAAAACATTGTACCTAAGGTATACTGACATACGTACAATATTGATACATAACGCAACAAAGAGTAGAGCATGCACCCTTATATGAATCATATCCAACTTGGCTACTTTGGCCTTTTGCCTTTTTTAGCATGTGTATTTTGGCCGTTGCTATTAGGCTCATCAATCACCGCTATCGATACTTTTACATACTATAGCCTAGGTATTTTGGCTTTTATGGCTGGCACGTTGTGGCGAGCTGGTGAGCAGTCTTATACCCATGCAGTCATGGCTGTATTAGTTGTTACACCCTTTCCATTATTAGCACTATTCGATTCTTCGGTCGTTTTGCTCTACCTTGCGCTTAGCTACCCCATTGTTTTGGTATTTGAAAGAGGCATGGCCGCGTGGCAGAACTACCATAAAGATTATCAAAAAATGCGCTATATCCTAACCTCGGTTGTTTTTGTCTGTCACTTATTTATGTTGGCACAAAGCATTGAATTGACCCGAGGATAATCTACTTTGCTAATTTATCTGCTATATATATAGATGAGAGATCTGAAAGGTATGCATATGGCAGTTAAAGTTTACCTAGTGCTCATTTGGCTAGTAGTTGGTCTATTCACCGCGTGGAAATTGAACCAACCAAACTTTTATTGGGAAACGTTTGAAGAACTGTTTTGGTTTGGGTTAACGACGTCTTTAATTGCACTTAGCATCCCTTATCTAAAGAACAAGCTCTTACTATTCGGCTGGGGTACATATAGTATCGGGTTACTACTTGATATTGCTGATGACTTTATCAGTGATAGTGATTTCATCTTACTCATTTTTGATACCTCACTTAAAAACATTGGCTTTCTCATAACGTGTTATGGCATGTTGTCGATGATTTTAACAAAACGAGAAGTAATAAATCAGCTCAACACTGAAATAAAACAACGAGAAAAGCTTGAGGCACAACTGCGCTATGAGGCAAATCATGACCCATTAACCGGCATTGGTAATCGCAAGGCTTGCTTTGAAACCTTTAATGAACTCAGTGACAAACAACCATTGCTCTTTTACTTCGATCTAGACGACTTTAAACAAGCCAATGATAAATATGGTCATCATGTAGGTGACAATATTCTCAGAGCATTTTCAGCTTCGTTAACAAAACAGTTTGGTGACGATTATTGCTTTAGAATTGGTGGCGACGAATTTGTGGCGTTTGGGGGAGATAATGATCAGGCGCTCAGTACATTACGTGATTGCTTGCTTGAGCAAATTTTTGAATATGGCGTAGGTTTGAGTATTGGTACAGCAAAAACCGACTCAAAAGAGCAACCTGACACCATAGTACAACGCGCGGATTCAAGTATGTACTCTGATAAAGACAGTAAAGTTGTTCGCACTCGGCCTCGGCATCAATAGTTGTTTACTTGCTAGGGGCTGTTAAAATTTTTACCGCTCATAGGAGTGAATGAACATCACAATCCCCTTCACCTCGTCTAAATATGAAACAAACCACCTGAAACATACCAAAAATATTAATAAGTTCTGATTTAGCTCAATTAAGTTAAACAGTAGTTGTAGCACTTTAGTTAATTCACTGATACCCTCAGTAAGGTAAATCGATAAAGAGGGATAACCACGTGTTAGATCAACTATTTAGTAATAAACAACAAAAGCAAAAAATCGAGGATCTAGAACGTATCGTCGCGCAATTAACTCACGAGAATACCCAGTTAAAAGCGCAAGCAGACGACTTAAACCACAAGTTAGTTCACTCTCAAGCTCAGCTCAATGACAACACGGATAATCAACTATTGCAGTGTGCCATGCATGGTTTATCGCAGATCCAGGGGATCAGAGAGACTGTACTACAAAGCTTTATCGACATTGACAGAGAAAGCCAATCAATAAATCGTGTAAATAAATCTTTTGAAACCTCAGAAAGCTCACTCAAAAACATTTTGCAAGGTATGGAGAGCTTAGCTAGCAATATGGGGGATATGACAAATAACATATCTGGCTTATCGCAAATGGCCGACAACATTAATACCTTCGTGACCACAATTTCTAAGATATCCGATCAAACAAACCTGTTAGCGCTCAATGCAGCCATTGAAGCAGCTAGAGCAGGTGAAGCGGGCCGAGGTTTTAGTGTGGTTGCCGATGAAGTACGCGCACTCGCAAATAATACGAATGAATCTGCAAATGAAGTCTCTGATTTAGTTAAAAAAATTATTGATACAACACAGCTCACCGTCAACGCAGTCAGTGTGATCCAAGACTCAAATCACAACCTATCGGGCAGTATTTCACATTTAAATGATGAATATAAAGATATCGTGAGTAGTTGTGGCTCTATGAAAAATACCATCATGAGTGCCACAACCCAGACATTCTTGCAAACTGTAAAACTTGACCACGTGGTATGGAAAGGCGATGTATACAATCATCTAGTTGGTATAGATAAGCAACCAATCGATAGTTTCGCAGATCATGCCAGTTGCCGCCTAGGTAAATGGCTCAAAGGTGATGGTGCTAAACAGTTTAGTGATAACTCAGCCTTTAAACGCATTGATGCACCGCATAAAGAAGTACATAGAGCGGGTGTCGAAGCCATGATGTTATTTTCATCCGGAGATAAACAAGCAGTCATTGCACAACTCAATAAGATGGAAAGTGCCAGTAGTGATGTTATGGCATTACTTGATCAACTCGCACAGCGGGATTACTAACCACGCTTACCCAAATGGGTAAACCCGTTTGAGGTTTACCCAAGATCCCTGTTCAATGATATACTTTGTGCGTTTTTATTGACTATGGTTTTACATGATTTTAGATAAGCAATGGCGAATTTTAACCGTTGGGGATGGTGACTTAAGCTTTTCCTCAGCATTACATACCCACATTTCACCAAAACACCTTTGTGCCAGTATTTATGACTCTGAACAGCAGCTTCGCGACAAGTATGAATCACATTCATTCGATACACTAAAAAGTCATGCTATTCCCGTTTACACTGAGTTTGATGTTACTCGCCCTGACTCTTGGCAACGTCTAAAGCAGCATAGCTTTGATGTTGTTATTTTTCAATTTCCTTTGGTACCTGGCTTTACCAGTAAATCTGAGTTTGATGCGCAGCCTTTATCTATTAATACACTCAATAGGCGACTACTACGTTGCTTTATTAGCTATGCAAGCCAATATGCGCTAGACCCAACTGGCCACATGTTATGTTATGTTACCTCCAAAGATGTAAAGCCCTATTGTGAGTGGGACTTAGAATCGTCACTCAATCATAACCTTGATATCAAGTATTTAGGACAATCTAACTTTGATATAAGGCAATTTGGTGGTTATAAAATCCGCAATGTAGATAGAGATAAACATGTGAAAGACACCAGTGGCACCACCTATGTTTGGTCAAAAAGACCGAATCCTGCACTGAGCGCGCAGCTTGTTTTGCCACATTATTTACAGAATAACCACTGCCCTTTTTGTCGAGTTGGTCCTTTTATGACGGATAAAGACAAAGATGCCCACATGAATTCAAAAAAGCATCAAGCAATGACACGACATCAAAACGATTGGTTCAAATACCTTGAAACATTAAAGTGTTAATAAAGCTGAACCAGGTCAAAAAATAACAAATTAAACGTACACCATGTAAACCTTTAGATCTTTAAATGTTAACTATAAGAATAAAGTATACAATATGCTTGAGGTGTTTTAGAACTCACAGTAGACTGGCGCCTTTACGATATTTCAGTTCCAATGAGCCTTAAGATGCCAGCTATCAATAAAGATACACTATTCGCTATTGCGTGTTTACTCTGTGCAATGGTGACAATTCAATCTGGTGCATCAATCGCTAAGCAGTTATTCCCTTATGTTGGACCTGAAGGTACCACAGCCTACCGACTGGGATTTTCTGCGGTTATTCTGTGCATGGTTTTTCGACCTTGGCGAGGCCTGCCACGTAACTGGATCCCTATCATTGTATATGGGCTGTGCTTGGGTGGCATGAATATAACCTTTTATTATGCCATTGAACGGATCCCAATTGGCATCGGCGTTGCATTAGAATTTACCGGTCCGCTAGCTGTGGCACTCCTTGCCTCCAAACGTAAACGAGATTATCTTTGGGTTGGCTTTGCAATACTCGGGATCGGTTTTCTGTTACCTGATATGGGGAGTGTCGATGGATTAGACCCTATAGGTGTCGTGTTAGCACTTATCGCAGGGGCATTCTGGGCCGGCTATATTTTATTTGGTAAAAAAACGGGTAATCATAGTTCTGGCGGAGCGACAGTTGCACTAGGTATGAGTATTGCGGCCATTGTGTTGGTGCCATATGGCATGGCCTCACAAGGAAGCGCCTTACTAAACTGGCAGTTAATTCCTCTTGGGATCATGATTGGATTGCTCTCAAGCGCGTTACCATATAGTTTGGAAATGGTTGCACTACGTAATATGTCGGCACAAAGTTTCAGTATTATGATGAGTTTAGAACCTGCAATTGCGGCACTCGCAGGGTTCTTGATCCTCGCTGAATTACTAACAACTTTGCAGTGGTGCGCAATATTAATGGTGATAACCGCCTCAATAGGCAGTTCAATGTCAGGGTCTAAAGCAGCCTGACACTTAAACTTAGCCGCTATGAACAACACTGAGCTTTACCTATGAGCTGTGAGTATTACAATATAATACTCACGCTTTACCACGCCGCTAACTTACTTCAAAAGCGCTTGCTTCAACGGAGCCGGTATGACTTTTTCATTTAAATATAGCGAGTCAACTATCCGCTGCACAGGGAGCTGACTCTCCACTTACCACGTCAACAGTTTATTGCAAAGTAGTGTTTGGCTCCACGGTACTATCTAAAGGTTTAAGATCCAGGGGTTTAATCCAAGTTAAATCTATGTTTTCTATCTCTTCAATACTTGGTAGTGGCATTAAATACCGCTTTAACCACTGCTCTTGCTCCCAAAGCACATGTAAAATACTTTCTCTCGCTCTATAGCCATGACCCTCATGCGGTAACATTACCAACCTGGCATCTTTTCCTAACCCTTTCATTGCCGCGTACATTCTTTGCGATTGCATGGGAAAAGTCCCTGAATTTGGATCTTCAGCACCGTGGATCATTAACATTGGCTCGTTGATTTTATCTACATGAAAAAACGGTGACATGGCTGAATAAACATTTTGTGCCTGCCAGAAGTCTCGCTCTTCGCCTTGAAAACCAAATGGCGTCAAGCTTCGGTTATAAGCACCACTGCGTGCAATGCCAGCAACAAATAAATCTGAATGTGCCAACAAATTAGCAACCATAAAAGCACCGTATGAATGCCCGCCAATTGCAATGCGTTTTGGATCTGCAATACCTTGCTCAACCAATACATCTACTGCCGCTTTCGCACTGGCGACTAATTGAGATCTAAAATTATCATTCGGTCGTTGCGCCCCCTCCCCTATGATTGGCATTTTAGGATCATCAAATACTGCAATACCTTGAGCCAAATAAGGCATTGGTCCCCAATACCCAACATAAGGGAATGCATACGGAGACTCTCTCACTTGAGAAGCGACTTGCTTATTTTTATATTCCAACGGATATGCCCACATCAGTACCGGTAAAGGACCTTGCGATGGGTCATAATTTGCGGGTAGGTATAAGTTACCGGTTAGCTGGGTGCCATCACTGCGTTTGTACATTATTTGCTCTTTGGTGATCCCTTTAAACTCAGGATAAGGATGCGCAAATCGTGTTAATTGTGTCAATGCGTCAAAAGTTAAATCTCGGATAAAGAAGTTTGGCTGCTCTAGTTTTGATTCACGTAAAGTAATGAACCTGAGCCCTTCATCATCTAACATGGCACGAACTCGTTCATAATACGGTGCTGCTGACTGCCACAGGCGCGTTGTACTATTCGTTTTCACATCATAGCGGTCTAAAAAAGGCTTGTTCCCTTCTTTATTTGCACCATTACCACGTAAAAATAAATAGCGCCCACCGACTAACTTTAACACATCAGCCCCCAAGTCATTCTTAGCCATAATGAAACGACCTGGATCGTTATAAGCATCATTATAACTACGCTCAGAAAATATCACTCTGCGCTCATCAGCGTTCCTTGGCGAAATAACCGACGTACGTACTAAACGATCTGCAAACTGCCATTCACTAAGCAATGCAATATTTTCATCAGCCCATTGAATACCCGAAAAGCGGTCTTGCACTTTAGCAAATAATTCAGGTTCGCGCTTAAATGGTGAACTGATGGTGTACAAGTGATCATGATGCTCAGTTACTTGCTTCATGTTGCCACCATCTTGGGCTTCTGCCCATAGAACCGTGGCTCCTTTATCTTTACGCCATTGAAATTCTCTAGGGCCGGTTCGTACGCTATCAAACCCCTGTGGAATTGAGTCTGCTAAGGGTTGTTTTGCGAGTTCATATAAAGGAAAACCAGTCATTCCCCAAACTTGCCACACAGTGGCAAAACGAGCATAACGGACTTGATAAGAAAAAGGCTCATCAATCATACCAACAATGAGATTAGTTGAATCAGGCGAGACTGAAAAAGACTTTAAATACGTTGGCTTACCAATCGCTTTAGCACGCCCATCTATAGATAATTTGGCCAACTGACCTTGTGCAAAGAATTTAAACTGTGCTTCATCAAATGGACTACTCAGTAAATTCTGGTATGTACGTGCGGGCGCTTTAACACCGCTACTTTGTTGAATGATAGGGCCGCTTTTTTGCCCACTTCGCGATAAACGTGGTTTTCCATGGTTTACGGCAAAGTTTACAACAAAGCCACTGCTATCAGGCAGCCACTTATATGCAGCCGAAGTGACCACTCCATTGAGGGTGGTTGTGGTCATTTGTCGAGCTTTACGCTTTTTTATATCGTAAAGCCATAACGTAGCTGTCTCCTGCTGTTCCACGATAAAGCTAATGTATTGACTGTTCCCTGCCCATTGCACGTTGCGTAGCTTACCTGCTGGTATGCCATTTACTTTAACAACGGACCCTGTCTCAACGTGTTTTAATTCAATTGCCGCATACACCCGAGACGAAGTCCGCATAAAAGTTACGGGATTAAATTTGATACCTGCTAATGCTTTCTCTGGTAAGGTAAGCTCTTCTAAGGCGACAACACGTCGGCGCTTTAAAAGGGCAAGCCACCTACCGTCGGCACTCAGCTTACTTTGAGGGATCAACTCAGCATCAACCACCTTTGCGAGATCTGATGATGGTACTTTATATCCAGAGTCTGATGCATACACACCCCAAGCCATAAGCAGCCACCCAACCATCATGCTATAAAAAAGCCACTTCCTCATTTTGTAATAATCCCTGCACTCAAATGACAAACTTGGCCATAATATACGTGAATAACAAAAAAATGCAGCTCAATAAGATACTTTTAACCTGAGCTAATGCTTTTTCGCGGTGTTTATTTAAGTTAAAATGCGCTTTCGTCAACAGCAAGCCCATACTTTAGGCAATTAGCATCTCTATGAAAAACAATAAGCCAGAAAAAGTAACCATCTTCGATGTCGCCAGAGAAGCGCAGGTGTCTAAATCAACCGTCTCTTTAGTGCTAACCCAAAGCGATAAAGTGAGCGATAAAAGCAAAGAGAAAGTAGTAAAAGCAATCGACAAATTAGGGTATGTTTATAATAGAGATGCTGCCGCGCTGCGCAGTAAACGATCCAATCTCGTTGCCGTTGTGATTAATGATTTAACTAACCCTTATTCAGCTCAGCTTGCTGTAGGTTTAGAGAAACATATTTACGCCCTAGGCATGGTGCCTATGCTCGTTAATACCGGTGAAAGCTACGAGCGCCAAAAGCAAGTTGTCAACACATTAAAAGAATATAATGTCGCTGCGTTTATTATGTGTCCAGCACCCGGCACCGAACAAACGTGGACCGATAACCTAGTTGATAGTGGTTTCCCCGTTATCAATATTATGCGAGAAGTGCCCTACTCAAGTGCCCCAACAATTTTACCTGACAATAAAAAAGGGACGCACTTAGCCACATCGCATATTTTAGAACAAGGAATAACACACATTGCTTTTTTAGGGGGCATTGCTGATATCTCTGATTATCATGAACGTATCGCTGGATTCAACTCAGCTTTGCAACTAAAAGGAATTAATGAAAAAAAACCTATTATTCAATCACTTACCAACCGGCAAGGTGGGAGAGAAGCCTTCAACAAACTAATTGAAGCGTCGCCAAATATTCAAGCTATTATTTGCTTTAGTGATGTGATTGCTTATGGCGCAATCGAAGCGATGCGCCAACACGGCCTCGTGCCAGGTAAAGATATAAAAGTGGTGGGCTTTGACGATTTGGCCGATTCATGTTTAATGCAGCCAGCCCTATCATCAGTGCGGATCGATGCCAATGATATCGGTAAACGAGCATGTCAAACCCTTGGCGAAATTTTAAATAAAGCGCAGCCAGCAGTAAGAACGCTCGTTGATGTATCAGTTCAAATACGTGAATCCTCTTTATGAATAAAAAAGTATTGGTAATTGGCTACGTGTGGCCAGAACCAAATTCGTCTGCTGCTGGCAGTCATATGCTGTCTATTTTACGTTTTTTTAAAAAGCAACATTGGCAAGTTGAATTTGCCAGCCCTGCGCAAAAAACCGAGCACATGGTTGATTTAACAACTGAAGGTGTTTCAACCAAAGAAATCAACCTAAATTGCGCTAGCTTTGATGAATATATCCAAGCTTACTCGCCAGACATTGTTATGTTTGACCGATTTATGATGGAAGAGCAATTTGGCTGGCGCGTTGATACCTATGCACCCAACGCGTTAAAAATATTAGATACTGAAGATTTACAGTGTCTGAGGAATGCACGCCATGACGCACATAAAGCTAAGCGCGAGTTTTCTCACTTAGATTTAATGAGCGATATAGCAAAACGTGAAATCGCGGCAATATTGCGCTCTGATGTGAGTCTGATCATTTCAGAGCATGAAATGGGTTTATTAGATTCAGTTTTTAAAGTCGACGCTTCCTTATTACATCATTTACCTTTTATGGTCGACTTAGATGCTATTCCAACAGAAAGCCCCTGTTTTTCACAACGTGCGCACTTTATGACTATTGGGAATTTTCGTCATGCCCCCAACTGGGATGCAGTCTTGTATTTACAAGAGATTTGGCCACTTATTAGAAAGCAAATTCCTGATGCCCAATTACATATTTATGGTTCATATCCACCGCCCAAAGCCACAGCATTAAATAACCCCAAAACAGGCTTTTTAATCAAAGGCTGGGCTGATGATGCACTCGACGTAATGCGTAACAGTCGTGTGTGTTTGTCACCACTGCGTTTCGGTGCCGGGATAAAAGGAAAGCTACTAGAAGCAATGATCACACAAACCCCCTGCGTGACCACGCATATTGGTGCTGAAGGCATGCATGGCGACCTCCCATGGCATGGTGCTATCGCAGATACAGTCGGTGAATTTGCAGAGAAGGCCATCGAACTTTATCAGTCTGAGACACACTTTACACAAGCGCAACGGGCAGGTAATGCCTTACTTACGCATTTTTACGATCAAAATAAGTTGCAACAAACTCTCTTAGACAAAATAAACGACACAATACACAACTTACAAACACACCGTACCAATAATTTTACAGGACAAATGCTTAAGCACCATACTATGCGCAGTACCAAGTATATGGCGCAATGGATTGAAGCAAAAAATAAACCTTAACTTTGCCTTAAAACATACCGCACTGAATAAATACAGAGCGGTATTTTTTTGCGTAACTAAGTTAAACTTTAAATTTACCGGCTATCTCTTGTCGCTGCCCAGCTAAATCTTTCAGCTCTTTACTTGCTTCTGGTTACTGGTTTGTTCACTCAGCTGCGTAGGGGCTGTCAAGAAAGTAATACTCTGATTAATGTCTTCGCATACCGTAGATTGTTCGTTTATCGCCACTGCCTCTTGATTGTTCATATCGCTTATAACACTGATTTTATGTAACATTTTATCTAGTGATTCTTTGGTTCCAGATGAAAGCTGCATTCAATGCCAGTAAGTTAGTTTGCTCAGAAATATTACCAAATACTGCCACTACCGCCCCAATATCTTGGCTGCTTTGCGCAAGGGTTTTAATATCTTGCATCGCATTTTCTACTGTAGATGACGGTCGTTCTATAGCCACAACCATTTGCTCAATGAGCGACAGCGCGCCTTCGGCTGATACTTTAGCTTCATTTGCTGATGATGCTGAACTGCCTGACAATTTAACAACTTCTTGAATACTATATGCCATCTCATTCAATGCAGTTGCGATTTGTGCACTGCGATCTTTTTGCTGCGAAACCACATCCTGAGTTTCACCGGCAATCGTGAACGACAATTGTGCTTGCTCAGTCAATCAGTGTCCGGTGCTCACTACCAGCGAAATCGCCATACTTAAATTATATTCAACTGCTTAACAATGAAAGAAACGCGGTTTTTTATGTCAATAAAGCAGCAAAAAATGCATATTTACCCTGATGAATAGAAAACCTTAAAAAAATGCAAATTAAATTCGGTAAATGACCTAGACTTTGCGATAAAAGCGATTAGAATGCGCTAAAATCTACCGTTATTTCAGTTACTCTGGCAAATTAACTAGAATAGTTTAGGTATAGCGACGCAACTCATTGCGTAGTCTTTTTATCATTTAGGTTTTACACAGTTGAACACAGCAACCTTTACTCAAAAACGTAAGCTTATTGTGAAACTTGGCAAAATGCTGCATAAATACGGCACGCCAGCTTATCGTCTTGAAGCCCACCTTATGGAAGTCGCAACCCATCTTGACCTGAAATCTGCATTTGTAATGTCTCCAACATCGGTCACGTTTGTCATTTGGTCAGAAGGCCATGAAGATGAATACACGCATGTTGCAAGAGTAGAACCAGGCGATCACGATTTAGGGAGTCTTGCCGATACGGATGATGTTGTGTCACGTATGCTTACAGGTGAATTATCAATCGATGAAGCTGATACATGCTTAGACAACATCAGCGAACAACTCAACCCCTACAGTAAGGCACTAACATGCCTAGCATTTTCAATATCAGGCGCTGCCTTTGCCATGCTGATGGGTACGAGTTGGAATGACGTTTTATGGTCAGGCTTATTTTCTGTTCTCGTCTTTTTGTTCGTTGTTTGGTCAGCGCGTTCAAAGCGTGTTACTCACATGCTAGAACCTTTGGTCGCTATTGTGGCTGCACTGGGAGCCTGTGCAATTAGTAGCTACGTTGACCCGAGTATTAATATCCGACTTGTGGTGCTTTCCTCTATCATCGTGTTTATTCCAGGATTAGCCTTAGCGCTTGCATTTGCAGAGCTCTCTGCTCGGCACCTTGTTTCTGGCACCGCGCGCGTGATGGATGCGCTCATGTTACTATTTAAGTTGTACTTTGGTGCATTCTTGGGCATCAGTCTTGGCTTTGCCTTGTTTGGGATCACTGACTTTGTGCAGCCTGAGCCTTTACCAAAATGGACGGCTTGGCTTGCCATCCTCCTTCTTTGTACCAGCTTAATAGTGATTTTCAGAACAAAACTAAAACATGCAAGTTGGTCAATTGCATCTGGTTTTATCGCATATGCCGCAAGCATAAGTGCAGCCGTTTATTTCGATTACTCAATTGGTGCGTTTGTTGGTGCGTTTGCAGTGGGGGTATTCAGTAACTTCTTTAATAGAATGGTTAACGCACCCGCTTCTATTGTCGCAATGCAAGGCTTAATTGTGCTGGTGCCTGGTTCTAAAACCTACATAGGCTTAAATTCATTAATAGAAGGGCAAAGTTTCATTCATGCTGATCACATTGGCCAACAGACATTCTTAATCTTTATGTCGCTGGTTGCTGGGTTAATCTTCGCAAACGTCGCTTTACCCCCTAAAAAGAGTCTATAAAACGCCATTCAATTATGGTGCTTCGCTTATCATCCTTAGCGAGCACCATTTTTAGTTGTGAATTCCACCTCATAATTTCACATGATAAATTAACTTAACTTTACTCATAAGATAAAAACCATCAAAAAATATTTTTATACTATTGATTTTTTTATTTAAAATAATATCAAACTTATAAAACCCTTCTTTCACAACTAATCATCAAGATTCAAGATTTAATTTATTGTTAAGCGTTTAATAGCCCTAGTCGCAAAATAATTTACATAATGAAAATGCAACCAAGGGGACTAAACATGAATTTACATAATAAAAAAAGCTCGCATTAGTGAACAGCAGTATCCTAATGACATCAGTAACTGGATTTTCTGGCGCAACATTGGCCAATAGTGCAAAAACAGACGAAGTAGAAGTAATTCAAGTACGAGGAATTAGAGGCAGTGTCGTTAAATCAATAAACACAAAACGCTATGCAAACTCAATTGTTGATGCAGTTACTTCTGAAGACATAGGTGTTCCCTGACCAGAATGTTGCTGAATCTCTACAACGTATTACAGGCGTATCAATGAGTCGAAATTTTGGTGAAGGTGAGCGGATCAGTATTCGAGGTACCTCTGAGAACCAAAATAGAACTCTGTTAAATGGCCAAGCCGTAGGCTCAGCAGATTGGTGGGTAGACTCATCAGCGAGTCGTGGATTTAACTACACAATGCTCCTATTAGGTCACTGGCACTGAATGTTAGAAATTACTGACTAATGAAGAACGACAGGTCAACACAAAGACACTCGATCAATCCCAGCACGGGTCAGTTCTTCACAGTCAGTATGACTAAGTATATTATCTATATCCCAGCAATTACCACGA
>NZ_PNBY01000041.1 GCF_005886875.1 Pseudoalteromonas aurantia | reverse complement strand
GACCTTCGTCAGGGAGACGATGGTGGGGGTGTGAAGGTTGGGGTTAATTGGCATGGACCCTGACCTTCGTCAGGGAGACGATGGTGGTGGAGTGAAGGTTGGGGTTAATTGGCATGGACCCTGACTTGTGTCAGGGAGACGATGGTGGTGGGGAATGAGATTTAGGGTGTTTAGCAAAAGCCTCTGGCCTGTATTGAATAGAAGGAAAGCAGAGGCGTAATGCTAGTTGCTTTGCTGTTATGTGCTTTTAATACCTAATGTTTGTAGCCGTTTAAGAATGATCGGGTTTTGAGTAGTGTTGTAAAGACTTTGCAGTCGTGCCTTGTTGTATTGGCTGAGTACTAAACCAGAGTCAGAGATAGCACGCGTGAACGCGTCCACAATTTGTACATCTGGGCTACTCAATATGGTGGCCACAACTTGATCGTGATATTGCGCTTTTGACGATAAGACTTTGACGGCATCGCGTTTCACGCCTTTTTGTTGATGGTTCAGTAATTTTGCAATGTGTGGCAACAGAGCCGTGTTTTTACTGTTTGCAGACGCCAAAATAGCCGTACTTAAATGCTGTTCGGACTTTAGCTGCTCTGATAAGTAATGTTCAACGGTGCTGCTTTGCTCGGGTGTGAATTTAGCCATAGAGCCTAAATTAAGCAGGGCGGTTTTTGCGAGTGGGTTGTTCGGCTTGTCTGCCAGTTCTGCAAGGGCATTAAATGATACGGTAGACGATGCTCCAAAGCGGCCAAGCGCGATTAACAGCTTTTGCTTTATGTGTGTGGTGAGCCTGTCTGTTGTGAGTAAGTCGGCAAGCATTTGCTCGGCCAGTGGGCTTTGTTCTTTTTGTAAGGCGTAGATAATGGCCGAACTCAACGATGAATCTTGCTCAATCAATGCGATTAGCTCTGTTAAATCATATTCTTGTAGTAAAAATGCGCCAATGAGCTTGGCAAGAGTCGGATCTAAGGTTGTTTGTAACTCTGCGATAGCCACATACATCGACGTTTCATCATGTATTGTATGCGCATCTTTTTGTTTCTGTTGGCTCGCTAAAGCGGCGTTTTTGTTGGAAGAAACGTTTGCAAATGTGCGGTCTTGAGTTGTTATTAGTCTCTGAACATATACCTTTTGGATTATTTGGTACTGCTGGTCTTTATTGTGCCAGATACTTTCAGATGAATAGCTAAGGTGTAGGGGTTGTTGGTTTGTGTTAAGTGTTAAATGCCACTGCTCAGATACGTCATTTTTGGTGGTAACAGGTTTATTTTTATGAGCGGTGATTTGACGGCGTACTTCGTTATTAATACGCTGATAAGTATACGTCTTTTGCCCATGTGCATCGTTAAATGTTAAGGGTCTCGCTTCAGTGAAGCTTAATAAGTCCAATATATTAGGCAATACATTGAGGGTATGGTCTGATGGCAACGCCAATAAGTCTACGTGTGAAAATACCCCGTTATTTTCAGTAAATCTGAATGCTAGCTCCTTGACCAAAGGCTGCGGTTTAGCGTTGTTTGATAATTCAATGTCAGTGAGTAAACCTTGCTGCTCACCAGTGCCGTTAAAATGCATGTTCCAGCTGAGCGATGAATGCGTAACGGGTGTACTGTTTTGTGATAAAACGGCCGATTCAATGGTGACAGAGTAAGAGCTTGACTGAAGTGGTAATACAACTTTAGGCTGTGATTGTTGCGTGGTTTTTTTGGCAATTGGGCGTGCGGTGTTATCGCCAGTAAAATAAAAGATACCGATACCCATGCATATAAGTAATAATGCGGTGACTTTTAGCTTCATGATTTATCCTTGTAGTGGTGACTGCGACAGTCACCACAAATTGCTGCTTATATATTGGTTATAGGTTGTTCCATTGTGGGCTCGCATATTCATACAACGTAAATTCACGGGTGTAGAGCGGATCCCATTTCATGACATCAACGTTAAATTGCAGTAGGCCCCACAGCTTTTTGCAATAAGCTTGGATTTTTCCGTCACCACCGCTTAACTGCGAAGTGACTTTCAGCTCTAAGAACCCTTGCTCAACGGTTTGATCATTTTGTTTTACACGGCGAATACCGGCTTCAACATAGCCTTTGCCTTTCACTTTTAGGAGATTAAGCTTGCCTTTTACCCCGGCTTCAGAAATACCATGGCCAAATGAAGCGTATGCGGCACTAGACACCACACCCCCAACATAAGGTGCGACTTCGGCGTAAATATAATCAGGTCGTCTTACGCCACCGACCACAAAAGGCTCTTCGTTATTATGGCCGCCGATCACGCCCCCTACGGTAAAATCAGCGCCAGCTTCAATGCCTGCTCCAAATTTAACGCCTAGCTTTAGTAATCCTAGTGGATCAAGCGGAACCTCTACTTTGGGTTTAACAACGTCGGGAATTAAATCAAAATAGTATTCTACTGGGTAAGTGACAGACGCATTCAGCAAGTCATCACAGTTTGGTTTAAACGCTGCGACGCTGTCTTCACCCACTGTTAAGTTGAAAGTCATGCCTTGCGTACAATCTAACTTGCTCGGGTTAAATGAAAACTCCACTGAACCAACTGAGACCTTAAAGTTGCGATTGTGTAGTTTTAGCCAGTTGCCAGCTTGATAAAACCCTCTGGTAGCGCCATTGCTTGATTCATCAACATACATCCAACCTTGTTGATCTCTGTATTGGTGTGAGCGTCCAATGGCATTATTTTTTGTTATAACACGTGCGTTTTGCTCGACATATCCTGGATCTTTATATAAGTAGGCATTAGCGTCGTGTGCAAATGTCAGCGCTGTCAATGCGCTCGCCAAAATGGCGGATAGTGTTTTCATGATTTCCTCGTAAAATTATTGTAACGTTGTGTGTTGTGTGTTGCGCAACAAGGAGCACCATACCGACTGATATTTACAAAAAAATTACAGTTGTACCGGTAATTGTGTGAAATATATGTAATTTTAATGTTTTAAAAGTAATGTGCAGTAAGTTTTATGATAGCGCTATATTTTTGCGTTTTATTTATACGAGTCGAAATAACCCCAACTTATGTTCTGATTTTCAATCTAGTTATTTATGGTTTTAAATTTATGATTTATAGTGTTTTATTTTTAAATTTGTATAAATAAATGTAATGCTGATAATGATGAACCCTAATGAAAAACGGGTGAATTCTTGGGTTGTAATATTGGTATGCGAGCGTGACAAGGTTGTTTTTTCATTCAAAAAGTACTGTGATTTATGATGTAATAGGGACATATTATTATTTGCTGTATATTGACGATGTATTTTTAGTTCGGGGCATGTATAGGGCATGCATGCCATTAGTATAAGTAAAGGACATATTTGACCTATGAAGCACGATAACCCTCGATTGAAATACCGTTTAATCCCCTTGTTACTCGTTATTTTGGTTTTTATAGGGTGGTTCACAGGAGGGGGAGAACGTCAGCCCACTGCATTGCCTTCTTCACAGACACCGCAGGTAACATCGCTGAAAAAAGTTGGGTCGAATACGCCTGTAAAGAGTCAAGATAACGCTAAAGCTATACAGGATGAACCCGCGTCAAAAGTGTGTAACCTCGATTGGCTGTTTGACTATCAAAAGCGTGCAGCTGCGCAATTGGCTAATGGCCTAGGTGATGATTTTTCAGTATTTAAAACACAAATAAACCAAGCGATTAACTTAACTTTGTATCATCAGGGGACGATTGGTGATCAGTTTGTGGCTAAATTAGTTAATCAATTGGCCGTTGTACATAATTACTATTTATCCATGCTCGGGGATGGCGCTGCCCAAGCAATCGATGTCAATATTATAGTTCTTGGTGATCGTGCTGCCTATGAAGATTCTGCATCGCAATCGGGCTTTGATCCGCGCATGAGCCAAGGGGTTTTTTTCCACGGTAGTAACTCTGCGTTTGTTGAGTATAAAGGTGATGATATCACGCTACGTACAGCTATTCATGAAGCAGTACACGCAATTAATTTAAAGTTACTTGGCCGAATACCTCGCTGGTTAAATGAAGGGTTAGCCGAAACATTTGAACGTATTGCACTAGATCAACCGCATGGTGGTTTTCACGAAGCTCATACTGCACTCGAGCAGCGTCCAATGGAATTGTACTCAGTAATAAGTTCAGAAACCCAGTGGGGCAGTATTGATACCGGCTACCTCTATTTTAGTGGCTGGATATGGGTTCACTATTTACTCAATAATGAGCACACTCAGGCTCTGAAACTATTGCTAAGCCAAGAGCAGATACAGATGTGTCATATGTTAAATGCAGAGCAAATAACGCAAATACTGGAAGAAGCTCACCCGACCATTGAACAAGACTTTAATCAATGGCGAGTGAATAAGGTGGCACAAATGGAAGAGGCAACTCACTAACCCTTGTCGAACATGTGAGCGCTTTCAGTTTAGATAGGCCTTAACCATAGAAATGATGGGTAATCGCACTATTCGGTGTTCTACCCATTTATTGTGTAAACTGACCTCTTACTGTGGTAAACGGTTGACCTCGATACAGCTATCCATGTCTTTTAGGTCACAGCCTTTGTGATAAAAATCATTGCGAATTTGCTCATTTGAAGCAAGCTTTGCTGCAAGTCTGCATCCGGATATGTCGCCAAGTTCACAGCTTTTTGCGTAGTAAAGCGCAGCACCGTGTGTGTCTTTAACTCGCTCTAAACCTCGCCAAGCAAAGTTGTAACATGCTTGCGCATTGTTTTCAGCACAGCATTTTTGGTTCGATGCTTGTAATGACTTTGGAAATTTCTCACTCTCAACCTGACATACGGTTGTTACTTTTGCAGGCATTGGAGGGGGAACTTGCACAAAAAAGTTTTTTGTCGCCACAACAGTGTCTTGATGTTTAACTTCGATGGTCCACTTACCACTAACTAACTCATTGTTACTTTCGAAATTCCACATTGCAAAGTTATCGCGACCAAAGTAAAGAGTGTCTTGCCAAGTACTTTGCGTACTTGCTTGGCCATTGGTTACGATCTCTGGGTGGGTCACAGTGACAATAACAGGCACTTGTTTGACGATTTCGCCGGTGGCCGCTTTATCGGTATTATTTATAGCCAGCACTTGGTTTGTGGCATAACTGAAACCAAAAAAGTTTCCGATTTGTGCGGGAATAGCAAAGCTGCGCTGGAATTGATAACCAATTAGTTGTCCGTTTTCATATTGGGGTACACCTAAGCCTGACTTTTTAGCTTTGGTTGTGGCAACCTTAATAGCTAACGTTTTTGGCACCAGCGCTGGTTCTGCATTGGTTTGTGTGTTACCTGAAATAGTAGGAGGTGTTGCACATCCACTTAGTAGGGTGATGAGCAAGATTAGGATAAATGTGAGAGGTGTGTGTCGATTCATTTCAGTCTCCTTGTGAAATCGCGCGCAGTTTAAATGGCATGACGATGTTTTTCAATACTTTATTACTGCTGCTTTGGTACTTAGTGGTTTTTTGTACCTAGGGTGACGTTGTTTTACATGTATTTTTTATAGTTATGAGCTTGCGGCTTTTTATAGCCGTTTTTAATAACCAAAAGATCATAATAAGCAGTATGAGCGGTTCAGGGATCTCAATTAAAACGGACTGACTTAAAGCCTCTGGTAGTATCTTAGCGCCTTGGCCAAAGAAAGAGCCAATAGCAAGGTAAAGTGCAAAACACATACGCCATATATGTCTCGCAAGACGATGGCCGAGTGTAAGTCCTTTACAAATGAGTAATTTAATATCACCGATTAACGCAATAGCTGATAGCAGGGCAAAAAAGGCATAGGGCTCATGAGAAAAGCCTTGAAAAGTGCCGTTTTCGTGATTAAGTGCTTGCAAACCAAAGTACATACTAAGGCAAACTAAACCACCACTAGATAGCGGGGTATAATAATCAAACTGAGTGCATGTTTTTTCTGGTGACTTGACGATCATATATGCGGTTAGCACTAGATGTAACGTGTAGAATCCAGCGATTAATGTGATCATCATTGGCTTAAGGTACGCAATATAGGCACCGGATAATGCCATTATAGACATCGAAATAACAAAAAATTTTCCTGAAAAGCGGTGAGGGCTTTGACCTTTTCTTTGTATGAGGGCAAGTACACCTGCAATGACGGCAATAGAGCCTGTTATTATGTGTAGTAACATAAAATGAGATAGGATCATGTGTTTCACTTATAGTTGTATGTTGAAGTAAACAGGGTATTGTAAGGTCGCGCACATGTCGTCCTGCTCAATTGGCAAAGACATTTTATGGTTACTAAAACAAGCTTAATACAACCTAAATCATTGAATATTAATCTTATAAAAATACGAACTGAAAAGCTGAGTAGAGAAGTATGACATTTGATATTGCTTTAGGGCTCGTCACGGCTGGCATCGCTATTTTTAGTGTGTCTTTATTGTTGCCCTTAACCAGAAAAAAACACTATGTAATGCCGCTTGCTTTGTTCATCTTTATTCAGGCGGTCATTGCACTTGAACCATTGGTATTTCATAGCTTTCACAATTTAGAAGTATATTACATCGCTTTGAGTGGTATTGTGTGGATGTTGATGATGCCAAGCTTATGGCTTTATATAAAAGGGCTTACAGCGACTTACGCTTGGCAGTGGCAAAAAAAAGAACTTCATCATTGTTGGCTAAGTCTGTTTGCTTTATTGGTTGGCGCGGCAATTTTAGTCTTACCTAACTCTTCTCAAGTTGCATTGTTTTCTAATTCAGGGGGGGAAATGACAACGGGCTTTGAAGTGACAGTTGCGGTTTTAATATTGATATTGCTCCTGATTTGGCCCATACAAAGCGCTCTATATGTTTATAAAATTGCAGGTCAGTTAACTCGGTATCGTAAAGATCTGAAACAGGTGTTCACTGATGAGCGAAATAGGGCTTTGTATTGGGTAAATGCGGCGCTGGCATTTTTGGTGATGAGCTGGTTGTGGTTGCTAGGTGGGCTCTTTACTAGCCTGTTAGAAACTGAATATGACAGCAGTGGCTCAATAGCAATGCTCGTTAATCTTATTGCGGTATGGCTATTTTCATTTTGGGCATTGACGCAAAAGCCTGCATTTATTGTGTTATATAAGCAGCTTGCTCAAGCACCTATCGCCATGCAGTCTAGTAGGGTTAAATATGAAAAGTCGGCAATAGGTGCCGCGCAAGCACAACGGATCGCGAAAAAGCTCGATGTGGCACTGCAAGATGAACAATTGTATCTCAATAGTGAACTGACGTTGTATGGGCTTGCTGAACATTTACATATTCCAGCACATTATATTTCTCAAACGTTAAACCAAACGATGAATACCTCATTTTTTGATTGGATCAATTGCGCGCGGGTTGAACAAGCGAAAAAGCAGCTGGTATCAAGTGACTCAAGTGTACTGGATGTGGCGATGGCTGTTGGGTTTAATTCTCGGTCAGCGTTTTATAAAGCATTTAAAGCACGGACGGGTACGACGCCCAGTGTATTTAGAAAACAAGCAACTCATGAAATAGTAGATGAGCCATAGTCATGAAAACTCATCTACGTATGTTAAACGCGCTAAGGCATATCTCGTTTCTAGTGATAAGACCTTTGTAAAAAAACGTTACAAAAGTACGTTTTGGTACAAAAGCTTAAAACTGGTAACTGAGACTCAATTTAACATTGCGACCTAGTTCACTGGCGTCATTTTCACTACTTGCTGGGGCGCGTAAATAGCGTTTATCTGTGACGTTATCAACACTGAGTCGAGCACTGAAGTTGTCAAGTGGGCCGCTGCCTTGGTAATGCGCATTCAAGTTATAGATGGTTGCTGCTTGCGTCCCGTACCCCCGCTCTAAATACCGCTCGCTTAAGCGCATTTGACCACGGTGATGACGTGCTTGTATGCCAAGGTTTATTGTTTCAGTGATCTGATAGTTGGTCGTAAATGTGAGCTTATCTGCGGGAGCTTCAGAGTAAGGTTGCTTTTGATAGTCGATATTGCCTAAAAAGAAGTTTGGCACACCAATCACATCCATGTTCATTTTTGAATAACCCAGATACATAGCGAATTGCTGGTATTGATAATGGGCCTCAACTTCGACGCCTTCGCTTTCTAAACGGCCAATGTTTTTTGCACTGTAATCACGATGGGTGGCAACGGGTATGCCATTAACAGGTTCAGGCCCAGGTGAACCAAACTGCTTGTTGCCAGCGTCATCTATGTAATACATAAATGGAATATTATCGATGTAATTGTCTATTTTATTGTTGAAATAAATGGCTTTTACACTCAATTCATCAATGAATGGCTTATTTGCAATATTAAAACCTATCCCACCTTCGTAGTTTTTTGACTTCTCAGCTTTAAGGTTTGGTTGTGGTTCGCTATAGCAAATTTTACTTCCAATATGACAGCGCCATAAGTCGCTCTTATACAGTTCTTGTAAAGATGGCGCTCGAAATGCTTCGGCTGCTTTTAAGTATATATTGATATATTCTGTCGCTTTGAATGTGAGCCCGAGTTCACCTGAAGTGGCATTGTCATCGTTTTTTCCGTATCCTGTGAATGAGTCAGAGCGACGGTCGTACTGATCATATCGAATACCTGCAGTAACGAGGAGTGTATCTTTAAAAAAAGTACTTTGGTCGATGATTGAAATGGATAAGTTATTGGCATCGCTTTGGCCGTAATAGCTGCTGCGTTCTTGCTTTTCGAACTGGTGCTGATCAAATGATTCATGTTCATAATTTAATTCAAATGCTAGCAGGTGCTTAAATGGATCATCAAATTCGGAGAGGTTAGCGAGTCGTATACCATGGCGCTTACTTTCACCATAACTTTGTCTATCATAATTTATTTTTCGGTCCCCTCTAGGAATGTAGCCTTTGGTTATCTTGTCGTAAGTTTTTTTTGCATAAAAGGCTTGAATATCCATATCGATGAGATCACTGACAGGCTGATAGGTATAGTTCATCATGCCTTCTAAATAGTCGTTTTTATAATCTTCCATCAAAGTGGGGTACCTGACGGCTAGATCTAACCGTTGGTTATATGGCTGGTCGAGTGATTCTGTCTCACTGTAGTCTAGTTTGCTTTTTATTAAATGATGTGGGTGAAGATACCAGGTGTTTTTAACCGTGACGTTATTGCGCTCTGAACGATTGAGTATTTTATCAATATTAGCGACCTCTTTATCGCTATTTGGTTCCGCAACTACGTCAACATCATCGTATTTTACATGACTGAGTGTGACGATGGTGTCGGTGGTGTCGGTGAGTTGAAATACATTTAATGTACTTTGCACCGAGTCAGATACCGTTTGGTGTGTGGCTGAAACCTGCGCGCCAACACCGTTTGCATTTAGATAGTCGGCAGCATCTTTGGTGACAATTCTAATACTTCCTCCAATAGCGCCAGAGCCAACGGTTAATGAATCTGCACCACGTAGCACTTGTACCTGTTTCAGCTGGCTCGGGTCAACGCCTAAGCTACTAATGTTTGTTAGGGTTTGACTACCATCAGAGTCTGTTTTGCGTTTTACGTTATCTACCGAAACATGTATTCGCTCACCATGTAATCCCCGAATACGTGGTTGGCCTGAAAGTGGGGCGACACTGCCTGAGACATCAACACCAGGAAGAGATTTTAGTATTTGAGTCAAATCAGATGCCTGACTTCGCTGTATGTCAGCTGCACTGAGTGCAGAAACAGACGCCGCTACATCATGATTGTGTGCGGTAATTTTATGGCCTAGTACTTCAATACTTTCGTCAGGCGTTATTTTTTTTGGTTCAGAGTGCGCTTGGGTATGAATTGCAGCGCTGATGCATAGGAAAAGGGCAGAGTACTTCATGATATTAATCCTTAATAATAATAATTATCATTGCGTTTGCGGGCGGCATCCTACGCATATTAATAACTAAAAGCAATAACTAATTACTTATGGTTATATTTTTGTGTTTTAATCATGCGAAAATCTTGATTTTCTGGCATGATATTTGGTAGCTTGTTGTTTTTAAGTCGTTAACGGCTAATTTTTGTGTAATTAATAAAAGGGAAATTGATAATGAAGCGGTTTTTAAGTGTATGGGTATTGTGTTGTATGCCATTGATAGTAAATGGTACAGAGTTTAGTGGCGGCGCAGACATGAGTAAATTGGTTACAGCCAAAGAGGTTTTAGCTGATATTAGTCGTTTTAATGGGACAGAAATTACGTTGACCGGCACTGTGATGAAGGTGTGTAAAAAACGAGGTTGTTGGATGTCGCTTAAAGTGACAGAGCAGGAAGAAATAACTGTCAAAGTAAAAGATGGAGATATGGTGTTTCCATTGTCTGCAATAGGTAAAAAAGCGTATGCGACAGGGGTGATATTAGCGAATAAAATGGACTTAGATAAAACAAAAAAATACCTTGCACACAAAGCATTAGAAAATGGCGAGGCATTTGATGCGTCAACAGTAAAAGCGCCTATAACAGTGAATATACTTAAACCCAGCGCAGTGACAATTTCGCATTAGTCACCATATTTCATTTTAAACTCTCTGTGCCTGTATTTAATATCAGTGTAATGAGCAGTGGATTTGACACGGCATTAAACTTGCTTATATGTTTGCTTAATAGGTTTAAGCTTGAGAACATTGACTCAAGATAGTTTTGGAGCAAAAAATGCGTTGGCCAGTCGTTTTTATAGCATTGATATATATGCTTTTAATTGGTTGCAAACAAGAAGTAAAGATAAGTGATGGTGTTGTTCACTCATTTTCAGAAGAGGGGATCTCTTTTGGTCAGTTTTCTGACGATGGTAAGTTGTTACTTGGCGTCACTCATTCAGACGTCGTGACGTTATGGAGAATAGATACGAAACAGGTAGAGCTAGAAATCCCCGCAGATAAAGTCATTAAGTCAGTTAAGCATGTTGCACTATCAAAAGATAATAGCCTGTTACTCATTGCAAATGATACGACTGTTGGGTTGTGGTCAGTACCAGCTAGGGCAATGATAAGTAAGGTTAACTTTTCAGGTGTAAATGCATATGCCACGATCACGGCATTGGCATTATCGCCTCATAAAGATCGGTTGTTAGTGGGCATGGCTGATGGCTCTATCAACATGGCTGATATTAATACCCGCTTGAACAACCGATTTCAGCCACATACACAACCTGTGCGATTTTTACGTTTCGATTCTCAAGGTGAGTTATATATGTCTGGTGCCCTCGACGGAAAAGTTGGGTTATGGCAATTTGCGTCTTCTGATGCGGTGTTTGAGCAAGAATTTGCACACCGGATCACAAGCTTGACCACCAATGATGATTTCTCAATGCTGTTTGTGTCGGATGGACTAAGTGCGCAACACATTAAGAAGTTAACGTCTGGCGAAGAAGTTGTAAAGTTAACTTACAGCGCTCGGTTTAAGATATTTAGGCAGTCATTGTTTGTGCAAGGCGGGGCGTTATTGGCGACTTCGTCGTCTAAATCCCATTTGTCTGTATGGCATGTTGGCACCGGAGAAGAAATTGGAACTTGGACGATTCAAACTAAAAGTAAAGGTGCAAGTATTGTCGCGATGTACGGTGATGATGTGGGGGAGCTGTTGACGTTTAATTCAGATGGAATGATGGAACGTTGGAATTTAGATTTACTTGAGGCACTCTAGCAGATGAAGAAACATTGGGCACTGGTGTTGGCAACCCAGCTATTTTCGGCTGTTCTGAGCCTACAAGGATAATGCCGAGTGAACGCTATGTGCTCAGTGACCAATTACTAATTGGATGGACAGCTCTCGAAATGTGGGGGAGCTGTTGACGCTTAATTCAGATGGAATGATGGAACGTTGGAATTTAGATTTACTTGAGGTGCCTTAGGAGATGAAAAAACATTGGACACTGTTGTTGGCAATCCTGCTATTTTTCGGCTGTTCTGAGCCTACAAGGATAATGCCGAGTGAACGTTATGTGCTCAGTGACCAATTGCTATTGGATGGACAGCTCTCGAAGGACGGGAGCTGGGCGTTGTTATTGAGCGAAAAAGCTGACATATATCTATTTGATATACGGTCGCAAAGTCAGATCCTGACGCTGGACGCTGCTGTGCTACCTTCGTCAGTTCGAGCTGTACTGATGGACAAGGAGCTGAGCATTATATTGGTTGCAGGGAACAATACATTGCAAATTTGGGATATTAAACACGCTTCATTACGAAAACAGTTTGAAGTGAACGGCTTTGATGAGTTAGCAAGGGTGTCAGCTTTAGGCTTGCCAAGCTCTGGTAGGTTAGTGGCCGTGGGTATGACAGATGGCTCAGTGAGTTTATTTAATGTAGATGAAAAACAAGCACATCGAACAGTATTGCATACCAGTAATATAGCCTATGTGAATTTTATAAACGATGATAAAACCATCGTCAGTGCCTCTCATGACGGTTATTTGAGAGTATGGGAAGCACTGACTGGGAATGAACTCTATTCAATCAGTTTTCCCTCGCGAGTTAGCACGGTTGCGTTAAATCACGACAATACCCGTTTGTTTGCGTCTGACAGTTTAAAAACACAATTGATCATTGGTGCCCACGACGGCGAAGTGTTAACTCAGTTTGATTATTTGTCGCGATTTAAGTGGTTTAGGCATGCTTTGTTTATAAAAGGTGCGCCATATTTGCTGACGTCTTCCGCTAAGTCAGAACTCAGTTTATGGCATATGCAGTCGGGTAAAGAGGTAAACAGTTGGAATGTAGAAGCACATTCAATGGGGACAACAGTGTTAGATATGGTGGAGTTGGATAACTCCGATGTGCTGACATTAAATAGCGAAGGTATTGTTGAGATTTGGGATATTAATCAAGTGCAGTTTAATGCGACTCAACAATAAGAGATGATATTATTTTATGTGCTTTGTATCAAAAAGGTGAACAAGCGGCGTTAAGTTGATATTATCCAAATCGGGTTTTAAATGGATTGAAAAATGCGGTTAATTTTAAATACTTTTATCTTAAGCATTACATTTTTAAGCAATGAAGCAGTAAGCTTTGACCCCCAACTTTCAGTTAATCAGTGTAATCGGTTTAGTGCAGAAGCCAATAATATTAAAGCGTTATTGGCATCGACATCTGGTGTTCGTCATCAACAGTTGTCTAATCGTGCTGGGCGGTTAAAAGAGCGCATTGAGGTATTTTGTCAAAATCCCACCGATATTGAACCACAAATTGTGGTGGCACTAAAAGTGCCTGTTGCGTTAGCCATCAGTGGCAAACTAAAGTCTAAGAATACAGGGCATGTATCGTCTTTATCGACTTATAAAAATGAGAATAAACAAATTGCTTGGCAGCAGTTTTACCGTAAGCCTTCACATTGTGCGTCGTATAAAAATAGCATGGCTGAACTGGTTCGGTGTAGTGATGAAGAAGCCGCGCAAAAACTCCTTTTTGAGCGAGACTGGGCACTTCGCCACCCAGTTAAAATGGCGAATACTCAAAAAGTAAATAAAAAACAAATCGAGGTAGTTGGCTCTAATACTCATTTGGCGTCAGAAGCCACTCAAGATAAGCGGGGAGAGGACGTTGACTTGCGAGATCCTAGTTTGTATGTCTCTTCAGCCCCAATGCAAGAAAATCACTCAGCGGGTTTCGTACCTTTGTGGCAGTATATTGGTGAGTACGTGCTGATGGCTGCTTTATGTATTGGCTTTTTTATTGCAGCGAAGGTCATTGCACCACATGGACACCGTATTGCAAAGCGTCAATTTAGCTCTTACTACATGAATATGGTTTTAAAGCGCAACCTCGATAAAGCACGTTATACCCAATATCGAAATCTTGTGTTTTCTAGCCCACAAGGGCATGTATCAATTGAACAAGTCGTAACTTCTCGTTATGGCGTTTTTGTTATTATGAGCCAACCGCAGCTAGATGCTATTTACGCTGATAGACAGTCAGAAACATGGATAGAGAAAAACAAAAAGAAAGAAGCGGATTTCGTTAACCCACTTTTTGAAATCACTCACCAAAAAACACGCTTACAAGATGTATTGGGATTAGAAGGTAATGTGGTGGGGCTGGTTGTGTTTAATCAAGAAGTTCAGTTCAAAACACCTGTTCCTGCTGAAGTCTGCCTGATAGGTCAACTTGTCAGTCGCATAGATTGTTATCAGAGTACCGTATTTGATGAGAAGAAATTAGATGCTATTAATAGCTTATTACTTTTGCATAGCTCTGAGAATGAACAACATGAAACTCAGGCTAGTGGGGTGAACCGCTTGTCGACTGAGTCACTTAATGAAGCGCAAAAATAAAGCGTTAAACTGAGTACTACCTAAGCATAGTTGAATACTGGCCACATAATAAATGCGTTTGATAATTATTGTTGTTTAAAATAGTATGACAATTATTTTATTAAACCGCTGTGTGTACAGCAACACTTTATTATGTTGGAGTCTATGTGCTGGTAACTAAAAAGCGACTATTTGAGCTTCATGGATGGGCGGGGATCATATGCTTTATTCCATTCATATTAATTTGTTTAACAGGGAGCTTACTGGTATTTAAAGCTGAGATTGATTCAGTGTTGTTACCGAATAAAAGTGTGGTAGTACCCTCTTCGGCTCGATTAAGTGAAGACCGATTAATTCACTTAGTTAACGAGCAGCTACCTGGCTATGCACTAGGCAGTTGGGAGTTACTTGGTGAAAATGCAGAAGCCGATAGAGTATATTTAGTCAAAAAAGAAACCAATATTTGGTTTAAATCTTATCTCAACCCATACACTGGCGATCTGTTAAGTGAACCTGAATTATTGCATCATTACTTTACTGACTGGTTGGTGCAATTGCACTACACGTTACTTTTGAATGATATTAAGGGCATAGATGAGAATTTAGGCACGGCGTTTACCAGTATATTTGCCATATTATTAGTCTTCTTAGGCGTTTCGGGACTGATCATATATAGACGGTTTTGGCGTCGCGTGTTTACTTTGCGTCTTGGGTTTAGATCGGTTGTTGTGGTGAGTGACTTACATAAACTGGTTGGTACATTGGGCTCTCCAGTACTACTGGTTTTGGGGATCACAGGTGGCTATTACAATGTGTCTATTTATATTCATGAATGGCAGGAACACCAGCAAACTCCAGAACATCATATTATGACAAGCAGCCTATATAATCGTGAGCTTAGCGTAACTCATATGGTGAAATCAGCTTCAACTCATATTTCAGGGTTTAAGACGACCTATATTTTGTTTCCAACCGAACCCAATGAGTCAATCATACTCTTTGGGCAAGCGCCTACCGTAAATCCGCTGTTAAGTGACTATGGCAGCACAGTCAACTTCCATGCTCAAACGGGTGAGTATTTGGGCCACTATGATATTCGAGAGCAGAGTTTTATTACAATTTTGGTTGATACATTTCGCAAACTCTATTTTGGTAACTTTGCGGGCTTATTTAGTAAGGTAGTATACGCCACTATTGGATTGTCACCGATTTTACTCGGTGGCACTGGTATTTACCTTTGGTATTTTCGTCGTCGTAAAAGAATCCACCAGCGAAATAGCGCAAAATTAACCTCACTGTCTCGTTTTCAATGACGAGTATGGCAACTTTATTTTCATTACATTTTAAGAAAGTGTTATTGATGTTCTTATGTTGTTTTTGAATTTATTATTTATTCCTTTTTGTATTTATATCTCGATATAAAATAACAAGGTAAACATTTATAAAACACAAATGAGAGTTGTTATCATTTGCGTTTGTTGCTAGTATGCGCACCCTATTTTGAGGTACCACCTCTTACAGTTGTATTTTTTAGGAGTTTGTATGCAGCTTTCTCGTTTTGGTTTTAGTGTAAGTTCATTGGCTTTATCAGTTCAATTAGCATTGACTGCAGGTATGGCAGTTTCAACACCTGTTGTTGCACAAGAGCAGCAAGACAGTGTTAAAAATGTTGAACGGATCAGCGTATATGGCCGTCATAATCAACTTATTTTGGACTCAGGTACTGCGACAAAATCCAACATGGCACTTATGCAGACTCCGGCTGCGGTTGTGGTGGTGGATAAAGAGCTGCTTTCTGTTCAAGCTGCAAATACATTACAAGATGCTGTACGCAATGTAAGTGGTCTATCGCAAGCCGGAAACAATTATGGCATTGGCGATAACTTGATTTTACGCGGTTTAGGTGTGAGCTATACGTATGATGGTATGTACGGTGGTGCAGATCTTGGTAATAGTTTTAACCCAACACGAACGCTTAGTAACATTGAAAGTATTGAAGTACTTAAAGGTCCAGCAACAGGTTTGTATGGCATTGGTGCAGCTGGTGGTGTGATCAACTTAGTTGAGAAAAAACCATTGGCGACTGAACAGTATGAAGTGAAAGGGGTCGCAGGTGCATGGGATACCTATGGCTTAATGCTAGACGCGAGCAATGTACTGTCTGATGAATGGGCGTATCGACTTGTTGCTAATCATGATAGCAGTGATGGCTTTAGAGGCCTTGGCTCAGAGCGCAATGAGTTATACGCGACGCTGAGCTTTGAACCAAACTCTAACCACCGTTTACTGCTTTCAACAGCTTATATTGACGATAAAGTACAGGTTGATTCAGTCGGTGACCCAGTCCGAATTTTAAATTGGGATAGTATTAATAGTGATCCAGGATGGGTTACTGCCGATTTATTGCCCAATGATAGTGATACCGATGCTGATGGTAATTTAGGTATTCAATTAACGGATGAGCAGCGTGCTGTTTTAGCGGCTTCTATTTCAGCAATCGACGGGCTTCACCCGTTGAATTTAGGCGAAAGTAGCTTAATTTCTCCTTTATCAAAGCCAAATAAAGGCGAAGAGAAGCGCATTAAGCTGCGTCATGATTGGTATTTTGATAACAAGTCAAGCTTGACGCAACAGCTATTGTATCGAGCGTATGATTCAAACTTAACGCGCCAAACCGGTGCATATAACTACGTGTATTGGGACCGTCGAGGTGAGATCAACGCGGACCCTCGCGCCCCAATTCTGCTAGATGGTAATGTCTATCCTTATTCGGCACGACGTCAAGAATATAGAAAGCAAATTGCCAGTGAGAAAACGTGGCAGTATTTCGCTGACTTAAAGCTGAGCTGGGATTATGGTTCAATCGTCGGTGAGCATCTTGTCAGCGCAAATTATGAGCGCCGAGAAATGGCCAATAAAAGCTGGTCTATTTATGACGCCGATGGAACTGCAGAGGGTAATAATGCGTTGCCTTATATTTTAGATATTCGCAATCCGAATTGGCCGACGGGTGACTTTGAAGACTATAGCCCAGTATTGCGCAGTAATTATGACAAGATGTTAACTGCTTATGGTATCAGCGCTCAAGAGGTTTTGTATGTGACAGATGAGCTGACAGTCAGACTCGGTGCTGCGTACACGACAATTAAGCAAGAGTACCAACACAAAGGCACCGATCGAGCACCACACATTGGCGTAGAGGCCGATACGGATGACGGTGGTTTTACGTATAATGCGGGTATTAACTATCAATTCTCAGAGCAATTATCGACATTTGTGAACTTTGCTAAAGGGCGCACTGCTTATAGTGTACTTGGTAGTCTAGTTAATACAGCGAGTACATCTAATATCGAAAATAGACCCGATTCTGAGTCTGAATCAATCGATTTAGGGCTGCGCTTTACTGCCTTAGATAAAGACCTAATTGGCTCTGTCGTATGGTTTGATACGCGTCGAACCAATCTGCGTTACGAAAATGAATTATTTAACGATAACCCAGATGATCCAGAATACAATGTGAGTGTGCCGCAATACTTTTATGACGATGAGAATAAGTCTGACGGAGTTGAGGTCGATATAAACCTCGCTATTAACGATGTACTGAGCATGAATGCGAATGCAACTTGGCAAGATGCGATTGAAATTCGCAGCCAAGAAGCCTCAGGGCAACGAAAAGGGATCCCGAAAAAGTTAAGTAGCGTGTGGCTGAATTATGACTTTATGTTTAATCGTTTGAGTGCCCCGCTACAAGTCAGCGTAGGGGTAAACTATGTTGGAGAGAGAACAATCAACTCAACCAGTTTTGGTTTACCAAAGGCAACAATTAAGAGCTTTACCCGATGGGATGCTGCATTAACATATACAGCCGATAGCTATTCAGTAAAACTTAACCTTGAAAATCTAACAGATGAACGTTACTACTCTAAAGCATTATTTTTAGGCGGTTTACCAGGCAATGAACGTAATGTGAAGCTCACTGCAACTTATACATTCTAACGTGGCGTGACATTATGTAATACTTTTAATGCCCTGAACTAAGTCCAGGGCATTTTTATGCAGCTCAAAGTGTGCATACATACCTGGTAAACGGTAAGCGTCCGGCGAACCC
>NZ_PNBY01000040.1 GCF_005886875.1 Pseudoalteromonas aurantia | reverse complement strand
TATCGACTATAGTTAATGCATAAGCATTAATAAGAAACCCAAGCTTAGGCTTGGGTTTTTTTATGTCTGCGATTTGATAATTAAAAATGACGTAATGTTATATTACGGCCTCTACCCCCTCAGGGAGCAATACATTTTATTTCTGCGTATAGGTCAGGTTGATACGGTCTTGGCTCCGTAGGTAGCTTTTCAAAGCGTTGTATTCCGTTTTTGAGGGTTAATTGGGGAACTAAATGGTTACATAAATGTCTACTGTGTCTAAGTAGAAAGACACTTTGTCGAGTAAATGCTTCATAGCTATCAGCAATGATCCGAATTGCAAACTTGTTATCGTTGTATTGTACTTGTCTGTAATGTACTTGATGGTCGAAGTCGTATAGCTTTTCTATTTCACCAAATTGTGCTGGTGCATGATGGCAGCCAGCGAGAGAAAACACTAAGGGAATACTCAGTAGTTTAAGTGAGAAGGGATAATTGATTGGCGACATAAATTTCCTTAAGAGCAGACCAATTTTCAGCATAACATATGGAGACAATTTAGGTGTTTAAACACATAAAAAAACTACTCACAGAGTTTTCAGTACAGCCTACAGAGACGCCTTCGATAGACTTTAATACGGCATTAGCAGCACTTATGGTCGAAGTGATGCGTTCCGATGGGAAAGTGTTAGCGGTGGAGCTCAAACAAATCGAGGCGTTATTGGTAGAACGGTGTGAATTAGATCGTACACAAGTAGATGCTTTGATTAAAACAGCACAGCTTTTAGTTGAGCAAGCAATTGATTTATATTTATTTATTAAGCAGGTTAATAATAATACCGATGATGTTGAGCGAATAGAAATTGTGCAATTACTGTGGTACGTGGCGTATGCAGATGGCAATATTGATAGCTATGAAGAGCATACGATACGGAAAATATCAGGATTAATGTACGTTACGCATGCTGATTTTATCGCGGCCAAGCTAGCCGCGTCAGCTTAAGTGTGGCTTTGGGTATCAATGTGCGAGTTCTGACTTGCATGACTGCACAACTTCTTTAAGCATAAAATTAACCAGTGTTGGGCTTATTTGGTACATTTTGGCAATGTCTTTTTGTTTCATTTTACCGCTTCGGTAAAAGCTCACTACATTTTGATGTCGAGTCGACAGTTTATTAATTGTCCTGTTAACTTGTTGAGAGACTTGGCGCTGTAAATAGCACTTTTCAATATTGGAATTATCATCATTGAATTGTTCTGTCTGAACGCATTCAATATCGACCCAAGCTTCCCTTGTTTGTTTTCTTAACATATCAATCGCAATATTACGGGCGACTTGATATGCATAACTGGTTGAGTTTTTTACTTGGAAGTTCTGATTTTCTGACATGCCAGAAAGGCGGATAAAGGTATCTTGTAAAGCATCTTCAGCGAGGTAAGGGCAGCGAAGAATATTACTTAAGTAGGCCAGTAATTTTGCTTGATTATCAGCGATAACTTGCGACCACTTATTTGCGAACTGCGACACGAAATACTCCTTATTAATTCCAAAAATCGAAACGGTACTAATAATGCAAATGATTATCAGTTGTGTATTATTTATAAATTTTTACCTTTGTCAATGGTCATAGAGATAAAGTTACAAATAGGTGGGTATTTTGCATCAGCATATTTGTGCTTAGGATCATCAGGCACGATGATTTCATCATGTTTGGATAATGTTTTTTGTTTTGTTAAGGAAAATAATGAAAGTACGTCGACTAATGTGGTCACTGGGTATCATTTTACCCATTTCACTTCAGGTAAATGCACAAAGCGGTGAGTCTCATCATTCTGAAAATAAAAGTGAAAAATGGGATTCTGTGATCATAAAACGCAGTCAATATGGTATGGCACATATTGAGGCTAATGATTTATTCGGGTTAGCATATGGTAACGCCTATGCACAAGCTCAAGACCATAGTTGTATTTTAGCGGA
The DNA here is from genome assembly GCF_005886875.1 of Pseudoalteromonas aurantia. Classification (GTDB taxonomy): domain Bacteria; phylum Pseudomonadota; class Gammaproteobacteria; order Enterobacterales; family Alteromonadaceae; genus Pseudoalteromonas; species Pseudoalteromonas aurantia_A. Next base: position 25,945 of record NZ_PNBY01000040.1, on the reverse strand, counting down.
TGGTTACTTGCGCGTTCAGGCTCAACGTGCGCAATATTTAGGCGCACATAGTCAATCAGGTGATAATCGCCACGTATTATCTGATTTTGGATATCGTATTTTAGATATTCGTGGCCGAACCGAGCGAGCATACTCTTCGTTATCCTCTAATACGAAACAATTGGCTGAGGGATTTGCTGCAGGTTATAACGCATTTTTGAGCGCAGTTGATGCTGGTGACGAGGTACTGGGACAAGACTGTAAAGGTGCCGACTGGGTTAAACCAATTGAAGCCGTCGATGTCGTTGCAGGAATACTTAATTTAGGGGTGCAAAGCAGTTCAGTGAGGATGTTACCTGCCTTCGTGAAAGCACACCCATTAGAAGGAGATGAATGGCGGCCAACACTCGCACTGCAAAAAAACCTCATAACTTGGCATATCGATAATTATGAGCCACTTGATTTGGAGACCCCACTTCAAACACAAGGCTCAAATGGTTGGGCTCTAGGTAAAAATAAAACGGAGAATGGCAAAGGAATTGTGTTGGCTAACCCGCACTTTCCCTTTAATGGTAACTTTAGGTTTTGGGCTAACCATGCAAAGATAAAAGATGAGCTCAATGTGATGGGGGCTTCAATCATTGGTTTCCCAGGGCCTGTCAATATTGGTTTTAATCAAAATCTGGCTTGGACACACACCTATTCGTCAGCATCCCATGCGGTTATGTACCGCTTATCACTTAAACCTGGTGATAGGTTGAGCTATCAGTTAGATGGTCAATGGCACCCGATCCAGCAGCGTGATATAGAGATTAAAGTTAAAACGAACACTGGCATGCAAAAACTCAGCAAAACGATATTCTACACCGATGTTGGTGTGATCATGGAAGATGAGCGTCGTTTTCCATGGGATGACGAGTTTGTCTACGTAATAAAAGATGCCAATCTCGATAGTTTTGACTCGGTTGATCATTGGTTAGCAATGAATAAAGCATCGAATATGGCGGAGTTTAAAGAAACGTTTAGTACATTTGACGGCATGATGTTTAATAATACCTTAGTTGCGGATAATGAGGGTGATACATTTTATGTTGATGATTCCAATGTCCCGTTACTCTCTGAACAAGCGATTAGCTTTTTAGAAACGGATCCTACGAGTGCGCATATTTTTGCTAGTACAGGCATCGCATTATTACCGGGTAATAACAGCGAGTTTATTTTTCAAGATGAAATTGAATTTACTGATGCACCCCAGTTACAGCGTAGTGATTACGTACAAAACTCGAATGATTCATATTGGTTAACTAATGCGCTGCACCCTATCGCTGAAAACTCCCCATTGTATGGTAAATTTGCCACTGTACAATCTTTGCGCACACGCCACAGTATTAATATGTTATCAGCTCGCTCAGGGCGAGATAATAAATTTAGCGTCGCTGAAGTTGAACGCGCATTGCTAGACAACAGTACTTTTGCAGAACGCTTTAAACGTGACTTAGTAACGTTATGTACGACTTTTTCAGCGCAAGAGCTCGTCGGAGTATCACGCAAAGAGTTCGTGATTGAAGAGGTGTGCCATGCCGTTACACAGTGGGATGGCCAGTTTAATCGCGATTCAAAAGCGGCACATCTGATCAATGAATTTATGTTCTTATTAGATTTTGAACGCGATTTTAATGTTAAGTTTGATGCTGAATACCCAGTAACGACACCGCGCGGGCTTGCTGTTAATGCCGAACTGCTCAAGCTGTTGATAACAGCAGCTGATATTGTTAAGCAATCAGGTTATCCCTTGAATGCTAAGTGGGGAGAGGTGCAATATTTACAAAAAGCAGATCAAAGGATCAGCTGGCCTGGTGCAACACATAATGTCGGCGGGTTTAATATTTATGCTCCTAGCAATAATATGGATATGACCACCTTTGCAAAAGCGGTAAAACCAGCAGTGCTTAACCCATTAACGGGTCAAGAAACATGGTCAGGATTGAATAAAGAGGGGATCGAAGTTCATTTCGGCTCAAGTTGGATGATGGTTGTGGGGTTTGATAATTACGGACCTCAAGCGCGCGGGTTATTGAGCTTTTCTCAATCCACTTTGGCAAGTTCTTCGCACTTTGCGGATCAAAGTTATATTTACAGTGAGCAGCAGAAATTAGTTGATTTGCCTTATACCCCTGAAGCGTTAGCGAAACAATTAAAGAGTGAAATTAAGCTAAAAATTAAAAAAGACTAAAAATCTTTCATTGTCGAGCGTCACAAAGCCATTAGTCGCAAATGATTTTTAGGAAATACGATGAGTTTTGACAACGAAAATGGCATTTTTAAAGTACTGATTAATCAAGAAGAGCAGTATTCGCTTTGGCCCAGCTATAAAAGTGTGCCCGGTGGTTGGAAAGATGTCGGCATCGAAGGAAGTAAGGACACATGCTTGACGTATATAAACGAAAAATGGACCGATATGCGTCCAGCTAGTCTACGTGAAGCAATGGCCAAGTAAAGTCAAAGGAGTAATGATACAGCACGCATGATATTCGTATTCTGTGTCTGTATCACTATTCCTTAAGACACAATGTTTTGTATTCAAATCTAGTACACCCCTGCCAATAACATAGCCAGTTTATTTTCTAATGGAGTCTGAGATGTCAGCCATTACCATCATGGATTATTTAGCTCAGCATGCTGAGCAAACCCCCGATCGCGTTGCGCTTATTTGTGTTGACCGTAAGCAACGAACTTCTTGGACATATCATGCGTTATATCAACGGAGTATTTGGTTAGCTAGCCATATTAAAAAGCAAGCAAAACCCGGAGATCGTGCATTAATATTAATGGACTCTGGTATTGACTACGTTTCTAGCTTTTTTGCGTGTCAGTATATAGGCGTGACCGCGATACCCAGTTTTCCGCCAGAATCGACAAAAGAGCAGCACATTGCTCGAACAGTGGGTATTGCTGAAGACTCTCAAGCTGCAGTAGTGTTAACGACGGCGCGTTTTAGTAATACAGTGCAAACCATGGTAGAACAAACGCGCGATAGTACCATGTTAGTGGTTGATACATTGGATGAATCGGTAGCTCTGGTTGATAAGTACGATGCCTGCGAAAATGATATTGCATTTTTACAGTACACCTCAGGTTCAACGGCTAAACCGAAAGGTGTGATGGTAAGTCATCGCAATTTAATAGCCAATGAGCGAGCACTTGCTGAAGCTGTTAAGGCGTCTGTAGAAGATGTAACTGTGAGTTGGCTGCCATTATTTCATGACATGGGTTTGATTGGGGGTTTACTACAGCCTTTATTTACGGGTTATTTATTGGTGTTGGCATCCCCGCGTTACTTTATGGAAAAACCGGTGCGGTGGTTAGAATTAATGAGCGAGTATAACGGCACTGTCTCGGGTGGGCCTGACTTTGCTTTTCGGTTATGTTTGGAGCGTATTAAGGATAAGCAAAGAGCTGCACTAGATTTATCCAGCTGGCGGGTGGCATTCTCAGGTGCTGAGCCTATTAGGCATGACACGTTGAATGATTTTGCTGATAAATTTAGCGCTAATGGCTTTAAAAGAGAGGCCTTATATCCTTGTTATGGTTTGGCGGAAGGGACGCTATTAGTGACGGGGAGTAAAGCGGGCTCTGGAGCTAAAATACATGCATTTTGTAATGAGTCATTAAGCCAAGGCAAGGCAAGTCAAGTGCAAGCGCAAGATAGTCGTAATAATGGTGAATATAGTCACCAAGTAAGTTGTGGTGTTACGCCATCTCAGCATTATCTAAGGATCACTTGCCCTACGACATTGGCTGAATTACCTGCAGGGGACATTGGCGAGATCTGGGTCGCGGGCCCAAGTATTGCTGTCGGTTATTGGCAAAATGATCAAGCAACTAACGAAACATTTGTGACCCGTGATAATCACCGCTGGCTTAGAACGGGAGACGTGGGTTACCTGTATGACGGTCAGTTATATATCTCAGGTCGACAAAAAGATTTAATTATCAGCAATGGCCACAATATTTATCCGCAAGATATTGAACGCAGTATTGAAGCTGGCTTGAGCTTTGTCCGCAAAGGACGGGTGTCGGCTTTTCCTGTGCCAAGTGCAGAGCACGGAGAGGGTATTGGTTTAGCCATAGAAACCAGCAATAAGTTTCGGGACGATATGCCCGCTGAGCAGGTGGCGTTGGTCGTGAGAGACTATGTGATTGAGCACTTTGGGCAAAGTCCTGAATTAGTTCTATTACTTGACCAAGGGGCTTTACCTAAAACATCCAGTGGTAAGTTGCAGCGCAGTGCCTGTTTAAAACTATACGGCCTTAACAAGCTCGCAAGTTATGGTGATTTCAACCGTGATGCACTTGCTCAATTACACAGTGTGCAAGAGACCGATAATAGCCACTGGGGTGAGCTGGAAACAACACTAGCCACGATATGGCAATCAGCCCTTAATTACCCTGTACGTCATGATGCAGCTGATTTTTTTGCACTGGGTGGAAGCTCGATTAAAGCGGTACAACTATTGGCGAAAGTGGAAGCCGAGTTCTCGTGTCATATTGGGCCTACTAGCTTATTTAAAGCGCACACTTTTGGCCAATTCTGTGCCTTACTGAAAAGTACCCTAGAGAACACGAAAACACAGCAAAAGATAGTGCCTCAGCACTGTCTCAGCAGTGAGTTGAGCGCTCAGCAATTGCGCCAGTTATTCCTGTGGCAATTACAGCCGCAAAGTAATGCATACCATATCGGTGCTCAGATAGTACTCAGAGGCAAGCTCTCAAAGCAATGGTTACAGCAAGCGTGTGAACAGGTTTTATCAGATCATGCGATTTTACGTCATCGTTATTATAAAAATGATCAAGGGCTATGGCGTCAAACGGCAACGGAGCAAAGTTTAGACTGGCAGTATGTAGATTTAAGCGCTGAGCAGAATATTGTAGCACAAGCAGATAGTTGGATAACTGCCTTGAACAGTAAAGCGTTTGCCCTTGAAAAAGGAGAAAACTTCCGTGTTGGATTGGTGCAGTGCGCAGATGAGGAATATATCTGGGTAATGAGCATGCACCATATTGCATCAGATGCGTGGACATTTGATTTACTGATACGTGCGGTAAGTGCACACTATCAGCGGTTGGCTCAAGGCCAAGCATTAGACAATCAACTGTCTGAAATTGAGTATGGTGATTATGCTCTGTGGCAACAGCAGTGGTTGGCGACTGAACAAGCACAGCAGCAATTAGCCTATTGGCAGAACGCGCTGACCTTACCTGCCGATGAATTGCTTTTTGAGCCTCAGCACCCACGACAAGTCGACATGGCGCCATTGGCTACCTCAACATTGCACTTAGATTATCAACAAGTTGAAGGTTTACAGAAGCTAGCACATCAACACAGCGCCAGTTTATTCATGTTGTTATTAAGCAGCTTCCAAGCGCTGTGTTACCGTGTGGCCAATAAAGCGAAACCACGGGTCGCGATCCCAGTGGCTAATCGGCAAAATAGTCAAGTACATGGCTTAGCTGGCTTTTTCATAAATACCCAGTTGATAAATGCTGATATTGATGCCGCTGATAGTTTTAGTGACATCTTGGTTCAGTGTAAAAATTACACGTTGGCTGCACAAGACAATCAAGATTTCCCGTTTGAAAAATTAGTGGAAATCGTTAATCCGGAGCGCCATGTTGGTCAAACGCCTTTATTCCAAGTGATGTTCAATCATGTTGAGCATAATTTAGACATGCTCGATACCTTACCTGATGTGTCGCTTGTTGAGGTAGCCCCTTTAAAACATGAAGCGCAGTTTGATTTAAGTATTGATTCACGCTTATTTAATAATGGTCAATTGGCGCTTGAGTTGCAGTACAATGCGTCACTGTTTGATGCTGCATTTATTGAGCATTTGCAAAATGCATGGGCGAACCTACTTGCTCAGGTGGTGAGCAACCCAGAGCAAGCTATTGGTAACATAACACTGCTCAGTGATATAACTGATGTGCTTGAACACGGTCAAGGTGACGATATTACGGAACTGCCTAATCATTGGCTGATTCAGTTGAGTGAATATGCGGAGCAATATCCACAGCGCGCCGCTGTGATTTATAAAAATGAGCAATTCAGCTATGAATGGTTAGAGCAAACATCAAACAGGTTGGCACATGCCCTACTGGCTGAAAAGCTAGGGGAAAACCCAGTTGTGGGTGTGCTGTTGGAGCGTACCCCGCTGATGTTGGCCAGTGTATTAGCCTGTTTAAAAGCCAATATCGGCTATTTACCATTAGATGCCCAATTCCCCGCTGAAAAGTTAAACTATATGCTCAAAGACAGTGCATGCCGCGCGGTGATCAGCGATCTGGAGCAGACTGACATTGTCTTTTCTGGGCAATGGCTAGCACCTGTGCAGCTGCTAAATCAGCATTATAAAAAGATTAATATTCCTACGGTATCAAAGCACCCTGCATATATAGCCTATTTAAATTATACCTCGGGTTCGACAGGTCAAGCCAAAGGCGTGGTGATTGGTCATGATGCATTGGCACAGTATATCGAGTCTGCGAAACAGTTTATCTCGCTCAGTGAGCAAGATGTGGTGCTACAGTTTGCGACCGCTAATTTTGATGCGTTTGTCGAGCAAGTGTTCCCGACATGGTCTGCAGGTGGAGCCATTGTGTTAAGAGATAACGCGCTATGGGATGCAAAAACACTCTATGCACAGGCGCAGCGTCATAATATTACGGTGATGGATTTAAGTGCAGCTTATTGGCGCAGCATTGCCTCAAGTTGGGCGTATCATCATGAGCATATCGCGCCTATTTCTCTGCCTAAGCTAAGACAAGTTCACTCCGGTGGTGAAGCCATGTCTATCACTGCCATTGCTGACTGGCGACGTGCAGGGCTTGAGCATGTGCGCTTATTGAATACATATGGACCGACTGAAATCGTGGTGGAAGCAGCAATTTACGATTGCCAAGCTAACCCTCCTGTGGATGCGGTTCCGTTAGGTGAGCCATTACAGGGGCGCAAATTGTATGTGCTTGATCACAACCTTGAATTAGTCGCCGAAAAACAGATCGGTGAGCTATATGTTGGCGGTGAGATTATTGCGCGTGAATATTGGCGTCGCGCTGGACAAACGGCCAGTCAATTCATCGCAGATCCATTTAGTGCGAATGGTACGCGTATGTATGCGACGGGGGACTTAGTCAGCTGGGACAATGGCCAGTTACAGTACCATGGCCGTCGAGATCATCAAGTTAAAGTGCGCGGTTTTAGAGTCGAGTTAGGTGAAGTAGAGCAATGTTTAACGCAATTGCCGAATGTTGATGCTGCGGTGGTAGTGACGCAAATCAGTGAACACGGTATGGAGCTTATTGCTTATGTTCAATGCTCTGCGCAGACGTTACCCACTGGCGATACTATTAAACGCGCGCTGAGTGAGCAGTTACCGCATTACATGATCCCAAAACACATGGTGGTAATGGCGCAATTGCCAGTGAATACCAGCGGTAAGTTGGAAAGGCATAAGCTGCCAGCAATAACGTCAGAGCAGTCGGTGTCTCCATCTCAGGTTGAATTGGCAAGTAATGACGTTGAGCGCTTAATTAGCCAAATATGGCAACAGCACTTAAAGCAGGCTGACATTGACCGTCAAGCCAATTTCTTCGACATTGGTGGTCATTCGCTATTGCTTATGGCAGTGCATGAATCAATTCAAGCCCATTACCCGAACGTACAATTAACAGAGTTATTTACCTATCCAAGTATTGCTACATTGGCTGAACATTTATCTGGGTCGTCTGTCACGGCAAAGTCTCAGTCTAAACCATCAGCTAAGCAGCAAAAGAAAGGCATGAATGCATTGGCTGCTCGTCGTAAAAAATCAAGAGAATCATAAATATGTCAGACATAGAATATAGTGAATTAGATATCGCCATTGTGGGCATGGCAGGGCGTTTTCCTGATGCAAATAACGTCGAGGAGCTTTGGCAAAATGTCGCAAAGCAACATTGTAGTATTACGCCGTATAGTGACGAACAGCTGCGTGGCGCAGGAGTAGACAGCGACACGCTAGCGAACTCTGATTATGTTAAAGCAGGTGTTCCGTTCACCAATATTAAAGCGTTTGATGCTGGCTTTTTTGGCTATAGCCCCAAAGAGGCTGAACAACTTGACCCTCAACAACGTATTTTTTTACAGACGTGTTGGCATGCATTAGAAGATGCCGGTATCACGCCAAGTGCGACTAATTTAACAGGCGTTTTTGCGGGGTGTGGCGTACCAAGTTACTTACTGCAAAACCTGTTATCAAATAACACGCAAAATGACATAACGAGTTTGCTGGCCTTAACAAACGGTAATGATAAAGACTCTTTAGCAACACGGGTTAGCTATGAGCTTAATCTTAAAGGCCCGTCGGTCACTGTACAAACAGCTTGCTCTACTTCGTTGGTTGCCGTTCATATGGCATGTCGCTCACTGCAAAACTTCGAAAGCGATGCTGCACTAGCTGGCGGTGTATGGCTAAATTTGGCATCCGAGCAGGGCTATCACGCACCCGTTGGAGGAAGTTTATCTCCGACCGGTCAGCTAAGTGCCTTTTCTGAAAATGCTGATGGTATTTTAATTGGTAGCGGCAGTGCTGCCGTGGTACTGAAGCGTGTTGAAGATGCGCTTAGCGCTGGCGATTCTATTTTGGCTGTGATCCGAGGCTCTGCGGTTAATAACGATGGAAAAGACAAAATAGGCTACACGGCTCCCAGTGTAACAGGACAAGCCAATGCGGTGAGCGCAGCGCTTGAATTTGCTGATGTGGAGCCAAGTTCGATTGGCTATATTGAAACACATGGTACAGGTACTAAACTGGGTGATCCGATCGAGATTGCAGCCCTTAGCCAAGCCTATCAATCGGATAAAACACAGTATTGTGCCATTGGTTCGATTAAAGCCAATATTGGGCATTTAGACTCAGCTGCGGGTGTCACCGGTTTGATCAAAGCTGTTCAAGCTTTGCGATATAAGCAATTGCCCCCGAGCATTCATGCCAAGCCGCTAAATCCCGCTATTGATTTTGCTGCTAGTCCGTTTTATGTCAATGACACATTAAAAGCATGGGAAAGTGATACCCCTCGTAGGGCGGCTGTGAGTTCGTTAGGGATGGGTGGTACCAATGCACATGTTATTTTAGAAGAATATATTTCGCAGGAGCAACCGGAACCCGAAGAGCCAACACGCCGAGCGCCTTGGTACATTTTACCTGTGAGTGGAGCGACTAAAAATGGGCTCAATGATCAGGTAGCTGCACTGCAGAATATGTTGGTTGCACAGCCACACACGCTTCCAGAAGCCGCCGCGCAATTACAGCAAAAGCGTGCAGCACTCGCCTTTAGAAAAGCATTTGTGGTCAAAGATCACGAGCAAGCCGTCGCGATGTTAAGCCGTGACGTTGTGGCAAAGAAAACGACGGATGCGCGTATTGGCTTACTGTTCTCGGGGCAGGGCTCTCAGTATGTGACAATGGCTCAGCCATTACTCAAACATAACGCGTATTTTAAATCTGTGTTTAATGAAGCTTTGAGTCATTTTTCTGAACAATTACAACAGCAACTTACTAGGGTATTTTCACCTGAAGATGATCAAGTTTTAATAGCGAACCAACTTCTGAACGAAACGCGCGTGACACAGCCGGCATTATTTATTGTGGGTTATGCGATGGCGCGCACGTATCAGGCATTAGGTGTAACTATCACTGGCATGTTGGGACACAGCATTGGTGAGTATGTTGCAGCATGTTTGGCGAATGTGATGTCATTGGAAACGGCGGTTACCTTGGTGACGGCCAGAGGTGAAGCGCTTCAAGGTATGGCTCCTGGTACGATGTTATCTGTAGTGGCTGATGAGCAAACTATTGCACCTTACTTAACTGCTGAGCTGGATATTGCTGCGTTAAATAGTCCGAAGAATACCGTGGTTGCTGGGACAAAAGAGGCAATAAAAGCATTACAAACACAATTAAAAGCCGAACAGATAAGTTGTACACGACTCCATGTATCTCATGCATTTCATAGCCATTTAACTGAGGCGGTGTTACCGGAGTTTAAAGTTGCTTTAGAGAAAGCCCACCTAAGCGCGCCTGATATTGCGTTTGTGAGCAATGTCACCGGGCAGGTGATCACAGATGATCAAGCAACATCGGTGCAATACTGGTTAGATCACATTCGTCAGCCAGTAAAATTTGCTGAAGGGGTACAGACGTTATCTGAACGTTGTGATGTGCTCATTGAAGCAGGGCCTGGTGATACGCTGCAGAAATTGGTGCAGCAGGTGGGTATAGCGAAAGAACTCACGGTTTTAAATTCTATTGCCCATGTGCGCGATATGAAAGACGTCATCGCGCCTTTTGCGAAAACGGCTGCAACGTTATGGCAGTTAGGGTTAAATATTGATTGGCAATATGCTGGAGAGTTGACTCCGAGTGTATCAAAAGTACTGCCTGAATATCAATTTAGTCAGCAAGAATATTGGGTTGAGGTAAATCAAGAGCGAACTGTGTCAGCAACACGCGACGCTGAGTCATCCAGTTCACAGCCGCAATTATTGCAACCTATTTGGCAGCAACAACCGCTGCATGTTAAGCGTCAAGATTTGAGCGCAGAGCACTTTGTATTGTTGGCTTCAGACTCTCAGGTATGCAGCACACTAAGTACGGCGCTTATTGAGCGTGGCGCGCAATTAACCCTGTTATGGGCAGTACAAAGAGATGATGCAGAGTTTACGGTTCAAGACAATGGCCACATTCATTTTGATCACACTAATCCCACTCATTGGGAAAAGCTACATGCTTATTTAGCGGATGATACACAGGTAACACATTTTGTAGATACGCGCTTTGTTGTACCGGCACAACCGGATGACGTCATCGGTTATGAGGCATTACTACCACTGGTACAGCACTTAGTTACGACCTTTAATGTGCGATTAAGCGTGTTAGCTACTCAGTTGTTCTCAGTATTGGGGGATGAATGTTTATCACCAGAAAAGGCCACGCTTTTGGGACTAACCCGTGGGTTGCCGCTAGAGCACAATACGGTCACGCGGGTAATTGAATTTAAAGATGCAGGTCTTACCTTCAATGAAGATGTATTGACTAAATTGGTGGCTGATTTAGTAGCAGATAGGCCAGAACATAATGAAGTAGCTTATCGCGGTAAGCAACGTTTTGTGCTTAGTCAGCAAGCCATTCCTTCGAGTGCTGATACATCGATTGAGTCGGGTGTCACGCTAATTACCGGTGGTTTGGGTGGTGTAGGGTTGCATCTGGCTAAATACCTAGGTGAACAAGGTCACAAGCTTATTTTGCAAACTCGTAGTCAGTTTGCACCTGAGTCTCAGTGGCAAGCATTACAACAAGCCAGTGAGACTGATGACAAGTTACGTAAGCAGGTAACAGCGTTATTATCACTACAGGCGCAAAATGTTGATGTCATGGTGATCACCGCTGACGTATTAGACGTCGTACAGCTTGGTCAGTCCGTAAAGTCAGCTGAGCAGCAATTTGGTGCGATCACGCATGTTGTTCATAGTGCTGGGCTACCAGGTGGTGGTTTCATTGCTGGAATGTCAATGGAGCACGCTAGTGTGACCTTATCGAGCAAGATTCAAGGTACACAGAACTTATTACAGGTATTTAAAGAGCATACTTTACAGCAGTTCGCTGTATGTTCTTCTTTGGCCTCCGTATTGGGCGCATATGGACAAAGTGATTATTGTGCTGCTAACGTGTATTTAGATACACTGGCTCAACAACCGCATAATTTCCCAGTTGTAAGTATTAACTGGGATGCTTGGGCTCAAACTGGGATGGCTGCTAAGTTTGACTTGCCTGAGGGATTAGGGCTGCAAGGCGATATTGGTGCTGCCATGTTGGCTGATATTTTTGCTTTTTCTCAGCCGCAAGTGTATGCCGCTAGTATGCGCTGGTCACAACTAGTACAGGTAACACGTGATGCGGAGCAGGCGATTTTAAACGCTAAAGCTAAGCCTGCGGGACATGGACGCCCAGACTTAGACACCGAATATGAAGCACCAGAGAGTGAACTTGAACATAAGCTGGTGGCTGTTTGGCGCGAGTTTCTTGGCTTTGATGAGATCGGGATATTTGATAGCTTATTTGCCTTGGGCGGGGACTCATTGATAGCCATTCAAATGTTGGCGAAAGTAAAGCTGCAGTTCTCTATTGAATTAGAGCCTGCAGAGTTTTTTGAAGATCCGAGTATTGATAACTTGGCTTATATTATTGAAGGTAAGCTCATCGAGCAGCTTTCATCATAGTAAAAAATGCAAGCCCAAACCTGAGCAGGTTTAGGCTTTTTTATAGCAATTGATCAGAGGTTCAAATGAAAAAACAGCGACCCATGAACTTGGCGATACAGACAATGGCTTTGCCTATTACAGCATATGCCTCCATCCTCCACCGTATCAGTGCAGTTGTGATGTGGGTGGGGTTTGCCTTTTACTTACCCACTTTGTGGTATTCACTACAGTCACCAGAAAATTTTGCTTTATTGCATGCATTACGTGATGAAAGCATCATTATTCAACTGTTTCTATGGGCGTTTTTAACCGCCATGGGATATTACTTATGTGGCGGGATTAAACATTTAATCCAAGAAGCTGGATATTGTGAAAGTCTTGAAGGCGGTGCGAAAATATCTTGGGCATGTATTGCCGTGGGTGTATTACTGAGTGTGTTATCAGGAGTGTGGATATGGCTATGATAAATCTATCAGGCACACAGCAATGGGTTTTACAGCGCATTTGTAACGTGATTCTTATTTTGTTTGCGGCGGCGATGATTGGGTATTTGGTATTGTGTGGACCGGTATCATTTGCAATGTGGTCAACACTACACAGTGCTTTGTGGTTTAAAATACTGGCAACAGTAGTGCTGACTGCAACGGTCGCAAATGGTATTTTAGCGGCTTGGCAAATCGCAGGAGACTACATTAAGGGGCGTTTAAATACGGTGTTTAATATCATACTTGTTGCACTGAATCTTGGGTTATGGGGCTTTGGCCTAGGTTTACTTTGGGTCGTATGAGGCGCTACTTCGGTGTAATTTTATAAGCTGCATAGGCGTAATATCAAAGTGTTTTTTAAAGGCGGTAATGAAATTGCCCACATGGGTATATTTCGCTAGATATGCAGCTTCTCCTATGGTTAACCCTTCTATCAAAAGTGCTTTTCTCGCCTTTTCTAAGCGCTTTATTTTGACGTATTGCTTTAATGTGGTGTTGAAACTGCGTTTAAAATTACGCTGCAACGTGCTGATACTTACTCCTAACTGCTGTGCAATATCACTGAGGGTAAAATCTTGCTCCAATAGCACCAGCAATGTTGCCAGTTTACTTTCACTGGCTTGAATTGGCGAATGAGCATAATGCGCTTGGGTCGGTGTAAATTCTGGATGATAAAATTGACTTATTACTTCATGCAATAATTGCAGTGCATGTTGCTCCAATAGCAGCGGAGCAAGCAAGTGTGTGTCACCCTCTTGATTGGCAAGTATCTTGATTTTTTGGAGTAGGGAGGACGTCAGTGGTGTAACATAGACATTTTGCGAATGAAACAGTTGCGTGTTTATCTGCTCACATGCTTGTTCATTTAAGACCTTTTGTAATAACCAACTACGTTCACAGCTTAACGTGACTTTTTTTACGTGCTGACCTTTTTGCATGAAACGAGTAAATATATCCTGTTTATTCAGTATATTAATAAAAGCAACAGGCCCCTTATCGGCGCTAAATTGATAGCGTTTTTGTGCCACTCTAAATGACACGGTCCCCGCCAATAACACCGTGATATGAAATCCCGCAGGTAAGATGGCACTGCTGCTGGTATGACTGTTTTCGATGATATCTGCGCGGTGCAAGTAGAGCCCTTTTTGTAATTCTATAAAACTTAAGTCGCCCTGCGCTAAGTGCGTTTGCTCCGTTGAGGTTTGCTGGCGAGACTCTAAGCCAATTTTTTGCAGCGCGTAAGAAAGATCATCAACATAAATGGAAGTAGCCATAACCTATGCACCTTTGACGTTTTTGCAAATAAGTTAGATGATTCTGCAAAATAGAAGCGCAAATATCAACCCATAATCCCTGTACAATATTGATATTGGTTCTTATTTACATTTAAAAGGTGTTGTATGTTGGTTTTAACTGCTCAGCAAATGGGTTTTCGTCGTACTGGTTTAGCATTGGCTGTGGCTGGGGGGTGTGCTGCCCCAAATGTATTGGCTGCGGCTGATGACATAGAGAAAATTTCTGTGTGGAGTACGCAAGTTAAAACGTCAGCTCTGTATTTACAAGAACAAGATATTGCCAATAAGCAAGCTGACCATATTTCTGATTTATTGCGCAGTATCCCAGGTATTGATGTAGGGGGGGCGCATTCTTTAAACCAGCGCATTACCATTCGCAGCATGGATGATAAGGACCTGAAAATATCAATAGATGGCGCTGCGCAAAACTCTTATATGTATCATCATATGGGTAACTTACAGATCCACGCAGATATTTTAAAATCAGTCGATATTGAAACCGGCACGAACTCAGTGATTAACGGCGGGTTAGGCGGGGCCGTGCGCTTTGAAACCAAACAGGCGGCTGAACTATTGGCTGACGGAGCATCTATGGGTGGCCGTGTATCGGTGGGGGTTGCTGATAATGCGGGGCATCGCTTTTCATTCACCGGTTATGGTGAGCTGAACGAGCAGTTGGATTTTTTAGCGTATTATAATCAAGTTAGCCGTGATAACTATGAAGTCGGTGGCGGCAAAATTAAAGACCAAACGGGTGAACAAATCGTCGGTACTGATGGCACTGTGCGCGGCTTAGAAGGAAAGGTCCATGATGCGTTGGTCAAAATTGGCTGGAATATTAATGCGCAACAACGTTTGGCATTAAGCTATGAAGCCTATCAAGATAAAGGGGATTATAGTTATCGACCTGATATGGGACTGGCAACCGACTTAGTTTTTGAAAAAGGGCTGGGTACACCTTTATTGTGGCCTACTGAATTTACCCGTGACACGCTAACTTTAAGTTATGATTTAGACTGGGGCCAAGGCTCTTTATTAAAGGCAAGTGTGTTTAGTAATATCAGTGAGCTGTACCGTGATGAAGCTGGTTGGGCATTGTCACCGAATCCGCGCTTTAGTGGTCATGCAGGTCAAGTAACGGGGGAGGCGAAAAATAGTGGCTTTAATCTCTTAGCCGAAACGCCGTTTGATGCTTTATTTACTGATGAAAACCACAGTGTTACTTATGGCTTAGACTATCTTAAACATGATACCGATTTTCATAAGATCAGCACAGATAGTTCGGTCGCTGAGTCACAAGAAAGTGCCAAAAATATCGCGGTGTTTGTGCAAGATCGCATCGAGTTTGCAAGTGATTTAACAATGATTGTCGGTGCGCGGTACGACAAATATGAATTGGATACAACAGTAGTGAGTAATGATTACTCAGCATTATCCTTGTCCCTTGCGACTGAGTATCAGATCACAGATAACCTACTGGTCAAACTCAGCAGCACCGAGTTATTTAAAGGGCCAGAGATTGGTGAGGTTTTTGCGGGGGCGGGCCTCAGAGACAGTGAAAATAGCGCGATTGAAGCCGAAACCGGGCTCAATACCGAGCTTGCCTTGGCATATCAGCATCACATTGGTCAATCTATGACGTGGTCTGCAGGTATTACCGCGTTTTCTACACAAATTGATAATTATATTTTTGACAGTGCGATGAAGCCTAATCCAAAGCATCGCTGGGACCAGTGGAAAGACAATATCGGTGATATGCGTATTGAGGGATTTGAAGCGTATTCACAGTTCACGCATAACACGTTATCAGTGCAATTGACCTATGCGCAATCAAGCAGTGATTTGTCGGCTTTTGATCATTATGCGCAACTGGATGGGGCACGATTAGAGCGTGAGCAAGGCGATACCATCACCACGAGAGTGGCCTATCAGTTAACCGATTATGATCTGGATATTGCATGGGAAGCGATGCTGGTGGGGGGGGTTGCTGATGGGCACTTTTTAGGGGGCGCCAGTATGAATAATGAAAAGCGCAGTTATGCAGTACATAACCTCTCTGCACACTGGTCTCCTGCCGCGCTTCCAGCGCTGAATATACGGTTAGGCATTGATAACCTATTTGATGAATTTTATGCCTCACAATCTTCAAAAAATGGCATTACAGGCCATCCATTGGCAGGTGAAGACGGCTTATATTTAATGGATTACGAGCCGGGTCGCAATATTAAAGCCAGTGTTGCCTATCAATTTTAGAGATACCTTCTTGGTATATTGAACACGTTTCCTACACAAGCCCATGCATTGAACGCCCGTCTTAATGCATGGGTTTTATCTTCTCTAAGCTTTGCCGTTTTTCGAGATATAAGTGTGCAGTAAATGACACGTATATTGTTGATTGCTCCACTGCTGAGCAGTAGCGAAATTGATGATGTGCGTATGTACTCTGATTAAATATTTACCTGAGTACATCGTCTGATGATGGGATAGTGTAATCCGTAACATGTGAGTTATGGGGTTAAAGAAGTATAAAAAAGTGGGTGATGAGACTATGAGTAGATTAAAACTAGTATATGTGTGTTCCTTGCGTAATGCGGCTGCAGATATGGCGGGTAGAATGATTACATACAAAGATGAAACACGCTATATGACCTCTCCATTGGAACATCTAGTAATACAGCTTAATAGTAGTGACTTGGGGGAGCTGTATGAGTTGACAGGCGTCATTTTTGACGATGATTTAACACACTCGCTTGATAGTCAAAAATTACAAGACTATGGAACATCACGGGTGGCCTGTAACGAGGAGTGGATTTATCCTGAAACGCTTAAAGTGGGTAATACGCCTGTTGATGAGTTGTTATGTTGCGTACCTTCGAGTTACCGTAAGCTGCCAAAAGGGTCACAAGTATGGCGAGAGGGGAAGCAAGATTTTGAGCAGCGCTTAGAAAACAAGTTGGATGAGTTAGATGCAGATGTGGTGTTGTTAGATGGGTTGATTGTTATTTTGGATCAGTTAGCAAGTAAACAGAGCGCTTATGCAAAGCGTATTGTTAATATTCACCCTGGGATCACCAAAGAGGGCTCTGTTTATCAGCGCAGAGGGGCAACTGCTACACTGGATGCCCTGTATGGTGCGCAAGGTAAACAGGTTATTAATTGGCAGACAATGGAAATGATTGACACAGAGGTGATTGATAAAACGGGTGCCTCACTGCATTATGTTGATCAGGGGATTGATTCAGGTCCAGTTATTCATGATGTTCTAAATACCAAGATCACACCTACCGACACCATTTTTGAACTACGTTGGAATAACTTTCAGCAGAGTCTATTCCCAGCCATGATTCAAGGGCTTCATGCATTAGCGAAGACCAAGATAACCTCAGAAGAAAAAGTGTAACCTCATTCAAATGGCAATTTGGTGAATATAGGACCGTATCAGGTATTAATTGTTGCATCATGAACACTAAATGATGCAATTCTCACCCGAACAACACGTATTATATTTATACATTTATGGTTGCTTTTTCATACATAAGTCGGTGCTTTCGATAGTGAGACTCTGTTGTTACATCTTGAATTATAATAATAAATAAAATTAGTTCCTATTACTCTTAAATTTCTCTTCCTTTAGTTCGTCTGTTGGTCGGCTAACTATAATTTAGGATGAAATAATGAATAAACTGGCATTTTGTATGGTTCCTGTTGCCTTGGCAGTATCGGCAGCTGTTTCAGCGGATGAAAAAGAACAAATTACGTCGATAGAGAATATTGTTGTTTATGGTGAAAAAGCAGGTCGCTCTTTAAAAGATACCACATCTTCGGTTGCGGTAATTACGAGTGAAGAGCTTGCCAATGGGCAGTCAGATTCTTACGTCGATATTTTATCGGATATTGCAAATGTCGTTTTTTCAGATAGTTTGCCAAGTATTCGGGGTGTGAAAGGGGAAGGCATTGCTACAGGGTCATATTCTTTCACCTCAGGTGCTAAAGCACGTGTTGCGGTGATGACAGATGGTGTAGCGGAACCGTTTGTAGCCACGTTAACCGGTGATCTTGGTTTGTGGGATGTACAGCAAATTGAAGTGTTACGTGGGCCACAGTCGTCTAATAGTGGTCGAAACAGCATGGGAGGGATCATCTACGTCACGACAAATACGCCTTCCATGGATAGATTAGAAGCATCAGTAAGAGCAGGATATGCCAATAAAACGCAAAGCAAAGAGCTTTCAGCTATGGTATCTGCACCGATTATAGAGAATGAACTCGCATATCGCTTCACGGTACAAAATGTTGATAGAGAGCACCATTCTCAGTTTCAGTTAGCTGACGGTGATTCATACCCATTTGATCCAAAACCAATTAAAATGACGCGTATTAATGCTAAGTTACAATGGACACCATCACAAGTTGATGGGTTAGACATGTTATTGAGTTATGTGGATACACAAGAAGAGGGATTCCGTTACTGGTATTTAGATGGTCCGGATCTTGCGAATCGTACTATCTCAACACCTTGGGACAGTGATACATCATATGCCCGTGATAAAGACGTAGACAGTCAGCATACCTCATTAAAAACGTCTTATGAAATAAATGATAACTTTGACATTGAGTTATTGGTATCTGACGTTGATTATAGTTATGAATTTCATCAATACCCACTTGTCTGGCACGTTCGCATGGACGATGAAAGTCAAACTATCGATGGTAAATTTGGCTTTACTTTTGATGATGGGTTAAGTGGACACTTTGGTGTGTATAAGTATGATCGTGAACAAGCTTTCTTTAATAAAGGTGTATATGAAGGAGATGACGACTCGTCGTCTGATGCGATTTACGGTGAGGTTACAGTTAGTGTTTCCGAGCAAGGCCAGGTTATAGCTGGTGGTCGAATTGAGAAAGAGAAGCAGCATCGCGAATTTAGAGCGGCATCAGGTGCCTCATTTATTATTGCCAATGATGAGACGCTTTACTTACCAAAAATCGCTTATTTACACACTATTGACGAAGAACTCACGCTTGGCTTGAGCTTCAGAAAAGGGTACAACTCGGGTGGCGGTGATTTTAGCTGGGCTTCTTCTACTGTATATAGCTATGATCCAGAATATGTTGATACGTTTGAGGTCAGTGTACGTAAATCATGGGGAGATGCGTTAAATCTCGCAGCAAATATTTTCTATAATACTTACTCTGATTACCAAGTGCTTGCAACCGGTGCATCTGGTCAGCCGTGGGATACAATTATCCATAACATTGATGAAGTGAATAGCTATGGGTTTGAAGCTGAGTTAACTTATGCGGCGACAGATTCACTGACATTGTCTGGTAGCTTCGGTTCATTACATACGAGTGTTGAAAATGCAGATAGCAATAATCAGCACTTGCTAGGTCAAGAGTTACCGATGGCACCGAGTGTGACGGCAAGTATTGGCGCTGATTATTGGTTAACAGATAATGTTCAATTCAGTTTAAATACGCGTTATACAAGCGACTATCAAAGCAAATTACTACGCAGTCATTTGGCAAATAACCCTCAGGTCCAAATTAGTCAGGCTGATTTATATCAAACGGACAGTTACACAGAAACTCGTGTTTCAGTTGCTTATATTGCAGAAGATTGGCGAGTAGATGCTTATGTTAATAATGCATTTGACCAAGTGAATGAAACAGCAATTGAGCGTGCACCAGTGACAGGTGTAATCACCTCAGGTCAATTAACAGAGCCGCGAACAGTTGGTTTTTCTGTAACCTATAATCTGTAATTTTCTATAATACATGTGTGCTGTGAGATGAATCACCACAGCGCACATCTTGCACGCCAACTCATATTTCTTTTGTCTTACTCATCAATAAAATAAAGCACCGCAATGCTTGATTTTTCAGGTTTCTATTCGTCTAGCTCACATATTAAATTTGAACCAATTTATGTTGAGTGGAGCCAGAATGTCACGGCAAAGACGTACCAGAAAAAACAGACAACTTTCTTCTTTATCGGAAGCTGATAAAAATAAGTTACAACAAATGATCAGCGGTGCAAACTCTGGCGTCGGCACACATATTTCAGAGCATATCGCGGATGGAGAATTAGTTCCTTTAACGCCAGCTCAAAAAATTCTTTGGTATGCTTGGAAATTAGACCCTGACAATGTCACATATAACTTGGGTGGGGCATTACATTTTGAAGGCTTACTTGATACTCATCGTGTAAACAGTGCGTTTGAACAGCTTTGTCAGCGGCATGACGCTTTGCGCATTAAATTTGTAGAGGGTGATTTACAAGATGTTTGGCAAATCGATGGGGGTGATCAAACCTTCACTTTTTTCGAAACAACCGCTGTTGATTTAGCGCAACGAGATGCACAGTTAAGGCAAGTAGTTGTCAAGCCATTTGACTTGGTTGAAGGGCCATTGTTGCGAGTGGGTGTGGTCAACCAAGGCAATAATAGTAGTTTGGTGGTCACGCTACACCATATTATTGCTGATGGTACTTCAATGCAGCAGCTGCTGGATGAATTCGTCGCTATTTACGTAGCATTGAGTGAAGGAAAAGCGCCTAGCGAAACGGATGAAAAAGTGGGGTATCTGGGCTTTGCAAAGTGGTTAAACAAGCAAGACCAACAAGCTTTATATGCGAAACAGTTAACGATTTGGCAGGAGTTATTACAAGCCGATGAGCCGTTAAGGTTACCAGCTAATAATCAAGCGCGCCATTCTGGGCAATATAGTGTTAAAACCGAGATCCAAGTATTGGATGAACCGGTATGGCATAAGGTTTCAACGCTTGCTAAAGCGAACAATGTAACCCCATATTTGGTTTTACTGACTGCGTGGCAAGTACTCTTATCTCGTTTTGCGAATGCCACACGTATTCAAGTTGGGGTACCGGTTGCGAATCGTCACCTAAGTGAAACATTTAATCTTGTTGGCTTTTTCGTTAATACCCAAGCGATCCCATTGACTATTGAGCATCATGAGAGCTTTAGTTCGTTGCTTGATCAAGCATCGCATATTTCAAAAATAGCGCAGGGTAATCAGGATTTACCCTTTGAACATTTACTTAAAGCGTTAAAGCCTGAGCGTCAAACGGGTGTTCACCCTATTTTTCAAGTGATGTTTAATTATTTACGTCGCAACAAAAAGAGTTTGCAGCAACTGGGTGGTGTCGCATTACAGGACTTTGAATTTTACCGGTTTGGTATGCCATTTGATTTACAACTAGATGTCATTGAAGAAGTGGGTCAAGAAACAACGTTAAATTTGATGTACGCAAATGAACTTTATGGCTCTGAATTTGCAACACAGTGCTTGAATACTTTCCATGCGGTTTTGACTGAAGTATTAGAGCATATTAACGTGCCTGTAGCCCGCTTACCTTTACTTGCAGAAAAAGATCTACAGGAACTGGCTGTTTGGAATATAGGAAGTTCACCTCATCGCTTTACTGCACCTCTGCAGCAAATCATACATGATCAAAGTAAAAAAACACCGACACGGATAGCCATTAGTTTTATGGATGAAACGCTGACTTACGAACAGCTTGATATTCGTGCTAATCGCTTGGCGCATTGTTTATTAGCTAAAGGTATTCGTGCAGAAGATAAAGTGGGGGTGGTATTCGAACGAAGTATGGACATGGTCGTTAGCTTACTGGCTGTGTTAAAAGCTGGGGCTGCTTATGTGCCGATTGCTCCTACGTTACCATTAGAGCGCATTGATTACATAGCTCAAAGTAGTGGTTTGGCATTGTTCCTTACAGACGACTCGCATAAGTCGTTGTCTCAGCTTGCTGAGATAGCGCCAATGATGCCAGTTGATACGCTGGAGTTAGAGCAATATGAGTTAAGTGTACCTAACTTAAAAACACATGCTGCCCAATTAGCTTATGTAATTTATACATCAGGCTCCACTGGTAACCCAAAAGGTGTGGGAAATACGCACGAAGCAATTTATAACCGAATTGCTTGGCAGCAGTCAGCATATCCCTTATCAGTAGATGATGTGGTACTACAAAAAACCCCATTTGGCTTTGATGTTTCTGTGTGGGAGTTCTTCTGGCCGCTGATGTATGGGGCTAAATTGGTTGTAGCACAGCCTGAAGCGCACAAAGATAGCGCTCGGTTACTTGAAGTCATTATCAGAGAGCGTGTTACGACTGTGCATTTTGTTCCCTCAATGCTTCAAGCGTTTATTAATCACGAAGGTGTTAGCAGTGCGAGCAGTATTAAGCGTATTTTATGTAGTGGTGAAGCATTACCCAGTGAAGTACAGGCAAAGGCACTGCAGCTATTACCAAATACTGAGATTTATAATCTATATGGCCCGACAGAGGCAGCGGTTGATGTAAGCCATTTCACATGTCATGGAGATGCCAATGTGGCAGTTCCAATCGGGGCTCCGATTGATGGCATAAAGTTACTTGTATTAGATAGCGGATTACGGTTGAGTCCTATCGGGGTTGCCGGTGAATTGTATATTGGCGGTATTGGCTTGGCTCGAGGCTATTTACATCGTGCTGACCTAACAGCCGAACGCTTTATTGCTAATCCATTTTCTAATGATGGTGAGCGTTTATATCGTACTGGTGATTTGGTGTATTGGAATGCGCAAGGACAACTTGAGTATTTGGGTAGAACAGATCACCAAGTAAAGATCCGTGGCTTCCGCATTGAATTGGGAGAAATTGAAGCGTGTTTGCATGCGATTGATGAAGTTAATGAAGCGGTTGTTATTGCTGATAAAGGCCCTTCAGGCCAGCGTTTGGTCGCTTATGTGTCTGCTGCAGAAAGTATTGAACTTGATTCAGAGCAAATAAAAAACCAATTGGCTGAAGCGTTACCTGATTACATGGTACCAAGCTTATTGATGGTGTTACCGGCGCTACCGTTAAACAGTAACGGGAAAATAGATCGAAATGCGTTGCCACAAGCATCATTGACGAGTTCACAAATCTATCAAGCACCACAATCTGATACTGAAGCGATGTTGGCCAATATTTGGCAGGAGACACTCGGTGTTGATAAGGTCGGGCGCTTAGATAATTTCTTTGAGCTGGGGGGCGACTCGATCATCAGTCTGCAGATTGTTGCTAAAGTCCGTCAAGCGGGTTATGTCGTAACGCCAAAGCAAATGTTTGAGCAACAAGATATTGCGCGTTTAGCCTTGCAGTTGGAAGCTCTTGATAAATCGTCAATTCCGGAACAGATAGTAATCGGGGCTGCTAAGTTATTACCCATTCAAGCAGAGTTTTTTGCTAAACCAATGTTTGACTATAATCACTGGAATCAGGCAATTATGCTGCGTTCTGAACAGCATTTTGATGAACTAGCATTGCAACAAGCGGTCTCTGCAATATTACTTTATCATGATGCATTACGTTTACGATATACGCGCTCTGAATGTGACCAATGGCAGCAAAACTATAGCACCTTTGATGAGTTGTTACTTGAAAGTAGCTACTGGTCGCGTTCGGTACGAGAAAAAAATATTACGGCATTAGCAGAAGAAGCGCAGCGCAGCCTCGATATTGAGTCTGGGCCGATAGCTCGTTTTGTGAATATGCAGCTTGATGATGGCAGTGCGAGATTCTTGATTGTTATACATCATTTGGCGATAGATGGCGTGTCTTGGCGTACATTAATCAATGACTTTATGACAGCCTATGAGGCAGCACTGCGCAATGAAGAGATAGACTTGGGGTTGAAAAGCCATAGCTATCAATATTGGGCAGAACAAATTAGTCAGTATCCACAGCTTTTTGAGGGCGAATTTTCTTACTGGCAATCACACTCAGTAAAACCTTTGCAATTGCCTAATTTAAACGCCCAAGGTAGTCAGGCTATGTCTGAGAGTGACGTAATTAGTGTGGTATTGGAGCAAGCCACGACCCAAGCACTCTTGCAAAACTCATCACATGCATATCGAACTCAAATTAATGAGCTATTATTGAGTGCACTGAGCGAGGCTGTTTATGACTGGACAGGAGACACACAGATATGTGTCAACTTAGAAGGGCATGGGCGAGAGACATGGGAAGACACTTCAGACTTAAGTCGCTCTGTTGGTTGGTATACGTCTTTGTTTCCCGTTTCACTGATCCGCGCTAAAGGGTTATCAGATACCATTAAGCACACTAAGGAGCAGTTACGCTCGGTGCCAAATAAAGGCATTGGCTATGGGGCGTTTAAATATTATGGAAACCCACAGGCGCAAACTGAATTACAACAGCAATCTATGGGTCAAATCGAGTTTAACTATTTAGGTCAAACAGACAATACATTTGAGAAAAAGGAGCGAGGACTGTCATTAACATTGGCTGATGAATCTGTTGGTGCTTCTTTTAGCCCTAAGTACCCCCAACAGACAGAGTTAGTGATAAATGGCAAAGTGCTTGCGGGCCAATTGCAATTTGATATTAGTTTTTCAACGGCCCGTTTATTACATAGTGATGTTCAGGTATTTGCGGATAAATTATATCAGTCTTTGTGTGCCGTGGTTGAGCATTGCCAACAAGCGCTACCTACACTCACACCATCAGATGCACCACTGGCGAAAATTAGCCAAGCGGAACTTGACGAGTTACCAATTGAACTCAGTCAATTACAGACGTTATATCCATTGTCACCCATGCAAGAGGGGATGTTGTTTCATAGTCTTTATGATGAAGGTGAAGCTTACGTAAACCAAACTTGCTTAGAGATCAGAAATTTAGATGTAGAGCGTTTTAAGCGTGCTTGGCAGTTAGTCGTGTCACGCCACGATGCATTGAGAACCGGTTTTTTGACCGAGCGACAACAAACATTGCAGTATGTAATGCGTAGCCTTACACCGCAGTGGCATGAATTAGATTGGCAATCTTACGACGAACATGAACTCCCTAAGCTGTTAACTCAGCAAGCGCAGTCAGACAGTAAAGCTGGATTCGATTTAACTAATGATCCAGGCTTAACACGCTTAACGTTGGTTAAATTAGCGGCGAAGAAATACCATTTCATATGGACTACGCATCATTTACTTACCGATGGGTGGAGTAGCTCAGCCATGATGGGTGAGGTACTACAAGCGTATGAAGGCAAGACACTCCCTGTCGCACAAGGTCAATACGAACAGTATATTGCTTACTTAATGAAGCAAGATCAGGTGAGTAACCTTGCTTTCTGGGCGAAAGAAACAGCCCGCTTATCAGAGCCAAGCTACCTTACATCGGTCATTGGTGATGAGCATACGGATGGGGAATATAATGCATATGCTATTGAATTTGACGAGCCGCAAACACAGCAATTAATTGAGTTTAGTCAACAAAACCGAGTAACACTGAATACGTTGATTCAAGGCAGCTGGTCGTTCTTACTGAGCCGTTATTTAAATCGCGCCAGTGTATGTTTTGGCGCAACGACTTCGGGTAGGCCCACTGATTTATTTGCTTCTGAATCAAGCCAGGGGATGTTTATTAATACAGTTCCTGTTGTTGCTACGGTTGATCCTGCCATTACTGTTTCTGCATGGTTACAAGCTTTACAAAACGATAATTTACAAGCCCGAGAACATGAATTCACTCCACTTTACGATATTCAGAAGCAAGCTGGGCGGTATTTAGAGCTAAATAAAGAAGGTTTGTTTGATACCTTGATGGTATTTGAAAACTATCCAATATCAAAAGCCGTGCAAACCCGCGATGAACAAGACACACAGTTTTCAGTGCTTGCAGCGCGCGAAGAAACAACTTATCCACTTACGCTTGGCGTTTTAGTTGACTCTAGCTTAAGCATAACGTTTACCTATCAGGGCTGGAAAATATCAGCAACAGGGGTTGAAATAATTGCTAAGCAATTAAAAGGGCTGCTTCTAGAATTCATAGCGAACAACACTCAATTATTATCAGAGCTATC
>NZ_PNBY01000004.1 GCF_005886875.1 Pseudoalteromonas aurantia | reverse complement strand
GCTGAGTCTAGCCGCTCACCCTGAAGGAACTTATGAGACAGTATGGTGCCTTTAAACAGCTTATGCCATCTGATAATAATCGCTTTATCACTCAGCCTTTTAGCTTTTATATCATTTACATAAAGCACTGTGTGAGTATGGTTACTCATCACCGCATATGCACATACATCAATACAAAATACTTTGGCAAGTTCCAGTAGTTTGTCTTCTATCCAGCCTCTTCTGTGTTCATAAGATTGCCCTGTTACCTTATCTTCACCACACAAATAGGCACGACGAACACAGCGTGAAATACAATGGTAATATTTGGTATCAGTTAAACTCACTTGTCTTTTACGTGCTGTCGCCATGAGGGAAAACGCCTCTCTTTTAAGCTGAATTTAAAAGATAGGTGATGAATGAAAAACAATCAAATTTGAATGGGTGTCAGTTAAAATTCAACAGGTAATCCCCCCAAAAATCCACACTTTGAGATTCTGGAAAATTAGCCCACGACTTCAATTCACTCTTGTTAAAGCGCTTTATATATCGCTCTATAATTGCAAGCCTACAATTTTCACTCAACCGGTCAACTTTGGCTGTTAGTTACTTTCTGTGTGCTGGTTAATGAATACAGCTATTTCTTAATTCCATTCCCACTACAAACGTTTTGAAATAGTGTTTTTGGTGACTTATATGGCTTAATTGCAACTATTACATCTTCTGCTAAAAACATGCTGAGAATGAAATGTCCAAGCCTTGCATTCGCTCAGAATTAACTAGCGCGCCAAAACAGTGATCTAACTGGTTACGAAAAGTAGGGCTTACTCATAGAACGCCATATTAACTCAGGCATTTTTTCCTAGACAAATGCTGATGGCAGGAGCCGATCCTACTTGGTTATCAAAACAACTTGGGCATACAGACTGGGGGGGATAATAAGACAAACCTATGCTACATAGATAGAAGTAGAGAAGCTGGAACATAGGGACAAAATTGCCAAAAAGCGAGGGCAAAATGTCCCAAGTGTGTCCCAAGCGACCTTAGAGGTCGTTTAAGTGACTAATTTAAATGAAAAATCACCTAGAACGGCATTTTCATACCAGGTGGTAGTTGCATACCGCCTGTTACGTCTGCCATTTTTTTCTCTGACGCTTCACCTACACGGCGCACTGCGTCGTTCACTGCAGCGGCAAGTAAATCTTCAATCATGTCTTTGTCGTCTTCCATGAGACTTTCGTCAATTTCAACACGACGTACATTGTGGCTGCCTAGCATAGTGACTTTCACTAAACCTGCGCCCGCTTCACCTGTTACTTCTAGATTCTTAATTTCGTCTTGGGCTTTTTGCATGCGCTCTTGCATTTGCTGCGCTTGCTTCATCATGTTACCCATTCCACCTTTAAACATAATTATACTCTCTTACATCAAATCAAAACTGGCTAAAAGATAAGGGCGATTGTAACTGATTACAACGCCTGAATCGTGTTTTCATCAATAACCGCTGCAAACTCTTGTACAAACTGTACAACATTTGCGTCTTGGTTAATCACATCCACAGCTTGTTGATAACGCTGTGCATCTATTTTCTGTTGGATCAAAAATGGCGAATCAATAACGCCTGGGGCAAAATTAATATCGACCTGTACTTCATGCCCATAAATATCACTTAATGAAGCAATCAGCTTTTGCCGCAATATCGCGCTATCTAAATGCTGTTGTGAGGCATCAACATCTAATTTAATACCATTGTGTTCTTTATTAAAAATCGAATGTAACGCAAATTGTCGCATTCTACCACCCAGACACATGCGCTTAATTAAGTGCGCCCATTCGTCTTGTTGATGGGCAAAGCGAATGTCACTGATTGGGCTACTAAAATCATCCGGTATCGTAACTTGTTCAATAACCTGAGTTGTCGGTTCCGCTTTTTTTACTGGTGATATTTGTTCTAATAACTCCGGTGCTAAGTTCTCTGTTTTTGCTTTATGCTTTTGCGCAAACGGCACTTTTTTATCTGGCTTAGCAAAAGTCTGTGCTGGCTTTACTTCTGGTTTTTGTGGCGCATTATGCGCCGTCGGCTTTTTTGGCTCATCACCTTTAGGCTGTAATAGCTGACCGGCCCCTGAAATATTGCGATTTTGCAATATTTTCGCTATCGCTGAATTCGCATTCGCTTGCTTATGCTCAAGCGAACTTTCGTCTACATTAGGTTGCTGAGCTATCTCATTGCCTGGTGCAGCTGCGCTTGGAGGCTCGTTAAACCCTTGTTCAACCGCTTGACTCATCAACGCATTATATTCACTCGCACTGTTTTGCTCTGCATATTCTGCCTCTGGTACATGCGATGATACTTGCTCAGCTGTTTCCACAGAAGTCGCGCTGGGTACTTCTGCATTTATATGCGCACTGGGCGCTGTTTGCGTTTGAGGCTGCTCAGTCGGTTTATTCTGAGTCTGGTGCTGTATATCAGCTTGAGGTGAACTGCGACGTACAGATTCATCACTTGGCTGTTTGGGTTCTGGTGACTTCGTAGCAGGCTGTGACTGAACCGCAGGCTGTGCTGGTTTATTAAACAAAGCCCTTAAGTCACCTACTTTTGACTTCGCTGGTGCAGCCTCTGTAGCTTGGCGTGCAACAGGCTGAGACATATCACTTTGCTCAAATGCCAATAAACGCAACATCACCATTTCAAAGCCCAGTTTTTGCTCTGGTGCCCACTTTAAGTCTTTTTTACCATTAAGCAGCAATTGGTAAAATAACTGGATCTGTTGTGCATTCGTTTGCTGCATTACAGCCACTACATCGTCTTCTTCAAATTGGCTAAACTGAACAGCTTGAGGGACTAATTGTGCGAGTTGTATCACATGGCATAAAGCGATTAAATCGTCTAATACACTGACAAAATTGCCATTTTTTAGTGCTATATTTGCTACTTCTTCTAATACTAAGGCGCCGTCTTCGCAAAGCACTGCTGATAACAGTAATAAAGCATGTCGGCTATCCATCAAACCTAACATTTGCTGTACAGCTGCAACGTTCAGATCACCGTTTGTTTGTGCTATGGCTTGATCAGTTAAACTCAAACCATCGCGCATACTGCCATCGGCGGCTTTTGCCAATATTTGTAGTGACTGAGTGTCAAACTTTACACTCTCTTGCGGTAAAATATTCTCTAGCTGAGCTGTTATCTCACTTTGAGACAAAGCATTTAAATTAAATTGTAAACACCGCGATAGAATCGTCACGGGTAATTTTTGAGGATCGGTCGTGGCTAATAAAAACTTTACATGCTCTGGTGGCTCTTCAAGCGTTTTAAGCAACGCGTTAAAGCTGTGTTTAGACAACATATGCACTTCATCTATTAAATAGACTTTGTATCGACCTCTGGTAGGTGAATACTGTACGTTATCTAAAATTTCTCGGGTATCTTCTACTTTGGTGCGCGAAGCTGCATCAATTTCAATTAAATCGATAAACTTGCCAACCTCTATGTCTTGGCAACTGCTGCACTGCCCACAAGGCGTAGAAGTGATCCCTTGCTCGCAGTTTAAGCTTTTTGCAAAAATACGGGCGATGGTAGTTTTACCAACGCCCCGAGTCCCAGTGAATAAATAAGCGTGGTGCAATCTTTGCTCATTTAATGCATTGACCAAAGCTTGCTTAACATGCTCTTGACCAACTAATTGATGAAAGGTTTGCGGACGCCATTTTCGAGCTAGGACCTGATAACTCATATTATTCGCCTTCGAACTCAACCAAGGTGAACACGTTAATACCTAAACCTTTAACGCGCTCTTCACCACCAAGGCCTGGTAATGAAATAACAAATGCACCGTCAGTCGCTTTACCGCCTAAACGTTCAACTAACTTTGCTGTGGCTTCAATCGTGCCACCCGTTGCTAGCAAGTCATCTACGAGTAATACTTTATCACCTTCAACGATAGCATCAGTATGGAGCTCTAGTGTGTCTTCACCGTATTCAAGTTGATAAGATTGACTGATCACTTCTCGTGGCAATTTTCCTGGCTTACGTACCGGAATAAACGGAATGCCCAATGCATATGACAAAGGCGCTCCAAAAATAAAACCACGAGACTCCGTCCCGATGATTTTTGTGAACCCTTGGTCTTTGTATTTTTCGATAAAGCAATCAATGGTTGCTTTAAGTGCTTCAGGGTTTGCGAGTAACGTTGTTACATCGCGGAACATAATGCCTGGTTTAGGATAATCAGGGATCGTTGCAATACTGTCTGCAATTAAAGACAAGTTAGCTTTAGTCATAATTAGGAACTTTGTTAAATAAATTATCAAAGAAGTGATTATAACAAGAATGGCCAAACATGAAATGCCAGTCGCGACTATTATCAAAAACAAACTAAATAACTGGTCAAACAAGCAACAAAAAAGGTTGCAAAATTGCAACCTTTTCACCTGGATGTCATTTACCTATGCGCTTAAGCTGATCCAACCTAAAATCGCATTTAAACAACCAACCACTGCAAACACCGCTAGAAATGCAAAAAAGTATGTTGCATTGAACGGATCTTTGAAATCACCTTCAGACATAGTAATTACCTTAATTAATAACACGACTAAACGGAGCACATAATAATCTATCTGAAATAGTCAATAAAGGTGTAAATGTCAGTTTTTTGAAGCAATAATTTTTAATTCAGCCATTGCACTCAAAGTTTGCTGTGCACCAGCACTTAATTGCTCATAACTGAATTGCGGTAATTGTATCGCAACCTCTTCAACCAAGGTTGCCAATGTAATACCAGGCTGTTGTTCTAACTGATTAAGTAACAATGCCGTCATTGGGTTAGATGAAATAAATGCCACTTCCTCATCGGCATCTCTGTATACGACAAAGTAATGCGGTTGTTCACTGGCATCAACAGGCATGAAATCCTGACTAATTTGATGCACCGGAAACGTGTAACTTAAATTTCGTGCGGTGTCGCGTAAATATAAAGGCTGTGATACCCAGTCTGTAATATCACAGTAATCATCAGTACTCTGATAAACTGCCACATCTAATTCGACCCATTCATAATGGGCCAACTCAAGCATAAACACAGGGTCCTGCTCAGTTACATTATATGTATGCTGTAAAAAAACTAAAAACTCTTTGCTAATATCTAAAAAGTAAGGGCTTTTACAATCATGTCGAACAAAAAACTGCCTAACTATTGACGACCAGTAGGCGTCTTCATACAAACTTTTTAAAACAGGAAAAGCTGAAGCAACAAATCCTTCAATATTATTAAAAAATAAATCGTTATATATTTTAATTCGACGCTCAGACACATCATCTGGCTTTGCATTGTGCTCTGGGTTGCGAATATGCGCCATAAACGCCTGCTGCACTTCGATAAAAGACATTAAGCAACCCCATTACTATTTAGTTGAGCAGCTTGTAGT
Source organism: Pseudoalteromonas aurantia (assembly GCF_005886875.1). Taxonomy (GTDB): domain Bacteria; phylum Pseudomonadota; class Gammaproteobacteria; order Enterobacterales; family Alteromonadaceae; genus Pseudoalteromonas; species Pseudoalteromonas aurantia_A. The sequence continues at coordinate 1,025 of NZ_PNBY01000004.1, read as the reverse complement.
GCATGAATATGGCTTAACTCTGCACTTAGCTCTGCAATATCAGGAATATTAAAATCCCTTTCTAGCAAAGTTGGAAAGACGCCATGATGCTGATATGTTTTAGCAAGCAGGTCCCAAACAGGATCACAAACAGGTGCGCCGTGTGTATCAATTAATAAATCTTCAGCTTCGACAAAATGGCCTGCCACATGACCATATGCAATTCGGTCTGTTGGCATTGCTTGCATAAATGCTAACGCGTCATAGTTATGGTTTATGCTATTAACATAAATATTATTCACATCTAACAATAAATCGCATTGTGCTTCTTCTAATACCGCCAAAGTAAATTCAAGCTCTGACATCTCTTGCCCTGGCGCGGCATAATAAGACACATTTTCAACCGCAATCTTGCGCTCTAAAATATCTTGCACACGTCGTATTCTATCAGCAACATGATTAACCGCTTCTTCAGTAAATGGAATGGGCATCAGATCGTACATATGACCACTGCCAGAGCAGTAGCTCAAGTGCTCGCTGTACAATAAAATATTATGTTCATCGAAGAATTGTTTTAACTCTTTAACAAATGCCACATCAAGTGCATTTGGTGAGCCTAATGACAGTGATAAGCCGTGACAAATAAACTGATGCTGCTGAGTTAGTGCCTTAAACTGCTGGCCAAATTTCCCCCCCATTTTTAACCAATTTTCAGGGGCGACTTCAAAAAACTGAGAATCAGCTGGAGGAGACAATAAAAAATCGTCCAACATTTCTCGTCTTAACCCTAAGCCGACATTTCCTAATGGGAACTGCAACATCTTTTCTCCTTATTTGGGGCAGCCAGCGCTACCCCAACTCTCAGTGCTTAGTGTGAACCACCGCACTTACCTTCACCACATTTGCCTTCTTTTTTACCTTTTGCGTCGCCGCCACATTTAGATCGGAAGCGCTACCGTCAGAAATAGAGTAAAACCTATAGCGCTCGTATGCCGTCGACTGCATGAAATAATAAATGGGGGGGGGGGGGGGCGGGCCGGGGGGCG
>NZ_PNBY01000039.1 GCF_005886875.1 Pseudoalteromonas aurantia | reverse complement strand
TATCTATAAAGAGTTTTCAAAAGTAAAACAATGCCAATTAATACCTCTTTTTATAAAGAGAGATTAATTAGCATCTACTTTAGTATTCAATATTAACTTCTGGCGAAGTTTAAACTGTCTTTGACAGTACAACTTAAAACTATTTTGGGTTGTATGGTTAAGTGACTAAGCGTATACGGTGGATGCCTTGGCAGTTGGAGGCGATGAAGGACGTACTAACTTGCGATAAGCCTAGTTGAGCCAGTAAGAGGCGCTTGAGACTAGGATTTCCGAATGGGGAAACCCACCTGCTTGCAGGTATCATATGGTGAATACATAGCCATATGAGGCGAACGCGGAGAACTGAAACATCTAAGTACCCGTAGGAAAAGAAATCAACCGAGATTCCGAAAGTAGCGGCGAGCGAAATCGGAGCAGCCCTTAAGCTGTTTTGTAATTAGTGGAAGGCTCTGGAAAGTGCCACGATACAGGGTGATAGTCCCGTACACGACAATTTATAAGCAGTGAAATCGAGTAGGTCGGAGCACGTGAAACTTTGACTGAATATAGGTGGACCATCATCTAAGGCTAAATACTCCCAACTGACCGATAGTGAACCAGTACCGTGAGGGAAAGGCGAAAAGAACCCCTGTGAGGGGAGTGAAATAGAACCTGAAACCGTATACGTACAAGCAGTAGGAGCATACTAGTTATGTGACTGCGTACCTTTTGTATAATGGGTCAGCGACTTATATTCTGTAGCGAGGTTAACCGATTAGGGAAGCCGTAGCGAAAGCGAGTCTTAACTGGGCGCTTAGTTGCAGGGTATAGACCCGAAACCCGGTGATCTAGCCATGGGCAGGTTGAAGGTTGAGTAACATCAACTGGAGGACCGAACCCACTAACGTTGAAAAGTTAGGGGATGACCTGTGGCTAGGAGTGAAAGGCTAATCAAACCGGGAGATAGCTGGTTCTCCCCGAAATCTATTTAGGTAGAGCCTCGGACGAATACTTACGGGGGTAGAGCACTGTTAAGGCTAGGGGGTCATCCCGACTTACCAACCCTTTGCAAACTCCGAATACCGTAAAGTACTATCCGGGAGACACACGGTGGGTGCTAACGTCCATCGTGAAGAGGGAAACAACCCAGACCGCCAGCTAAGGTCCCAAAGTATATGTTAAGTGGGAAACGATGTGGGAAGGCTAAAACAGCTAGGAGGTTGGCTTAGAAGCAGCCACCCTTTAAAGAAAGCGTAATAGCTCACTAGTCGAGTCGGCCTGCGCGGAAGATGTAACGGGGCTAAACATATCACCGAAGCTGCGGATTCAATCATAAGATTGAGTGGTAGGGGAGCGTTCTGTAAGCGGTTGAAGGTGTACCGGGAGGTATGCTGGACGTATCAGAAGTGCGAATGCTGACATGAGTAACGATAATGCGGGTGAAAAACCCGCACGCCGGAAGACCAAGGGTTCCTATCCCATGTTAATCAGGGTAGGGTAAGTCGACCCCTAAGGCGAGGCTGAAGAGCGTAGTCGATGGGAAACGGGTTAATATTCCCGTACTTGGAATAATTGCGATGGGGGGACGGAGCAGGCTAAGTAAGCATGGCGTTGGTTGTCCATGTGAAAGTGTGTAGGCTAATGACTTAGGTAAATCCGGGTCGTTGTTAGGCTGAGACACGAGACGAGCTACTACGGTAGTGAAGTTGCTGATGCCTTACTTCCAGGAAAAGCCTCTAAGCTTCAGATTATTTCGAATCGTACCCCAAACCGACACAGGTGGTCAGGTAGAGAATACTAAGGCGCTTGAGAGAACTCGGGTGAAGGAACTAGGCAAAATTGTACCGTAACTTCGGGAGAAGGTACGCTCTTGATTGTGATGGGATTTACTCCTTAAGCGATTGAGAGCCGCAGTGACCAGGTGGCTGGGACTGTTTATTAAAAACACAGCACTGTGCAAAATCGTAAGATGACGTATACGGTGTGACACCTGCCCGGTGCCGGAAGGTTAATTGATGGGGTTAGACTTAGGTCGAAGCTCTTGATCGAAGCCCCGGTAAACGGCGGCCGTAACTATAACGGTCCTAAGGTAGCGAAATTCCTTGTCGGGTAAGTTCCGACCTGCACGAATGGTGTAACCATGGCCACGCTGTCTCCACCCGAGACTCAGTGAAATTGAAATCGCAGTGAAGATGCTGTGTACCCGCGGCTAGACGGAAAGACCCCGTGAACCTTTACTACAGCTTGGCACTGAACATTGAACCTACATGTGTAGGATAGGTGGGAGACTTAGAAGCACAGTCGCTAGATTGTGTGGAGTCAACCTTGAAATACCACCCTTGTAGTTTTGATGTTCTAACGTAGGTCCCTAATCGGGGTTGCGGACAGTGCCTGGTGGGTAGTTTGACTGGGGCGGTCTCCTCCCAAAGAGTAACGGAGGAGCACGAAGGTTGGCTAAGTACGGTCGGACATCGTACGGTTAGTGTAATGGTAGAAGCCAGCTTAACTGCGAGACAGACACGTCGAGCAGGTACGAAAGTAGGTCATAGTGATCCGGTGGTTCTGAATGGAAGGGCCATCGCTCAACGGATAAAAGGTACTCCGGGGATAACAGGCTGATACCGCCCAAGAGTTCATATCGACGGCGGTGTTTGGCACCTCGATGTCGGCTCATCACATCCTGGGGCTGAAGTCGGTCCCAAGGGTATGGCTGTTCGCCATTTAAAGTGGTACGCGAGCTGGGTTTAGAACGTCGTGAGACAGTTCGGTCCCTATCTGCCGTGGGCGTTTGAGAATTGAGAGGGGTTGCTCCTAGTACGAGAGGACCGGAGTGAACGAACCGCTGGTGTTCGGGTTGTCATGCCAATGGCATTGCCCGGTAGCTACGTTCGGAACTGATAAGCGCTGAAAGCATCTAAGCGCGAAGCAGGCCTCGAGATGAGTTCTCACTAGAGCTATAAGCTCTCTGAAGGGCCGTTGGAGACTACAACGTTGATAGGCTGGGTGTGGAAGCATGGTGACATGTTAAGCTAACCAGTACTAATTACCCGTGAGGCTTAACCATACAACGCCAAAGTGGTTTACTAGAATTGTTCCAGACAATTCTGAGTATGACCTCCTTCCATGGAGGCCTTAAGCTAGACAGAAGTTAAGTTACTAAAGTAGCGTTTTACATAATTTATTAGCATTCCAGATTTTAGTTAGCTTGCGGTAGCGAGTTAGCACACCAGATTTGCTTGGTGACAATAGCGTTTTGGACCCACCTGACCCCATGCCGAACTCAGAAGTGAAACGAAACAGCGTCGATGATAGTGTGGCAGTTGCCATGTGAAAGTAGAACATTGCCAGGCATTAAATTAGAGAAACCCGT
>NZ_PNBY01000038.1 GCF_005886875.1 Pseudoalteromonas aurantia | reverse complement strand
AAAGCAACGCCGAGAGTAAGAAAAATAGCGTTATTGGGCAAATTCGCTTATCCAGAGCTGAGGTTAGATACCTTGCAGCACGTCGAGTTCTCCTATTCTGAAATAACCAATTTTGACGTGGATACATAGACTACAGAAGGCCGACGAGCTTGTGATATAATTTAGGCCGCGCGCTTTAAGCGTTGTTATTTTCCTGACCTTTTGAAAAGAGATGTAAACTTTGGAAGAACTACTACACCCAATTAAGCAATTTTTGCTGTGTGAAACACCTCAAACTTGGATTGACGTTGCCGTTGATCCAGAAAATTTATCAATAGTGTTAATTGACCATTTGATATGTGAGCTAAAAGCAGCCCAATCGGCGATGTTTTTAATTCGCAAGTATGCCGTTGATAAAGACGGTGCAGACGCATTGCTTGAGTGGTTAAAGCCTTTTGAGACGTTAATTTATAAAAGGGAAGGCGACTGGCGAGCGTTACCAGCAAAGAATAAGCTGACTAAATCAGTGATCCCAAAATCCAATTCACCCTATGGGCAAGATTTGATAGATAAAATGGTGATTCTGATCAAAGAAGAGTTACATCATTTCTATCAAGTGCTAGAGATCATGGATGAATATGGTGTTGAGTATCGCAGCATTACCCCATGTCGTTATGCTAAGGGCATGCTCCGTCATGTCAAAACGTATGAGCCTGATGCGATGATAGATAAATTGATTTGTGGGGCGTATATTGAAGCGCGTTCGTGCGAGCGGTTTGCAAAGTTAGCCCCTCATGTTGATAAACGTCTAGGTGACTTTTATACATCCCTATTGCGCTCAGAAGCACGCCACTATCAAGATTATTTGACGCTTGCTGAAGAAATCGCTGGGTGTGATATTTCGGAGCGTATTAAGTTTTTTGGTGAAGTAGAAGCTGCACTGATTTTATCAGATGACTCAGACTTTAAGTTTCATAGTGGAAAGCCTGCATAGGCTTTGCCTAATACACTGGCCTAGCAATATTAAAATATACATTACTGGGTCAGTGAAGACTAATAGTTAGCTTTGAAGCTTGGATCCTTCAAGAACTTGGCCTAATTCATTAACAACTAAATATGAACTTTGACTGTACCAGTCACCTAGTACCGTTCGCGTAAACTCTTTGTCATCTGTTTGGCTAGTATGTACACAAGGTCGATGTGTATGCCCATGGATCATATTGCAGACGTTATATTTTTCAAACATGGCTTGTACCGCCTCGCTTGTAACATCCAAGATATCCAACGCTTTGCCTTTTTGATTTTGTTTACTTTTTTGGCGAGCATTTTTAGCAACTCGACGTCGGTACCACAAAGGGGTTGCTAGAATAAGTTTTGGCCACCACCATCCTCGACTTTTTTTTCGAAAATTCTGATAGGCAATATCTTGAGTACACATTTCATCGCCATGCAGTATGACCGTTTTATTTCCATACAAATTAATAACCGCTTGCTCTGGGAGTAACCTAAAATTTGCTTGTTTAGCGTAGCGTTTACCGATTAAGAAATCTCGATTGCCATGTAAAAAGTACACATCAATATTGAATTCTTTTAAGTTTGTTAGTTTTTCAGCTACCAAATTTGCCAGCGGTGCACGCTCATCATCTCCAATCCAGACCTCAAAAAAATCACCGAGTATATAGAGTGCATCTACGTCAGTGTTCATATGCTCATCAAGAAAAGTAAAGAATGCTTCGGTAATATCTGAACGGTCGTCGCTAAGATGTAGATCTGAAATAAAATAGGTTTTACGCATGGGTTCTCTTAGCTAAAAAGCGGGTGTGATCCCGCTTAAAACTGGATATAAAAATGGGTTAAGCAACAGTCACTTTTTCAATGACAACATCCTCAAGAGGAACATCTTGATGGAAGCCAGAAGAACCCGTTGCAACATTTTTAATTTTTTCTACGATATCCATGCCTTCAACAACTTCAGCAAATACACAGTAACCCCAACCTTGTGAAGTTTCGCTGCTAAAATTTAGGAAATCATTGTTATTCACATTAATGAAAAACTGTGCAGTCGCAGAATGAGGATCTGGTGTACGCGCCATTGCCAAAGTGCCCGTTTTGTTGCTTAGGCCATTTGTCGCTTCATTTTGTATCGGGGCTTGTACAGACTTTTGTTCCATACCCGGCGTAAAACCACCACCTTGAACCATAAAGCCATCGATTACTCGGTGAAAAATGGTGCCATCATAAAAGCCAGATTTAGCGTAGTTTAAAAAGTTTTCAACAGTTGCTGGTGCTTCATCTGCAAATAGTTTAATGCTGATCTCACCGAAGTTAGTATGTAGAACAACCATGGAGGCTTCCTAATAGTTAATTTTCAAAGAAGGATATTCTATAGCAGAAGTGTCTTGGCTGACAATTTTCAAAGCGTATTTATTGATACTTGATGAAAAAACACACGTAAACTTGGTCATTTGTATTAATTTGGGTATAGAGCAGTGACAGAGCAAGTGTTATCATGGTTCCTCATGTCCATCTTTGTTTAGGAAATCGAACTACATGTTGCAGATATATAATACACTCACACGTCAAAAGACCCCGTTTAAACCCTTAGTCGAAGGCAAAGTCGACCTGTATGTGTGTGGTATTACAATTTATGATTTCTGTCATGTGGGGCACGCACGCACTTATGTTTCATTCGATGTTATGAACCGTTATTTACGTCACTTAGGGTACGATGTGACATATGTGCGAAATATTACAGATGTTGATGATAAAATCATTAAGCGTGCCGCTGAAAACAATGAAGATATTAATACATTAACGGTTCGAATGACTAAAGCGATGCATGAAGATTTCGACGCGTTAAATATTTTGCCTGCCGACATTGAACCGACAGTCACCGGTCACATGGAAGAAATCATAGCAATGATCGAGCGCTTGATCACTAAGGGGCATGCATATGTCGCTGAGAGTGGCGATGTGTTATTTGATGTGTCAACGTTTGAACAGTATGGCCAGTTGTCCCAGCAAAACTTAGAGATGTTACAAGCGGGTGCACGCGTCGATGTGGCACAAGATAAAGATGATCCGCTTGACTTTGTCCTTTGGAAAAAAGCGAAAGCGGGTGAGCCTTCATGGACTTCACCGTGGGGGGAGGGGCGACCTGGATGGCACATAGAGTGTAGCGCTATGAGTTCTAAGCACTTAGGTGACTTCTTTGACATTCACGGTGGTGGCTCAGATTTACAATTTCCGCACCATGAAAACGAAATTGCGCAGTCATGCTGTGCCAACGATGGTCGCTATGTAAATACTTGGATCCATACCGGTATGGTGCAGGTGAACAAAGAAAAAATGTCTAAATCATTGGGCAATTTTTTTACTGTAAGAGAAGTACTTAAAAAGTACGACCGTGAAACGGTACGTTACTTTTTAATTAATGGTCAATATCGCAGCCAGCTGAACTATTCTCAAGAAAATTTAGAGCAAGCGCGTGCGTCTTTAGAGCGTATTTATACTGCGCTGCGAGGCGTGGAGCCTGTTGAAGTTGCACTTACGGGAAATAGTTACGTTAACCGTTTTGAATCAGCAATGAATGATGATTTTAATACACCAGAAGCATTACCTGTTATTTTTGAGTTGGCAAAAGAAGTTAATTTATTAAAAGACAAAGACAGTGAGGCGGCAGCACAGCATGCCTATATCCTGGTAAAACTGGGTGAAATACTGGGTATTGCGCAACAATCACCAGAAGCTTTCTTACAAGGTGAGCAAGATAACGATGAAGTCGCTAAGATTGAAGCGCTCATTGTTGCTCGCAATGAAGCGCGTGCGAGTAAAGATTGGGCTGCGGCTGATGCAGCACGAGATGCCTTAGCGGCATTAGGCGTTGTGCTTGAAGATAGTGCAGGCAAAACAACTTGGCGTAAAGCGTAGTAACCTAAATAGACTTATGGGTCTAAGTTTCTGGCCCTTGTGATCAATCGCGTCGCTTTGGCGCGATTTTTGTTTTTAAAAGCACATTATTCTGAAATTCAGTGAAATTGATTTAGTTTTGTTTAAATTGGCATATTGCTGGTTTTTATATAGTTGTTTGTCCTCTAAAATAAGTTACTCGTCGATTCTTTGAGTAAACCTCACTATTTAGTGTTAAAAAATACATATGATAGAAATCTTGCACTAATCAAAAGTAGATTTATAGTTAACCTAGTGTAATTATTTTTAGTTGCGATTCATGGTAGATAATTCTTTAAGCCCAGAGCTAGATCACATTGGTATATTTATAGATAAAATGAATGTGGGTCTACGGCATTTAAACAGTGCTATTTTTACTTTTCGGACTGTGCCAGGTTTACCAATTGATGTTCAATGCTTTGGGCGTAAAAAAAATGTATTTTCGCACAGCGAAACTTGGCTAGTATGCAAAGAGATTTCTGAGGAAGTACTATCAGGTTGCGATGATCTATCTGTGCAACTCTCTATACCAAGCAGTGAATTTGTACAAACTTTACAAAGCAAAGGCCATAGTGCGTTAATCATGTATATCGTGACGCGTCGTGGGCAACTTATGTCCTTTTTTTTGGACGATGATGAAATAAATCGGGGTTACCTGAGCGCACAAGAAGCCAAGAGTAGAATGATGTCTGATTTGTGTGCGGCCAGAGCATTGATATCGACAGTGATGTATTAAAATAGTTTAAGTGTTACCCAACCATAGAAGGCACCGATAGGTGCCTTTTTTCTGTTTGGTCAATGATTATTTTTATGCAAAGTCACCACGCGTTGTGGGAAAGGTATCTCAATCTGTGCGTGCTTAATCGCTTTATATACTTGTTGGTTAATAGCCAATTTTGACTCGATGATTTGTGTGGTGGGTACCCAATATCGATAGCTTATAATCACCGCGCTGTCAGCGAACTTTTCTATGCCAACTTGGGCCTTGGGATTGGTTGCCACGTTAGGGTATGTGGCTAGAACATCTGTAACGACTTCAATTGCGGTGTCCGAGCACGCATGGTAGGCAATTCCGATTTCACCTTTGACGAGTGAATAACGAAAAGAGTTATGTAATATTTCACCGATAATGTGTTTGTTGGGAATGGTGATCTCGACCTGTTCTTCATTGATAAGCACAGTGTGACCTAGTTCAATGATTTTAACTTGCCCACTTACTCCTTTGACGGCAATCGTATCACCGACGATAAAGGGGCGAGTGGCGATAATAGCAAGGCCAGAGCCATAGTTCGATAGCATACCTTGCAGTGCCAAACCGGCCCCTAACGATGCGGCACCAATTGCAGCCACAAAAGGAGTAACACTTATTCCCAGTTTACCAAGCGATATAATGACAAACATAACGATCAACAATACTTTAACGACGTTACTGATAAAGTTCGTTAATGTTACGTCAATGTCGTGACGTAACATGAGTTGTTCAACCATTTTTGAGAGCCGATTAGACAACCAAAGTCCAACGACTAATATGACGATTGCACCGACGACTTGCATGCTATAATTTACTAAGTAGTCTCTTATCAATGTAAAGTAGTGCTCAAATTGTTGTATTTCTTGCTCAATCATTAAAAGAGTTCCTCATCGTGTGGAGTTATATCGTAATTGATGTGACTTGGGTGAGCCAACGATATAAGATTGGTACCCAAAGTGCTGTTAACAGTGCGCTAATTGTCATGGCCGCTGAGGCAAATACACCCGTTGTAGGATGGTGCTCTATCGCAGCTGCAGTGCCAATCGCATGACATGAGACACCCAGCGCAATTCCTTTCGCTTGATAGCTATGTATTGAACACAGTGAAAGTATAGAAAGACCGAATACACCACCAAATACGCCAATTAAGATCACCATAACTGCCGCGACGGCACTAAGGCCGTTTAAGCTATCAGTGACGATGAGGCTAATGGGGGTTGTTACTGATAATGCAGCTAATGACGCACTTAATTCAGCAGATGCGTTAAAATACCAGCATAGGAAGAAGGCGCATAGTGTAGAGAGATTAATGCCGATAAAGCTGCTAGAGAGCAGTAGCATTAAGTGCTCCTTGATATCTTTGAATTGCATGTAAAGCGGGTAGGCCAGCGCTACAACTGCAATTTCTAGCAAAAAACTAATAGGTGCTGTCGCTGATTTATACTTACGGTAATCTACACCAACAACCATAAGTAATATACAGACAATGGTAATGGTGATGAGTACTGGGTTGACGAGTGGATATCGCCAAGTCTTGTATAAATAACGACACAGAGCGAAAATAGAGATAGTTAACCCCGACCCGATGAGATAATCAATCACGGTGCGCTCCTTGGTTTGCAATATATCCAACACAAATTAGACCGACGGTAGGCACGATAATGAGTACGCACAACAATAAGTATGAGTTCTGAGCCAGTAAAGCGGTATATTGCAGAATACCAACGCCTGTGGGAACAAAAAATAGCGCCATATACTTTAACGTGGGTACTGCAACTGGCGCAATTCGAGTTGGCTGTATGACGTTGAAGTACAGTAAACCGATTAAAATTAGCATGGCAAGTAATGGTGAAGGGATCGTCAGATCAAAAAGGGCAACGATAAACTTTGCGCTATATAAACAGCTTACTAGGGGTAAAAATGCTAGGCTGATCTGACATGTTTGTTTGATCACAATACTACCGTTGTTTGTTTTAAAAAAATAAGCATAACGAACTCTGTATTTATTCGCTATGGGACTAATTTACCACTTGCTGCGCTCTGCGTAGGGCTTTGCTTGTTCAGCCAATGCATTGTGCATAGCTACTCGGGTATTTTTGTTAAGTAACAAGCGTATTTGACACCAGGTTTCTTGCCACAGCACTTGACGCCGATTGGCTGAGTAGGCTCGATTATTGATTTTTTTTATCGCTGCGAGTGCATCAGGTGAGCGAGTTAGCAATATATCTAGTAAACTTTGTACAGCGTGTTTTGTATCAGTATGAACATCGCTTATTAATCCATATTCTTTTGCGGTATCTGCATCAATCGGGGAGCCTTGCGAAGTGAGTAACCATAATTTATCTTGTGGTATAAGAGCGGGTAATAGCACCCCAGTACCCATATCCGGGCAAAGGCCCCATTTAGATTCCATGATAGCCAATTTCGCATTCGCAGTGGCAATACGATAGTCTGCACCGATGGCGATGTGCAACCCAGCCCCAAAGCAATGCCCATTGATGACGGCAATGACAGGCACTGGAAGTGTTTTCCACGCTAGCGTAACGCGTTGTACAAGGTTAGGGTTGCCTGGCAGCCACTTAAATAGCAATTGAAAAATGGCGAGGGGTTTTTTCATTATAGACTTAACATCTAAGCCGGAACAAAAGTGCTCACCTGCGCCAGATACAATAACGGCCCTTATTTGGGTGTTTTTACGAAGTGTTTTAATGATTTTATCAAGTTCATGAAACATCGCTAAATGCAGCGCATTTTGCTTTTCTGGCCGATTTAATGTTACCCATGCAATATTATTTTTGATTTCTAACGTAACCATTTCCGTGCCCATTAATTGTAAATTTTCCAATGTTATTAGTGGTTATACTCTACAGCCGCGACGTTCATCAAGGAATTTTGATAATTTAACCGATCTTGATAGCCAATAAATTTATGGTTTTGGTATGATAGGTATCTAGCTTAAATAATGAGAACGTCACTATGTCTGCTCGCCTTTCTAGCGTTGAAGAGATCACCCATCAAGCCTATGATATTTTTTTGCAGTTAGCACCAGAAAACTTATCTGATCTGGATATTCAACAATTTAATGAACACCATGGCGAATACGGTTTTATCGAAGACAGCGAACCTGATGATGATTGGCAGCAATTTGTGTCTTTAGAAATTGAACCAGAGCATTTTGTGCAGGTGGTCATTGGTATTGAATATGAAGATGGCGATGAGATTTTTGCTCGTATCTTAATTAGCAGAGACTTAGATGCGCCATTTTGTCATGTCCTTTGGAAGCCTTCAGAAGAACAATAGAAAAATAACGATAAATTAGCAGAGTAGAAAAATTAATATTGTGTCTTACCTAAAATTAGCAGTGGGCAGCTGCTTGAGTATTTTTAGTAGTGTCTCGTGGGCTGTAGACCCATTTGAAGATTTTCACCAATATGGTGAGCTATCAGATGAGGAAATACATCAACTTCATGCAGGGGAAATCCTATATGGGGATATTGAGTTTGGGTTTATTGCGAATAACGGCAACACGAAAAGTACCGCCTTTAAACTGAAAAGTAATTTATATCAGGATTTTGAACATTGGCGAAACCAATTCAAGATTGATAGTTTATACAAAGAAGAAACAGACGCAAACACTGATGACTCTGATGTATCAGCCTCTCGTTATTATATTTCGGCACAGGGTAACTATAAAGTTGGTCGTGATAATGAATCGTTGTTTATTTATGGCGATTACAATAATGATAAGTTCAGTGGTAAAGCTTATACCGCAACTATCGCTCTAGGCTATGGTAACCGGTTATTCGAAGGAGAAAAAAATACGGTTGATTTTGATATTGGGCCGGGGCTTTATATATCAAAAACAGATCGCGATGTTGAATTAGCCACTGGGGTTAAACGCACCCAAGAAGGGCAGCTTTTAAGGTTAGCGCTACAATGGGAGCGAAATGTTTCGAAACAAACAAGGTTTAATCAAGATGTCAGTATTGAAAAGTCATTATCAGGATTAAGCAGTCGTGTTTTTAGTGAGACGGCCTTGGTGAGCCAAGTAATGGGTGGAGTATCATTAAAGGTATCGTATACGTATCGATATAACTCACATCCGGAAGAAAATAAAAAGAAGGTAGATACAGAGTTAGGTGCTACTTTAGTTTACAGCTTTTAATAGGGGTTATGATGTATCAACATACGCAATTGGCATGGGCTATTTGGGCCATACTAGCCTGGATTGCCACGTTTCTGGTGATGGCAATTATGCTCAGTGGTAGTAACGCAGCAATATTATTGTTTGCCGGTATTTTGCTGCTAGTCGCGGTGCTATTTTATGGTTTGACGATTAAAGTCGATACTCAGTCAAAACAGTTTACATGGTGGCTTGGCCCTGGTTTGATTAAAAAAACACTGTCTTTTGATGAGATCACCGCAGTTAGGGCGGTAAAAAACTCATTGCGTCATGGTATTGGTATGAAAATAACCAATGATGGATGGGTATATTCAGTTTCAGGCTTTAGTGCAGTGGAGATCACATTACAAGATGGTATGAAATATAGAGTAGGGACTAATGATCAAGCTGGTGTACTGAAAGCGCTCGTGGGTGAAGTAATGATTGAAGAAGCCAGCAGTGCAGAAGTAGAAAAGGCCACATTAGAGCCAACAAAGAAGCGTAAGAAAGGCGCATTTGATTTAGATTAACTGGTTTTAGTCATCATAAAAAAACGCTCACGATTGTGAGCGTTTTTTATGAGTTTTTAGCTGTAATAAACGGTTGTTAGTGCTCGTGGCCACAACCGTCTTCAGTATGTACATGGCCATGACTAAGTTCGTCTTCCGTCGCATCACGTACTTCTAAAATTTCTACATCAAAATGCAATGTGATCCCTGACAGAGGATGATTTCCGTCAACGATGACTTCTTCATCTTGAATATCGATGATCATAACCATTTGGTCGCCGTCATCAGTGGATGCTCTAAACTGCATACCAACATCAATTTCCATACCGTCAAACATTGACTTTGGTACCGCTTGCATTAACTCGTCATGGCGCTCACCGTAGCCCTGTGCAGGTTCAACGGTCACACTTAAAGTGTCTCCGGCGCTTTTGTCGATGATGGCATCTTCTAAACCGGGGATCAAATACCCAGTACCAATGATGAATAACAGTGGTTCACCATCAAATGAATTATCAATAGTGTTTTTGTCATTATCGAGTACTGAATAATGCATTTTCACTACTTTATTTGGTGCGATTTTCATAATTTTTCCCGTTTATTTATCATCATCTAGCGAATATGGTAGAGGTAGTATTGACATGGATACCTCAGGTGAATGCTTAGCCCGTAATAGTGACGTGTGGTCTGTGTCATTAGGTAATACGGCTAATGCACTGTATGTGTGCGTTTTGGAATTATAGACTTGATGGACGACTTTTCCTGCTCGACGCCAATTATCACCCAGCTGTATTTCTACATCAGTTTCTGTAATTGGTGAGCTGGTTTGCCCTTGCAATATATACATGGCACGTTTGTTTTTACCAAGGTAGCGCATACGGGCGACGGTTTCTTGTCCGGTATAGCACCCTTTTTTAAAGCTGATCCCACCAAGCGCTTGTAAGTTGATCATCTGTGGCACAAACTCTTCAATTGTCTCTGTGCTAAGCTGTGGTTCCCCAGCTAAAATAGACGCCTCAGAGAAAAGACTGTGATCAGGCGCTAATTCAATCTCTGTTGGTAATGTAAAATGTTCGTCTACGTATAATATAATTCGTTGCTCATCTAAGCGCAGCGCTTTACAGCCTGAAAAGTCACACGCATTGGTGTCTGCAAAGTTTAAACCGAGTAATTGGCAGGTGAGGGCGTGGTCGTCACTTAATAGCCCAATGATGCGCGGGGTGTCTATATGTGTTATATCTACTTTAGCGAAAACGCCGTATTTTTTTAACTCCCTTGTAGACGCTGTTACTTCATTGCTTGAACCCATCATGAAGAATTGTTCATTGTGCTTGAAGACTTGAAATGCGCCCCAAAGTTTACCTTTTGGACTACAGTGGCCAGCCCATAAAAATTGTATATCAGTAACTAGGTTCATATCTTGTGTCAATTGGCCATGAAGGTAGCTAAGCTGCTCTTCCCCAGAGATAGAAATCAGCTGATAAGGTAGCTGAAAAGCGCGAACGAGCGACATAATATTGATCCCTATAAAGTAAGTGACGTAATAATAACGTATATCGTCAGTGTCATAAACGGATGGTTATGATTTAACGACAGATATAAGGCTTTATTCGGTGATTTGAAGTAAAGCGGTGTATTTATCGAGGTATTGTAAGATATAATCTTACCAAGATAGGTGATAAAAAATAACTTTTTAGGGGTAGTTGATGGCTGAGCTTTTTTCAAAATCTCGCACAAAATGGGCATGCCGTCGCGGTATGCTGGAACTTGATGTGCTACTTGGGCCATTTGTAGATGAGGCATATGATGCGCTATCTGAGCATCATAAATTCGTATTTCAACGTCTAGTTGAAATGGAGGATCCAGACCTGTTTGCTTGGTTTATGGGCCATGAGCAGTGTCCTGATGCAGAATTAAACTCAATGGTACAGTTGATCCTTGATAGAGTCCGCGTATAGGCTAGAAGTTACAAATAATGTGATAGACCATAAGGTGATTGTGGTCTTTTTTTTGTGCATTGGGTTTTTATTTATATTGATATTTCCGAGTGTGGCAGTCACGATGGTTAACATATTATGTTGTCTAGTCGGATATCTGCTTAGCATACGAGGGATAAGGCGTATGTCATTGCCAAACGGGGTGCTCAACCTCAGTACCTCTAAGAACTATTTATGCTGGCAAACAGACGCTCTGGTGATTGAGGGTCAAATAACAAAAGCAACGCTGTATTTTAATTGGCTGGTGCTTGATGTTCGCCAGTTTGATAAAACACATACAATAATATTTGTTCAATCAGCGATGACGACACAGTCGTGGCATAGACTGTGTCGGGTTAGCTTGAACCCACCTAGTTAACCTCAGCTCTGGATAAGCGAATTTGCCCAATAAAGCTATTTTTCTCGCTCTCGGCGTTGCTTTCATTTGTAATAGCCCCTATTTACTCCATAAAACGCCTTGATATTGAGCAAAATATCATCATTGGATTGTATGTAAATTTGTTTTCAAAACATTTTCAATTCCAAAACCCTTATCCAAACCTGAGGTTAGTTAGGGCGTAGTATTGTGGGTTTAGGATTATCACTGTGTTCAGGGTAGTCTAATGTGTAGTGCAGGCCTCGGCTCTCTTTGCGCTCTAGTGCACTGCGAATAATAAGCTCTGCAACTTGCACTAAGTTCCTTAGTTCTAGCAAATTATTACTTACTCTAAAATTAGCATAATATTCGTGGATCTCTTGTTTCAAAAGCTCAACTCTACGCAAGGCACGCTCTAAGCGCTTGGTTGAACGAACAATTCCAACATAATCCCACATGAACAGCCTTAACTCATGCCAGTTATGGGTGATCACCACTTCTTCATCTGAATTACTGACTCTACTGTCATCCCACTCAGGTAATGAAGGGGGTATAGGCATTGCTTGTATTTTAGTTAAAATATCTTTTGCAGCAGCATGGGCAAACACAATACATTCCAGTAGTGAGTTACTCGCCATACGATTTGCTCCATGTAAGCCTGTGTAAGCAACTTCACCAACAGCATATAAGTTATGCAAATCTGTGGTGCCATTAAAATCAGTGATCACTCCGCCACAGGTATAGTGTGCAGCAGGCACAACTGGGATAGCTTCTTTTGTAATATCTAAGCCAACACTTAAACATTTTGCATATATAGTGGGGAAGTGTTCAATAATAAAATCTTTGTCTTTGTGAGAAATATCTAGGTAGACACAATTCGCACCTAAGCGTTTCATTTCATAGTCGATGGCTCTTGCTAC
Source organism: Pseudoalteromonas aurantia (assembly GCF_005886875.1). Lineage (GTDB taxonomy): Bacteria > Pseudomonadota > Gammaproteobacteria > Enterobacterales > Alteromonadaceae > Pseudoalteromonas > Pseudoalteromonas aurantia_A. Next base: position 11,136 of record NZ_PNBY01000038.1, on the reverse strand, counting down.
CACATCTCTGGGGGCAAGCTCTTCTCTCTCGTCAAAATCGGGCATAAAACGCGTGCCATCTGGGCGTTTGAGTAGTGCGCCTTCACCGCGCATGGCTTCAGTGATAAGAAAGTTCTGTAATTCCGGGTGGTACAAGCTGGTTGGGTGAAATTGATTAAACTCCATATTCGCGACGCGACAGCCTGCTCGCCACGCCATAGCAATGCCATCACCACTAGATACATCAGGATTGGAGGTATAAAGGTAGACTTTACTCGCCCCCCCTGTCGCCAATGCCACAAATTTGGCTGATATAGTCTCAACCTGCTCAGCACGGCGATTGTAAATGTATATACCATCGACTTGTTTGTTACTTTTTTTGCTGGTGATCAAGTCAATGGCATTATATTGCTCAAAAACACGAATATTTGCATGGCTTAGCACCTGGCTAACGAGCGTTGTTTGTACCGCTTTGCCTGTCGCATCTGCGGTATGTAGAATACGACGATGGCTATGGCCACCTTCACGCGTTAGATGAAATCGTTCTTTACCTTTACTGTCGAATTCCATATCAAATGGCACACCTTGCTCAATGAGCCATTTCAAACAATTTTTTGCGTTACTTGCAGTATAATGTACGGCTTCTCTGTCACACAATCCTGCTCCAGCGGCCAGAGTGTCGTCAACGTGAGATTCAATACTGTCATTTTTCTTATCGAAAACCGCGGCAATGCCACCTTGAGCATACAAGGTTGAGCCTTCTTTTAATGCGCCTTTACTTACGACAGTTACATGACAGTGATTCGCCAATGATAAAGCTAAGCTTAAGCCTGCTGCGCCGCTGCCAATTACAACAACGTCAGTACTATGATGTTTCAATTGTTTCATGTTTAATGATCTTCGCTTTTTCTATGCGTTTCATTCAGCTATATGTACCATATCTGCTATGATACAACTAACTCGACGCTATTACTGAATAATTTTTATCAATAGTTAGCGCTGATATATACGTCTAGACGTGTTAATTAGGCTTATTTTAAAAAAAATATAAAAAAAACAGAACTTTTTATTTATTACTTAGTCAGAGTAGCTGTAAATGATGGCAAGAATGATTAAGTGATAAATCATAACAATGAGGAGTACCGGCTCGAATGAGCGAGCAGGAATTGGACTTAGAACTGGTTAAACGGGTTCAGCAAGGAGATAAAAACGCCTTCAACCTTTTAGTTGCCAAATATCAGAATAAAGTAGCAGCCTTGATTTCACGTTATGTGTCAAATCATGGTGATATAGCCGATGTGGCACAAGAAGCATTTATTAAAGCATATCGTGCATTGCCTAATTTTAGGGGTGACAGTGCATTTTATACATGGCTATATAGAATTGCTGTTAATTGTTCAAAGAATTACTTGGTATCTCAAGGGCGTAAGCCGCCAGCCAACGATGTCGATGCTGAAGAAGCAGAGTTTTATGACGGTGCAGAGCAACTTCGCTCAAATGCATCACCAGAGAATTTGTTATTAAGTGAAGAGGTTAAATCGGTGATATATCATACTATCGACGGTCTGCCAGATGACTTAAAAACTGCAATTACCTTGCGAGAAATTGAAGGTATGAGCTATGAAGAAATTGCTGTGATCATGGATTGTCCTGTTGGAACAGTTCGCTCACGGATCTTTAGAGCTCGAGAAGCGATAGACAATAATTTAAACCCATTAATAGGTGAATCCTAACATGACAAAAGTTAACCACATTGCATCGCGTCAAGAAGTAACGTCTCGAGTGCTAGATGGGGACCTACCGTCGGACGAGTTATCTTTGGATAACCTTGATGAAAAAACGTTTACGCGTTATGCGCAGATTGGCGATGTGATGCGTGAGAAACATCAAGGCGGAATTAATATTGATATCACCGCGAGTGTAGCTGCTGCCTTAGAGCATGAACCTTGCCACAACTTACCCGCTTCTGATGAGGTTAATGTACAAGACAACGGCGCTAAAGTGGTTAGTATGAGCGCTTGGAAAAAGCCTTTGTCACAAATGGCCATTGCCGCAAGTGTCGCATTAGTTGCGATAGTTGGCGTAAATACAATGCCGCAACCAGCAAGCACGCATAGTGATAATGTACCAGTGTTGCAGTCAACTCCTTTTGCTGGTGGCGTTTCGCCTGTGAGTTTTTCGTCTGAACAGCCTGCATTAGAAAATGCAGAAAAAGGGCTTCGGGAATTACAACAACAGCGAATTGGTGCGTTAGTTTTAGAACACCAAAGACAATCAAGAGTTGCTTATGCGCTGCAAAAGCAGGCACAATTGACACCCAAAGAGCCTGAGGAAAAGAAATAATTAAATGAGACTTATCGCCTGTATTTTAGGTTTGTTTTTTGCATTTGCCGTTCAAGCTAGCGATGTAATAACAGCAAAACAGCTTTTACAAAATATGGCAAAAGCTGTACACACAAGAAATTTTGATGCATCTTTTGTTGTGTTAAAAGGTAAGGGAATGGAACCTTACAGATGGGTTCATGCTAAGCAAGGTGATACAGAGTTAGAATTATTGAGCTTGCTCAACGGTGCGGGCTTAGAAATGGTCAGGGTCAATGACCGTGTGACTTATTTTGAACCTCAGTCATCCGCGTATTCGATCAGTACTGATTCTATCGCAGGGCCTATTCCAGAAGTGTTGTTTAAAGATGTCACCTATCTTTTAAGCAATTATGACTTTGTGTTGGGTGGCAAAGGGCGTATTGCAGGTAGACCATCACAATTGGTGCGTATAGAGTCGAAAGACGATAGTAAATATAACTATTGGCTTTGGATTGATACGCAATCATCGCTGTTGTTAAAAGCAGCTTATGTGAATCAACAGGGCGAGTTACTTGAGCAGCTGCAGCTCACACATATTAGTGTAACACCGGAACCCGCGGCTCAATTATTAGAGTTACAACAAAGAGATTTTCCCGCGCCGTTGCCCATGCAGACGTCACTTGAACGTGACAACATTACCAATAATTGGCAAGTCGCTTGGTTACCTCAAGGGTTTGACTTGTTGAAATCTGACCGTCATAAATTAGACCTAAATAATGAACTAGCAGATTACTATTTGTATTCAGATGGGTTAGTTGATATTTCTGTTTTTGTACAACGTCCACTGCCAGGGGAAAGGCCAAGTGGGGCTCTTTCATCAGGTGCAACGACAGTCTATGTGCATAATTCAGGTGCATTTGACGTCTCTGTGGTTGGTAATATTCCAGCGCTCACGGCAAAGAAAATTGCTGAGTCTGTTAAGCGACCATTATGATAGAGCAAACGTTACAGGTGGTGTCTGTAAAGGGCACTACTGTACAATTAAAAGCTGAACAAAAACCAGCATGTGAGGGCTGCAATGGCAAATGTGGCTCGCAGGTCTTTAGTAAGTTGTTTGGCACCCACAAAAAAACCTTTTCTATTAATATTGAACAATCCGTTCAAATTGGGCAAAAAGTGCGTTTATCATTAGACGATAGTCATATTGTGCGTAACGCCTTTTTTGTATATATGTTGCCCCTGTTGGGTGCTTTTATTGCTATGTTTGCGAGTGCGTTATTACTTAGTTTGCCAGAATTATGGCAGATATTTGCTGCAATTTTTGGTGGTGTTACGGGGTTTTTTATTGCGAAGCACAGCGTAAAAAGCCTGAAACATGACGTTCATTTGGTGAAAGTTTACCCAATTAGCCTTCCGTTGACGCAAATAGATGGTGATTGTGGCAAATAAGAGGTAAAATCGTGCCTTTAATATAAACCATGACTTACAGAAGTTTAGAATCCAGCATATGAAGCATATCCGTAACTTTTCTATCATCGCCCACATCGACCACGGCAAATCAACGCTTTCAGACCGTCTGATCCATGTCTGCGGTGGCCTTACTGACCGTGAAATGCAACAGCAAGTGCTGGATTCGATGGACATCGAGCGTGAGCGCGGCATTACCATCAAAGCGCAAAGTGTAACGTTAAATTATACTGCCAAAGATGGTGAAACTTACATGTTGAATTTTATCGACACGCCAGGGCATGTTGATTTCACGTATGAAGTGTCTCGTTCTCTTGCTGCGTGTGAAGGTGCGTTACTTGTGGTTGATGCGGGGCAAGGCGTTGAAGCGCAAACGCTTGCAAACTGTTATACCGCTATCGAAATGGACTTAGAAGTCATTCCGATTTTGAACAAAATCGATTTACCTCAGGCCGATCCACTGCGCGTGGCGGAAGAGATAGAAGATATCGTTGGTATTGATGCATTAGACGCTGTGCAGTGTAGTGCTAAAACTGGTATCGGTATTGATGAGGTATTAGAGAATATCGTACGCGATGTACCGCCACCTGAAGGTGATACAGACGCGCCACTTCAAGCGCTTATCATTGACTCATGGTTTGACCCATATCAAGGGGTTGTATCACTCGTGCGTATTAAGCATGGTGAATTGCGTAAAGGTGATAAAATAAAGATTATGTCGACGGAGCAAACGCATATTGCGGATCATGTCGGTATATTTACGCCAAAACAAACGAATACCGGTATTTTGAAAACGGGTGAAGTTGGGTTTGTTATCGCGGGTATCAAAGATATCCATGGTGCGCCAGTGGGTGACACAATTACATTAACGCAAAATTCAGCTGCTGAACGTCTACCTGGTTTTCAACGGGTAAAACCTCAAGTTTATGCGGGAATGTTTCCAATATCATCTGATGATTATGAAGCATTTCGTGATGCTCTAAATAAGTTAAGCCTAAACGATGCGTCGTTATTTTTTGAACCAGAAAGTTCAACGGCGTTAGGTTTTGGTTTTCGAGTTGGCTTCTTAGGTATGCTCCACATGGAAATTATCCAAGAACGACTTGAGCGTGAATACGATATGGATTTAATTACTTCCGCGCCAACAGTAATTTATGAAGTAGTGACAAAAGATGGTGTTATTCAAATAGATAATCCTTCTGACTTACCTGCTGTAAACGACATTATTGAAATGCGTGAACCTATGGTTGAAGCCAATATTTTAGTGCCACAAGAATACCTAGGCAATGTTATTACCTTATGTGTAGACAAACGCGGCATGCAAACGAAAATGGCTTATCATGGTAAGCAAGTTGCGGTAACTTATGAGTTACCTATGGCTGAAGTGGTGATGGATTTCTTTGATAAGCTGAAATCGACTAGTCGAGGTTTTGCTTCACTAGATTATAATTTCAAGCGCTTCCAAGTATCTGACATGGTTCGAGTAGATATATTGATTAATGGCGACAGAGTCGATGCCTTAGCAATTATTGTACACCGTGATGGCGCGCAATCTCGAGGGCGACAGCTTGCTGAAGCGCTTAAAGAGCTCATTCCTCGCCAAATGTTTGATATTGCAATTCAAGCAGCAATTGGTGCGCATGTTATCGCAAGAACCACGGTTAAACAGCTGCGTAAGAATGTAATCGCAAAGTGTTATGGTGGTGATGTGAGTCGTAAGAAAAAGTTACTTCAAAAACAAAAAGATGGTAAAAAGCGCATGAAACAGTTAGGTAATGTAGAAGTACCTCAAGATGCGTTCTTAGCCATATTAAAAGTAGGCAAATAACAGGAATTTTTTAGATGGCTGGCTATTTTTCAGTATTATTGGTGTTAATAACACTGGGTTCAGGGCTTATTTGGCTGCTTGACCATTTTATGTATGCACCAAAGAGAAAAGAGCGCATAGCGCTTGCACAGGGAAGCAGTGAAACGCCATTGGCAGAGGGTGTTATCTCTGAAATAGCGCCAGAACCGGCGATTGTCGAAGGCGCTAAGTCAATTTTTCCAATGATTGCTGCCATCACGATATTCCGTTCTTTTATTTTTGAACCATTTCAGATCCCGTCAGGCTCCATGATGCCAACATTGCTTGATGGCGACTTTATCTTGGTGCAAAAATTTACATATGGGATTAAAGACCCTGTTTGGCGGTCTCAATTGGTCGAGGTTGGAGAGCCCGAGCGTGGCGATGTCACTGTGTTTAAGTTCCCGCTTGATGAGAGAATCGACTTTATAAAGCGCATTGTTGGTTTACCTGGAGACCGCATTGTTTATCGCAATCGCCAATTATATATACAACCAAATTGTACTGAAGGACAAACTCAACAAGGCAATTTAGTGTGTGGTGAGTATAATAAGATTAAGTTAGATATTGTAAATCGCGACGAATACAAGCAAGGGTCGATGCAGCTGGTACGTTTGACAGAGAATTTACCAGGCGTTGGGCACGATATATTAATTAATCCACAGGCCTTGGAACAAACAGAGCGGTATTACCAGCAGCAGGGCACTCGCAGAGATGAGTGGGTGGTACCCGAAGATAGTTACTTTGCAATGGGTGACAATCGAAATAACAGTCAAGACAGCCGTATGTGGGGCTTTGTACCTAAGGCAAACTTAGTCGGTAAAGCCGTCTTTATTTGGATGAGTTTTGAATTTGATAATGGCCCAGATAGCCTTTTACCAGGCTGGGTTCCAACTGGTGTTCGTTTTGAGCGCCTAGGTAATATTCAGTAGCAATGAAAAGAAACGTAGCAGAATTATATAGTAAGATAGGATATCAGTTTACTAACGAGGCATTACTTGAGCAGGCCATGACACACCGTAGTCATAAAGGTCAGCACAACGAGCGTTTAGAGTTTCTCGGCGACTCAATTTTAAGCTTTGTTATCGCTAACGCCCTATACGAGCAGTTTCCAAAAGCTCGCGAAGGTGACTTGAGCCGTATGCGCTCAACCCTGGTTCGTGGTCAAACTCTGGCAGAGTTTGGTGTGGAGTTTAACTTAGGCGACTATTTAAGATTGGGTCCTGGTGAATTAAAAAGTGGTGGCTTCCGTCGAGAATCAACACTTGCAGATGCAGTAGAAGCAATTATAGGCGCGGTCTTTTTAGACTCGGATATTAATGAGTGCAGTGATCTTATTTTACGTTGGTATCAGTCTCGGTTAGATGCAATCTCACCTGGACACAACCAAAAAGATCCTAAAACGCTATTGCAAGAGTACTTACAAGCACGCAAGCTTCCTTTACCTGGATATACGGTCATAGACACAAAAGGCCAAGCACACAATCAAACATTCACGGTTGAATGTATTGTTGAAGGGATGGAAAGTATTATTTCAATCGGTAGTTCACGTCGTAAGGCGGAGCAAAAAGCTGCTGAGAAAGCATTGAAGATCATAAAAAATGACGCCTAATACGCACTGTGGCATGATTGCCATTGTTGGTCGCCCGAATGTGGGAAAATCAACACTATTAAACCAAATTGTTGAGCAAAAAGTGAGTATTACCTCACGAAAACCTCAAACTACTCGCCACCGTATCATGGGTATTCATACTGAAGATAACTATCAAGCTGTTTATGTTGATACTCCTGGGCTTCATATCGAAGAAAAGCGTGCTATAAACCGGTTAATGAATCGTGCTGCATCTAGTTCTATCGGTGATGTGGAGTTGATAATCTTTGTTCTAGAGGGAACGCTCTGGAACGCAGATGATGAAATGGTTTTAAAGAAGGTTATGGGCAGCGGTCGCCCTGTTCTGGCAGTACTGAACAAGGTAGACCAAGTTAAAGATCATGAGCTTGTGTTACCGCATATGCAATGGCTTAGTGAACAAGGCGATTTTTCCGGCATTATTCCTGTTTCTGCGAAGCAAGGAAAAAATATTGATATGGTAAAAGAAGAAGTACGTAAACGTTTACCTGAGTCGGAATTTTATTTTCCAGAAGATTATGTCACAGACAGATCAATGCGCTTTTTAGCCGCAGAGGTGGTCCGTGAAAAGTTAATGCGCTTTATGGGTGACGAGTTACCTTATTCTGTTACCGTTGAAATTGAGCAGTTCAAATGGCAAGATAATGGTGTATGGCAAATTAATGCACTTATCTTAGTTGAACGTGAAACGCAAAAACGTATGGTTATCGGTAACAAAGGCGAAAAACTCAAAGTTATTGGTCGTGAGGCGCGTAAAGATTTAGAAGAAATGCTTGATAATAAAGTGTTTTTAGAGCTTTGGGTAAAAGTTAAATCTGGATGGGCTGACGATGAGCGAGCACTACGTAGCTTAGGTTACGGAGAAGAATGATTGCATAGCGACTTTCGACAAGCGTATCTCTTACATCGGCGTCCCTACAGCGACTCCCAACTGATGTTAAATATGCTTGTTGATGGTGTTGGTCACCTTACTATGCTTGCTCGAATTAAGGGCAAGCAGTCATTAAAGCACAATGCCCACCTACAACCGTTTGGCCTTTTATTGTCACAATATGCAGGTCGATACGATTTAAAATATCTTAATAAATTTGAATTATCATCTGCGCCCTTACAGTTAACTGGTAAGCGATTATATTGTGGATTTTATTTGAATGAACTTTCCTTCCGTGCTGTACCATGTAATGAGCCTTTAGAAGGGGTTTTTGAGCTATATCAAAGCCATTTAAGCGTGCTCGAAAACTGTGATGATGTAGAGCCGGTGCTACGTAGCTATGAGTTTCAATTATTAAGCATGTTGGGATTCGGCTTAGAGTTTGATTATGATGCACATGGTGAACCGATTAATCCAAACTATACGTACCAATATATTAAAGAGCTTGGGTTTGTTCGTACTGATCAACCTGAGTTAGGCTTTACGGGAGAGGTGTTGTTAGCGATGGCGGAGCATGACTTTGCCAAATCAACAGTTCGACGGCCTGCTAAGTATTTAAGCCGATATTTATTAAAACCGCTATTAGGACATAAGGCTCTAAAGAGCCGAGAACTTTTTTTATCAAGGTAAGAGAATGAAAGATATTTTATTAGGTGTTAATGTTGATCATATTGCAACTCTGCGTCAGGCTCGAGGTACTAGCTACCCTGATCCGGTGCATGCTGCCGCTGTTGCAGAGCATGCGGGCGCTGATGGTATAACCATTCATCTGCGTGAAGATCGTCGTCATATTCAAGATCGAGATGTATATGTGATGGCCAAAACCATTCAAACACGAATGAATCTTGAAATCGCTGTTACTGACGAGATGATAGATATTGCCTTAGACGTTAAACCAGCCTACGTATGCTTGGTACCAGAAAAACGTGAAGAACTGACTACTGAAGGCGGTTTAGATGTGTTGGGTAATCTGCAAAAGATAACCGATGCGACAACAAAACTGACACAAGCTGGGATCAAGGTATCTTTATTCATTGATGCAGATAAAGCACAAATTGATGCTGCTAAGCAAACTGGCGCGACTTATATCGAGATCCACACTGGGGCGTATGCCGATGCTGAAACAGAAGGTGAGCAATTGGCGGAACTAGCGCGGATCCGTGAAGGGGTACAATACGCTACTGCGCTGGGGATCATCGTTAATGCAGGACATGGTTTGCATTACCATAATGTAAAACCAATTGCTCAAATGCCTGAAATTTATGAGCTTAATATTGGGCATGCGATTATTGCTAGAGCGGCGATTGCTGGACTTGAAAAAGCCATACGAGATATGAAACGGTTAATGATAGAAGCTCGCCAAGCCTAATTACTTTCGTATTTCTCATCACAAAGCCGGCATAACGTCGGCTTTGTTATTTTTAGGCAGGAGTATCATAGCAAGTAGCCAAGAGTTATATTATGCTCAGTTCATGTAAGCGCCCCTAAGGCTGTTTGAACTGCCTGCATAGACTGTTAATAAAGCCACTAAGTCTTGTTTTGCGTCAAAAGTAGGGGATTTGTGGGCACCATCGCTATGCACTGTCTAAATATCTTGCTGTGTTTTAACTACCATTTTAGCCAAAACCGTTCAGCTGCTTGATTCCAAAAGCTCAAGGTATGAGAACTAACACTATGCATATGTCTGTAACTTAAGGGGATCCTACGCTCAGACATAAAAATCTTCATTTGGTGTAACTATTTTGGATGATTAGCAAAAACTCCAACATAGCGGCAGGATCAGGCTTTTTGCTTCTTGGGTCCTTTATCTGAGTGGAACAAAGTCTGGTAACTTTATTGGACCATTAAGACAAAATACCGGTGTATTGTTACCAACAAGGTCAAAGTTACCCTGTTCAGTGTATGATTTCACCGCAAAGCCACGAGGATCTCGAGCATAGTCACTATAATTTTGGTCACCACCTACAATCGAAAAGTATCGAAGATTAGTGGGCCTTGCTCACCGGCAGAAATACTGTTGTTGTTATCTGCAATAGGCGCGCCTGCCGATGTTGTAAGCATAGTTTTTATAATGCCTTTACAACATTTAATTTCAAGGAGCAGGTTTAAACAGGCCAATAGGCCTGCAAAGTCATTGCACTAAAATAGCTGCTTACGTAGAGCTTGTAGAAGCCCACGTAGATCAGTATGGATAACGTTGTTAAATCTTAAAAAATTTAAGTGACCTGTATTAATCAGTTTATTCGATGGTTTGCTGCGTCATTTTTGTTATTCTGAGACTTAAGGCGCGAAGACTGCTCCAAAGTTTCTTGATAAACTGAGCCTATTTTGAAGCAGTCTTCACATAAATTTATGGCACCGTGGCAATCCTCTTTTATAAAAACATATACATTAACTGACAGTTATCTTTCGGATGCAGAGCCAATAGTTCAGTGGGTAAAAGCAGAATATACAAACATGATGGGTTTACCTTTTTGCCTAGGGCTAAACGGGGCTCAGGGCAGCGGTAAATCAACATTAGCGGCATACTTAGCAGCTGCGCTTGGGAATGATGGGCTGAGTGTGGCTGTTGTCTCACTAAATGATTTCTATTTATCACCACAAGAACGACAGATGTTGGCTACAAACCAACATCCACTGCTAAAAACCCGAGGTGTGCCAGGGACTCACTCTATTTTACAAGCAGTCGATGTCGTAGAATCATTTAAAGCACAGCGTCAATTTATACTGCCACGGTTTGATAAATCTCAAGATAAACCGCTTCAATCGCAATTTTGGCAAAAAGTAGAGACGCCACCAGATATTCTTATTTTTGAAGGGTGGTGCATTGGCTTAAAACCAGAGCCTAATGTACGCTTACAAAGTCCAGTAAATAGCTTAGAAGCCAAGCACGATAGTTCAGGTACTTATCGACAGTATGTCAACACCTGCTTAGCACAAGATTATCAGCAGTTATTTTGTATCCGTCCGCCAATCCCA
>NZ_PNBY01000037.1 GCF_005886875.1 Pseudoalteromonas aurantia | reverse complement strand
TTAAGCATTTAAGCATTTAAAAATTAGTCTAAGTAAAGTTTTACGAAGACTGAGTCAATAATTAAGGCATAGTTATGTTAAAAGAAAATATTACTACTCAAGCTCTTTTTGAGCGCACCACTTTAGGCCCATACGAACTGAAAAATCATATTGTTATGCCGCCATTAACTCGTTCAAGAAGCACTCAGCCGGGTAATATTCCAAATAAATTGATGGCAAAATACTACGCACAGCGAGCGGGTGCCGGTTTTATGGTAACAGAAGGCACACAAATAGAACCTAGAGGACAAGGTTACGCCTGGACGCCTGGAATTCATTCGTTAGAACAAGTCGAAGGTTGGAAGTTGGTAACGGATGCTGTACACAAAAAAGGCGGAGTTATTTTTGCACAATTGTGGCATGTGGGTCGCGTTTCTCATACAAGCTTACAACCAGATAACACCAAGCCGGTTGCACCGTCAGCGATTACAGCTGATACTGTAAGTGTTTTTGTCGAAACCGCGCCTGGTGAGGGGGACTTAGCAAAGCCGAGCCAACCAAGAGAGTTACAAACACAAGAAGTGAAAGATCTTGTGAAAATGTATGCGTTGGCTGCACAAAATGCCTTGGATGCGGGCTTTGATGGCGTTGAGTTACATTGTGCAAACGGGTATCTCATTAATCAGTTTATTTCTGAACACACCAACCAACGTACGGACGAATATGGCGGCTCGCTTGAAAATCGTTTGAAGTTTTTAAAAGAAGTGGTTGTTGCTGTGAGTCAGGTCGTCGGGGCTGAACGCATGGGGGTTCGCTTTGCGCCGTTATTTGAAAGTACAACCGAGCAGCGGGTATATTTAGGCTTAGTCGAGTCTGATCCATTAAGAACTTACGCAGAAGCGATAAAATTACTTGAAGACGCTGGGCTGGCTTATTTATCTGTTGCTGAAGCCGATTGGGAAAATGCGCCGGGTTTACCGGTGGAGTTTTATCAGAAAGCGCGTCAGTTATTTTCAGGACGAATTATTTACGCTGGTAAGTATACAGTTGAAAAAGCGCTGAGAATTTTAAATGAGGGATATGGCGACCTTTTTGCTTTTGGACGACCATTTATTGCTAACCCAGACTTACCAGAACGGTTAAAGAACCATTGGCCACTAAACCAAGTGGACCCTAATACTATGTATGGAGGTACTGATGTCGGTTACAGTGATTACCCAACTTATGACCGGAGCAAACATGCATAAACGAACATTTAAACAGTTAAACATACACCCACCCCAAATTGACTATTTTTCATTCATTGCTTATCTTTTAAATTCAGCTTAAAAGATAGGCGATTTCCGGGCTTAACGTTTAGAGTGATCAGCTAACGCCTTCAATAAGCCTTAATAACTAACGGTGGATTAGGCGTGTTTCTTTAGCACTGAGTAGGCCAATTTCGCTATCTCTTTCAGTGTAAAGCGCATATTATCCGTTCAATTTTGAGAACTCGACAATATCTCATAGGTATTTTTTAAGGCTGGCAATAATTTTAAGTGGGTGTCAATGCTCGTTTCATCGGGGACAGGTCTAGGGCTACTGCTTCCCTTGCAAGTGAGTAAACAACAACTAAGCTGGCACTATAAAATAGCGCATAAGCGCCATGAATACACAGTGCAAATAATGTTTAACCCTAAGCAAACTGAACGCCAGCGACCTCAGTGACTATTATACTGTGTGCAGCTTTACGCACACAATATAGAAACTCACCATCAGGCTTTAAGCCGAGTAAATAGGGTTAACTTCCACCTTAGTCAGAACTGAGTTAGCGATAAAGCATAATTCGTGTGCTTGATGATGTAAGGCGCTGATCTGCGCATCAGAGACGACGACGTTCTCCCCCAAAATCACCAAAGGCTTTAACAGCACATGCGTCATCGCTTTTTTTCCGTTCGCATCTATTGCCAAAGTACCGATAGCATTATCCAGATAAGATTCAACGACCCATTTTTTCCGAGCTGCTAAATCAAGAAAAAATAGCATATGACAACTTGATAAAGCAGCCACAAAAGCTTCTTCTGGATCAATATTATTGGCATCGGAATAGGGGAGTGGCACAATACTCGGCGCTGACGATGCTGCAATGCATGTGCCTGTTGAAAACTGCCATTGATGGACTCGACTATACTTTAGGTCAACGAAATATTCTGATGGCTTTTTATACCATTGAATTGATGCTTTATATTGAGACACGTTTTTACTCCTTAGATAAAATGCCGTCTATGTTGCATCAGCGGCATAGTAATAAAAAGCGATAATACGTCACTCTAAAGTGAGTTAAACTCACAAAACAATCATACTCACGCTCTGAAAAACCATAATACCTGTGTATTACTGAAGCTTAAGAACATAAACTGAAAGGTATATGATAAAAACTCACACAACTATAAAATGAGCAATCAATTTTCTTACTCGGCTATCCATACATTTACGGTCGTCACGCAAACACTCAGTTTTAGCCGTGCCGCGGCCACATTGCACATCACACCTAGCGCCGTGAGTCATCAAATGAAATTACTCGAAGCACATATCGGTGTGCCTTTGTTCAAAAGGCAAGCAAAAGGGGTCGGGCTTACCGATGCTGGACACGCCTTAATGCACAGTGCAAACAAGGGGATTTCACTTATTCAAGTCGGCGTAGCAAATAGTATTGCAGCTGCTTCACAACGATCATTACACATTGCGGCTATCCCCTCATTAGCACAAAACTGGCTGATCCCCAGACTCTCACATTTTTATAAAGTCCACCCAGATATCAACGTCATCGTGCATGCCCAAGATCAATTAGTCGATTTTTCCACTGCGCCTATTGATGCCCATCTACATTTTGGCGACGGATATGCACAACAAGCATATGCACAATTTTTAGCCGATGAATATATATACCCGGTGTGTCACCCTCAACTTCTCTTGCAAAAAAGCAATGCTGATATTCAACACCTGATTGCGTCACACGCGCTATTACAGTATGACGCAGCCGCCGAAGATGCGCCCAGCAATGTCTCTTGGCAAATGTGGTTAAAAAAGCTAAATATAACCACCAGCCAACCTATGCAACACCGTCACTTTAGTCATGTGACTTTGGTATTAGAAGCCGCAAAACACCAACAAGGCCTGGCACTTGCGTGGCATCATATCGTTGATAATGACATAAAAAGTGAAACACTTGTACGGTGTCATACACAATCCTTAAAGCTTGATTACAGCTACTACTTAGTAAGCCCTGAACAACCCGAGCCTCATTCTGATCTGGCTATTTTTGCAACTTGGGTGCGCGATCAATTTCAGCATATGACAGCTAACGAGAAGGCAAGCACTTAACAGTGCTGAGCGTGCCTCACAAACTCAGAATAAATAGAATCTTTTATCAGCCTGTCAGGCGTAAAGGCATAATAATTTTGATATACATTGTCTATGACGCCAATAGCTCTCACATCGTAATGCTTTTCAATCTCCTCTTTTACTAACAATGGCGCTGCGAACAACCCAAAGCCTTGCTGGCCTAACGCTTTCATTAATGCGCTATCATCGACATGCCCAGCAATAGAGATCTCAATTGCTTGCTCTTCCAACCAGTATTTTATTGCACTCGTCATAGGGCTCGATTTAGCCGGTAATATAACAGGCACATCTGCCAGTGATTGCGGATAACTTTCTTTCAATGTATCCAATGACGCTTTATTACCAAAAAAACCCAGCTGACTTTTACCAATTTCGTGGCAAAAAGCCTTAAATGGTAGCGAACTATCTAATGGCTTATCAGCCAATACCAAATCTAATTTGTGCGTTGCCATCTGCGCCAAAAGCTCCGCTTGCTGGCCATCTACACAATGTAAGTTGGTGATCCGGTCATTCTCAATAAACGGGGAGAGCCACTTTGATACCAATGATTTGGGCAATGCATCTGAAATACCGACTCTTAAAGTTCTAGATATATGTTCTAAGTCACCTTGGGTCGTTTCTAGCCACTCTTCGGCAATTGCAAACATATCATCAGCGTACTGCTGCGTTATTTGTCCAAATTCAGTCAACCTCAGACCACGCCCTTCTCTTAAAAAAAGCGCTTTA
This sequence comes from Pseudoalteromonas aurantia, assembly GCF_005886875.1. GTDB lineage: Bacteria > Pseudomonadota > Gammaproteobacteria > Enterobacterales > Alteromonadaceae > Pseudoalteromonas > Pseudoalteromonas aurantia_A. The sequence goes on along the minus strand of NZ_PNBY01000037.1, from coordinate 38,842 downwards.
CCTAAACGTTGCTCCAAGCTGGTTATTTGGGCACTGACTGTTTGTGGTGTTAAATGCAGCACTTTACTGGCATTAGCAATGCTGCCATGTTTACTCACCTGCCAAAAGTAATACAGATGGTTATAATTTATGTTTGTTATCATTCGCTTTTACCGATGATTAAATAAGAAATAATCAGCTTTTATCTTTTTATATACCTTAGTAGATTAAACACAAGCCTGCAATAAAGGCGCGACTAAATACACTTAATTTATATTTGGATATAGCAATGAAGCTAAAATTGACAGTGAAGAACAAAGTAATGAATGCCGCTACAAGAGTTAAGCTGTCCAAGTTAGTCTCGACGCAGCTCACTCAATACGAAACCAATATTCGCCAGATTGATGTGCAAGTCAGCGATATTACTCATGCTCAACATACTGGTTTAAAGCTATGTCATGTAAAATTTGAGTTTGCCAGGTTTACCCGACATATCGGTAAAAGCCAAAGGAAAAGACTTGCTCCAAGCATTAAAACGCGCACTCAATAATAGTCAGCTTGTACTCTCGCAAAAATACAACCTGTCTTAATCACGAGAGTTGTCATCAATTGAGTCATGCTGATAACGCGCACTGATCACCTAAGTTCATGAAACAGTAGTATTGTACAAAAACATTTTTTCCCAAGCACTTGCAGCGGCACGGATGCCGCTTATTTCACACCATTTTATCTTAAAGTAACACCGCTTTCGGCCGATATATAACATACCGACTTATCTACGAATAAATAGTTAGAGTATTAAGGATGAAAATACACCAACCAATCGCCCCTCTATCACATAATCAATTATCAACACTCGAAGAAGGTAAAGCTAACAGTGTTAAGGATGAAACTGACCGTTCAGAAAAAAGCACTGCATCTCATCAACTATCAGAACGTGACCTTAAGCAGTTAAATAACAGTGAAAAAGAGGAAAAAACTGGTTCAAAAAAAGACAGCCTCCCTTTGCATATTCAAAAAATGCTTGAACAGATAGAAAAAATAAAGGAACAAATTGAGCAAGAGCAACAACGCCTAGTTGAATTAAAAGCGCGCTCAGATCTTAATGATCAAGTAAAACAAGATATGCAGTTACAACAAGCAAATTATGTGGCCCAATTACAAACTGAATTATTTAGCATGGCAGAAAATGTAAGAGAAGCTCTAAAAAATGCAGGTATTACAGACCCAGGAGTGTTAATCAGTGCAATGGCCTAAATATCGCGTTTTAAAAGCCGACCAATAGAACTTTCCCCAGTGCCATGCCTTCACGTTGGCAACTAAAGTCAATGCGGCTGTCTGCTTGAGTTTGATAAAGTAACTCAAGCTTTCGAAAAGGTGAGGCAACAAACTTAACCGTTTTTATCCGTAAGCTCATTTTGGTTTTTTTATCTAAAAACGCAAAAGCTGTCGCACTTAGCGCCTCTTTGCTCGCATCGAGTATTTCGCTGGTTACTAAATTTTGATGGATTGCTTGCTGTACTTCTTCTGGCGAAATAACCCGAACCCCACTGGCCATGACACAGGCGGCATAGACATCAAGTATACCAACCGCTCTTATCTTTTGGCTTTCTTTATCTTCATAAACAGCCATTAAACAGGGTACTTTAGTTTCATCAAATTCTTGCGCATGTATCGGCTTGATGCACAGTGAGTCGTCTACTTGTTTATGTATCAACCTTTCGAGCTGACTGAGCTTGGGTAATGCTAATTCACCGTTAACTTCTATGTCATCCAGTATAATTTCATTTTCTTCAGCGCCTTGCACAAGTGGCAGTAAATGTGCATGAAGCTCATCATCCGTAAATGGCTTTGACAATACAAACGAAGCACCCGCTGCGAAGGCTTGATCAATTTGTGCCTGCTCATCCACCGTGGTGATCATCGCCACCGTAATATTAAGCTGACGTTGTTTGATTGCTTGTAATAGCACTAACCCTGACATATCTGGCATATACCAATCCGTTAATACAATGTCAGGCTTCCAATTACCTATATACTGCAGCGCAGATTTAGCACTATTCGCTTTTTGAATTAATAACTTACGATAGCCGAATTTCTCTAGCGCACGATTTACGATTTCTAAGGTTGCTTGACTATCATCAACAATTAAGATTTTCACTCGGCACAACTTTTATAAAAACTTGTTTTTATTATAGGCATATTTTTCATCCATCACTAAACTGAATAGATATGATTGACAAAATTAACAATAAACCATCATTATGCCAAGCCTTCAATTACCTATTACTGTATATCAATACTTAGCCATTAATTTTGGCCTGCTAATTCTCGCAATCTGGTTTTATATCTTATTGTTAATATTACGCGAATTTAGAAAGTTTGCTTCATCGGTTAGTGCAGGCACTCACACGGCTTCATCAGCACAAAACGATGAAACGCTGGCCATGTGCCGAGAGTCCGTTGACAATGCACTTGGCTATATCAATGAACATAGTAATACCATTGCTGAACTGGCCAAAATACAAATTGCGCTAGAGCAACAATTAACCGACATTCGTAACTCGACGCAAGATCACATCACCAAACAAGAAGATCAATCAATTAAAGATCTCAATAAAAAACTATTAAAGTCTCACGCACTCATTCGAAAGTTACAAGGGGATTTAGATAAAAGTATGGATAAACTCAAAGTCACGCGGAAAAAGTTATATGACCAATACGATACCGTAGAGTCGCTTCAAAAAGAAAAAAAAGAACTAGAAGAAAAGTGCTTAGCGCTTGAAAACGAAAATGGCCAAGCTAATTCATCTCCACAACAGATGCAAAGAATGGTACTTACGTTTGAACGTGAAAAAGCCGATATGTTGGATACACTTAACAACTATAAACGTCAAATATCTGAGCAAAGTCAAGCGTTAGAACAACTTTCATTACAAGCGAGTAACACGGAAAATGGGCCTGAACTATCTGAGTTACAAGGAGAGTTAGAGCAAACAAAGTTAGCCTTAAAGCACCTAACAAAGGAAAAAAAATTCATAGAAAGTCGATATTTGGAAATTGTTAAAACCCAGCAAGACAAATCCTCTTAACCCACCAACAATTTGAAATTACACAACAGCAATAAAACAAAAATAAAACAAACTATTAACCTTGGTGACTTTTTATATAATAAAGTGTATTTTGTTCTCGTGACTTTTAAATTGAATAATAACTAACGAGACTTATACCTATTTTGAATAAGCTAGTAAAAACATAGAAAGGATTCGGGTAAACAACGTATGAGCTATATCGCAGATACCAGTGCGCAAGATACACAAATAGAAAAGCCTCGCTCACTGAATAAAATGATCATTTTTTCATTTTCAACCATTTTGACAGTCATTGTCAGTTATTTTTTTATATTGCCCTCAGTGGTAAATTGGACCAAAGGGACCAGTGCTGTTCACAAGGATAAACTTAACATTGCAGCTGTAAAACAGGGCCTATTCATCAGAGATCTCTCTGTACAAGGCAAAGTGATCGCTGCACGTCGACCCATATTATACAGCCCTGCGCAGGGGACGGTGACATATTTAGTCGAGGCAGGTGATAGCGTGGTAACACAACAAACTATTGCCATAATCGATAGCCCCGAATTAAAAAGTGAATACAACCAACAAATCGCAAACTTAACTCGATTAAAGAATCAGTTAGAGCGTGAAAAAATCCAAGTCAAAAAATCAAATTTAGAACAAGAAAATCAAATTGGACAAGCACAGGTGGCACTCAATGCAGCTAAAAGAGAAATGCGACGCTCAGGCGAAGCCATGAAAAATAAAATTATTAGTGACATTGATTATCAAAAAGCCAAAGACGATTTACAAAATGCCAAACGTGAATACGAACACGCTGTTAAAGAAGTTGCATTAATAAAAGAAAGTCAAAAGTTTGAAATTAAAACCCGAGAATTCGAATTGCACTCTCAGCAAGTAAAAGTAACCGAACTAAAGCGTCAAGTTGATGGTTTAAAAATTACATCACCAGTAACAGGCTTAGTAGGCAACTTAAGCACACAACAAAAAAATTCGGTTGCAAAAAATCAAGCACTTCTAAGTATTGTGGATTTGTCTGAATATGAGCTTGAAGTCCAGATTCCAGAGAGTTATGCAGACGACTTAGCCTTAGGGATGGAAGCTGAAATTACACTCAATCAAAGTCTTTACCAAGGCGAGCTAGTCGCAATCTCTCCTGAAATAGTCCAAGGGCGAGTTCAAGGAAAAATACGCTTTACTGATAAAAGCTTAACGGGACTTAGACAAAATCAGCGCCTGACAACCCGAGTGATTTTAGAACGTAAAAATAACATTCAATATTTGCCTCGAGGCCAGTTTTTGAAAACCTATAACGGGCAATTTGCCTATGTCGTCAGCGATAATTCCGCAGTGAAAACCCCAATAAAAATAGGCTCTCGCAGCCTAGGTAAAGTAGAAGTGATATCTGGTTTAAAAACCGGTGATACCGTGGTGATATCTGACTCAGATATTTTTAAAGATGCACCAAGTGTCCGTATCCTGAAATAAGAGATAATAATAATGTTAAAAATGAAAAATTTATCAAAAGCATTTCTTACGGATGCAATTAAAACGCAAGCACTTCACCCTTTTGATCTATCCATTGAGCAAGGCGAGTTCGTCAGTGTTATCGGGCCTTCTGGTTCTGGAAAAACCACGTTTTTAAATATTGCGGGGTTGCTCGAAGAGCACTCAGATGGGTTATATGAGTTAGACGGGCAAGATGTAGCGCAGTTTAGTGATAAAAAGAAATCAGCCTATAGGAATGAGAAAATAGGATTTGTATTTCAGAGCTTTAACCTCATTCCAGAACTTAATCTCTATGATAACATCGACATGCCGCTGCGCTATAGAAAATTTAACCGTGATGAACGACACGCACGTATCATACAAGCGCTTGAACAGGTCGGGCTGGCTGGACGTAAAGACCATTACCCGACCCAGCTTTCCGGTGGCCAACAGCAACGCGTTGCTATCGCCCGAGCCATTGCGGGCACCCCTTGCGTTATTTTAGCGGATGAGCCAACGGGTAACCTCGACTCAAAAATGGCAGAAGGCATTATGTCATTACTGAAAGACATTAATGCCGCTGGCACGAGTATTATTATGGTAACTCATGATAATGAGCAAGCCGCTCAGGCTCAGCGAATTGTACAAATAAAAGATGGGCACTTATCTGACAGCCCAGATATCCAAAAAGAAATCGCGTAAAGGCCAAAAATGTATTCATACTATTTCAAATTGGCACTGCTAAGCTTGCGTAAAACGCCCCTATTAAGTCTATTAATGGTGACTATGATCGCAATTGGTATTGGCGCAACCATGACGACTTACACCATAAGCTACATGATGTCTAAAGACCCCATTCCCAGCAAAAGTGCACAGTTGTTCCAAGTTCAGTTAGACAGTATGGATGAGATTTATGGTGACGGAAAAATCCTCCCTTATACAATAACATATCAGGATACACAGGTATTACTCGATTCTGATATACCTAAATACCAGGTTGCGTTAAGTGCCATTCAACAAAAAATTGGTCATATAAATAACGGGCATGTCACTGCTAAAAGTTTAAAAGTTCGTACGACCACCAGTGACTTTTTCAGCATGTTTGAAACCCCTTTTTTATATGGTTCAGGCTGGAGTAAACAAGATGGAAAGGATGCCGCACAGGTTGCGGTATTGTCTAAAAACACCAATGACTGGCTGTTCGATGGCGAAAATTCCGTTGGTAAATCATTCAAGTTTGGCGCAGAGACTTACCAAGTAATAGGAGTGTTAGACTCATGGAACCCCTTGCCAAAGTTTTATGGTCTACCCCATATCGCATATACACAACCATATGACTTATTTATTCCTTTTAACACGCAAATAAAAAATGAGCTATTCACGGAAAAATTAGTCAGTAATGCCTGCTGGCAAGAATCTACAGATGATTCATTTTCTGCTTTTTTAGCATCAGAATGTATGTGGGTTATTTTTTGGGTAGAACTTCCCGATAAGCAAACCCATGATCAATATCAAACATTTATTGATAATCATGCCAAAGAGCAACAATCTTTAGGCCGTTTTAAGAATCGTATTTATAATAAGCTGGTTCCTCTAAAACAATATTTAATAGATGAAGAGGTTGTCAGTGATGATAGTAAAATGGCTGTTTGGTTGGCTGTACTTTTCCTTATCGTATGCCTGCTCAATTGTATGAGCTTAATGATAGCTAAATTTCACGCTAAAGCAGGAGAGATAGGGCTGCGCCGTGCAGTTGGAGCGAGCAAGCAAGATATCGTCACACAATTCGCCATTGAGTTATCGGTGGTCGGAGTCTCAGGTGGTTTATTAGGGTTGTTATTTGCACAGGCTGGTCTTCTCGCTGCTAAACAAACATACAGCTATTTGCATTCAGGCTTAATGCAAATGAATCTCCAGTTACTCATTGGCACGGTCTTATTAGCTTTAATTTCTAGTTTAGTGTTTGGCTTATATCCCATCATCAGAGCCAGTCAAATGCAGCCATCAAGCCAGCTAAAAAGCTTATAGGACGAAAAGACATGCGCGATCTTATACCCATACTGAAAACATTAAAAAAGCAAAAAATTGCCCCCGCATTGCTAGCATTCCAAATTGCGGTAACATTCATGGTACTCGTCAATGCCATTTACATGATCTCCGAACGTAGTGACTTGATTGCTCGCCCTATAGGCGTAAATATGGAAAACACATTGATAGTGGTTGCCAACTTACCCTCTGAGCAAGGTGATTTAACCACACAACTAGAAGATGATTTAACCATATTAAAAAGCATACATGGTGTTGTTAATGCTGCCCCTATCACCGGGTTGCCACTAGAAGGGTGGGGGCTTTATATGGACTTCAAATTAGACCCAAATGAAGAAGATGTTGCATATGGTGGCTACTTTGGTTCAAATGAAAACTTAATAGAAGCTTTTGATTTAACCCTGCTTGCTGGGGAAAACTTTTTACCTTCTGATATTCAGAAAGTTGAAAATGACGGTATATTTAAATCGTCAAAGATCATCATAACTAAAGCGTTGGCTGAAAAAATATACCCAGATAATTGGCGTGATATTCTCGGAAAAAGCTTGTATTACCATAAAGAGCCCCATGAAGTTATTGGTATTGTAGACAAACTACAAAATGCATGGAACTTCTGGAGCGCGCTAGAATACACCGTTATTTCCGCAGTACAAGAAGCCAATGATACACAGCGCTATGTTGTTCAAGTAGAGTCCGGCCAAATGGCCAGCGTCATCAAAGCAATACCTGAAAAGCTTTTAACACATCCATATAAACAAATAGACAGTATTGAAGCGCTTAGCGAAGTGAAAAGGCGAAGTTATCAAGAAGATATTGCCACGAATAAGTTACTCACAGTCGTGTGTATCTGTCTAACCATTATCAAAATCTTCGGTATACTGGGCCAAGCCAAATTCAATATAAGTCGTCGTACAAAACAAATTGGAACACGCAGAGCTCTGGGCGCAAGCAAGCACCAAGTCATCCGTTACTTTATGCTCGAAAATGCCATCATATCAACCATAGGCGTTTGTATAGGGATACTGGCAGCCATCATACTTAATAACCAATTTGTCGAATTACTATCACTGTCGCCTGTACCAATACATTTCCTACTTGTAGGCGCGATTGCGATTATTTTACTCGGGCAAATTGCCGTTGCGTATCCTGTTAGCCAAGCAGCAAAGATCTCTCCAGCCATTACCACTCGGGGAACCTGAGTTATCGAACCTAGCGCCCACATTCGGGCGGTGGGCTAACGCCATTTAAAGTGAATGTGGTAAACTATCCACTCTATATACTTTGAGAAAATAAATTTTGCTAAAGATATCAAATGCTGTTGAACTCGCCGCATGGGAAATTGAAATGACCGCCATCCGAGCACAAGGTGCTGGAGGTCAAAATGTTAACAAAGTATCCAGCGCTATTCACTTAAAATTTGATATTAAGCGATCCTCTCTCCCTGAGTTTTATAAATCGCGGTTATTAGCTTTAAAAGACAGTCGTTTAACCAAAGAGGGAGTGATTGTTATTAAGGCACAGAGCCATAGAACCCAAGAAATGAACAAAGAAGAAGCGTTAACACGGCTAAAGGCACTCATTTTAGATGCAACTAAGGTGGAGAAAACTCGCAGAGCAACTAAACCAACGAGAAGCTCACAAAGAAAAAGGGTTGATAGCAAAGTAAAGCATGGCCAAACAAAAAACTTACGTAAAAAGCTAAAATACTAAGCTAGATTAACGTTAAGTCGCATTTAGGGTGTTACCTTTAACAGCTTAACTTTCTCGCTAATGGGGAGGTACATCACAAACCGAGCACCCCCCAATGAAGATGTACTCACTTCACATCGCCCATTATGCCAATTCAATATTTTTTGAACAATTGCCAACCCAAGACCAAAACCACCTAAAGCTTTATTTCGACTATGGTCAACACGCACAAAAGGCGAAAACACCTTATCCCTATCTTCAGGTTTAATTCCAGCGCCATCATCTTCAACCTGCAGTTCAACCTCTTCGTGACTTACTCGTAGCGTAACATGCACTTTTGATTGGCCATATTTACAAGCATTCTGTAATAAGTTTTGCACAACTCGCGCAATATAATGCTGGCTAGCATAAATCGTAACATTGGGGCATAGGGTTACATTTAGCTCTTTTGTATTGGTTCTTTGTAGCTTCTCAATTTGACCGTGAACCAACGTAGAAAAATCAAAAGCATGATATTCTAAAGATTCAGCAGCAATTTCAAGACGCGCATAACCCAGCATTTCATCTATCAATAACTCCATTTCTTGTACATCTTGAGACATCGCTTGCACTTCTTTGGGGTCTTTCGCAGCTAACATTGCCAACGCAAATTTCAACCTCGCCAACGGGGTTCTCAATTCATGGGATACCGCATTAACGAGCTGCTTCTGATCGCTCATTAAATTCGCAACTTTGGTCGCCATAGCATGAAACTGACTGGTTAGATTCGAAATCGCAGAAAATTTAGAAGGCTGAATCGATATATCGAGCTGACCTTGTGCCAGCTGCGCTGTAACTCGCTTAAATTGCATCAAGTCGAGCCACAAAGGTCTGAGCCAAAAAACGAGCAGTAACCCCAGTACAACAAACGAAAGTAGTTTAAATAGGTATTTTTGTGCAAGCGCATTACTTGCAGGTAAAAATGGGCCCAACTGTGCAAGTGACTCTTCGCCATTGATCTGAAATGTGAGCAATGCGTCACCTTGCTCCGTGAAGGTCGTGATCACGCCACCTTGTTGTAAAGCCGCAATTTGTTCGGGTAGCCAGGCAACATCGTCGGACGATAACGTCGTAACATGAGGGGGGAGTTGGTGTATATCAGACACACTCTCTTGTAATACTTTAGCCACCAACTGAGCATGACGCAATTCATCTGGTGCTTGATGAACCCAACTGTTCCAGATCATCTCACTGCTTTGATTGATCAATACAATACTAACAAACACCACCAAATATAAGCTGATCAATAATCGGATCATAAATTCAAGTTATTCCCAAGCTGACTTTGAACACAAATATCCTTTACCCCACACCGTGATCAACCTAAATGGCTGTTCAGGGTTATCGCCCAGCTTTTTACGTAAGCGAGAAATTCGCACATCTACACTTCGGTCTAGTCCATCATATTCCCGACCAACAACGTGTTTGTAAATATACTCGCGACTTTGTGTTTCGCCCGCATTGCTTGCCAGTGCCCATAAAAGATCAAACTCATAACTGGTGAGTTCAACTTCATCACCCGCTAAATATACAGTTCTGTCAGCCTTATCAATCTTAAGCTGACCTAACTCTAAATTATCACTGCTTTGCGCAGTAGCAAAGTTTCGGCGTAATAGTGCATTAACTCTTGCAAGCAAAACATAAGGTTCAACAGGCTTTATCACATAGTCATCAGCGCCAATCTCTAATCCTTTAACCTGATCAAAGTCGCTGTCTTTCGCAGTTAAAAACAATACTGGTCCATTATAATGAGGGCGCACCGCGCGACAGATACTAAATCCATCTTGATTAGGTAACATAATATCTAACACAACAATATCGGGCTGCTTGCTAATGATAGCTTCAACAGCATCAGCACCATCATTAACAATTGTAACTATAAATTCGTTACTTTGTAGAAACTGAGCAGTCAAGGCTGCAAGACGCTCATCATCTTCTACCAACATAATATGGGCCATTAAAAGAAACTCCAATCGGTTTTTAATTTTCTTCGATAACGCTTACTCACAGCCGCATTTACCTTAACGGTTTGTGTTGCAAGTAAGGTGCCTTGCAAATCTAACAAGCTAAAACGCATACTTTGTGCGAGCGTAATCTGTAACTGCTCTGCCACTTTATCTTTTTGCTGCCAACACCGCAGCTTATTTTTTTCTTGATATAGACAGGCATCTATTTGATTTTGATTTTGCCATTGAATATTCACAGTCATCTGACATGGCTCCCCCAATTGGCGGACAACGCAAGTTAATGGCTTAATCTGTAAAGCAGCTTGTTGGAATTTATTTGATTGGGCAAATAAACTGTGCGGTAATAAAATACTTAAGCTAAAGAGATAGATGGGATTAAAACGCATATACCCCTCCAACAAAAAAATACGTCACATGGCTTTTTTCAATCAAGGGGCTGTTTGTTATGCCTGAGCCCAAAAACTGACGTTTTACACTCAATTTTACGACCCAATCATCAGAGAGTTTATAATTAATCGTTGCGCCAACAACAGGGGTTAAAACACTTTTCCCTGAATAGAATAGAGATTCATCCACCCCATCACGTTCGTGTAAACCATAGTAATAATCAACTAAGCTGCTCTCTTTCCAGTGCAGGCCCGCCATAAAGTGAAATTTGACGGGCACACTTGCTAACGGCTTCATTTCATGATGAAAAGCAGCCTTGATATGACTGCCCTGATACGTACCAGAAATATCATGTAGCCACTGTAAAGACAGTTTACTGTTTTCGTTTAAGTACCAATGTCCTAATAACCCCGAGTCTAATGCCCACCCTCTTTTAGCAATATCATCAATAGATACCGTGCGCTCTGGAGATACTGGAACATTACCCTCGCTTTCGCCAACAATCGTACCATCTGCTACGCCATAGGTTCCTGGTGCAATCAAGTTGCGGATATGAAGTCGCTCAAAAAAAGCTTGTTCAGTGTTAGGCTCTGCAATAATGCTTAAATCAAAGTCTGCAGACTCAGCAAATGTATAACCAACCGTAGTATTTTCTAAAAAAAACTTATCGTGGTAATAACGCACATAAGGCACCACCAATAATGGTAAGTTTTTTCCGCCAGATAGTGGATTCGTCAATACTCCAGCTCCAACGGCAACTGAAACTTGCCACTGATCGACACTAATACAATTGTCATCACTATGTTGACATAAAGATTCTTCAGCAACGCTAAATAGGGAGACGAGCAATGCTGTCATTGCAAAAAGATATTTCAATTTACAGCTCCTTATAATACAGCTGCTAATTTAACATTGTGTGTAGGATTTACCAGAAAGAGTTACATTAAATAACAATTCGTACGTTAAAGGTAACAGTTATTTTGAGCGCATTTTGTAAAGTATATTTCCAGCTCTTCATTCAAGGAACCGTATTATGTATCGTACACATCTACTCGGAATTGCAGCACTCACTATATTAAGCGGGTGTGGTGGAAATAATGAACAAGCCAATACATCTGACACGCCGCAAACGTTAACATTACCCAACTTTACAGGGATCAATGTTTCAACAGCGCCGTTAGAGAAAGTAACAACCCGCCAATTTTCTACCCATTTAAAAAATGGCATTTTTATGCGTTACCATCAGCCTATTAATGCAGGGTTAGAAAATAACAATAACCACAGTGCTCCTGTCAGTACATCGGCGTCGTTTTCAGCGACCAACCAACAAGAGAAAGACGTCAACGAAGCGGACAGAGTCAAGTACGACGGCAACTACTTATACATCGCCGCCAATCGAAATAATGACCTAGTTCCACAAACAGACAACCCTCAGCCACATTATATTCGTATACTTAAGCGAACAGATAATGGCATGCTGGAGTCAGTAAAAGATTTATCGACGTCATACACTGAGTTCTCTGAACAAAAATTGTATATTGAGCAAGACACATTAGTGTCAATTAACGCTCAGCCTGGCTGGTTTTCTATTGATGGTGGGCTAACTATAGAGCCATTAACCACACAAGCAACATCAAGTGCTGCCTTCGTCGCGCAAGACACACCCCAGTTTGAAATTAGTTTTGCTGACATAACTACCCCTGAACAAGCAGCTATTTCGCAGCAATATACAATTGATGGTGTGTTGATTGATAGCCGTGTAATCGATGGCACGCTTTATATCGTCAGTAACTTTAGACCAACTTATTCAAGCTTTGATCTTAGTAATTCAGATGCTCAGACACAGCTTAAAAACTACCAAGCGTTAAGCGAAACAGATATTGATCATTTGATCCCCTCGATTACACGAACAGATACCAACCAAACACAGGCCCTATTCGATACCAATGAGTGCTACATCTCACAAAGTGCATCGCAGGTGACTGGCTATGATGCAATTATGTCTATTACACGCATTTCATTAACCAACCCAACCCAACACAACACGGTATGTGTGAATACCGAGATAGAAGGTATTTATGCTTCAAAAAATGCGCTCTATACATACAGCACACATTACGAAGAAAAAAACATCAATTCTGTCATTCATAAATTCAAATTTGATACGCAAACATTCAACTATGTCGCCAGCGGAACAGTTTCGGGGCATTTTGGGCATAACCTGAAAAACCTCAGGTTTAGTGAATATAATGATCATCTGCGTGTTGTTACCTCTAATGGCGACTTCCTTGAAGGATTCGAACATAAACTTCATGTCCTTGCTCAAGAAGACGCTGAACTGACCAGTATTGCTGAGCTACCTAACCAAACGAATACCACGCCAATTGGTAAAATAAATACTGTATCAGGGGTTGTTGATGAGGATATTTATGCTGTCCGGTTTTTCAATGATCTCGCCTACGTCGTCACATTTCAACAAACCGATCCGCTTTATGTCATTAACCTAACAACTCCCACATCACCATACATAGCAGGAGCACTGGAAGTACCAGGCTACTCTGCTTACCTGCACCCAATCAGTGAAAACTTATTGCTAGGCATTGGCCAAGAAGTTGCAAATATTAACAACACCGAACCTGCAAATGTAACGCAAGGTGCCAAGGTTAGTTTATTTGATGTCAGCGATATCACTTCGCCTACTCAGCTCAGTAGTAAAATATTTCCTGATGCCTACACACCTGCTGAATATAACTATCGTGCTCTGAGCTTTTTACAAGCACAACCTCAGCTACACAGATTCAGTATGCCCCTCGAGAAATGGGAGCAAACGGGCACTGACCCGAAAAACTATCAGTGGACCAAGCACAACCAACTCGCTTTGTTTGAAATAAATACAGAGACACAAACACTCAACCATACTGGCGATAGTGGTATTAAATATGATGAACCCAATATCTATAATTTACCATTGATACCGGGCAACGATGATCGCGCGGTGTTACAAAAAGATAACATTTACTATATTCATGGTAATTATGCGTGGTATAGCCTCTGGCAAACACCGTCACAAAACACAGGGCCGCTTTAACTCACAACGGACAGTGAATATTATCGCGGTAAGGTAATATTCACTGTCACGCCACCCAACGGACTATGAGACGCTTCTATCATTCCACCATGTCGATTTATCAGATCTTCACTAATTGCTAGACCAAGACCTGTCCCCCCTTTAAATAACGATTTGTTTCGCTCGCTTTGATATAAACGTGAAAATATCAAGGCTAACTCTTCCTCAGACACACCAGGAGCACTATCACTCAAAGAAATTACATAGTGCGTTTCACTATAGGTGGCTTTGCATTCAATCAAAATCGGTGGGGTGCTATAACGTAAACTGTTAGACAAAACATTATTGAGCACCTGAGTTAATCGTTCTTTATCGGCATCAACTATCAAGCTCATAGGTAAATCAAGCATATAATCGAAACGACCCTCTGCGGTCTGATCCATACGATTTTGGGCATCTAATGTCCAATTTTTTAACCATGTCACAGCATCCATCTGCTTAACATTCAAACTCAGTTCTGACAGTTCAGTCATCGCAAGCTGATCAATATCAGCAATCATATGGTTGATGTCACTTATTCGACGGTGCAACAATTCATAGGTTTTTTCAGTATCTTCAATTAAGTTATATTCCAACCCTTCGATTTGCATTTTTAATACACTCAATGGGGTTCGGATCTCATGAGATACTTCCGCAAGAAGTTGCTTCTTTCGCTGTAACAATGCTTCGGAAAATTCGGCACGATCACGAATTCTTTGTTGTTTTTGCAAAAACTCAAACCGCCACTTTAAAGCACCATAAATGACGCCAATAAGCAGCAACAACGCCAAGGTATATGCCCACCATGTTTGCCACCAAGGGGGCAAGATAATAAAAGAAAAAGAAGTATATTCATCCGCTCCGTAAGGTGCAGATGCACGCACCTGAAATTCATACTCACCCGCAGCTAATTGCGTATACGTAATTTCACTCTGGTTAGAGGGTTCGCTCCAGTAATCGCTGACACCGACTAAACGAGTTTGGTACATTATTCGTTCAGGGTTCTTCCATTCTTGCGCGCTATACTGAAAACGCAGCTGAAAAGTTGTTGCGGGTAGTTTCGTCATTTGTTTATACAGTGAAACAAAACGAGGGCGGGGTGTATTACCCTGACTTGCACTAATATTTAGCAAGTTTACGGTGATGCCACTAGGTGCCACGAAATCATTCGCATTAAAATATGCGACACCATAGCTCGACCCCCAATAAATGGTGTTGTTAATTTTTTCTGCAGTATTTAAGGTACTATCAATGGCAATATATCCGTTGTCATGGGTATACCTTAAAGGTGTTATAAGGTCTGATGAGGAGAATAGCGTAGTAAGTGCAACAGAGTTTAACCCACGTTCAGTGCCTATCCAAAGTCAAGCTGGCATACACCTCGGCCAGTGATCCCCAACCACAAACTCTCATTGGTTGGGGCCAATGCTGCAACAGGGCCCTGACACGCCGGCCCGGCCAAATCAATACGATGTAAAATTGAATTTTCGAGCGTATATAGGCCAGAATCCGTGGCTAACCAAATGCTTGACCCCTCTTTTTGTGCCAATCGATTTACTTTAAGTATTACATCGCTTTCTAATTTTGATAAAACGCCATTAGAGATAACATATAGTCCATTATCCGTGGCGATAAAAACGCGGTCTTTAACAAGTAATATATCGTTCACTTTAGTATCAAACACGGTATCACCCCGATACACTTGATACATTGATTGACCTTTAAGAACACTGACACCTTGATCTGTCGCAAACCAAAAATCGCCACTGGCGCTACGAGCAATGTCCCATACTCTGTTATTGTTTAAGCCATGCAAGCTCGTCAAACAGCGCAAATAAAGGCCAGAATATTGGCATGCACCTTCTCCGTTCGTGCCCAACCAGACCATACTATCTGTATCTTCAAATACACTGTATACCGCGCCGGTTGGTAAACCTTGACGAATTGAAAAGTGCCTTACATCGGATTGAACGTTCAGCTCATACTGCGCCGGTTTAACGGCTTCTCAAGGGATATTATCAATTGTCCCTGAGACAATAAGCTCCGTGTTAGATGACTGCCAACCCGTGGGCCTAACTATAACTTGAGCATGACCATTAGGTGTAAAATCTAGCGATTGAGAATAACCTAAATTGGCGGCTGTTGATTTTTTAAGGGTCGCAGCGCCACTCGGTAATGTGGTAGTTAACAATGGTTGCCAAAGCGCTTTGCCCAAATCAACAGCAGAAACCGTATCAGATGTCGAGGGAAGTGTGTGCTGGGAGAAACAACTAAAGGATGCAAGCAAACAGCAATACAACAAAGTCAGACAGTAGTACAAATACGTTCCCATAAAAATATTTAGTCTCATGGAGGTGTTATAGCTTAATGTTTCTCGTACCTCCAATAATTACGTAAAGGTACGTTGATGAGTTCACTCTTTTTATTTGGTCAGCTCAGTTAAAATTGCTTCATAATGTCGCATTTTCTCCTCATTAAAACCCGAGAATTGTACTACTTTCTTGCCTTGCACATCATAAATAATACTGCTCGGCATACCTTTTAACTGATTGGCCTTACCAATGCTCATAGAAGGGTTATAAACAACCGGAAAGTCTGCAGGGTTAGTTTGCAAAAAAGCCAATGCATCGACTTTATCCGCATCCATGTTCACTGCTATTACTTGCACTTTACCCTCAAATTTTTTATCGAGTGTGTTCATCCATATAAACGCTTGCTGACAAGGCGTACACCACGACGCCCAGAAATCGATATAAATAACTTTGCCCCGGTGCTGTTGAATTAGCGACTGCAATTCTACCTCTGGTAACTTCGCCTTTACTGAAGTGCATAAACTCACCAAGAACAAGGCTCCAAACCCTATTATATTTCGCATCTTTCCCTCATTTTCACTCCTAACATTTCAGCATAAATCATACTGACTGTTGCCATAGGTGTATTACTTTAACGTATCGATATATCGCCTCGTAATACTATGTTCCTCTTCTGGCAAGTAATTTAGGTGTGCCTCAATGAAGGGTTCTTGTTTATACAACTTCACCATTACGTCATTCACTTTAGTTATAAACGCGCGGGTCATCTTAGTGTCATTGCACATCACATGTCCTAAAATATACTCTGGTGAATTGGCTATTCGATAAGACTGGTACGTTGCTTTATCTATTTTGACATGTCGATACATTTCGGCTGGATAGGCTACTAAAAAGTCTACCCGTCTTAAATTAAACATACGATACACTGTTTCGTAGTGATTGCTGCCTTCTATTAACACTTTATTTTCACTATTAACTTGCGCTAATTGCTCATCTAAAAATGGGCCATATGAAAAGTCACCAGCGATAACAATGAGTTTGTTCTTATGAACGTCCAAAAGTAAAGGCAGTGACTTAACATTGCCTTGCTTATCAAGCAAGGCTTCCTCTAAAGGAGCCACATGGCTATGAATATATAAGCGGCGACTCAAATATAAGTTGATTGGTAAGCTAAACAAGAAATTAGCTTCACGAATAGGCGTTTTTACCTTATTAAACAAACAGGTAGGATGAGGCTGCTGAGACATGATCCGTAAGGCGCGTTTATAACTCGATGGTACGAATTCAATCGGGTACTCGCCAATCGCATTCAACAACATATTATTGGTCGCCCCAGCAATATTGATGGGTTCGACTTTACCGGTAAACACGAGCAAGTCTTTTTCATCGTCAATATAAATACGAAGCGACTCAGCCATGCTTATATTACAAAACAAGCCAAGTAATAATATAACTGCGCGATAACGGATCCGGTTAATCATTGACTGCACAACACTCCTGAAACATCTGTAATGGGCCCATCTTACCCCTCTTAAAAGGAGCTTTTCTTCCTTTATTGTATACTACTGCGCGCAATAAAGTGATTCAAGCACACGTCACGTGATCTAAAGTCACCTGTTTAAAACGAAAAAACCTGCTTAATTAAAGCAGGCTTTTTATTACTAAACACACTGTCTATTTTTCTGCGTGCTTATCAAACCACCATTGAATATAAGCCACTTTATTCATCAAATTTGAAGGTCTAGCAGTAATGCCATGCGAAGCGTCTGGAATGCGCACCATCGCAGTATCCACCCCCTGCAACTTCAAAGCTTGGTAATATTGTTCAGTTTCTGAGATGGGCGTACGATAATCTGCATCCCCAGTTAACAACATAGTCGGCGTTGTGACATTACCAACATAGCTGATTGGAGAACGCTTCATATAATGCGCCATATGCTCCCACGGTTTACCTGGGAACCAATAATCAGCAAAAAATGGATAGTAGTCGGCGGTTAGCACAAAGCTATACCAATTAATAACAGGCTTTGCCACAACCGCGGCGGCAAAACGGTTTGTATGACCAACAATCCATGCAGTCAATACACCACCACCTGAACCACCTGTGACATATAAGCGTTTCTCATCGATAAAGCCTTTTTCCACCAAAGCGTCGACACCTGTCATTAGGTCATCAAAGTCATTACTTGGGTAATTATGGTGGATTGTTTGTGCAAACGCCTTGCCATATGAGTCACTACCACGTGGGTTCATATATAAAACTACACTACCTTTTGCGGCAAATAGCTGCGCTTCAGCACTAAAGTGCGGTCCATAATTAGCGACGGGCCCTCCATGAATCTCTAACACAAGTGGGTACTTCTTAGACTTATCAAACCCAGGTGGATAAACAATCCAGCCTTGAATATCTAACTGATCATGCTTTGATTTAACCCAAATTTCTTCAACTTTACCCAATGTTTTGTTGCTTAACGCATCGTTATTTAAGTCCGTGAGTTTGATCGGTTTACCGCGTTTTACGAGCGCAATATCCGCAGGCTTTTGAGGATCTGCGAGCGTAAAAGCAACCTCTCCTCGAGGGCTAATATCATAACTGCCACCGGAATAAGGACGGCCGAAAGCGACGCTGCCTACAGCATCGGTCAAGACTTTACTTTTTCCTTTCAAAGGTTGGTGTGCGACGGTCGTTTTTCCATGTGAGTCGTAGCTAAAATATATACCTCGGCTTTTATTGTCCCACTGGATCTCCTCAACACTGCGATCTAGCGCATCCGTGATCACTTTTGTCTCACCACTTTCAAGGTTACGAATATAAATATCCGCATTTTCATAGTTCATACGCTTATCATCAAAGCCAATGAAAGCCAGCATGCGACCGTTCGGAGACACCCTAGGTGACCAATCAGGACCCTCTCTATCCGTGACAGCACTAATACTCTTGTTTTTCATATCTAATGAATATATTTCACTATTACTCGGCTTTAACGCATGATTCTTATGCCTATTTGCACTGAAATAAAGTACTTTTCCTTCTGTATCAAAACTCACTTCTCCGCGGTGATCAAAATCCCCAGTCGTCAGCTGCTGTGCATTCCCACCATTGGCGTCAATTTTAAATAAATGATAAAAACCAGAGTTTAAATAACCAGCGCCGTCAGAACGATAATATACATCATCTATAAATATCGGAGACTTTGCCCACTCAGCGCCTTTTGGTTTTCCTGGTAAATTCACCGGAGCTTTTGGTTTGGCGGGTACAAATTGAGAAAAAACAAGCTGTTTTCCGTCAGGTGTCCATGTGAGGCCAGATGGAGACTGAGTTAGATTACTAATCTTTGCAATAGCGCCTGATTTCAGCCACTTCATATATATTTGACTGCTGCCATCACGCGTTGAGATAAATGCTAATCGCTTACCATCAGGCGATATCACGGGAGCATAATCCATATGCAAACCAGAAGTAATTGGCTCCAACGCATTTGACTCCACATTAACAGACCAAATATTTCCAACTTTTCGATCTGTTTTTATGTCCATTCTATTTCTAACAAAGTAAATAACTTTACCGTCTTCACTAAACTCGACTTGATTAGCGTACTCTAAGTCAAACACATCGTTAAGTGCTAATGAGGAGGAGGCTGAAAAGGCCGAACTCGCAAACAAGCCAAGACCCAATGCAACCAAAAATAACTTCATAAGGATTCCTTTAATATTGAGCAAACGTAAAACATAAGAGCCTATATAAGCCTTTGGGTCAACTGTTTGCGTTTAGTTAGTCATTACGTTGCGATTTCAAATGTCGCGTACAAACCTGAGCGATGCAAAACGCACAGGCGGCCATGCACTGAATCACAGTACGAATGTAATGGGGGTTTACATTCGTACTGGATAGTCAATTGGTTTATTTAACTATTGGCGCTGTTGCTTAAACTTCAAACGAAACTCATGTAATAACGGCTCGGTATAACCATTAGGCTGTTCAGCACCTTCAAATACTAAGGCAAGTGCAGCTTGAAAAGCCAAATTCGTTTGTAACTCTTCTTCACTTGTAGCCATTGGCTTATAATTGGGATCATCTTGATTTTGCCCATCCACCACCTCAGCCATTTTTAAGAATGTGCTATGCACTTGCTCTGGAGAGCAAATCCCATGTACTAACCAATTGGTAATATGCTGGCTAGATATTCTCAGTGTCGCTCTGTCTTCCATCAACCCCACATGGTTAATATCAGGTACCTTCGAACAACCCACTCCTTGGTCTATCCAACGTACCACATAACCTAATATACCTTGGGCGTTATTGTCCAACTCAACTTGAATATCTTCTTTGCTCAACTGAACATCATGCAGTAACGGTGGCGTCAATAATTCGCCTAAAGCCGCTTCTTCGCGCTTGATAATTTGTTGCTGTACATCAAATACATTGACTTTGTGGTAGTGCATAGCATGCAAAGTCGCGGCTGTAGGGGAGGGTACCCAAGCCGTATTTGCACCAGAGTTTGGATGTGCCAACTTTTGTTCCATCATCAGCGCCATATTATCAGGCATTGGCCACATACCTTTGCCTATTTGCGCTTTACCTGAAAAGCCGCAATTCAGACCAATATCAACATTACGATCCTCATAAGCCGATATCCATGGTTGTGACTTAATACGTGACTTAGGCAGCACTGGACCCGCAAGCATGGAAGTATGAATTTCATCTCCAGTACGATCTAAAAATCCGGTATTGATAAACACCACCCTAGATTTAGCTTGCTCAATACATGCAGCGAGATTAACAGAGGTGCGACGCTCTTCGTCCATGATCCCCATTTTTATTGTATTGCAGGGTAACGACAATAGCGCTTCTACGCTTGAAAATAGCCGAGCTGTAAACGCCACTTCTTCGGGGCCATGCATTTTAGGTTTTACAATATTAATACTTTTAGAAGCCGAATTATTATACTTACCTAACCCTTTAAGATCATGCAAAGCACAAAGTGACGTGATCACTGCATCCAAGATCCCCTCAAAGATAGCCTGTCCATGACGATCAACAATTGCTGGGGTTGTCATTAAATGGCCAACATTGCGCACAAACATCATGCTTCGACCTTTTAACGTTATTTTCTCTCCAGACACCGCAATAAAGCGCTTATCATCGTTTAATTGACGAGTAAAAAGTCGCCCTTGCTTAGAGACTTCTTCTGTAAGCGTGCCCTTCATTAAACCAAGCCAATTACTATATACCGTCACTTTATCCTGTGCATCCACAGCAGCGACCGAGTCTTCGCAGTCCATAATAGTCGTCAGAGCTGACTCTAACACAACATCCTTAATACCTGCTTTGTCTGATTGACCAACAGGGTCATGGCAGTCTATTTGCACTTCAATATGTAAATCATGATGTTTAAACAACAGTGACGACGGGTCTTGCGCTTGACCTTGATAGCCAATGAACTGCTCAGGTGCTTGTAACGTCACATGTTGACTATCATTCAACGTAACCATTAGCTGACCATTTAGTACTGCATAATTTGTACTTTCTATGTGTGAACCATTACTTAAAGGCAAAGCACTATCAAGAAACTGACGTGCAAACGCCATCACTTTGAAGCCTCGTACAGGGTTATACTCTGGGGTTTTCTCCGCTCCTTCGTCTTGCGAAAGCACATCAGTGCCATACAAAGCATCATATAACGATCCCCAACGAGCATTCGCTGCGTTCAAAGCAAACCGCGCATTATTCACCGGCACCACCAATTGCGGACCAGCCATCAATGCGATTTCTGGATCAACATTTTCTGTATCAATACTAAATTTTTTAGGCGGGGTGACTAAGTAACCAATATCTTGCAAAAATGTCCGATACTTGTGGCTATCCCATACAGGGTTTGCTCGATGATATTCATCAATTTCTTTTTGTAGATTAGCCCGCTTACTTAACAGTTCTCTATTTATAGGTGATAAAGACTCAATCAGATCCGCGAATCCATCCCAAAATGGCAATTGTTGAATACCTGTACCAGGAAGTACTTGTTGATTTACAAATTCGAAGAGCGCCTTATCTACCGACAAGCCAGAGTGTTGGACCATTATACTCATATCTAAATCCTAGTTAATTTGAACGGGTTTGAGTAACCATAACGTAAAGACCACCCACTCGAACAGCAAATGCACATTCACATAAATGATAATGACAATAACAACTATAAATTTAAAAAATCATCAAAACAGACTTAATGTTTAATTAATCACCGGGGTCAGACCACTTGGTGCACTCTCATATTAAAAACAGATATAAATTAACCGTTCGAAGGATAACTCGTTATGAAAAACTACCAAGCTAAAGTAGATCACTATACAACCCTTTGTCAGAGCAACAAGTCAACATGGCAGTCTATAAACCCAGAGTTTGCTAGTCGAATGAGCCTTCAAAACAGGTTCAAGACGGGCCTTGATATTGCGAAATACACAGCAAATATCATGCGCCAAGATATGGCTGCGTATGATGCAGATAACAGTCAATACACACAATCGCTAGGCTGCTGGCATGGTTTTACTGCACAACAAATGATGATGGCTGTGAAAAAGCATCAAAAAACAACCAAGCGCTCATACGTGTACCTAAGTGGCTGGATGGTTGCAGCACTGCGATCAGAGTTTGGCCCGCTGCCAGATCAAAGTATGCATGAAAAGACATCTGTTGCGTCATTAATTGAAGAGATCTATACCTTCTTAAAACAAGCAGATGCACGCGAGTTAGACCACTTATATCGGGAGTTGGATGATGCAATATCCCAAGGTAAACAGACCCAAGAAATCATTTCGCGAATTGATAATTTTGAAACACACGTTGTACCAATTATAGCCGATATTGACGCGGGTTTTGGTAATGAAGAGGCAACTTACTTATTGGCTAAAAAAATGATTGAAGCGGGTGCCTGTGCCATTCAAATAGAAAATCAGGTATCAGATGCTAAGCAATGCGGCCACCAAGCAGGAAAGGTCACGGTGCCACATGAAGATTTTCTCGCAAAAATTAATGCTGTACGCTACGCATTTTTAGAACTGGGTGTAGAAGAGGGAATAATTGTCGCCAGAACAGACTCTTTGGGCGCGAGTTTAACGCAAAAGATCCCGGTATCAAAAACGCCTGGAGATATCGCAAGCCAATACACCGCATTTTTAGAAACAACCGTGGTCGATAATATAGATGAGCTAAATGACGGCGAAATGGCGATAAAACTCGATGGGCAACTCCGCAAACCAACACGCCTTGATAATGGCCTATATCAATTTAAAGAAGGGTCAGAAAAAGCGCGTGTCATATTAGATTGCGTTACGAGCTTACAATCCGGTGCCGACTTACTCTGGATTGAAACTGAAAAGCCAAACGTTAGTCAAATCGCCGAACTGGTCAATAGTATTAAAGAGCAAGTGCCCGATGCTAAACTAGTTTATAACAACTCACCTTCATTTAACTGGACACTGAAATTCCGAGAGCAAGTCTATGCACAGTGGCAAGCGCAACAAAAAGACTTAAGTCACTATCCAGATCCAAGCCATGATCCGAAAGCATTGATGAGCCCAGAGTTAGATAATACAGAACTTGCCCGTGAAGCTGATTTACTGGTACAGAATTTTCAAAAGGATGGGGCGCGAGAAGCAGGAATTTTCCATCACTTGATCACATTACCCACCTATCATACAGCAGCACTCAGTACTGACATTCTTTCTGAAGGCTACTTTGGTGAACTCGGAATGCTTGCATATGTCAGAGATGTGCAACGTCAAGAGATCCGTAGAGAACAGGCATCAGTGAAACACCAAGACCTTGCAGGGTCTAACATTGGGGATACTCATAAAGAATACTTTTCAGGAGAGAATGCATTGAAAGCTGGCGGGTCAGCCAATACTATGAATCAATTTTAAAAATGATGCCAATAAAGAGCCTTTTAGGCTCTTTATTGTTCTAGACACACCGGATCATATTTTTACTACCTTTTGGCAAATTCAACGTAGTATTCAAGAATTACCGCTAAAACATATTTTCAGTCAATTATTTCACCAATAAATAGACCTTAATCGCTCACAGAGCACATTTTTACTAACTTTAACACAGTTATAAATCAAATTTTTACTAACGCCCAGCATTGATAAAACACAATTTTACTAACCCTTTACCTTAATGCCGATAAAATAATTGCACAAAATGCAATATGTAAAGGCCCTTTACAGGCATCATAATTCAACCATATTAATCATAAAGAAGGTGTGCAGTTTTCAATACAATAAGCATTATGAAACGCTATCTAGCTCAGTTTATTTATTCTTTAATATTACTTTAACTGACATTGTATTAGCACAACCATCATTCAATGATGTGGATATACTGAAAAAGCAAGGGCAATTAACACAAGCATATACTTTGCTAAAAACACTCGAACGCAGTGGTAAGTTCGATGAAAACAAAACTCAAACTCGCAAAAGTTTTACGTAAACAAAATAGGTATGCTGACGTAATCATACAGCAAAAAACAACGTGGTACTGTCTATGGAGTAACATTCAAAGGCCCAAAAATTTCTTAAAACATCTAAAGGTTGGGAGATGAAGGCTTCCAACTTTTATAACTTAGGTGACCTATCAGTCTGCATTCAGAACTTTGAACAAGCAGAACACTGCTATAGGGCTTGCAGAGATAAAACTTAAAAATAACAAATACAACGAAGCGTTAGATCAATTTATAGAAGTCATCAACATACTAAAGCCCCTGGAGGCCAATGCAAATCTAGCACGTGCATATAACTCATTGCACCGCATCTACTCGAAGCTAGATAACCCTCATATGGCGCTTAGTTGATTACAAAAAAGTTTAAACCATGCTTTAAAAACACAGTCTCCAATAGGAAAGTACATGCCTATTTAAATCCAATAGAACTACATATTCAGTAAAAAAACACTAACCTTCTTAAACTATACCTCCCAAAAGTCCAAGAGCTCCTCAAGGGCATAGGTGATAAAAAACTAGATGCACAGCTTCAATATACTAAAGCACAATACCGTATGCTTAAAAATCACTATGAAGAAGCATATCACACTTTGCTGAGCGAATTTGCTATTCATAAGTAGGCAGTTCAGGAGGTAAACCAAGGTGCAACTAAACAATAAAGACAGCAAGTCAATGCTCTTGTTCAATAACAAAAACTAGCCCAAACAGAACAAAAGTCTGCTGTAATAAAGGTGGAGCTTGAGAAACAAATTTTGCAAAGGCGCACATGGCTGCTGGCATGTATCATAATTTTACTATTCAGAGTCGTCTCCGTGTACTTGTATGTCATAAAACATCGCAATGCCCAATATAAGGCAAGTCTATATCAATCGAATTTGAATCAAAAAAATAAAATGTTAGCAGATATCTCTCATGAACTCAGCACACCTATGGGCGTATCACAATTACATATCTAAGTTTTAGAGCACAACTTACTCGACGGTAAGGCGCTTGCTTATAGCAAAATAAATAATCTCATCTCTGACGTGTATCAATTATCTCAAGTGCAAAACCTGTCAACGCATTTGATATGGCAAGAGTGTCAATTAAGTGCACTCACTTCACTTTACATAGCGGATATGAAAACACTCGCAACTCAATGCCATTTACGATTTATAGCTGACATCGATATTCTTGAAGCAACGGTATTCAAGACCGATAAACAAAAAGTGGATCAAATTATTACTAACTTTGCTAAAAATGCGTGTTTATACACTGACAGTCCAGAACACATTCAATTAAAAGTCAGAGTAAATACAAAGTATATATTCATTCAGATTGACGATAGTGCCCCAGGTGTTTCTGAAACCGAGCTAAATAAATTGTTTGAGCGCCTGTATCGCATAGATGAGTCTCGTAGTTGGGCATTAGGTGGATCAGGTCTAGGGCTCTCTATATGCGAAGGCTTAACGCACGCCTTAGAAGGTAACATTAATCTACATCACGGCAAGCCTGAGGGCTTATGTGTTCGTTTAACTTTACCTATAATAACAACAAAAGAATAAGTTAACGATTTTACTCATCCAACCAGTTTCAGGCTATAAAGCCAAATATTAAGCGGTTCACTTCATTTTTCTTCCACATTGTATTGATGTAATAAGCAGGTAAAATCTTGGAGGATAATTATGACACAGCAAACAAGCAAACAAGCAAACAAGCACAGTGATTGGGTAAAAATTGTAGAATCACGCACGGAGCAAAAAAAACAATCATTGCGTAAGAACACGCCAAAAAGCAATAGAATGAACGTCACGTTCATTTCGATGTTATTGGGCGGTTTTATTATTCTTGCAAGTGCATGGATGTATTTTTCAGGCGGGGCTAAAATACAAGGTACAATGTTAGATTTAACTGCCCAAAATAAAATATCTCGCTATTTCTCTAAACAATTTATGACGGGTAGTTGGCAGTTTCAGAAAGCGAAATTCGATGATGGCGAAGTCAATATTTTTATCAGCATTCCACAAAAGCTCTCTATGAATGAAAAAGAGCTCGAAAGCTACATTAAACATTCTTTATGTCCCCCAGCCAGCAGCAGAGTGTGGTTAGATATCAATAAAAGTGAGTTGTACATTAACTTATATGTCGACCCTCCAAGAAAAAGTAATTTTGCGCAGTGTCAAAACCCACATAGTCATGCCTAACTCGTTGTTTGCATTCTCTTCTATATTTTTTATATTTAATCCCCCCTGTAAAGGGGGTTGACGATTATAAGCCTCACTCATATTACTCAAGCTCTAACTTAGACTTTTCTACCAGTTCTTTTGGCATTTCTTTATTCACAGACACACCTAACTCTTTAAATTCTGAAGCTTGCTTTATCAAGTTCGCTTTTCCATGATACAGCTGTGAGAAGGCTGTGTCGTAGCTTTCTTTGGCTTTATCTAACTGACGCCCAACACCTTCCATACTGTGCAAAAAACTATTGAGTTTGTTGTAAAATTTCTCAGCTCTTACTGCGAGCTCTCTACTATGCTTGCTCTGCTCTTCAAAACGCCATAACTGCTTAACAATATTCATGCTCGTTAATAAGGTTGTTGGTGTGGCCACCAATACATTTTGCTCTAATGCATGTTGATACATATTAGGCATATGCTTGATCGCCTCAACAAAAGCTGACTCTATCGGAATAAACATAATAACGACGTCTGGTGAGTTGAGTCCTGGTAATCTTTCATAAGATTTACTACCCAGTTCTTTGATCCGAGCAATTACCGCTTGTGAGTGAGCAACGAGCGCATCACTTGCTTCTAGCTCAGTGTCTGCATTAACATATCGTGTGTAGGCATTAAGTGATGTTTTCGCATCGATCACTAGGTGACGTTCTTGAGGCAAATATACCACAACATCAGGCCGATATTTTCCTTCATCCGTGGTAAACGAAACCTCTCGCTTATAATCATAACCAGCACGAAGGCCTGCACTATCGAGCACATTCTCAAGCATCAGCTCACCCCAATTCCCCTGCGTTTTTTTCTGTCCTTGCAGCGCACTAGTGAGTTGGACTGCTTGCTCTGTGATGTTTTTATTGTTTTCTTGTAAATGCAGCAGCTCAGTTTTAAGTGCAGCACGTTGCTTTAACTCTTCACTGTGAATAGCTTCCATTTTATCTCTAAACCCTTTCAGTTCACCCTGAACAGGTTTAAGTAATTGATTTAATTTCTCTTGGCTTTGGTGATTAAAACGCGTGGTCTTTTCTTCAAAAATTTGATTTGCTATATTTTCAAACTCATGTTTTAAAAGGCTTTTAGAGTTCTCTAACTGTGAAACTTGTGCATCAAAACTGAGTTGCTTTTGCTCTAACGTCACTTTCAAATCGTTTAACTCAAGTTCTAACTGGTGAGTATTTGAGCGGTTTTCTGACAGACTTTGTTCACTGCGCTGCCACAACTCCTGATATTGCGTTACTTGAGATTGCTTCTCAGACAACCTAGCTTGGTATTGCTGACAATGACCATGTAATTGAACTTTTTCTGCCTGTAACTGCTGTAACTCTGTTTGCAATGACTGTTGCTGAAGCGCCAGTTGTTCATGGCTGTTTAAACTGTGAAGATGTTGCTGCTCTAGCACCGAAAACTGTGTTTTTAGTTTTTGACGACTGAGAAAATAAAAAGGTAAAGGGCAGATAATAGCCGAAAAAAACACGGCGACATGCGACCAAGAAAGGTGAGAAAAAAGCGCATCTAACATAATGTTCTCAGATAATATTTTTATTAATAATACCTGAGAGCAACACGGTTATCACTTAATTACTGTTATTGATTTGCTGCTCATCATAGCGATAGCCGGCACCGTAAACCGACCCAACCAATTTTGGAGAAATATTCAAAGATTTTATTTTTTTCCGAATATTTTTGATGTGACTATCAATGACTCGATCTGAAATATCAAAGTTGTCAGGTTGAATACAATCTAGGATCTGCTGACGTGAGAAAACTCGGCATGGCGCGTTATAAAGTAATGCAAACACATCAAACTCCACCTTCGTTAAGGCTAATAGTTGCCCTTTTAATGTTACCGTCAACTGCGCCTCATCGACATTCACCAACTTTTCAGACTCAGCATCTGCTAAAGGAGCACAGCGACGCAAAATGGCCTTCATACGCATTACCAATTCAGCCGCGCTAAAAGGTTTACACACATAATCGTCAGCACCAAACTCAAGCCCTTTTAGCCTATCTGATTCAGCCACTTTGGCCGTCATCATAATAATTGGCACCATAGAAAAAGCTCGGATCTGCTTCATGCACTCCACACCATCTTGGTTCGGCAGCATAATGTCCATTAAAATCGCATCAGGGCTATTTTCTTCAACCCAAGGCACAACCTCTTCACCATCAGCGATGTGTGACGTTTTAAATCCAGATGCTTTAAAAAACAACATGACTTGCTCTGCTATATCAAAGTCACCTTCAACTATAAGGATGTGCTGCATAATTTCTCTTCGATTGGTAATTAGTTTAATTGATTTGCTTTCAATTGATTCTTTGCGTCGTTTTTCAACGAGTCAGACAATGTCTCATCAACTAATAGCATAGTTAGAATGCTATTTAGATCATCGCTGGTCGCAACCTCTGCTAGTAGATCATAATCACATTGTGAAAGTGGTTCGATAAAGTTTAGATGCGATGGAGCTTCTTCATAACACAACATTTCTATTCGCCTTCTAGAGCTAATTAAGTGACACCAAACCAACTAACTTGGTGCGTCGTTGTAATATGTTTATTAAAGCGAAACAATGTGGACAGAATGTGGAATTATTTCTAAATGAATAAATTGCAACTGCAAAAACAAAAAAGCCAGCAAAGTCTGCTGGCTCCATTACAAATAAGTAATCAAGGGGGAAATCAATGTTAAACTCATTGTTGCCAACAAGTACAATAATAGACCCCGTGATTTTGAGTTAGTTCAAATTATTTTTAATTATTTTTAATTATTTTTACGACTGCAGCATAGCTAACATTTGCTGCTCATCAAACTTACCTAAATTCAAACTCTTATCAGCAAATAAAACATCAACAAGTGCCTGCTTTTGCTGTTGCATGCTAAATACTTTTTGTTCGATAGAGTTAGCCATGATCAACTTATAGACAAACACAGGCTTATCTTGACCTATCCGGTAAGCTCGATCAGTTGCTTGATTTTCGACCGCGGGGTTCCACCAGGGATCAAAATGGATCACCGTATCTGCTTGAGTGAGGTTAAGGCCTGTACCGCCAGCTTTTAAACTTATCAAAAACACATCACAATGCCCGTCAGTAAAATCGCTAATAGCACGCTCTCTATTTCGGGTTTGCCCAGTCAATGTCGTAAACACAATATCATTGGCTGTAAGTTGCTGTGAGATCAATTCAAGTACAGACGTAAATTGACTAAAAATAATCACCTTACGACCCTGTGACAGCATATTAGGTAAATGCTCGGCTAGCCATACAAACTTTGCACTTTCGCTCCCCATTCCTTTATCTACCAGTTTCGGGTGGCAGCATATCTGCCTTAACTTTAATAACGCATCTAAGAAGGCAAGCTTACTTTTTTGAGCACCTTGTTCTTTAAACAAAGAAACTAACTTGTCTTCTATTTGCAACTGAACACTGCGATACAAAGTTGCCTGTTCTGGGCTAAATTCAAGCTCTTTGACTAACTCCGTTTTATCGGGTAATTCTTTAACTACTTCAACTTTCGTGCGACGCAGAATAAATGGTGCGATAAGCGTTTTAAGCTCTAAAGCGCGTGCTGTATCTTGCTCTTTTTCTATCGGTATTTGGAAGTGGTGCTTAAACTGTTGTTTCGTGCCAAGAACATCTGGCATCACAAAATCGAGTAATGACTTTAATTCCAATAAGTTATTTTCAATCGGCGTACCACTTAAACACAATTTAAACTGTGCATTTAACTGCTTTACACACTTAGAAACCTGCGCAGTTTCATTCTTTATGTATTGCGCTTCATCAAGCACAATAGAGTCAAACTCTAATTCTTTGTAATAGGCGAGATCACGTTTTAATAAGGGATAAGTCGTTAAGATAAAACGTGCTGAATGCACCTGTTCCA
Organism: Pseudoalteromonas aurantia; assembly: GCF_005886875.1. Lineage (GTDB taxonomy): Bacteria > Pseudomonadota > Gammaproteobacteria > Enterobacterales > Alteromonadaceae > Pseudoalteromonas > Pseudoalteromonas aurantia_A. The sequence goes on along the minus strand of NZ_PNBY01000037.1, from coordinate 8,167 downwards.
GTGTTTTTTCTCTATCTGAACCATGAACCGTTGTTAAAGTTAAATGTGGTGCAAATCGCTTAAATTCGTTTTGCCAATTCCCTACCAAACTAGTTGGGCAAACAATTAAACTGGGCTTCGTAACCAATGTATTATGTTGACCAACAAAATAAGCTATTACCTGTAATGTTTTACCAAGGCCCATATCATCCGCTAAAATTCCGCCGAGCTGATGACGGTTCAAAAACTTTAGCCAACTTACACCTTGCTCTTGATAATCCCTTAATACAAAGTTTTGTTGATTGCTGTGCGTTGCACAAGCACTAGACTCAATCGGCAACTCTAGCTCTTTCAAATAGTTTAGCAGCCTTACATCGTTACTTACGGACTCTATAGTGCTTAACTCAAATACTTTTTTTGCATAAGACAGCGGAAACTTAAACTGTTGACCAGACATATAATAGCTAAATCGTTGCTTTAGAGTGAGCAACTCATTAAATGTTGCAGTAGGTACCGCATAGAATTGCTCAGCAATTTTTACATACTGATGATGATCGGCCAAATTATTAATATCTAGCGGTGTTGTGATGTCCCAATCAAGTAGAATAGGCTTACTATTAAACATCACTTTACCTAAGATATGGTGTTGCTTGTCACGTTTTAATGACAGCGTTATATGTGGCAAGTTTACAGGGTCTTTATGTGAAAGTTCTTCTACTTCCCAGCCTTGTTTTAGTAAATTAGGTTTAACCTCATTATTAAACCAATGCACGCCATTGGCATCGTTTACTGGTAATTGAAATACTCCATCCCTCGCATTAAGCCCTAAACCCAGCAGCACTTGCTCGCTGCGCTTAACGTGTTTTGCCTGTTCAGCTTTGGAAAGTCCAACGGTGTTTTCGATCGACAGTGCTAATGTCTGCTCAAGGCTGTTATTCATTCCTTTTAGCTTGGCAAAAACCTGAGTTGGTTTAACTACGCTTTTATACCCTGCAGGAGGCAGGATCACGTCATTCGCGAACAGATCATTAAAGCGCGTCATGACTTGATTTAGCTGATCAAGTGCAACCGGTGGCATATTCTGTAAATGCGCTATTTCCTGAGCGTTTAATTCAGAGTTGATCCGGCCTATGATCAGATCATCTGTATTAAGGTACATAGGTGGATCGGTTCTTAACAATAGCCAATTATCAACTTGAGACAAAAATCCGCACAATTGTGCATTTTTGTTATTGATCTGCCACTCGAAGCGCAGGCGTTTTTGGTGGCCTAATACAAGTGGCTGCCTCTTATTTTGATAATAGAACCGATTGGTTTTAATCAATTGCTCAACAGCTGTGAAGCCCCAATTACCAAATATCTCAAAATGGCCCGGAGTATTTTGAGAACGAACCCAATTGAATAACCTAAAGTCTGTTTCTAACACATCTTTTGGCGCTAAATGGCTATTAAGTTGTTGCTCAGAAAGAGATCTACCTAATGGATAAACGCCATCGGGTTTAAAAGGTGACAGTTTTGGATTTAACAATAGCTCTTTGCCATGCGGTTCAAGTACAAAAAGCAAGACATTATTGGTACTTTGGAAATTACTTTGTTGTAGTTGCGTTAGCTCATTGAACCAATCATTTACGAGATAAGCTTCGCCAAAGCCGCCTGAGTGATCTATTTTTAACTTCAAAAGCACGGCAGCAATGTGTCGACATTTTGCGTTGTTTGAACAAGTGCATTGTGCTTCCACACGATTTGAATTATTAACTGTCGTAATTTTGATATGCTGAGAAAACGTATTACCAAAGTTGCCCAAAACTTGAGAATCAATGCGTGAAAAATCTTCACTGTGATCCAAGTAACTAATTTGAGAATTATTCAGATACTCTTTCGCTTTGACAAGGAGCGCACTATTAAAGTACTGCTTCAAAAATCGTTCGGAAAGGGGAAATTGCGTGGCTTGTTCTTGTTTTATTTCTTCAAACAAAGCAAACAATTGCTCTTTAGATAACTGCGTTGACATCAGCTCAGCATGACAAATGAAATATTTTTCCAGTATATGAAATTATAGGAACGAGCTAAAGGGAAAAGTCATAATAAAGTTACGAACAGAAACTGGTTGGCGTTCACCGTCATAGACCAAAGTATGAATATCAACCAGTTACGTTAATTTTTTAAGATGTTAATTATAGCCAGCTAACAATTTTTGCAGCTGTTCAAGGCGCTTATCAGTTAACACTTTATTGTTGATTTTAATTGTTATATCACCACTTTTTATATTGCGTTGTAATTTAATGAATTTGTTTTCTAACAAAGCTTCTGTGCGATTGGCTTTATCGCCAAATGTTGTTAAAAACTGAGTTGTAAGAATTGCCCGTTTTTCATCGCTCTGTTCATCGCTAATGAATGATTGTTGACTGAAATGACAAACTTGTTGTTCAAATGCTGACTTATTATCTTTAATGGCGTTAATGAGTTTTTTAGCCGCTTCTCTACCTAAGTGATTTGGCGTTGGATATAAGCTAAGAACACTTTTAGGAATGATCTCGAAAGCTTTTATAGCATCAGCAACCGCGGTGTGAGAAATGCCTTCAATAGCAGCAATCTCACGATAAGACCCTTTTAAGCCTTGATTAACTAAGTTGTGTTTAGTCGTGTTATAAGCTTTTCCTAGTTCCCATAAGCTTGGTGCAATATATTGATCTGACGAGATGGCAAGAGCTTTTGCATCATCATCATTAAAATCAGCGGACGTCAATACAACATAGTCAGCCTGAGCGAGCATACAAGCCTTTCTTCTCCTTGAACCTGATAACACCCATTGCTGAGCACCTTTTTGCCAGCAGAGAGCTGGGTGGAGGTTTCTCTTGTCGTGATTTATGGCTGGCAAGATGTCTGCAACAGATTTTTCGTTCAATAGGCTTTGTTCCCGTCTATTTTGACCATAAACTTGAGTAGTTGTTTCTATATCGGCTGACTTTATTACCTGACATGTTAATGTGATTGTTCGTAATGGATCACTAGGTGCTGGCATGGTGATCACATCACCTATTTTAGCTTGATCTAAAAGATCATCTAAACTGCTCCCCTCAACTGCAGTTGCAAATGGATCTAACCGGGTATCGTTCTTACGTTTTTTAGCCATTTTTTTGCGACCCTATTTAAGATTGTGCTAATGAAGATTGTGTAGACAACCAATTTGATCTGATCAACATTTCTAGTTCGTCTACAACATCTTTAATATTTTCTTGTGATTTAACAAGTGACTCCCTACTTGCCAAACTATCAGATGTTTTTTGATCAAAAATTGTGTTGAACGATGATGAACTGGCTGTAATTGCAGAACTATGATTTATTGGGTAACTCATAACTTGTCGTCCAAAAGCACTTCTCACATCTTTTACGATGTCTCTTTGAGAATGGTTACCTTTAACATAATTTGTCACTAAAAATTGCATGAAATCCCAACCATCATGGCCAAGCGCGGCGACAGTATGATAAATCTCACCAAGTCTTTTTAAATATTTGTTATTAGCGTCAAAATCAACAGCTTCTGGGTGGACTGGTATGAGCATTGCTGTAGAAGCCATCAGCGCATTGTAAAACATAAAGTTCAACGAAGGCGCCGTATCTATTAGAATTAAATCAAATTGTGACTCAACAGGTGCAATAACTTTTTCTAATAGTTTGTGATAATGTCTGGTTTGTTCATATCCTGAGCTTTCTTTAAGTTCAGTGGCCGTTTCATGTTCAAAATAAAAATCGTCCATCCCTGAAGGTAAGACACGTATATTTGGGATATGGGTTTCTTGAAACGCATTTGATACAACCTGAGCCCATGTTTCGTTTTCATCTAATTCAATACAATCTCTCATTAGATCGCCCACTGTTATAGGTTCAGGGTCGTTAGCAGGAAAAAAGCTCGATGATGATCCCTGAGGGTCAAGATCGATTATACCGATCCTATAGCGCTTAATATTGGTTGTAGCTAGCGCTGCTGCAATATTGACCAAAGATGTAGTTTTACCACACCCACCTTTCAATGAATTGATAACGATAACTTGGAGTTTATCACCTGCCTTTCTTTGATCAGCTTGTACTCCTAAAGTTTCAGCCATTGCGAAGATATTGGACAAAGTGTATGCGTAATGTCCGTTTGCACCTTTTTGGATACTAAGGTGATCAAAATCACCTTGGTCATGACGTCGTTTCAATGTTCTATTATTACATCCAAGTAAATCAGCTGCAGCTTTTTGTGTGTAGGTTCTTAGCTCTTTCTCATCTGTTTTTAAATGGGCCCTATAATGCTGAATACGACCTTCTAGTGATTGTTCAGCAACTTCTGCTGTTGCTTTTAATAAACGATATGTTGAAAGTGCTTTGTTATTAATTGACATACGCGATATCCTTGACTTGATACCTATCATTATAATGTCCATTACTTTGGTAGTAAACACAAAAAATATAAGACATCGTATTAAATTATTTAATTAAGTATAAATAAGAAGATTAGATATGGTTAAGTATATAGGTAATAAAGGATAGGGGTGATATAAATAACAATAACCATATGATATATATTAATAATTTAAAAAATGATGGATCTGATTTGTACGAAGTAAAGATCAGATCTTTATGTACTCATGGATCCTATTTTTACTAACTCTTATATTCAAACTAGAGAAGTGCACAGGTTACCCACAAACTTATGCACGCTCCCCACTCGACAGATCACATTTTTACTAAGTAAATTCATATAGTTATAAACATTTTAATTTTGATTTCTATGATCAAGTAAATAAAGATCGGATCTATCCTAAGTACAGATCTGATCTATACCAACATTGTGTGCAGTTATCCACAATCAACCTAATAACACTGCATTACAACAAGAATTAAACAGCGTATTGTGCAAAAAAAGCTAAATAACTAACCTGAGTTAGTAAAAAAATGATCTCTAATTATGATTAGTTAGTAAAAAATCGATCTCAAAAAAAAAAACTTGGATAGATCAGTTTTATACTAACTTAAATCATTAACTTTTGTTCATGAATATGTTGTTATTAACTGTCATAAATTTTGGAAGTAAAATAATGAGCCGAAAGGTGAACATCTCTGTTGATAATCTGCCCGATTCGCTAAGAGGTCAGATACATGGTGTGGAAAGCGCTATTGATAACGAAAGTTTGGCGCTGTTTACGGATAATAAAGATGTTCGCATATCATTAGAAAATGCGGCGCATGGACTCCGAGCGTATTCAAATACATTCAATCACTATGATCTTTGGGGTCGGTTTGTCCGTTCTGGTCATAAAAAACTACCCTTGGAAGAGGCGCCTAAGAAAACGATTATAACACGCCGTATTTCAGAAAAAGTTGACGGTATTTTGTATGAAGGCGAGATAAAAATAACTCCGGCAGTTGTAAGTAGTAAAAAAGATGGAGAAGATCTCGAATATTTGGTTTGGCCATCTGATAGAGAAGAAAAGGTAGAACGTGCGCTTATTCGTCTAGCGTCAAAAGGCAAGATTGTAAAAATAAATTTTAAGTCCGGTATTCAATATGCTGTGGTTTTTTCAATGAACGAGTTAGCCCAAGAGCTAAAAGCTGTTGGTCAGTCTATGCCTTATCCGCAAATTAAAGAATCTTTGGAAGCGTTACAAGGATCTAAACTTTCATTCAAATACTCAGCGACGGATACGAAAAATACCGATATTGATGATTCATTCTATGAATCAAATATGAACTTTTTGTCTTCATTACATTTTAGTGGTAAAAAGGGGCAGGGTGGAAACATTAAATGTGTCGCATGTTTGAATGCATTTGTTCATAATATGATCGATAATTTGGAATATAAAGGGTACTATTTTAATAGTGCACAAGAGTTAAAACGCGGTTTGTCACGTTGGATGATGTTACGTTTATATCATCTATGGCGTTATGCTGCTCCAGGGAAAACATATCATTTTCGTCTACTATCGATTATGGAAAAGTATGGGTCAATATACTCTACCGATGAAATTGTTGAGAACAAGTTGAAGGCTTTACGCCGTGATATGACAACAACAATGAAAGATTTGATTGAAAAAGGCGCTATTTCTGATTACAGCATAAGCAATGTAAAGGATGATAATACAGGTAAGATAATCGATTACGTTTATGAGATGCATCCATCATCACAGTTTTGTGATGAAATACTTACTTTAAATAAACATAACAAGCGTATTGAGATCCAAGGTGGAAAGCGTATTGTTGAAGATGTTGAAGTGATTGATGAAGAAATCTTAGAACAAATTGTTAAAAAGTAAGCTATTCGCTTACTTTTTCTAGATATATTCTGTCTACAAGAAAATTATATTCCCTTTTTCTTGGATGATTCTCAACTTTTTCATAATGTCTCAGTGTGCCTATTTTTGTATTTTTGCTCGGATTAAAAAGAATAAATGGCAAAGCTGCACTAACATGATATCTGTTTTCTGCAGTAAATCGAACATTTACTTCAGGTGAAACTCGGGTTGGCCTTCTAATTCTCAATTTACTTTTTTCAGGTAAATTGGCTACGCGTACTTTTTCTTTTTGTACAAGAGATAACCAAGATTCTTGGTCGATCATTCGAGGATTATTGTAATTTGAAGATTTACTGAGCATTTCTAAAGCGGCATCTTTAGTTAAAGTACGTGTGGCGTGTTTTGTCATCCATGTAAACCTTACGGAATATGGTTCTCCTAACTCGCTATGTATTTTTCTATAAGCAGCTAAAGTCATTAAGTTAGGGATTGCACTATGTACTGCTTCAAAGCGAGCATCGTTATTTTCGATTTGTAAAATTGCATTCTTAAAGTCTTCTTTGGCTTTATTTACTTCTTTTAGTCTTGCTTGAAGAGTATTGGTTTCGTCGTTAATAAGTATGATACCTGGATGGCGTAGCAGCACTTTTCCACTGATTTTTTCATCCAAAAATATATCCTTATAAGCAAGTGCAATTTTATCGATTGCTTTACTTCCGGTTATTTTTTGAACTTGTATTTTTTCAGGCGCCTTTTCTTCTGATTCTTTTGTTATGTTCGGGAGTTGATAATAATCAGCAGAGATAACATCCGATTGTTTTAATTCGACACAAAATAATGAAGTAAGCTCCATTAAATGGTCAAAATGAGCCTTAAGCTTAAATTGATTTGTGCTTGATGACATTTTAAATATAAATAGTTGTAACGTTCTTTAGTTTATTATAACTTAAAAGTATGATGTGTTCTAATTTTATAAGGATTAAAAGTATCGAAACCCTTTTTGTCAACCAACAATACTATGATGTGTTCTTTTTTGTATTTTAACATTTATCATGTTCTTCGGTCGAATTTATTTTACTAAGACGGTGTTGAATGTTTATTTTTAAATACATACTTTGGTCAATGAACCTATAACTACATGTTAAAGAGGCAATTAAATAGCAGAGAGTAATTAGACGGATTGCTGAATGTTCTTTTAGATCATGTTGCTTTTTAGATAAATTATTTCTTTACTACGTATCGTTTTGGTGTTAGCAGGCGATATGAAGAAGACACTTCCTATTTTTGACTAGGCTGTCAATCCTCTGATACAGAGGACTTTGGAATTAGCAGTGTTAAATATCACTTGAGCTAAATTTTTAACTATGAGATCTGATTTTTTTCTTCATTTTTGTTTAATAGTCACGATCTTTCATAATTGAAAGGCTAACTTTATTACAGTATTTTATGCTTTATAGCACTATTCCATCCGTTTTATAATTTTTGTTAAATAAAAGACCTAAATGAAAAATTTTTAGAAAAATACTTATCCTATACTTTTAACCCTTACTGCAGTGCAAATTGGCGTACTATTGAATAGTTATTGGTAATTTTTCATATCATGAAAATTATATCAATGTAGATCCGTGAGTAACTTTCAATGAATGGCTCCTCTGTTTTAATACTTATTATCTTTGACTGTGAAATGTATAATCATTTTACAATTGCGACTACCATAATAAGGTAAAAGTAGGATTGGTGGTCTTGATTGAAATTAAATCCTTTCAGGATTACTGGATAATGCTGTCCTTTTATTGTAATTGAATTCATCAAAGTACTCGTGGCATAAAACTATAGTGCTGTCTATAAATTTCATTTGCCCTAGAAATACACTTTATACAAATATTTATCAAACCCGAATTCAACATCGAAGT